>CANFEY010000031.1 GCA_947446025.1 Bryobacterales bacterium
AGTAGACTACGAATGTTTGGGGAAAAGGGTTCGTCTAAATCCCGGTGTCACAGGAAAAACGGCGAATCGATATGTGGAAGGCGCTGCTCACAATTCAGAAGTATACGCCGTTTGCTGGCGAAATCAAGCGAAATCGGATAACTGCCCGCGAATCTGGGCTATAGTGAGGTCAATGCTGCCCTTCGCCATTCTGCTGGCCGCCGCCGCTCTTTTGCGCGGGCAGGACGTCACGTTTCACCGGGATGTTTTGCCAGTGCTGCAGGCGCGGTGCCAGGAATGCCACCGCGCGGAACAGATGGCTCCCATGGCGTTCACCACGTATGCGGAGACGCGTCCTTGGGCGCGGGCGATCCGGCAGGCGGTGGCGACCCGCAAGATGCCGCCGTGGTTCGCGGACCCGTGCTGCGGAACGTTCGCGCATGACCGGCGGCTGCCGGATGCCGAGATGCGCACGCTGATGGCGTGGTCAGACCGCGGCGCGGCAGAAGGGAATCCCTCCGATGCGCCGCCCGCCCGCAGCTGGGCCGAGTGGAACTTGCCGCGTGTGGACGCCGTGGTGTCCATGCCGGAACCGTTCCTGGTGCCCGCGGCGGAGGCGGTGGAGTATCAATACCTGGTCATCGCCAATGCGGTGTCTGAAGACAAGTGGGTGCGCGGGGTGGAGGTGCAGCCCACGGACAGGGCCGTGGTGCATCACGCCGTGGTCTACATCCGCAAGCAGGGCGACACGTGGACGCGTGGTCCGACGACGGCGGACATTCTGACGGTCTACGCCCCCGGCGGGGTGCCCGATGTGTTTCGCGAGGACATGGCCAAGCTGATCCCGGCGGGCGCGGATCTGGTGCTGGAGGTGCATTACACGCCGAAGGGCACCGAGGTCCGCGACAAGATGGAGGTGGGGCTGATGTTCGCGTCGGAGCGTCCGGCCAAGCGCGTGATCACGCTACAGATGGCCACCACCGACTTCCGCATTCCGCCCGGAGCGGCCAATCACCAAGTGGCGGTGTGGGGAACGTTGCCGAACGACGCGCTGCTGATCGGCTTTTTCCCGCACATGCACCTGCGCGGGAAAGCGTTCGAGTTTACGCTGGTGCCGGAGACGGGAGGCGTGGAGACGCTGCTCAAGGTGTCGCCCTACGACTTCTATTGGCAGCTCTCTTACCGTCTGGCGGAGCCGCGCGCGCTGGCCAAGGGAACGCGGCTGAACTTCATCGCGACGTATGATAACTCGGCGGCGAACCCGCGCAATCCCGATCCGGGCGCGGCGGTGCGCTACGGCCTGCAGAGCTGGGATGAGATGATGGTGGGCTTTTTCGACATCGCCGTGGATGCGGCGGTGAATAAAGAAACCTACTTTGTGCGTTGATCTCTATTCCACGGGCAGCTGGACTTTGTTGCTCTGCGCTCCGTTGACGGAGAGCGAAAGTTCCAGCACCTGGCCGGGCGGAAGATCCGCATCCAGCTTGACGCGGATGAGATTGGTGCCCACCATTCCCGGCGCTCCGCCCGCGAACAAGGGATCGCGCACGGCAGCGGGAATCTGCGCGGCGTTGGCACCTGCCGGACCACTGGCCGGAACGCCCGCCACGACCTTCACCGGGTCCAGTAGATTGTAGACCTCAGTTCCGGGAAGCACGAATCCGTCGATAATCGGCCGGTCATAGCCGCCGAGGCCGGTTCCGAACAAGGAGATGGTCTCTCCCTTGCGGCCAGGGGATTGCTGCGTAATCGGCGTCCCATCCTGATGGAGCGCGGCAACCAGCGGCATGCCGTCGGCGGTCACGTTGAAGAACACACCCGGCGCGTTGCGCTTCACCCGGAACGTTCCATTGACGTCGGGCTTGCCGGTGCTGTGGACTTTCAGTGTGTATTCGCCCTCACCCAGCGTGGAGAGGAGCTGCGCATTGATCTGGTTCGGCGAAACGAAAATCAGCGGCAGCATGCTGTCATTCACCGTGACGTAGATGTCGCCGATGGCCTGCGCCAAGGGATTCGAGGGGCCGATGAGCAGTTCTTCCCCCAGATTCGCGCCGTAGATGGAGATGATGGATCCGGGTGCAACCGTACCATCGGGCGTGTCGCCCGCCGCGTTGCGAATACCGGCCGGCGCGATGGCCGAGATCTTTTCCAGTTTGGCCACCACCGTGGACGGTGCGCTGACTAGGATGCGTTCCACCGCGGAGCGGCTGTTCAGGTCCTGATCCCACACCAGGAACTTGAAGCCTGTGTTCGGAACGGCTGTGATCTGCACGGAGCTGCCTTCGGGGAAGAATCCGTCGGCGGACTCCGGGCTGAAGGTGAACTTCGCGCCGCCGTCGGGGTCGGCGTGCGCCAGGATTCTGTGTGAACCTCTGTATTGCGCCGAGAAGACTTGAACGTCGCGGGTGAAGGTGGCTTGCTGTGCAAGTGCCGCGGTGCCGCCGGTCCAGCTCAGGAAATCGTAGCGCGACCCCTCGGCCAGCGCCACGTTTTGCGGGGCTTCCACGGCCAGCACAGATCCCGGGTCCGCGTCATAGGTACAGGGGGTGACGCACTCAGCGCCATTCACCTTGACGCTGAGCCCCGGCGGGGCGCTGGTGACCTGGATCTGGCCTAAAATCTCAAACTCTGCCGCGATGCGGAAGTCGCCGCCGCCCACCGGCACGGTCACATCGCGCTCACGATCTCCGCCGTCAGACCAGCGGACAAACTTCCATACACGGCCTTTTGCGTCCTTCTGCGTAACCGGCGGCGCGAGCCGATGCGTGGAGCCCTCCGCCCAGATGAAGCCATAGCGCGGGGACGGCGGCACATCCTTGCCATCCACCACGATCCGCAAGCCGGGCACGGTGGTATCGATGGTGCTGCGCACGCCGTGAATAAACAGAGCTGCGATATCGGTCCGCGAGAACACGTCGGTGGGCGCAATCAGCGTCGCGTTCTGCCCCATGCCGTTGTTGAAGCGGTCGAAGATCCAGAAGTCGCCGGTCGGGTCTGTCTGAATCTCCTGCGCCGCGATCTGGTGCGGGCTGCCTGGGATGAAATCGAAATCTCCCACGCACAGGTGCGGAATGCCCAGGGGAGTCTTAATGGGAATGAACGGCGCGCCGCAGTAGGCGCTGGGAGGTTGGATGGTGAAGGCGGTTTGCGGCGTGACCGGAGCACGGTCCACAAGCACCTGGAGCCCGGAAGGCACGGTGGAGAAGCGCACGCGCTTGGTGCGCGCGAACAGCGATCCGAAGACGGTACTGGAAGTAATCTCCATATTAAAGGTGGGCGGGTAGGGTTGGAATCCGCCATGAACCAGCATCCCTTTGTAGTAATACCCAGGATAAGGATAGGCCTGGATACGATGCGTGCCGGCGGTCAGCCAAATCGTCTGGTTCTGCGCAAAGCACGTCCCATCGACGGTGAAGACGCCAGGGCGGTCGATCTGCTCTTCTTCCACGCTCAGAGTACAGCCAGCCACGGAACTTGGCTGCGAAAAATCCAGGTCCACGGGGAACTCTTTGATCACTGTGCCCTTCAATTCGGTCAGCGTACGGGAGGCCGTGATTCGTTGGGTGCTGCCGCCAGGCAGCGTCATGGGCACGGTGGAGACAGGGCTCCAGCCGCCAAACGTCCAACGCGCCCGCCCACTGGGGTGATATTGGTAGGGCTGCGTGTCCGAGGCCAGGAACTGCGTCGGGAACTCGACGACGTGCGTGCTGCCCTCGGGCCACACAAAATTTTGGTTATAGGTGAACTCCTGGCCGTCCACGATGAACTTTGCGTCTGGGTCAGACAACACGATCCGGATGCTGGTGTTCACCTGCCCCATGGCGGACAGGCCGCCGAGCACTCCAAGTAAACCCAACAAAAGAAATCGGTTCGTTCGTTTCATGACGCTCACTTTCCTCACTCCGTACATGGACCCCTGGCACACAAAGTCCCATGGGTTCATCGGCACGGTGAGGAAGAAGCTTTAGCTCACGTCTGAGCGTGGGCCGAAACAGCGGTCAAGACACTAGTCGCCCCGCACGGCCATGGTGACTGTGGCGGGACTTTGAGCGTCGCCCACGAACAACTCGACCACGGCATTCCCGTCAGGGGTGGAGGCGGGCACGCGCACGTTCACTTGTAGCACTCCGGCCACCAGCGTGGGAGCCGCGCCCGCATAGAGTACCTCGGCGTCCACACCACCGATGCGGACCCGTACTGGCAGGTTGGGTTTGGGATACACCGACGTCGCGAGTTGTCCGTCGACGCCCCCGGGCGTGGTGACGCCCTCGCCCGTGGCGAACAGTACCGCGATCTTGCGCCGTGCGAGCGGGTTAGACGCCGAGTTCACGGTATTGTCTTCGTTCAGCAAGGCTCCCTGGCCGGAGCCGGAGGAGTTCGCCGAGAACAGGCCGGGGCGAGCCGCCACCACCGGAATGGTCGCAGCATTGGAGACTACACCCTGGTATTCCACGGTCATCACCGTGGACGTCTTCCCCGCCACCGCGTACGGAACAATCACACTGGTCTGCCCCGAGGATACGTAGACGATGGGTGCCGGGACGCCGTCGAACAACACCCGGGTTTCTCCCACCAATACCGGGAACTTTCCGGCGGCAGGCGCACCCAGCGCCAAAGCGGAAGGCCCGATCCTGTCGCCGAACACCGTAACAATCAAGCCGGGCGACACGGAGCCTCCCACGAAGGTGGCCGCGTTTACCACGCCCGCCGCGCTGATCACCGGACCGGTGCTGCTGAACGTTGCCGTCTGTTCCGGCAATGCCCCGACCACGACGGTGATCTTCATGGGCCCCGGCCTAGTTCCCAGCGTGACGCGGGTGGATGCGCGCCCCTGGGCATCCGTCTCCACCACACCCGAGCTTACGGTTACGTTGTCCACCTTGAATTGCACCGGGAATCCCGCACGTTGCAGTGGACCGTTGGTCGCATCGCGGATCTCCACCACCAACGGCTGCGAGAGTTCGGTGCCGGCTCTGCCGCTTTGGCCGGACCCCGAAAGGATCACCGCCGACGTCGGAAGAGTCCCGGTGATCCGCCTAAGGTTGAACGTCACAGGAGGAGTGTTCAAGAGTTGGAGAATCAAAGTGGCAGGTCCCTCCCGCAAAACCGAGACTCCGTGTCCGGCCACTCCGTCGGAGTCGGTCAACGCCCGGATAGCGACTGCTCCCACGTTGGTGCCGAAGTAGTCGACTGGATAGCCAGCCGCGTACACCGGTTTGTCCGTCGCGTCCACCAGCCGCACGGAGGGATTGATCCTCAGAGTCGCCCCGGGGTTAACGAACTGGTAGTCGCCGGCAAGAAGAACAATCTTGGCGGGATCAGGCTGCGTGGCCGTGACGTCCACCTGCGTTAGCCAGGTGTCTCCGCCTCCAATCGAAGAATTCACCTCCTGACCGTTCAGCGTCAGCGTGTTCCCGCCGTAGAGCCTTTGGGTGGCACCTTGAGAAACAGGAAAAGTACCCGAACCCGTACGTCCCGCCATATAAGCGAAGCGCTTGGTGGAATCCATGCCGAACCCAAGGTTGATCTCGAACCCATTTCCGCCGAAAAGGATGCTCTGGTGTGCTCCACCCGCGACCCGTGGATCAATCCGAATGAGGAACACATTGTGGTTTGTCACATTCCCGACTGGTTTATAAGGGAGCGGACTGCCCGTGGTAAAGAATGGTACGCCTGAGGATGTTTCTCCCGTCACGATGAAATTTCCGGTGGCATCCTCGCCGCACCGCACGTTTTCTTCGAGGCCTGTTCCGCCGACGTAGCTCGCGTAGGTGAGCTGGGCCGTAGCGCTCAGCACCGGATTCAAGCGCGCGATGTAACCATCGCCGCTGGTCAGCTCTGGAGCTGCCGGGGAAGGGGTTGGACGGCCGAGCGGCTGCGCTTGAAATGCTGTGGGCGTGGTGGCCGGAATGCCACCGACGAGGGCGGTGCCACAGAACACCACCTGGCCGGAGGAGTCGCGGAAGATACCGCTCGCCCGGCTGTTGTTACCGGCTCGCCCGAAAAATGTTGCGTAGGTGAGCCCAGCGTTGCCCGCAAGCCTAGTGTCGATGCGCGCCACGAACGCGCTGCGCCGGAATGAGGTAAAGGCCGGCTGATACGCGTTCGGGGTAGTGGGCATGTCGGTGGAATCGGTGAAACCGGCTACCCAGACTACACCGGCAGCTTCCACTGTGATTGCTCCCAGAGAGTCGAGAGCGCTGCCGCCGAGGAACGTAGAGTAAAGGAGTTGGCCGGAGGAACTGAAACGCACCAATTGAGTGTCCTGGACACCCCCAACGTAGCGCTGCTGTAGCGCCGTGGCAGTGCCTTGGAGAGTCGTGAGGCTAGTATCTCCGATTGCGTAGATGTCCCCCGCCGCGTCGGTTACGACGCTGTTGAACTCGTTGAAGTCCCGGCCTCCGAAAAAGGTGGAAAAAAGAATCGTCCTGCCGTCTGGAGCGAACTTCGTCACGAATGCGTCGGGACAGTCGAGCGAACTTCCCCCTTCGCGTGTCGTGCACGCGCCGGCTGAGAACTGAGACTGTGCGGCATTGACGATCGGAAACTGGGGGGCATTGGTGGTCCCCACAACGATCACGTTTCCCAATCCGTCCACCGCGACGCCCTGGGCAGTTGTAAAGACCGATCCGGCATTGGAGCCCAGGAAAATTGTGTACAGCAGTTGCGACCTGCCGTTTACCATCGGGGCGAATTTGGAGACGAACCCCCATTGGTGAGTCGATGGATACTGGCCAAACAGGACCGTTCCCGGCCAAACGTCCGATCCTGTATAACCGGTGACGTACACATTTCCGTCCTTGTCCACGGTGACGTCGTCGGTCGACTCTCCCCAAGTTCCTCCATGAAATGTGGAGAAGGTGATGATGGGATCAATCGTCAGCGGCTTGGCGGAATCGTATTCGCCGAGCGAGAAACGCGCGAGGCCGTCCGCGCCGATGCGAAACTCCGCAGCGATCTCCCGGCCCTGCTGCGTTACCCGAGGCCGCCGTAGCCGGAAACCGGCCTTGCCCAGCTCTAAATCGCCGTCGGCGTTGACCGAGACCTCGGGGGTGCCCTGGACGCGCATGCGGATCTTGGACGGGTCGGCGTGGGGAGCTACTTCCAGGTCGTATTCAAAGAATCCCTCAGCGCCGTACGCGATCAGATCGATGCCCGGATAGATGCCGGTATAGCGGATGCGCTCATAGTTGGGCACGCCGGTCCGCCACTTCGACGAGTCCTTGCCGACGTAGTAGTGCGACTCGGAAACCGAGCTGCCTTGCGCCACGGGAGCTACCGCGCGGGCTCCTGAGAAGGAGAGATGGACCGTGGGCGAGCCTTCGCCGCTGAAGTCGATGCCGGTCGACGTGAAACGCAGGGAATGGTCGGTGCCCCGCGCCAGGAATCCGCCCGTTGCCTCCGTTGGTTCGAACAGGAGCGGGCGGACAGGCGCCGCAGCACTCGCCGAAATACAGGCGAGTAAGAACAGGACAGGTCGTTGGAACATGGAGCGGCTCCTTCGAGCCGTTCCATCAATATACTATGCTTCAAGTCCCTTGAGACGGAGCTCTTCCCGCACGATTGCAGCACCGTCGGCCATCGCCTTGATTTTGTCAAAGGCCACCTGCCGAGGCATGTATTTCAAGCCGCAGTCGGGAGCGATGATGAGCCGCTCGGCGTCGATATAGGGAAGCGCACGCCGAATGCGGGCGGCCACCTCTTCGGGCGTCTCCGCGATCTTCGATGCCAGATCCAACACGCCCAGCAGAATGGTCTGCGTGGGAATCTTCTTGAGCACCGAGCAATCGAGGCCGGACTGCGCCGTCTCAATCGAAATCTGCTTGGCGGAGGTGGAGGCGAGTTCGGGCAGGAAAGAGTAGCCTTCGGGCCGGCCGGCGACCAGCGCTCCATAGCCGAAACAAATGTGGACACACGTCGTGCCCTTGATACCCTCAAGGGCGCGGTTCAGCGCGTTGACGCCGTAGAGGCGCGCCTTCTCCGGCATGGCCTGCATCCACGGCTCGTCGATCTGCACCACGTCGGCTCCCGCCGAGAACAGGTCTTGGATTTCGGCATTGACGGCTTCGGCGTACGCCAGCGCGAGCTGCTCTTCGTCCTTGTAGTATTCGTCCACGGCTTGCTGCGTCATGGTGAACGGGCCCGGTACGGTGATCTTGATCTTGCGGTCCGTGTTGGCGCGCAGGAACTCCACGTCGCGCACCTGCACGGCATGGCGGCGGCGGATCTTGCCCTTCACGCGCGGGACCAGGACCTTCTGGCCACTGCGGCTGAGGATCTCCGCCGGGTTATCAATGTCCAGTCCGTCGAGCGCGGTGGCGAAGCGGTTCGAGTAGCTCTCGCGCCGCATTTCGCCGTCGGTTAAGATGTCGAGTCCAGCGCGTTCCTGATCGCGGATGGCCAGCAGAGTGGCGTCGTCCTGCGCCTGCTCCAGCCACTTTTCGTCCACGCGCCACAGATCAGCCGCGCGTACCCGAGGGGGCATCTGTTTGCCCAGTTTGTCTCGATTGATCAGCCAGTCCGGCTGCGTGTAGGAACCGACCAGCGTGGTCGGCAGCAGAGTGTTGCCCATTCATAAGAGGGTACCTCTTTTTGGAGCGTTATGATGGAAGCATGGAGTGGATTTCGGAGCTTCCGCTGATCACGCGCGACTACCATGAAGCGTTCGGCGAGTTGAGCGAGGCGCAACTGAATTGGAAGCCTAGTGCGGACCGCTGGAGCGTGGGGCAGGGGATCGACCACGTCATCACCACCAACACCGCGTATTTCCCGATCTTTGCTGGAATCAAGGCGGGGACCTATCAGCCGCATTTCAACGCACGCTTCGGTTTCCTGGCGAACTCGTTCGGGAAAATGATCCTAAGTTCGGTCCAGCCGGAAGCCACGCGCAAGAACAAAACGTTCCCACCGTTTGAGTCGAGCCAGAGCACGATCCCCGGCGACATCGTGGCGAAATTCGCGGCCCATCAGGCGCAGTTGGCGCGGGAGATCGAAGGCGCTCAGGGCTTCCTGGACCGCGTGGTGTCGTCGCCCGCGAACCGCATGGTGGTGTTGCGGGTTGACCGGGTGTTCGACATCATCGTGGCGCATGAACGCCGCCACTTGCTACAGGCCAAGGCGGTGCTGGAGCAGACTACGCCTTGACGGCGGTGAAGCCGCGTTCCTGCGCGCGATTGACGGCGATGATGCCGGCGGCCACCATGTGACCGTTGGCGACGGTGTTGGCGCTCAGTTCGGCGACGATGGCGTCGACGTTGCCGCCGGTTCCCGCAATCTGCCCCGCTAGACGGCGCGTGGCCATGGCGCAGATGGCGAAGTGGACGCCTTGTCCCGCGAGATTGGTGATGCTTCGCGCGCTGGGGTTGGTCTTGGGAGCTTCCTTGGCCGGCGCGCCGGGAGCGGGTTGGTCGCCCAGTTGCGCGCCGTACTTGGCCCACATGGCGTCATTGAAACCGTAGCCGGTGGAGAGGTGACGCGCGACTACGATCACGCCGATGTCGGCGTTCTGCAGGCCGTAGTCATTGCGGTTGGCCAGCAGGAAGTTGTTCGCGAAGAGGGTTCCATCACTGAAACCTGCGGTGGATGTGGTGTCGATCACCATGCGGTGTTTGCTGCCGATGACGTCCATCCAGTCGTCCTTTTCGTGGCGCGCGGGGACGAAGGGCGCGGCGGGCTTGGTCTGCGCCAGGGCTACGCTGGTGAAGGCGATGGCTGCGGCGGCTCCGGCGTGGAAGCGGGTCAGGAACGAACGGCGGTCAGATGAGGATGGGTTGCTCATGTTGGGATTGTACACCACCTGACGGCTCCCTGGCGGTCGCGGTTCAGTGAGCAGCTGCGATGGAAGTTAGCTGGATCACGCCCTTGGCGTCCAGCGATCCGGTGACGGTGACTTTTTTGCCGGCGAATTTCTCGGGGCGGTCCTGATCGCTGAGTTCGTAAGCCCGCTTGCCGTCCCATAAGACGTAGAGAGCTCCGTGCGCGCGCACGCAGGCGATGGTGCATTCGGCGTCGTCGGCTCCCATCTGCATTTGCCGATGGTCGGCGCGGGCGCACATGTTGTCGGTGATTTTGCCGGTGAACTTACGCGGCGCGGGAGCGGCGGACAGGAGTGCCGCTACCACGATCAACAGCGCGGGCCGCATTACTCACCCGGCGTCATCAGGTGTGCGGTGGACGTTCCGGCGTTCATGATCCACACTCCGCCGCCGCGGCCGTTCTCTGGAAGCCCGATGGTCTTCTCCGTGGCGAACGGCACAGCGATGGTCATGTGGGGGCGGGCTTTGTCCTTGTCGGCACCCATCTGGTGATACCAGACCGAGCCGAACTCGGGCTTCTCACGCGTGCCGTCTTTTTCAGCGGCGTCCAGCGCGGCCTGTTTCTGCGCGCCCATGGCTTCGAACTTGAGGTTCTGCGCGGCGCGCTTCAGGTTGGCGATGCTGGTGCATTCGATGGAGTACGCTTGTTGGCCCGGCAGGCCGGATTGGTCGTAGCACACCAGACGGTTGGTGCCTTGCTTCAACGTGTCATAGGTGAAGTCGGGTTTCCACTTGATGACGGTGGCGGCTTCCTTCAGCTGCGCGGGTGCGGCGGAGAGAGCTTTCTCGAGGTCGGCAGCGGGGGCTTGCGCCCAGGCGGCGGGGACGAGGAGAGCGATGAAGAATGCGGTGTGTTTCATAGTGTGCCTCGGGTCCAGTATAGCTCTGGTGAGGTGAATGCTATGATGGTGCCATCATGATGGCACGCACGCAGATTACGCTGGAGCCAGAGATACGGCGCAGAGCGAAACAACGCGCAGGCGACCTCGGAATTTCGCTGGCGGAGTATGTCAGGACCTTGGTTAATCGTGACTTGGGAACCACAGGGCCGAAGGCGGACCCGCGCATGATTTTCGACCTGGGGTCCGCGCCCACCGACATAGCCAACAATAAGGACGCAATGATCGCGGAAGCGTATAGCTCCATGCGGAAGCGCGCGCGGGCGTGAGCCTTTTTGTGGATAGTTCGGTGTGGTTTGCGGCGGTGAATGCCGCCGATGCAAGCAACAAACGGGCGAAGGCTGTGCTCTCCTCCGGAGAGGCGCTTGTGACATCGGAGCACATCCTGATCGAGACATGGTCGCTTCTCCACAAGAAACTTGGCCGCAAGCCCGCCGAACGATTTTGGGAGCTGTTGCGCCGGGGCATCGCCGTGGTGGAACCCGTTGGCTCCGCCGATTTTGAGACGGCGTGGCGCATCGGCCAAGCCTTCCCGGATCAGGAGTTTTCGATTGTGGATCGAACCAGCTTTGCCGTGATGCAGAGACTCGGGATTGAGCGTGCTGCGTCGTTCGACGCAGATTTTGCGACCTTCCGCTACGGGCCGGGCCGGCGGCGCGCGTTCACCATCGTGCGCTAATACTCCCGCCGCTGGACGATCTTCAGCGCGGCAAAGAATAGCGCCGCGCCCAGCCCAAGCGAGCAAGCCATCGCCGTCCACGGCATGGTGTGCGAGAACAACGGCGAGCCTTCTCCCATGGCACGTATAAGATTGAGGGATGCAGGCAAAGGCGTGCGGTTGCAGAGGTACCACAGCGCTGCCATCGCGAGGAAGCTGCCTTGCAGGCGCCATTGATCGTCCAGGAATGTCGCTAACAGCACCGGAATCGCATAGAGCCCCGTGGCGCACACGGTGAGCGTTAGGAACTGTTGCAACATCACTACCGGCGTTGCGGTTTCCCGCAGGATCGGGAAGAGGAACCACACCGCGCAGCTCCGCGCCGCCAGCAGGCAGACCATCGCTATCCAACCGAGACCGGCGCGAATGGCCAGCAATCGGCGCCGCGTCACTGGCAGGGAGAGGGTGAACAGCGTGGAGCCGTGCAACCCTTTGGTTGCTTGGAACGCCGGTTGCGTCACGACGCCCGCCCCAGAGAGCAGGATGCCGACCATGGCGACGATCAGCCACTCGCTTTGCGCCACCATAAGAAACGAGCGCTGCGATGCCAGCCGGTTTTGATACTGAACCATGAGGAAGAAACTCAGCATCCCCAGGGCAACCAATAGGCGAACTCGCGTCTCCAACCAACTCTTGTACCAAAGCATGTCAGTACTCCCGCCTCTGCACGATCTTCAACGCGGCGTAGAAGAGCACCGCGGCTAGCCCCAGCGAGAAGGCCATGGCCGCCCACGGCATGGAGTGGCTCACTATCGGAGAGTCCTCGCCCATGGCCCGCATCAGGTTCAACGACGGCGGGAATACCGGCTGCGTGAACAAATACCGCAACCCAAACATCATGCTCATACTGCCGAAGTAGCGCCACTGTTCGTCAAGAAAGGTGGCGAAAAGCGTCGGGAACGCATAGAGTCCGGTTGAGCATATGACCAAATCCACGGCTTGTTGGAGCATGGTCGAAAGCGTCTCCGTGGGAAAATCAAACCAAAGCGCCGTGCAACGCGCTACAACGAAAGCGATCACCAGCGACCAGCCGAGTCCAGCCCTCACCGAAAGCAGCCGCAGTCGAGAGACCGGCAAACTGAGTGTAAAGAGCGTGGACCCATGTAATCCCTTGCTTGCCTGAAACGCGGGCTGGGTTGCTATGCCCGCACCCGCAAGCAGAGCAGCCGCAGCTGCGACCATCAATCAATCGCTCTGGAGCCGCACGAGGGCCGGCAGCGGCCGGCCAACTCCCGTGGACACCACGCCACGGAAGAGCAGTATCAGCCCGACAAGAAATAACAGCCGAAATCGAGTTTCCAACCAGGCTTTGTACCAGAGCATGTCAGTTGCTCCTCACGTGTTCGAGGAAGAGTTCTTTAAACGTCACGGGGAAGCGCTCGACCGACGTCCCCGAAATGGACCGGGCTTGTTCGACGATCGCGTCCACGTTGCGGCTGGCCAGGATCGAAACGGTGCGGCCTTCTTGCCGCACGTGGTCCGCGCCGTCTTCCCAACGTTCGGGAATCTGCGAGGCGTTGGCGAACACGACTTGCAAGCGTTGATACTGCGCCTTCATGTCGTCGAGCGAGCCGGACACCACCATCTTGCCTTTGTCGATGATGCCGACGTGATCGGAGATCAGCTCTACTTCGGAAAGCTGGTGCGAGGAGAAGAACATGGTAGTTCTCTCCTGGGCGGCGATGGACACCAACTCGCGCAGCACGTCTTCGATGGCTACGGGGTCAAGGCCGTCGGTGGGTTCGTCGAGGATCAGCAGGTCGGCTCCACGCGAGATAGCCAGCACCAGCATCAGCTTCGAGCGCATGCCCTTCGATAGGGCCGGGATCTTTTTCTTGGGAGGCAGGTCGAAGAGTTTGAGATAGCGCTGGGCCACGTCATCGCGCCACTTGGGGAAAAACGGGCGGGTGAAGGCGACGATCTGCTCCACCGTCATGTAGGGGTAGAGTTCCTTGTCCTCGGTGACGAAGCCGATGCGGCGGCGGATTTCGATGGAGCGGTCGGCGTCGGCCGCGGGGATGCCGAAGACCGGGCCTCGCCGCTTTCGATGTGGAGCAGGCCCATCAGCGTCTTGATGGCGGTCGTTTTGCCTGGGCCGTTGCGGCCCAGGAAGCCGAAGATGCTGCCGGCGGGGACGCGCAGGTCGAGCCCGCTCAGTGCCTGCTGGCCTTTGAACGTTTTCGTGAGCTGGTTGGTCTCAATGATCAGATCGGTCATGGCGTCCTTTTTTGCATTTGTATCTGCGCGAGTTCGTTTTCAAACACACGGCGGATTTCGTCTTCGGTGATGTCGAGAGCTTCCAGTCGCTCCAGGGCCGATTGCACGATGCTCTGCGCCTTCTGAATGACGCGCGCGCGCCCGCCGGATTCCTTGACGTAGGCTCCTGAGCCGTGCCGCACTTCGATCACGCCTGCCTGCTCCAATTCGCGGTACGCGCGGACGACGGTGTTGGGGTTCATCACCAGGTCCTCGGAGACCTTGCGGATGGTGGGCAGGCGGTCGCCTTCGCGCAGGGCACCGGTTTCGACGGCGTGTTTCACCTGTTCGATGAGTTGGAGATAGAGCGGGATGCCGGAGGTTGGGTGGGTATGAAAAAGCAAAGTGTATTAGTCTGTCGATCGACTAATACACTTGCTGGAAGTGTCAACAGTAATGAAGAGGAGCGTTCTTTACGACTTGATGATGCGGCCGTCGCCGAGCTTCATCAGCGAGCTGAGCATGGCGGGTTGACCACTCTTGGCCGCGCCGCCGGTGCAGCTGATGGTTTCGCCTTCGACTACGGTCTTGCGGGTCCAGCCGTAGCTCTTCAGGTGATTCAGGCTCATCATCTCAATTTCCCAGGTGGTCACCTTGCCATCCGCGCCAGTGACGTCGAGATAGATGTAGGCGTGGGGATTGGTCCACTCAAAGCGTTTCACCTTGCCGGTGACGGTGGTCGGCGACGCCATGTTGTACATGGTGGTCGAGTGGTGCGCGGTGAGCGGCATCTGTCCGGCGAGCAATCCGAGTGCAAGCACTCCCGCAAAAAGACGCGATTTCATGTGGCAGCCTCCTAAAGGTCTTCAGATATCCTCGCGCCAAGCGAGGCCCGTGTCAAGCGGTGTCTCAAGCGGCCTCGGCTTTACGCTTCAGGCAGGCCGCGAATTCCTCGAATGCGGGCTGCATGTCGGGAATCGACTTGGTGATCAACGGGGCCATCAGTCCGGTAAATTCTTCGGTCATGGAAAACTCCACGCCGCCGTCGCGCGGCGTCAGCGAATAGGTGCGCGCGCCTTTGAACAGGCCCAGCGGCATCCCGCCGCTCCACACCATCTGCCTGGGTGCGTCGAGACTCGAAACGGTCACCGGGAACGCGCGACCCGGACTGAGTTTGGCGTGGACCGTGACCTTTTCACCCAGCGCGATGCGGCCCTCGACTTTGTCGACCGTGGTATTCCACGACGTGTACCCCGAGGCGTCGGTGAGGATCTTCCAAATCTTCTCCTGCGGCGCCTGAATGTGGATCGCGGTGTGGAATCGCTTCATAGTCCAGTGTACTTCTTCTCGCCCGCTTCAATCGCAACCGTCATGCGATTCATTGGCGGCGGTAGAGGGCATGTCGCGAACGGCGTGAACACACACGGCGGATTGTACGCCCGGTTGAAGTCGAGCCGAGTGCGACCGTCCTTGTCCGGCAGCGGTGCGTACAGAAATCGCGAGGCCGCGTAGGTGGTCTTGCCGCTGGTGGCATCGCGAATCACCAGGAACAATTCGCCCTCCTCGGTCACCGCGTCCAGTTTGTAGTGTTGGCCGGCGCGCTCAAACTCCAAGTAGCCCGGACTGTCGCTTTCCTGCTTCACGCCGACCTCGGTATCAAACGTCACCTTGTGCGGCGCGGGCGTCAACTTCGCCTCCACGCTCCAGGATTCATCCGGCGCGTACCAATCGAGCCCCGCGAAGTTCACGCGCGCGGGACTGTTCGTGTCTTTCACGCGGATGCCGTAGCGCCCGCCGCGCTCGATCAGATAGAATCGCACCGAGCCCAACGTCAGTACTTCATAGTTGGGTTTCGCGTCGTCATGCAGCAGCGTTGGTTTCAATGCAACGCCGCTAGCCGGCTCGAACCGCGCCTCGCCCTTGTGCAGCGTAACGGTGCCGACCTCTTTGGGCAGCGCCGCGGGAAGCGGCACATCCGCGCCAGGATCGGAACCGATCTTGCTCACGCCCTCTTCAATCCAGAACAACCCGACCAGCGTGAGCCAGCCATCCTCCGCGCGCAAGCGCGTCTCGCGATCCGCGCGCCACTTCTGTGCGTCGGCGAGAAACGCCGGGTCCGGTTGCTTCGTACAGGATGCCAGCATAAGAGTGATTCCAAGTGCCGCAATGATACGCACCATAAATGTTCCTCGGACTCATGGTAGCAAGCGTTCTAGGTGTTTTATGCGGGTAACGTTTCCGTGCGATGTGGACTCTACTCAATAGTTCGGAGAGAAAAGAGCAGCTACCACGAAATATGCTGCACCTAGAAATGTCGTAGGTTCAATCGCGGATTGTTGAACGATCCGCAATTCTCTACACTCTCGAAAGAGCAGTACTCCATCCGATCAGGTACTCCACGCGCCTTGACGCGCGAGGCGTGCCCTCGGCGATAAATGATCGGCCGCGAAGACGTGGCGAGTAGTGTCTTCAAAAATACGAAAGAGGAACGTTTCATGAAAACCAGAAATTTGTTTGCAGCCGGAGTGTGTCTACTCGGTTCGACGCTTGCCGCGCAGACGGTCACGCCGATGAATGTGCAGGTGGAAGGCGGGATTGTGCAGTTCGATTCAGAGACCAATCTCTCCGTGGTCTCCGTTCACGGGAAAACCAACGCGATGCGCGCGGAAGTCAAAGCCGCTCGCACGGCAGGGATCTTGGAGATCGAACAGATTCAAGCTTCGCTGCCGGTGAAGTCCATCTCCACCGGTATGGGCCTGCGCGACGAACACATGCGGAAGTACATCTTCACGCAGGCTGATGGTTCGATGCCGGATTTGCAGTTCAAGGCCGCCAACTTGGGATGCGCGGTACAGGCGGGACGCGAAACCCCGTGCGCCATCAAGGGTACGCTCTCCATTCGCGGAGTGGAGAAACCCTTCGCCATCACGCTGAAGGTGAAGGAAGAGGGCGGGTCCACCTTCAAGGCTGCTGGCTCAGCGGCAGTGAAGCTGAGTGACTATGGCATTGAGCGGCCTTCGCAGCTGGGCGTGCAAGCGGCGGATGAAGTAAAGCTCAGCTTTCAATTTACGGGTCACCAAGCCGTGGTTCACGCCAGCACCGGAGGTACTCAATAGATGCGGTGGTTAGCACTGATGGCATTGGCAGCGCTGGGCGGAAGTTCCGCCTTCGCGCTGCCCACGATGGTGCGTCTGGGGTACACGAATTGCGTTTCCTGCCACATTGCTGCGCAGGGTGGTGGAGTGTTGAACTCGTACGGCAGAGGGATCGATCAGGCGCAGAGCTACGGGGCGGGCGAGTACAAGCCGTCCGAATCGGCGGTGGCGCGCATCCTTACCGCGGGTGGCCGAATGCGCCAGGACGTACGCTGGGTTTCACAAGAGGCGGCGTCATCGTCGTCGACGGGCGGGCCGTGGGCCACCCTGATGCGCAATCGCGTCTTCTATCGCAACGCGACGGAACTGGGCAAGGGCTTTCGCGTGTCCGCGGTGGTGATGGCGGAGAGCCGCGTGCAACCGCGGCCGAACAAGCCGTACGATCCGGCGATCATTCCAGGGCGCGCGATGTTGAGCTCCGCCATGCTGCAGTATCGTCCCAAGAATGGTTTCGAGATTGCCGCGGGCCGCGATCTGCTGCCCACAGGAGTCTACGTTGCCGATTTGGGGACGCTACTGCGCTCGCGCAACGACGGGGGCTTCTATGACACGCCGAACCAGGTCAAGCTGTTCTTCTGGCACAAGCGCTACCAAGTCATTCCGTTTGCCTTCGGGCCCAGCTGGCAGACTGGCGGGCGGCGTGAGGCCGGGGGCGGAGGGCTGGCGGAATTCGACCTGCTCGGCTCCGGCAAGACGGTCTTCGGCATTACTGGATTGCGCGGTTCCACCACGCAGATGGACCGGCGGATGCTGGGCGGATACGCACGGCTCGGGTTCGGACGCTGGGGAATCCTGGCGGAGCATGATGTGACGGACCGTACCATGAACGCGGCAGGCGTCGCGTTCCGTCAGCATGCGAGTTATCTGCAAGGCTTCTGGGCGGCGCGCGAATGGCTGGTGGCGTCGGTGATCGGCGAGCAACTGGCGGTGGCGCGCCCCTACAGCGAAGATCTGCGCGCGGGGAAGTTTGAGTTGGCTGCCCGGATGTCGAGCGGGTTCACGATCGCAGCCAACGTGCGCATGCAGTACAACCGCATCACGGGCGTGTGGGCACCGTCGGCGGGCGTGCAGGTGGCGTTCAAGCCAGTGTATTAGAGGGCTGCTAGATCACCCGAAACGGCGGGCGAAATCGGTCGGCTAACGCGCCAGCGGTTTGGGCGAAGCCGCGCCCTTAGTTGCGCCGAGCTTGGTTAAGATGGCCGTCGTGGACTCATGCACGTCCTTGCGGCTGCCGTCGAAACCGCCGCCCCCGCCCATGTCGCCGAGAGCGCCGTCCAGCGGCGTGAAGCCGCGCTGGTCCTTGGCGTTGACGTTGGCTCCGTGGGCAGCCAGGTAGGCCACAATCTTATCGAAGCCCATCTGCGAGGCGGCGTGCAGCGCGGTCTGGCCTTGGCCATTGGCGGCGTTGACGTCCGCGCCGGCCTTCAGGCACAGGTCGATCGCTTCAATGCCGTCCTCTTCCGTCTTGAAGCGGCCGGTGGCGTCCTCTTCCTTGGTGCCCATGCCTGCAGCGGCCATCAGGGGAGAAATACCGGCGCGTGTGGGCAAATTCACATCCGCCTTCCCTGCCAGCAGGACCTTCATCGCCGCAACGTCGCCGGCTTTAGCCGCCCGCAGCAAGGGAGTGGTCCCCGCCGAAAGCATGCTGTCCTGTCCACGATCCAGCTTGGCCCGGTAGGGCTGCTGCTTGGTCAACTGAACATTGACGTTCGCGCCCTTTTCGATCAGCTTGCTGATGAGCGCAAGCGCGCTCACTTCCTGTTCAATGATGCCGGGGGGCGGCGGGCGGTTGGACATGGGGACCGTGTTCCAATCGACCGCGGAGAACAACGCCGTGCGGCCTGTATCGTCCGCCAGATTCGGATTGCTGCCCTTGTCCGCCAAGTAGGCCGCGACGTCGAAGTGTCCGTTGATGATCGCCATCACCGGGGCGCTGACGCCGCGCAGGTCCTGCACGTTGATATCCGCACCGCGTTCGGCCAGCGCCTGCACGCAGCCCAGGCAGCCTTCGCGGGCCGCGAACAGCAGCGGCGTCATGCCGCCGTAGGGCAGCCACTTCTCGCGCGGCTCGGCTGTGTTTTGCCTCTCCCAATTGTTGGCCTTCGACTTCGCGTTGACGTCCGCCCCGCGCTGGATCAGGTACGCCACCATCTGCGGATGCCGTTCCGCCGCGGCCCACATGAGCGCGGTTTCGGTGTGCCATTCTTCGCGCGCGTCAATCGTTGCGCCTGCATCCAGCAGAACCTTCGCCGCGTCCACGCTGCCGTTGCGTGCCGCCGTCATCAGCGCCGTTTCTTGCAGATTCGTCGTCGCGTTCGGATCGACGCCCGCCTTGAGGAACAGCTGCAACATCTCCGCACTGCCGTTCTGGGCGGCCAGATAAAAGGGCGTCACGTTGTAGCGGTTCGCCGTCTTCGGATTCGCCCCGGCTTTCAGCAAGCTCGACGCCAGCCCCACATCGTTGTTGCGCGCCGCCCAATGCAGGGACGTGGTGCCGTCCGGGTCAACTTTATTCACCGGCGCTTTCTGCGCGAACAGCGACGTCGTCAGCAGAAGAGGAAGGATCATTCGCATGGGTTACGCTCCTGCCAGACGGCCATTCGAATCGCCCAGAGATTCCAGTTCCACGCCGACCTTATCCAGCATCGTCACCAGCAGGTTGGTCATCGGCGTGTGGTCGTCATACTTCAAGTGCCGCCCGCCCTTCATGCGCCCCTGCGCCCCGCCGATCAGCAAGTTCGGAAGCGGGAAATGGTTGTGCGCGTTGCTGTTGCTCATGTTGCTGCCGTAGAGCAGCACCGAATGATCCAGCACGCTGCCATCGCCGTCCGGGGTGGCCTGCAACTTTGCCAGGAACTTCGCGAACAGAGACAGATGATAGTTCTGAATCTTGACCAGCTTCTCAATCTTCTCGCCGCGGTTCTGGTGGTGGGACGTAGCGTGGTGGCCGTCCGGCACGCCCACTTGCGGATAGGTCCGGTTCGATACCTCGCGCGCCATCATGAACGTGAACACCTTGGAGATGTTGGCTTGATACGCCACGGCCAGCAGGTCAAACATCAGCGCGACGTGGTCGTCGTAGGAAAACGGAATGCCCGCCGGTGTCTCCGGCACCTGTAGCGACGGGTCTGAAGTGGACGCCGCGGCGCGCTCAATGCGGCGTTCGATCTCGCGGATGTTGTCGAGGTACTCATCGAGCGTGGCCTTGTCGGTGGAGCCGAGCGTGGTTTGCAGGCTCTTCGTTTCGCCCAGGATCGCATCGAGGATGCTCTGGTCTTCCTTGCGCCGTGCCGCGCGTTGCGCCGCGGAACCACCCTGGCCGAACATGCGTTCAAACACCTTGCGCGGATTGATCTCCATCGGCATCGGCGTAGTGGGCGTGCGCCAGGACAGCGTGTTCATGTAGATGCAGCCGTAGTCGCGGTCACAGGCCCCGATGAGCGCGGAGTAGTCTTCAATGGCGACTTCCATCGACGGCAGCACCGTGTCCTGTCCAATGTGTTGCGCGGCGATCTGGTCCGCCGTCACGCCTGCGAATGCATCCACGCCCTGCGTCGGCTTCGGGCGGACGCCGCTCAGCCAAGTGGTGGGGCTCAACGAATGCACGGCCGTCGAATCGGCAGCGCGATGCCCCAGCCCGCTGATGACGTTGACGCGGTCGCGGAACGGTTCCAGAGGTTTCAGGATGCGCGGGAATTCAAAGCCCGTGCCTTCGGTGGAGGGAGTCCACTGGTCCATGATGGCCCCGTGCGGCACGTACACGAAGCCCACCCGCGAGGCTCCCGTACCCGCCGTCTTGCGCAGCAGCGTTTGCGCCGGCACCATCGATTCCAGCAGCGGCAGCGCAAGCGACACGCCCGCGGCCCTCAAGAATGTACGACGCGGCAAATGCTTCTTCGTAATGAACATGGACGCTCCTTGGCGCGCCGGACTCCGGGACCGGCCACACCGTCCGTATTTTGTCACGTTTTCGGGGGCCGTGGAAGGGGGAGGGTTAGCCGGAATCCGCCGTGGTATAGAATGAGTCGTTATGGATCGCCGCCAATTCCTTCAAACCGCCGTCGCCGCCACGGCACTTACCCGCGAAGCCCTCGCGGCGCGCAACCCGCGGCCCAACGTCCTCTTCATCCTCGCCGATGACATGGGCTATGGGGACCTCAGCTGCTACGGCCGCCCTGACTACAAGACGCCGGTCCTCGACACGATGGCCCGCGAAGGCATGAAGTTCATGGATAACTACGCCTCGGCGCCCGTGTGTACGCCCACGCGCACCGCGTTCCACTCCGGCCGCTATGCGCAACGCCTGGAAGTCGGATTGCGCGAACCCTTAACCGACGGGAACAACGACATCGGCATTCCGGAGAACCATCCCACAATCGCCGCGCAGATGCAGAAGAACGGCTACGAAACCATCCTCATCGGTAAGTGGCACCTGGGCAACGTGGAAAAGTTCGGACCCAACAGGCACGGCTTCGACGAGTTCTACGGCATCAACGGATCCGGGGCCGATTACTTCACCCACAAGAACACCGTGGGCAAAGTGGACCTCTACGAAAACTTGGTCCCTTCCAAGGACGAAGGCTACCTCACTGACTTGTTCACGGACCGCGCCATCAAGGTGCTCACGCGCAAGCACGTCAAGCCGTTCTTCCTATCCCTGCAATACAACGCCCCGCACTGGCCCTGGGATGGCCCGGAGGACAAGAACGCAAATCACGATGCTCCTGGGCACATGCAAGCGGGCGGGTCGCAGGTGGCCTATGGGGCCATGATGCGCCGCATGGATCAGGGCATCGGGCGCGTCTTGCGAGCCCTCAAAACAGCCAAGCTGGAACGCAACACGTTGGTGGTCTTCACCAGCGACAACGGCGGCGAGCGATACTCCTACAACTGGCCCTTCTCCTTCCAGAAGATGAACCTGTGGGAAGGCGGCCTGCGCGTGCCTGCCATCGCGCGCTGGCCCGGCGTGATTCCCGCGAACCGGACGTCCCATCAAGCCTGCGCCACCATCGATTGGACGGCGACGTTCCTCGGCATCACCGGTGCCAAGGCCGACACCGCGTATCCTTTGGACGGCGTGGACTTGACGAGTGTCCTGACAGGCGGGGCGGAGTTTGACCGCACGCTCTTTTTCCGCATGACCGGCATGGGAGCCTGCCGCTCCGGCAAATGGAAGTATCTGGCGGAGGGCGGCAATGAGCACCTCTTTGATCTCTCGGTGGACCCCGGCGAAAAAGGCGATCTCAAGGTGATCCACACCGAGATCTTCACGGGACTCAAATCGCAGTACGAAAAATGGAACGCGCAGATGCTGCCAATCCCCACTGCCGCCGCCGGGGCAGGGAAGGACAAAGCAAAAGGCAAGGGCAAAGGTAAGTAACGCTACTTTCGCAACTGCGTGATCGAATCCTTGAACTGCGCCGTGTCGGTGTACACTTGCACCTTGGCGATCATTCCGTCCTTGAACTGGAACACCTGCACCAACTGCGCGTCGATGCTGGCTCCGTTACCCTTGTAAGTGCCCCGAAAGCGCCCGCTGGCGATGACTAGATTGTCCTGGCCCAGGATTTCGTTCGCAGTAACTTCGAACGGCTCCCAATCCCCGCGCATGCGCACGAAGATGAGGTTGCGTACGGCCTCCGGGCCGACGTAGGGACTCTTGTCCGCGTACAGCAGGCCCTCCGCCGCGAACCATTCGATCTCCGGATGCAGCAGCGCGAGAAACCGGTCCATGTCGTGGTGGACGAAGGCGTCATAGAAGGACCGGACAAGTTGTGTGCAATCTTGTGCCATGCGGCGCTCCTATTGGACGGGCTCGATCTTCAGCACCGCGCCCTCTTTTTCGTCGGTCAAAACATAGAGCAATCCGTCCGGGCCCTGGCGAATGTCGCGGATGCGCTGATGCAGATCCGTAAGCAGTGATTCCCGCCGCAGCTCTTCCATCTTGTCGTTGAACAGAATGCGGTCCACGTGGCCGGTGCCCGGTATTTCGCCGGTGCGGAGTGCGCCGACGAAAACGTCGCCCTTCCATTTGGGAAATTTGTCGCCGGTGTAGAACGTCATGCCGGAGACCGCGATGGCCGGGGTCCAATACACCACCGGCGCCTCGAAGCCAACGTGCGTGGGCGCCTGCGATTGCCAGGGTCCCGTGTAGGTGCGGCCCAAGCTCACCAGCGGCCAGCCGTAGTTCGCGCTGGCTTTGAGAACGTTGATTTCATCGCCGCCGTTGGGGCCGTTCTCATTCTGCCAAATCTCGCCCGTGCCCGGATGCAGCGCCAGCCCCAACGTGTTGCGGTGGCCCAGCGTGAAGATCTCGGGCTTCGCGCCGGCGACCTTGAGGAACGGATTGTCCGCCGGGATAGACCCGTCGTCCTTGATACGCAGGATCTTGCCGCCGTGCGTCTTCAGGCTCTGCGGATCGTCGCCCGATACGCCCAAGTACAGCAAGTTGTCGCGTCCGAACACCATGCGTGTAGGTCCGCTGCCTTCGGTGACGAATACATCCTTCAACTCGGTCAGTTTGGTCCCATCCCACGTTGCGCGAGCGACTGCTGCCACACGCTTGTCGCCGCTGAGCGTCTTGGTGTAGCTGATGTAGATCCACTTGTTCTGCGCGAATGCTGGATGCAGCACCACGTCCATGTAGCCGTGGACCGCGCCCGGCAGACCCGATTCGCCGGTGCCGTAACCCACCGGTCCGCCGACCACGGGCTTGGGATCCAACACGCCCTTGCGGATGATCCGCAGCCGCGCCGCGCGCTCCGTCACCAGCATGTCGCCACCCGGCAGGAACGCAATGCCAAAAGGGGTCTCCAGCGCGCGCGTCACCATCGACACGCGAATCTTCTGCCCTTCGCCCGTGTCATACACCATCGGCTTCAAGGGCAGCTTTCGCCCAGCGAGTCCAGTGGGCGCAACGGGAATTCCACCCTTGAAGGCAACCTTCTGCTGGCCGGAACCAACCGTCGCCAACAGAAGAAGCGCCGCCGGAGCAGCGATCAAAATAAGATGCTTCGAGTGCATCCCACAACTATACTCCGAGTAAGGTCCAGGGTGCCGGGGCTGGAGCCGGTTTCGGAGCCAGCGGTCCGGAGGCCGGCGTCAAGCGCTGGCTGCCATTCAACGTTTGCAACGCGCCCCCAAACGTTTCGCCGGGGTTGCGCGAGGTGAGGGTCAGCGGGTGATACCACTCGGTTTGCACGCGGTCCGCGGTCACATCCAGCACCATGTAGCCGCGATTGAACAGGTCCAGTTTCTTGATGTGCGGATGGCTCGCCAGCACCTGAAGGCGAAGTCCCGCTGCCACGGCGGGATCTTCAAAGGCTGGCGAGGTAATCCCCGGCGTCACAAATCCCACGCACAAGCTGCCCGTCCCGGTGGCGGGATTGTAGAGCCGTTGAATGGATTGAACGCAATATCGTTGCCCCACGAGGAGTGAATGTCCCCGGTAAGTACGACGACATTCTTAATCGTGTTGGTCTGCAAATGGGTCAGGAAGCGGTTGCGGCTGGCCAGGTAACCGTCCCATTGGTCCGGGTTGAAAATGGTGGTCGGCGACGCGATCAGCTGGCCCATCATCACTTGTTGTCCCAGTAGGCGCCACCTTCGGCCCGATTGCACGGAGGTCGTGAGTTGCCCGTAGAGCCAGGCTTCTTGTTCTTCGCCCAACAGGGATCGGGTGGGGTCGGCGATCAATGGGTTGTTTGCGCCCACCTGCTGATCCCGGTCGAAGTTACGCGTGTCCAGCATCACCAAGTCGGCCAGGTCGCCGAAGTTGAACGTGCGGAAGATGCGCCCTGACTGCTCGGCGGGTGTTTCGCGGATCGGCTGCCATTCGTTCCAGGCCCGCACCGCAGCCGCCCTGCGGTCCACGAAGCTGCCTTCGCCGGCGTTGTGATTCTCTGCGCCGCCGTTATAGGAATCATTGGCGATCTCATGGTCGTCCCAGACAATGATCATGGGATGCTGGCGGTGCAGTTCCTGCAGATCCTGATCGGTGCGGTATTGCGCGTAGCGGGTGCGGTAGTCCGAGAGCGAGAGAATCTCGCGGTTGGGAGCCGGGATGCGGCCCAGCGCCGTGCCGTCGCCGTACTCGCCGTTGGCGTATTCGTAGATGTAGTCGCCCAGGTGCAGCACGCAATCAAGATCGGAGCGCCTGGCCATGGCCCGGTAGGAATTGAAGTATCCGAACGGCAGGTTCGAGCACGACGCGACGCCAATGCGCAGGCGATCCACGTTGCGCGTGGGCAGCGTCTTTGTGCGGCCGACAGGCGATTCATCTTCGTTCGACCGGAACTGGTAGTAATACGTAGTGCCGGGATCCAGCCCGGTTACGTCGACTTTCACCGTGAAATCGCGGCCTGAGGTGGCGGATGCCACGCCCTTGCGCACGGTCTTTTTCATACGCGTGTCGGTGGCCACCTCCCAGCGCACGGAAACAGAGTCGCGGCGTTTTTCCGGCGTAATGCGGGTCCAGATGATGACTGCGTTCGAGAGCGGATCGCCGCTGGCTACGCCGTGCCGGAACGCCGAGTCATCCTCGCGGTCATGCTTCGATTCATGCTCCTTGTCGTCGTCGGCGAAGGCCAAGCTGTGCCCCGCCATACTGTTGATCCCGGCTCCGGCGAGCGTTCTGGAAAAGGTGCGTCTAGAGACTGACATGTGTCCTCCAAATAAGATGAAGCCGGAGAATAACAGGGCAGTATTGCAGAGGTGCTACTGTCGCGCTACAGGTTACACTCAGGAACATGCGAGTGGGAATTCTTCATCCAGGAGCCATGGGCGCATCGCTTGCGCAGTCTGCCATGGATGGCGGCTGCGAAGTGTACTGGGCGTCCCAGGGCCGGCGCGCGGCCACGTGTGATCGAGCCGCGGGGTTTACCGATGTGGGCACCCTTCAGAGGTTAGCGGAGAGTTGCCAAGTCATCATCAGCGTGTGCCCGCCGGAGTTCGCGTTCGATGTGGCACGCGCCGTCGCCGCCACGGGCTTTCAGGGCATCTTCGCCGATGTCAACGCGCTCACGCCCCAGCACAAAATCGAAATGGGCCGCCAGGTGGAAGCTGCGGGCATGCGCTTTGCTGACGGGGGGATCATCGGCCTTCCCGCTCGCGTCCCCGGTGAGACCACGCTGTTTCTTTCCGGCCCCGCCGCTGAGGAGGTCGCTGCCTGCTTCACGAACGCAGCCATCGCTGCTTCGGTAATGGGCGTGGAAACCGGCCGCGCCTCGGCGCTGAAGATTCTCTTCGCTGCGTACAACAAAGGCAGCATCGCCCTATTCGCGTCACTGTACGCCGCCGCGCGGCACTACGGAGTCTTGCAGGAACTCCAAGGCCAGTTCACCCATCGCGGCCTGTCGATTGAGAAGATCGAAACGCAGATCCTGCGCGCCGCGCCGAAGTCCTGGCGGTGGGTCGCCGAAATGCATGAGATTTCCGAAGCCCTGGAAGCTGCAGATCAGTCCGGCGAGTTCCACCAGGGCGCGGCTGCGACGTATGAACGGTTGAAGGGCCTCAAGGATCAGCATCCGGATCTGGATGCCGTGCTACGGTGCCTGGCCAAGTAAGACGATCATTTCTTGTCGTCGGTGTTGTAGAACCACTGCACCCACTTAGTGGGCGGGAACACAAACAGTGCGATCATCGCGACCACTACGAAAAACACGAAGAGAAGGATTGCCAGTGCCATGGATACTTCTATGGTAGCGTAGCGGCTATGCGCTACTGTTACCTCGAAAGCCCCATCGGACCACTGCTGTTGGCCGCCGATGATGCTGCGCTGTATCACGTTGGATTTCCCAAGAACGGCAAGCCTGAAAAACCTCAGCCTGGCTGGACCTTGACATCGCCGCGCGGAGTCTTGGCGGAAGCGGCCAAACAACTGAAGGAATACTTCGCCGGCCGCCGCCGCGACTTCGATCTGCCGCTGGCACCGGAAGGCACGCCCTTCCAGCGATCCGTATGGCGCTGCCTCCAACAGATCCCCTATGGCGAAACCATCTCTTACGCCGAACTGGCCCGCCGCGTGGGCAATCCCAAAGCCGCCCGTGCAGTGGGCTCCGCGAATGGCAAGAACCGCATCCCCATTGTGGTCCCCTGCCATCGCGTCATCGCCGCCGACGGCTCGCTGGGTGGGTTTGGCGGAGGACTGCCGGCTAAGACGAAGCTGCTCGATTTGGAGCGCGGCCCACAAAACGGTTCCCTGCGATAAAGAAGCGCAGCGGCCAATCCGCGTTGTGCCGGATGCCGATGCGGGGCGAGACACCTGTGTCAAAGTCACCGTCTGCGGCGCACACGTTGAGCGGCCCTCGGGTTACATCTGCTCCGTTCTGTGCGCGGGTGATTCCCATGGCGATGGTCAGCTTGCCGGGACCATTCGCCAACTGCTCATCGGGCACGGCCCCGCGCCGCTTGCGCATCGTTTCCAGACCGCCCACCGGCTCCAGCGCGCGGATCAATACACATCCCGCGCTGCCTTCCGGCTCCACCGCAAAGTTCAAACACTCATACATGCCGTAGATCAAGTACACGTAAGCGTGACCCGGCGGTCCGAACAATACTTGGGTCCGGGGCGTTGGGCCGCGCCACGCATGCGCCGCGCGATCCCGTGTTCCCAGGTAAGCTTCGGTCTCCACGATCCGTGCGGAGACGCGGCCATGCACTAACAGCTATCCCAGCAGCTCCCGCGCCACAACCTCCGCTGGACGCGCGAAAAACGTCCGCGGAAGCGGCTTACATCTCAAGCTTGCCGTTGAACACCATGTCCTTCAACTTGAATTTCTTGCGGATGCTCATCTTGCCCACTTTGGTGACGAATTCAAATTCCTTGTCATCGGCGCTGAGTCCGGCGTTCTTCGGGAACACCATGATCAGGTCGAAGTTTCCACCACCGAATCCCTTGCCGCCGCCCGGACCGCCAAAGCCGCCCTTGCCGCCGCCCGGTGCTCCGCCGCCAGCCGCGGGTGGTGCCGCTGCGGGCATCTGGATCTCAGCCGGATGGATGTCAGCTTTGCCCTTGACCTTGATCGTAGTGTCCGCGATCAACTTCGCATTGTCCGCCGCATCCGCACGGAACATGCCGGGAAACCCGCTTAGCAACAACACGGACGCAGTGGGCTCCGCCTCAGAAGAAGGCTGACCGCGGCGCGCCAACGCCTGCCGGATGGGTGCTGCCGTGCGCCACACCACCAGGATCGGTGCCGTCAGGTTGCCCTGCATGGCTCCCTTGGCGTCATCCGCATTGCCGATGTTGCCGCGTTGGCCTGTCTCCACCGCCATGCGGTCCGCCCACGGCGAATCCCCTATCATCTGTTCAACTTCTTTATCTGTCCAGTCGGCGGATGGTTTGGTCCAAAAGTCCGCGGCCCAAAGAGATGCGGTGACACTGAGGGTGAGAAGTGCGAGTTTTTTGATCATGAGTACCTCCGCCATAGTCTACAATACTCACCCCAGTATTGCGATGGCCCCCTTTCCCCAGGTTGTCTGCCGTCCCACGCCAGTCCACTCCACCGCGCGCAAGTAGGGCATGAATTCGGTGAGGTCGCCTTCGTATTCCGCCTCGCCCACGAACCCGCCCAGCGAATGCGTCTGCCCGGTGCTCCCGCTGCGTCTCTGCGCCTCCACGCGCTGAATCTCGCAGCGAGTCATCCGCACCGCTGCAGCGCGCTCGCCGAATGCACCGAAGTCGATGGGCAGCGGACCTTCGCCGTAGAGTTGGCATAGATTCGCCACCCGGTCCCGGGCGCGTGCAGCCAGAATCCCGAAGTCCGGTTGCGCCGCCAGCCCGCCCCGCGCCTTGAGTTCGGTCGGCGTGAGGAATCGAATAGCCACCTGTCCCTGTTTCGCCGTGGGACGCAACGCCAGTTCGCGTCTCTCCACAGCCACGCTGTCCAACCGGCAAAAACCAGTAAGGCGAAGTGACTCGGCCAAAATGTCAACCCACGGCGTCCGCAAGTCGAAAAGGTGTAGATCGAACTGAAATGTTGTCTCCTTTGCCACTGTCACCCCATCCAGGTGCGCGCACCGGAGTACGAAGGGCCGCGGCGGATCGCTCAATCCGCTGGGGCCGGTGGTTTGCGCCGGATCAAAGAACCGCTCATAGGACCCGTCGCCGCGCTCTCTGAGGTTGTTCCCGATGGCTCCGCGCAGCTTGTTGGAAGCTGGTGAGGAAAATGTGAACGCACAGTGGCTTGTGCAGACGAAGCGCACCACTTGGAACTCCAAGGTCACGCCCCATTCTACAGCCTGTTGCCTCCGGTTCATTGTGGGAGAATAGGTCCCTGTGAAGAAGACCGTCACGTTCGCGGTTGTGATTTGCGCTGTCTTGTTGTTCCTGGGTGCGGGCATCGGGTCCGCGGGCATCGGCACGAATTGGGTGGACCCAGTGGGTAGAATCCAGGCCCAGGACGAGGCCGTTTATGCGGCCACTTCGCAAAGCATGGCGGCCGGTGGAGATTGGCTCACGCCTTATTTTCTGGGCCGCTATGCGTTCTACAAGCCTCCGTTTCTGTACTGGATGTCCGCTGCCGGCATACGTGCCTTTGGCCCATCCAATACAGCGCTTCGGCTACCCTCGTGGGTCGCGGGTGTCGTGACGGTGACCGTGGTGTTTGCGTGGGTTTGGCGCTCGGCACCGCTCACCTCCGCCGTGGCCTCCGCCCTGCTGCTGGTCTCCAGCCACCTGTTCTTCGTCATCAGCCGGGTGGCACTCACGGATGCCTTGCTGGTTTGTCAGTTTACCGTGGCGATGTTCGCCGTTCAAAGGGATCCACGGCTTGAGCGCCGCGGATCCCTGCTGATCTTTGGCGTTGCCTGTGGAGCGGCCATCCTGACGAAAGCCGCCGCCGGGTTGATGCCTCTTCTGGTTGTCGCCGCATTTTGGCTAGCCTCACGCGAAAGGCCCGATCTGAGGCGGCTTCTTCAATTGGCCGCCCTGGTGGTGTTCATCGCACTGCCATGGCACGCATTCCAGCTCTGGACCCATCCGCGCTGGTTCTGGGCCGAGTATGTGCTCCAGGAGCACCTATCCTGGGGGCTGAGCCCCGCTGGACAAACGTCCGCCGAATCACCAGTTGGATTCTACATGGGGAGGCTTTTCCAAATTGATCCGGTACTCCCGATACTGGGAACCGGGGCGCTGTTCTTGCTTCGTTCGCGGTTGCTCGGAGTATGGCTGGCGGTGGTCCTCGCAGCCATTTTCGCGTTTCAGTACCGCAACGTTGCCTACCTCCTGCCGTTGCTCCCGGCTTTGGCGATCCTTACCGGCCTCGCGGTTCCCGCTCGATGGTCCCGCCATTTCTTGGCTGTCGCGGTCGCGCTTGCATGCATCAAAGCGACGGCCGAACGGCAGCCATGGGGCTTGCCGTTCCAGCCGGAGAATGTCAATCCGTCTCATGCTGCGCTAGACCGCTGCGCTGAACTGGGCCGAGGCAGCAGCTTGATCGTTCTCGATACGGACGACCAATTCTACGCCACTCTCGTTGGTCTGCCTGCTGTTCGCTACGCTTACATGGGAGAGTCCAGCCGCCGCTCTGCACCTCTTGACTTCGCGCATCTTGGCGTCGAATTGACTGTAGCCGAGTTCAACGTCATGCCGGAGATGCTCGTTGTTTACGGAGAACGGCTGCGTCAGTTTGGTCTTGCTTCAAGCCGGCCCGTTGGTTCCACTATCTGGGTCCGTGACCCGGTCGAGCTGAGCGCGCTTTTTAGCTCCAACACCGAGCTGGACTTTTATGTTCCAGCCGAATGGGAATCATTGGCTCGGACGACTCACGTCTCGATGCCCGGGCCCGTTGGCCGGGTATTTCTTCTAGCGCTTCCGCCGCCTCAATGACAACGGGGCGCGGGAGGTGAATTCGGCCTCAATATCCTGAATGCTGGGAACCGTTTGAGTTGCGCGGGTAGCTTTTCCAAGTTCCGGAACTCAGAGAGGCCAAGCGGCTTGCGGATATCCTGTAGCGCGTACTGCGCGACCACCCCGTTCTTCTCCTTGCACAACACCAGGCCCACCCTGGGCTCGTCATCGGGATGGCGCAGCTGATTGTCGACTGCCGAGAGGTAGAAGTTCAGCTTGCCCGCGTACTCGGGTTTGAACGCCCCCATCTTGAGATCGATCACAAAGTAGCGGCGCAGTTTCAGGTGATAGAACAGCAGGTCGATTCGGAATTCCTCGCCGCCCACTGTGAGGGGGGACTGGCTCCCCACGAACGCGAATCCCACGCCGGGTTCCATCAGAAACTTGCGGATCTGCCGGACCAGTTCCGATTCAAGATCTTTCTCCGCGGCTTCAACGGACAACGTCAGAAAATCAAAGTTGTAAGGGGCCTTCAACAACTGCTGCGTACCACAGGCGTTCCGCGGGGGGCTTCACCTTGTCGAGCAGCACGCAATTGACCCGTTGGGCCAACAATTCGCGAACGTGCGCATATAGCGAATATTTCTCGGCGACAACCCGCCCATCTCCTGGAACTCGCGCCGTAGGTCTTTGCCCAGCTGGTCGATGACCTTTGCACCCCAGCCATGCTGCTTCTGCCGCACCTAGATTTCGTGCCCGATGCTCCAATACAGCATCACCAGTTCTCGGTTCACCGCGACCGCGGCGCGGACCTGGGCTGTCTGACTCCGCTGCCTCAGTTGAATGAGCAGGCTTCGATAGTTCTTGGAATTGGAGATGAGTGCGGCCATAGCTGTAACATGGTGGCGTACGGTCCCGAAAGTTCTCATGCGATTATTTACCGGCTTGTCCCTTCCTCCCGAAGCCTGTTCGCCCATCCTGACGCTGATCCACCGGTTGCGGCCGTTGGCGGACCTCGCCTGGACTCCGCCAGAAAAACTTCACGTCACAACGAAATTTGTCGGCGAGTGGCCCGAGGTCCGCCTCAGCGAATTGCAGCAGGCGCTTGCCGGCGTAGCGCCGAGCGGACCTGTGCTTATCCGCATCCGCGGCTTGCACTGGATGTCTTCCGCTCTGTGTGCCGGAGTCGAGATGTCCGGCGACTTGCATCGCGCAACGGACACGGCCCTGGCGGCCATCGGCGTCCCCAACGAGAGACGCGCCTACCGGCCCCACGTCACGCTCGCCCGCAGACGCCACCCCGCGGACCTCCCGCTCACCGGCCTCGACGTCGCCCCCTTCCCAGCAGCCGCCTTCCACCTGTACTTATCCGCCAACGGCACGTACACTAAGTTGAGCACCTACGCTTTGCCCAAGTAAACCACGCCCACATGACCGGATTCCTTTCGATCCTCATCGCCTACCTGCTAGGCTCCATCCCGTTCGGCTATGTCCTGACGCGCCTGACGACGGGCCGCGACGTGCGCGCGTCGGGCAGCGGAAACATTGGGGCCACGAACGTCTTACGGACCGCCGGGAAGAAACTGGGACTCGCCACCTTGGCACTGGACATCCTTAAAGGAGTCGCCGCCGTGGCGATAGCCGACTGGCTCACCCTGGATTCGACTTGGATGGCGCTGGCCGCCTTGGCCGTCTCCGCAGGGCACGTCTTCCCTGTCTTCTTGAACTTCAAGGGCGGTAAAGCGGTAGCGACCTTCGCGGGGGCCTTCGGTTACTTTCTGCCGCTGACCCTGCTGGCCACGCTGGCCGTCTTCGTGGTGGCCGTAGCGGCGACCAATCACATCTCCGCCGGGTCCATTCTGGGTGCTGGGACGTTTCCTCTGGGAGCCTGGATCATCTACCATCCCTCCGCCATCGAACTGTTGGCCGTGATCGCCGCGTGCGCCCTCATCATCTACCGGCATCGGGCCAACATGGACCGCATCCGCCTGGGCACCGAGTCAGTCTTCCGCTGGAGCAAGCCGTGAAGCTCGCCGTGATCGGAGGGGGAAGCTGGGGAACGGCACTTGCGATCGTGCTTGCGCCCCAAGCCGAGTGGGTCCGCCTGTGGGTTTTCGAAGAAGAGCTGGCCGAGCGGATGCAGACGACCCGCGAAAATGACGCCTTCCTTCCCGGCTTCCACCTGCCGGAACACGTCCGCACCACCTCAAATTTGGCTGAGGCTCTTTCCGGGGCCGACATTGTACTGGGGGTGATGCCGTCGAAGCATGCGCGCCGGCTGTATCGCGAAATGCTCCCGCATGTGCACTCCGGGATGCTTTTTGTGAGCGCCACAAAGGGGATTGAATCCAACGGGTTGCTGCGCATGTCTGAGGTGATCGAAGGAGTCTTGCGAACCAAATTCGAGCCGCAAGTGGCGGTGCTCTCCGGACCCTCCTTCGCCCGTGAAGTGGCCCGCGGAGATCCTGCAGCCATCGTCGTTTCTTCAGTGGAAGTGGATATCGCAAGTCGCGTGCAATCTATGTTTTCCGGGAGAACTCTACGGCTTTACACGAATGCGGATCCGATTGGCGTGGAAGTTGGCGCGGCGCTCAAGAACGTCATCGCCATCAGTGCCGGGATCTGCCATGGTCTGGGGCTGGGAAACAATACGCAAGCCGCGCTGATTACGCGCGGGCTGGCTGAGATTTCGCGGCTCGCCGTGGCCATGGGTGGGCAGGAAAAGACGCTGTCGGGCTTAGCTGGGCTCGGCGATCTCGTCTTGACGTGTTCCGGAGGTTTAAGCCGTAATCGTAAGGTTGGTATGGAGTTAGCTGATGGAAAGCCGCTGGCTCAGATCACCGGTTCGATGCGGATGGTGGCGGAAGGCGTAGAGACCTGCGACGCGGCTGTGGCTTTGGGCGAGAAGTTCAACGTGGATCTGCCGATCATCCAGCAGATGCATGCGGTTCTGCACGGCCTAAAGACGCCCCAGGCGGCGTTGCGTGAATTGATGGACCGGTCCCTCAAAAGCGAGTGAAAATGCCGCAACCTTCTCCGAGTCTTGGTGTTAGAGAAGACATGGAGGCGGTAGCCAACCTGGAACGGGACGCTCAATTGATGCTGCGCGTCCGCGACGGGGACGAAACCAGTTTTGCCCTATTGCTGGAGCGGCATCGCGGACCGGTGATTCATTTCTTGTGCCGGATGGTCGGGAATCAGGCCGTATCGGAAGAGCTGGCGCAAGAAGTGTTCTTCCGCGTCTACAAGAGCCGGGAAAGCTACGAGCCGACCGCGAAATTCACCACCTGGCTGTTCCGCATTGCCACCCATCTGGCGCTGAACTCGATCCGTGACGGTAAGAAGGAAAAGGGCCAACAGAGCCTGGACGAGGAGTTGCCGGATGGGCGCGAGCGGCAGGTGGCCGACGGTGCGCACACGGTGGAGGAATCATTGATGCAAGAGGTGCGGGTGCGCGAGGTGCGCTCCGCCATCGAAGCGCTGCCGGAGAAGCAGCGCGCGGCGGTGCTGATGCACAAGTATGACGGGCTGGGGTACGCCCAGATTTCGAAGGTGTTGGAATGCTCGGACTCAGCCACCAAGTCACTGCTGTTCCGGGCGTATGAAACGTTGCGGGTGCGGCTGGCGCACTTCGCCTGAGGTGAGACGATGACGTGCTTGCGGGAAAATAGTCAGGGCGCGGAGTTGCTGATCGGGTATCTGGAAGGGACGCTTCCGGTGGCGGAGCGGCAGCAGGTGGATGTTCACGTGGCGGAGTGCGCCGAATGCCGGGGATTGCTGGCCGTGCGGGGCTCGCTCGATGTGCCGGTGCCCGAGGTGTCTGCGAACTTCGACGCGAAGCTGTACGCGCGTATCGCGGTGGATGAAGCTAGCAGGCCGTGGTGGAAGTTCTCCTGGAAGCTAGTGGCCCCGGTGGCCGGATTGGCTGCCGTGCTCGCCGTCGCTGTATTTGTGCAGCAGCCTGTTGTACAAATGGACCCGGCGGTTCCGCAGGACGTTCAACAGCTGGAACAGGCCTTGGAAGATTTGGAATTACTGTCTGCTCCGGAGTCTTTGTAGCGAATGAAGCTTTTCTTCACAGTGGCGATGTTGGGCTTGCTGTGCGTGCCCGCGCAGGCGCAGTTGCGTCCGAAAGCCAAGGCCATTCTCAAGCAGAAGCAGGCGAAGCAGCAGAAGCAGGCCGATGCGGTTGAGCGTTTCCTGGCGATGTCCCCGGAGGATCGCCGCCAAGCGCTGGCGCAACTCCCGCCCGCGCACCAACGGCAAATATTGCAGCGGCTCAACGCGCTTGAGTTGCTCTCCCCAGAGGATCGCCAGTCGCTGCGGGGCCGCATGCAAGCCTTCTCGGACTTACCTGCGGGGCATCGCGAAGCCGTGCGCGTGGAGTTGCGAAGTCTACGCGCCATGTCGAACCAAGAACGCCGACGCCGTTTTGATAGCGATGAGTTCCAAAGAATCTACTCCGATGACGAGCGGCAGCTTCTGCGCGACGTCTTCGGGCAACCCAGACAACAGGAAGAGTAGGTTACTTTCGTCACAGCGGCCGCTTCGGTGGCTCATCAGGTTGGCCGAGTTCACGGAGCATCGTCGGCAGTTCTTCCATTCGATGTTCGCCAGCGTGATTCCTTACATTGTGATCGAGCAGAAAGAATCGCCCACCTGTTGGCAACGTTTTTTTACGGGCCTTGGGTGAGAAGCTCGTACAGGCCTCTGCGAGGCGCGGGGAGCGCGGGTGCCCCGAGGCCTGATCGTTCGCGCAACTCGGAGACGCCTACGAGAATCAATTCGTCGACGGAATCCGCGTGCCCTAGTTGAATTTCTTGACGCACGAGTTGCTCGGTCTCGGGCTTGTACCCTCATTGGGCGTAGCGCGCAACGGGCTATTCTCTCTGGGCCGCGACTAGCTCCAGGATCTGCGCGCCGAAGCGTTCGGCCTTCTTTTCACCGATGCCGGGGACTTGCAGCAGCTGGGCCGTGGTGCGCGGGCGGCGTTGGCACAGGGCCTCTATGGTGGTGTCATGCAGGATGACATAGGCGGGGACGCTGGTGGATTTGGCCAGGTCGCGGCGCCAATCGCGCAGGGCGGTGTGTAGATCGCTGGTGCCGGGGGCGACGACGGGCTTCTCGGCAGGGGCGGGCTTCTTCGGCTTGCGGGAGCGCGGGGCCTCAGTCCAGGGGAGCTTGATGCCGCAGTGGTCGCAGGCTCCGCAGGTCTGCCACGCGGGTGTTTCGCCGAAGTGCAGGCAGATGGCCCGGTGGCGGCAGGCGGGGGTTTCGACGAAGTCGCGCATGACGTGGTAACGCTGCCAGGCGCGTTCACGCTCGGCTCCATCTTGGATTTGTAGCGTGAAGTGGGTGAGCAGGCCGAGGTCTTTCTTCTGCCACAGGAGCACGCAGTCGGCGGGCTCGCCGTCACGGCCCGCGCGACCGGCTTCCTGGTAATACTGTTCGAGGGACTTGGGGAGTGAGAGGTGGATGACGGCTCGCACGTCGGGTTTGTTGATGCCGAGTCCGAAGGCGAGCGTACCGACGAGCACGCGGTTGTCGCCGGTCATCCAGGATTCCTGATTGCGGGCTCGTGTGCCGGTGTCCATGCGGCCGTGGTAGGCGATAGCGGGGATGCCTTGTGAGCACAGCCAGCCGGTGGTGGATTCAACGCTTTTGATGGTTGGCGCGTAGATGATGACGTTGCCCTCCGTGTAGTGTTCGATGGCGGCGAGGAGCAGGTCTTGCTGCTTGGCTGATTTCTCCGCGTAGGGGTGGACGAGGTAGCGCAGGTTGGGGCGATGGAAGCTCATCACCACGCGGGCGGGGTCGCGCATGCGGAGCTGGGCGAGGATGTCGTGGCGGACGAGGCGCGTGGCGCTGGCGGTGAAGGCGGCGATGGGGATGTCCGGGAAGCGGTCACGCAGGGTGCTGAGCTGGCGGTATTCGGGGCGGAATTCGTGGCCCCATTCGGAGATGCAGTGGGCTTCGTCGATGGCGAAGAAGCCGATGTTGAGGCGTTTCAGCCACTGCAGCGTGTCTTCGCGGACGATGCGTTCGGGGGAGAGGTAGAGAAGGCGGTAGGCACCTTGCTCGGCTCGGCGCATGGTGTCTTGCAGTTCGTGCGGGGTCGAGGAAGAGTTGAGGAAGGCGGCCTCGATGCCGTTTTCACGCAGGCCGGCGGCTTGATCCTGCATGAGGGCGATGAGCGGGCTGATGACGACGCAGGTCTGCTCCATCGCGACGGCGGGGAGTTGGTAGCAGAGCGACTTGCCTCCGCCGGTGGGCATGACGACGGCGGCATCGCGTCCGGCGAGGATGGCTTGGACGATGGCTTCCTGCTTGGGGCGGAACTCGGAGTAGCCCCAGTGGCGGCGCAGCAGGGCGTGCAGGTCGGTGGAAAGCACTAGATTTGAGGGTAACGCATGATGGGTGGTTTTTTGGGATGAAACATGGATGTGGTTGAGGGGTGGGAAGTTGCGCGCGCGGCGGCTGGAGAAAGTTGCCCTTTGTTTTGTCAGGGGAGTTTTTTTGCGGAGCCAGACGTCCGGTGAAGGTGCTTGGCCACGACATCTGGACGAGCGTAGCAGCGGGTTTTGGACCGGGAGCCGCGTGAATTGGGAAGTAGTGGAGGAATGGGAGTTATCTCGCTGGCTTTGGCCGTAACCAGCGAAGGCAGGCGAACGGCGCGGAAGTTGGGGCCTCGGTGCTTGAGTGGAACGGGAAGGGGCTCAGCGTTGATTCTAAATGGCAAGAATGCGACGGGGCAAAAGGGTACAGGCACGAAATTCGCAAAGGCAGCGAAATTCGAGCCAGCCCCCTTTTTGCGCAGTAGACTGTTCCCGTAGTTTGGCGGGGCGGTGCAGAAACGATCCGGACTCCTGTACTCTCAAGTTATGTTGTTACGCGTTTCCTTGGGAGCGTTGCTCCTCATTCTCACCGCCTGCATGAAATCCGAGCCCATCGCGGAGAAGAAAGCTCCAAAGGCCGCTGTTGAGGATCCGCTTAAGAAGTACGCGCTGAAGGGGGAGATTTCGCGGCTGGACACCGAAAACAAGATCGCGACGATCAAGCATCAGCCCATCGGTGACTGGATGGGGGCGATGACGATGGACTTTCCGGTGAAGGACGCGGCGGACTTCGCGAAACTTGCTCCGGGCAAGGCGGTGGAGGGCACAGTGTTCGTGCAGGGCTTGGACTACTGGGTGGGCGAAGTGAAGTAGCGGCTCATGCTACCCTAGAGTATTGTTTCTTGACCTATGCCCACGCGGGTGAGCGATTCGTTCATCTTGCGGACCTATCCCTTCCGGGAAGCGGACCTGATTGTTAGTTTCTTTACCCGGGAACAAGGAAAGTTGCGCGGTGTGGCGCGACGGGCCCGCAAGCCGAAGAGTCCCTTCGGGGCGGGGTTGGAACGGCTGTCCCACGTGCGGATGGCGTATTTTCTACGGGAAAACGCGGAATTGGCGAGTCTTTCGAGTTGCGAGACGATCGAATCCGGCTTTGGAGTGCAGTCGGATTACGGATGCTCGCTCGCGCTTGATTACTTCACCGAGGTCTCTGACCATCTGCTTCCAGCGCATGAACCCAACGAAAAATTCTTCCGTTTGCTGAAGGCGATGGTGGACCATCTGCGCGCGGGCGGGGAACTATGGAGCGCGGTGGACTACTTCACGCTGTGGGCTGTGCGCCTGACGGGCGTGTTGCCGGAGTTGCGGGTGAGCGATGAGACTGCGGCGCTGGTGGAAGAGATGTTTGCCAAGCCGCTCAGTGCGCTGGGCGGCCGGGAGTGGGATAAGTCCACGCTGTCCGCGCTGCGGCGTAGTTTGATTCGTGCGATCGAGCAACACGTGGAGCGGCGCATGCTCACGGTGCCGTTATTGGAGGCCTTGTAGCTGTAGATGGACACTTTTCAGGAAACGATACTGAAGCTGAAGCGCTACTGGTCAGACCGCGGCGCGGTGTTGCAAGAGCCGCACGACATTGAGGTGGGCGCGGGGACGAATTCGCCGGAGACGTTCCTGCGGGTGCTGGGGAGCAAGCCGTATCGCGTGGGATATGTGCAGCCGAGCCGCCGCACTGCTGACGGGCGCTATGGAGAGAATCCGAACCGGCTCTACAAGCACCATCAGTTCCAGTTGATTCTGAAGCCGTCGCCGGACGATGTGCTGGATTTGTATCTGGGGAGTTTGAAGGCGATCGGCATCGACCTAGAGAAGCACGACATTAAGCTTGAGGAAGACAACTGGGAAGCGCCGACGCTGGGTGCGTGGGGCGTGGGTTGGCAGGTGATGCTGGATGGGCTGGAGATCACGCAGTTCACCTACTTTCAACAGGTGGGCGGGATTGATCTGGAGCTGGTTCCGGCGGAGATCACTTACGGACTGGAACGCATCGTGGCGTTTTTGCAGAACGTGGACAGCATCTACGACATTGTTTGGGCTCCCGGCGTGAAGTACGGCGATGTTCGGTTTGCCGATGAGTTGCAGTATTCGGTCTACAACTTTGAGATGGCGAACGTGGACCGGCTGTGGCGGTTGTTGGGCGAGCATGAAGCGGAGTGCAAGGAACTGCTGGCGATGTATGCGGATTCTCCGGACAAGCGGCGGTTTCCGGTGCTGCCTACGTATGATCACGTGTTGAAGTGCTCGCATTTATTCAACTTGCTGGATGCGCGAGGCGCGATTTCGGTGACGGAGCGGGTGGGTGTGATTAAGCGGGTGCGTGACCTTGCCGTGGGCACGGCGAAGATATGGACCGATCAGCAATCGCAAGAGGTGAGCGCATGAGCGACTTCCTTTTGGAGATCGGGACGGAAGAGATTCCGCATTGGATGGTGCCGGGCGCGCTGGAACAGCTGGCGAAGCTGGATTTGTTTGGAGCCACGGTGCATGTGGACGCGACTTCGCGGCGGTTGACGGTGTGGGCGTCGGGTGTGCCGGACCGGACTGCGGATTCCGAGCAGGTACTAAAAGGTCCGCCGTTGACTTCGGGTGACAAGGCCGCGGAGGGTTTCGCGAAGAAGCAGGGCGCGGATGTTTCGGCGCTGCGCAAGGTGGGCAACTACTACGAGTTGGTCAAGCGCGTGGAAGGCCGGCCGGTACGCGATATTTTGGCGGAGACGCTGCCCGGGTTCGTTCTCGGCTTGCAGTGGCCGAAGACGATGTATTGGACTGGGGGCAAGACGGGGCCGCGCTTTATTCGTCCCATTCGTTGGCTGGTGGCGCTGCTGGGTTCGGACGTGATTCCGTTTGAGATCGCGGGCGTAAAGACGGGCAACGTTACGCGTGGGCATCGGATTTTGGGCTCGTCCGCGATCCCGGTGACCACGGCGAACTACGAAGCGGAGTTACGCAAGAATGGCGTGATTCTTTCTTCGAGCGAGCGGCGTAAAAAGATCGAAGCTGAGGCGATGGCGCTCGGCGCGAACATTGAGCCTGAGTTGCGTGAGACGCTCACCTTCATCACCGAGTGGCCGACGGCGATTCGCGGGGATTTCCATCCTGACTATTTGGGGCTGCCGGCTGAGGTTCTTACGATGGTGATGCGCCATCATCAGAAGTATTTTTCCGTCGAGACCGAGCCGGGCAAGCTTGCGCCGCACTTTGTGGCGATCCTGAATACGAACGACGATCCGGATGGACTGGTGAAGAACGGCAATGAGCGGGTGCTCAAGGCTCGGTTCAATGACGCCCGGTTCTTCTGGGATGTGGATCAGCAGAAGAGGCTCGCGGATCGCGTGGATGACTTGGCGAAGGTTACGTTCCAAGCCAAGCTCGGTTCGTATAAAGAGAAGACGGACCGCACTGTCGCGTTGGTGAAGGAACTCGGCGGCGATGCGGATGCGCAACGCGCGGCGCTGCTTGCCAAGTGCGATCTGGTCACCGACATGGTGAAGGAGTTCACCGATCTTCAAGGAATCGTCGGCGGGCTGTATGCTCGCGCACAGGGTGAGAATGAGGCCGTGGCGTCGGCGATTTACAGTCACTACAAGCCGCTCAGCATGGAAGATTCGATTCCAGGAACGCGCAATGGGTTGATTGTTGCGCTGGCGGATAAGCTCGATACGCTGCGCGGCTGCTTCAAGATTGGGTTGGTGCCTACTGGGTCAAAGGATCCGTTTGCGCTGCGCCGTGCGGCTCAGGGCGTTGTCAAGATCCTGGTGGAAGGCAAGCTCGAATACACTTTGGATTCGCTTGTGGAAGGCGAATTGAAGGCGTTCATGATCGAGCGCATCCAACACTACTTCCGCGAAGTGCGCGGCTTCAAGTGGGATGAGGTGAACGCGGTGCTGGCGTCGGGCTGCGGAACTTTGGTGGATGTAGAGGCTCGGTTGACGGCGCTGGCGGCGGTGCGTCCCACGTCGAATTTCGAGCCGCTGGCGGCGAGCTTCAAGCGCACCAGCAACATTCTGAAGCAGGCGAACTTCAAACCGTCGGGTCCTCTGAACGTGACCATGCTCGAGTCAGGGCCGGAAGCGGAACTGCATGTCGCGTTTGATGCAGTGCGCGCGGCCACCAAGGGTGAGGGCTACCAACAAGCTTTGGAAGTGGTCGCCACGCTGCGGCCGAAGCTGGATTTGTTTTTCGACAAGGTGATGGTGAACGTGCCCGATGAGCAGTTGCGGGCAAACCGCCTGACCTTGTTACATGAGTTACTGACTGAATTTTCAACCATAGCGGATTTCTCGGAAATCGTGACCTCAGGAGAGCAGAAATAACAACCATGAAGAACTACGTATACAACTTTGGCGGCGGGACAGCGGACGGCGACGGCAAGATGAAGGAAGTGCTGGGCGGCAAGGGAGCCGGCCTGGCGGAGATGAGCAAGGCTGGCGTTCCTGTGCCTCCTGGCTTCACCATCTCGACCGAGGTTTGCAACATTTTCTTTGAGAACGGCAACAAGGTTCCCAAGGACATCAATGACCAGGTTCTGGTGGGCTTGGCGAAATTGGAGAAGCAGATCGGCAAGAAGCTGGGCGATCCGAAGAATCCGCTGTTGGTCAGCGTGCGCAGCGGTGCGAAGTTCTCCATGCCGGGCATGATGAACACGATTCTCAACCTCGGCTTGAATGATGTGACGGTTGAGGGTCTGGCGAAGTTGAGCGGCAATCCGCGTTTCGCTTACGATAGCTACCGGCGCTTTATCCAGATGTTCGGTCAGGTGGCGCTGGACATGGATATGGAGAAGTTCGACCACATCTTTGATTCGCGCAAGAAGAAAGCCAAGGTCAAGATGGACACGGACCTGACGGCCGCTGACTTGCAGGCGATCATTGTGGACTACAAGAAGCTGGTGCTGCAGGATACCAAGAAGCCGTTTCCGCAGGATGCGCATGTGCAACTCGCGATGTCGCGCGACGCAGTGTTTCGCAGCTGGTGGAATCCGAAGGCGTCGTATTACCGCAAGATGGAGAAGATTCCGGATGAGATCGGCACTGCGGCCAGTGTGCAGGCGATGGTGTTCGGCAACATCGGCGATGATTCGGCGACGGGCGTGGGCTTCACGCGCAATCCGTTGACCGGCGAGAAAGAATTCTGGGGCGAGTTCCTGATCAACGCGCAGGGCGAGGACGTGGTGGCGGGCATCCGTACACCGGAGCCGTTGGCGGATTTGCAGAAGCTGATGCCGGAAGCTTACGCGCAGCTGCACAAGATCACGGAGAGCCTGGAGAACTACTACCGGGACATGCAGGATTTTGAGTTTACGATTGAACAGGGCAAGCTGTACATGCTGCAAACCCGCAATGGCAAGCGCACTGGTCCCGCTGCGGTCCGTGTGGCAGTGGATCTGGTCAAGGAGAAGTTGATCGATAAGCGCGAGGCTGTGTTACGCGTGGCTCCGGCGCAGCTGGATCAGTTGTTACATCCGGTGTTCGATGGTCCGTCGCTGAAGAAGTTGTCGGAGATTGCTACCGGAATTTCGGCGAGTCCGGGCGCTGCTGTGGGACGCGCGGCGTTCTCGGCGGATGATGCGGTGGTGATGTCGGCGAAGGGGCCGGTGATTTTGGTCCGCAAAGAGACTACGCCCGACGACATTCATGGCATGGACGTGGCTCGCGGGATTTTGACTGCGGTCGGCGGGAAGAGTTCGCACGCGGCGGTGGTGGCTCGCGGTATGGGGCGGCCTTGCATCGTGGGCGCGGGATCGATTTCGATCAACGAACACGGCAAGCAGTTCTCCGTTCAGGCCAAGGGCAAGCAGGTTGTGGTCAAGGCCGGAGACTGGATTTCGATGGACGGTGCTACGGGCAAGGTCTACTTGGGCCAGGCGTCGACGAATGATCCGGATCCGAATTCGGCGCACTTCGGTACGTTGATGAAGTGGGCGGACGAGTTCCGCGGTAAGTTTGGCGTGCGCGCGAATGCGGATATTCCGCGTGACGCGAAGGCGGCGCGTTTGTTCGGTGCCGAGGGTATCGGTCTGTGCCGCACGGAGCACATGTTTTTCGCGGAAGACCGGATTCCATTGGTCCAGGCGATGATTCTGGCGCGCGATGAGAAGACCCGGCGCAAGGCTTTGGCGAAGCTGCTGCCCATGCAGAAGAAGGATTTCGCGGGGCTCTTCAAGGCGATGGACGGATTCCCGGTGGTGATCCGCACGCTGGATCCGCCGCTGCATGAATTCCTGCCGAAGCGTGAGGACCTGATGGTGGATCAGGCGCGTTTCCCGCACGCGACCAAGGCGCAGAAGAAGGAGATGTCCGAAAAGTATCGCATGAAGGTCGGCGATCTGAAGAAGGGCATTCCGGAGCTGCTGCATCGCGTGGAAGAGCTGCACGAATTCAATCCGATGCTCGGTCATCGTGGGTGCCGGCTCGGGATCACGTATCCTGAGATCACGGAGATGCAGGCTCGGGCGATCTTTGAAGCGGCTGCGGAAGTTTCCAAGAAGGGAATCAAGGTGATTCCCGAGGTCATGATTCCGCTGATCGGCAGCGTGAAGGAGTTGGAGCATCAGAAGGAAATCGTGGTGCGCATCGCCAAGGAAGTTCTCACCAAGGCGGGCGTCAAGAACCTGCACTATATGGTGGGCACGATGATCGAGATTCCGCGCGCGGCGATCACGGCGGATGAGATTGCTCGCGAGGCGGAGTTCTTCAGCTTCGGTACCAACGATCTGACGCAGACCACGATGGGGCTGTCCCGCGACGACTATACGAAGTTCTCAGGTCACTACGAATCCATCAAGGTGTTCAAGGCTGACCCGTTCGCCTCGATCGACCAGGGCGGCGTCGGCAAGATCATCGAGATGGCGATCAAGTTGGGGCGCAGCACTCGTCCTGATATCGAAATCGGTATCTGCGGAGAGCATGGCGGCGATCCGAGCTCGGTTGAGTTCTGCTATCGCGTGGGTATGGATTACGTTTCGTGCTCGCCGTACCGTGTGCCGATCGCGCGGTTGGCGGCGGCGCAGGCGGCGTTGGCGGATAAGACGGAGTCGATGCGTACGGCTTAGTTTCTCGCGTTGTTAGTTTGTGGGGGCCGGATGCAGTTTGCGTCCGGCCTCTACGTATTTGCGGGCGGGCGCGTAGGATTCGTTCCACTTCGGAGGCTCGGCGTTGGAGGCTAGTTTGAGCAGGCCGAGGGCGATGGCCTTGTCGACGGCAGCCATGTTTTCGTAGTCGATTTTGTCGGCTGTGTCGCTGACCTTGTGATAGTCGGGGAAGTCGTAGGCGACGCTGAGGGTGTGGGCGGGGATGCCTAGGTCGGCCAGGGATTGGTTGTCGCTGCGGCTGAAATAGGCATCGCTCGACGTGGCGTCTTTCCAGATGCGGACGCCCGCGGCTTGCGCGGCATCGGCCAGGATGGCGGGCAGGTTGGAGAAATCGAAGCCGGTGACGTTGGCTCCTTTGACTTGCGGTCCGTTCGATGCGTCGGTGCGGCCGATTTGTTCGAGGTTCAATTGCGCGAGGGTGGAGGCGATGGGGACTAGCGGATGTTGTCCGTAGTAACGCGAGCCGAGCAAGCCGCGCTCCTCACCGAAGAAGGTGACGAAGAGGATGCTGCGCTTGGGTTTCGCCTTAACCAGTGCGCGGGCGAGCTCAATGACGCTGACCGCGCCGCTGGCGTCGTCGTTGGCTCCGTTGAAGATGCGGTCGTCGCCGGCCGCGGAGGTGCCGATGTGGTCGTAGTGGCTGGAGACGATGATGTAGGTGTCTCGCAGTTTTCGATCTGAACCCCGCAAGAGGCCGACTACGTTGCGGACCGTTGCCGGAGCATCGGCGGGAAGGTTGCGTTTCCAATTGCCGGGCAGGTCAGCCACCGCAGCAGTTTGAAAGAAGCTGCCGTCGACGGGTTGGAGCTTGGCCTTCTTGAACTGATCCGCGATGTAATCGGCAGCCTTGTCCAAGCCACGGGACGGAGTGGCGCGGCCTTCGAGTTCGTCGGAGGCAAGGTAGGTAAGGTTCGCGCGCAAGGAATCCGCGGTGATTGGGCCGAGTTTTTGGCCATACGCGGCGGCGGCGAAGAGAACTACGAGTTGTCTTGAAATTCCTCGAGCCATAACATTTGGATCCGTTCTAATTTGGCCTCGTTTGATTTTAGCGGATCGTCGCCGAAGTCGGCGAGTTCGGTGATCCACTTATGGAGGTCGGTGAAGCGGATGTGCGTGGGGTCGAGGTCGGGGAACTTCTCGTAGAGCGAGAGGGCGATGTCTTCGAAGTTGTCCCAGGTGAGCTTATTGGGCATCGATGTGTGTCCCTTCCAAGGCCTTGCCGATGGCGGAGTTCATGATGGCTTCGGCCAGGGATTGCGTGGCGATGTCGACGCCTTCAATCTTTGCGCGGATCAGTAAATGATCGTCCCCATGATAGACGACCTGGAGTTCGGCCATGGCGCGGTCAATGCCGGCGCGGTCTTCGTCGGTGAGAGTGAGGTAGGACGCATCTTCGCGAGCCTTGTTGGTCGCCCCCATGACGGCGTCGGCTTCCACGCGAGCCTCGCGGACCTGGCGTTCCTTGAGGTCTTCTTCGGCATTGGCGTAGGATTCGAGAATCATCGCCTCGACTTGGTCGTCGTTGAGGCCATAGGAAGGTTTCACTTCGATGGTCTGCTCGGTGCCGGCGCGTAGATCCTTGGCGGTGACGCTGAGGATGCCGTTGGCGTCGATCAGAAAGCGGACTTGCACGCGAGCCATGCCTGCGGGCATGGGCGGAATGCCCTTGAGGTCGAAGCGGGCGAGGCTGCGGCAGTCTTTTACGAGTTCGCGTTCGCCCTGCACTACGTGGATGAGTACGTTGGTCTGACCGTCGACGCCGTTGGTGAAGAGTTCGGTCTCTGACGCGGGGATGGTGGAGTTGCGGTGGATGAGTTTGGACACGAGACCGCCCATGGTTTCGATGCCGAGTGAGAGAGGAGTGACGTCGAGGAGTAGCGCGTCGGTGACGTCGCCGCTGAGGACTCCGGCTTGCACGGCGGCACCGAGGGCGACCACTTCATCGGGGTTGAGTTCGGTGTGCGGGCGCTTCTTGAAGAGCTTTTCCACGGCGGACCGCACCAGTGGGATACGCGTGGAGCCGCCGACCATCACGACTTCGTCGATTTGTTCGGGGGTGACGCCGGCGTCTTGGATGCAGCCACGGCACGGCGCGAGAGTGCGGTCAATGATGGGCTCGATGAGCTTGTTGAACAGCTCGACGTTGATTTGGCGTTGGTAGGTTTTGTCGCCGTAGGTGAGGTCGATGGTCGCGGCGGGCGCGAAGGAGAGGGCTTCCTTGGCGAGGATAACGGCTCGGCGGAGCAGTTGGACGGCTTCGGGCTTGCCGGAGATGTCTTCGTTCCACTCAGATTGAATGTCTTCGAGCGCGATTTTCAGCAGCAGGTTGTCGATGTCGTCGCCACCGAGGTGAGTGTCGCCGTTGGTGGCGAGGACCTCGAAGATGCCGTCGTGCAGGCGCAGGATGGAGATGTCAAAGGTGCCGCCGCCGAAGTCGTAGACGGCGATGAGACCCTGGTTGCGTTTGTCCAGTCCGTAGGCGAGCGCGGCTGCGGTGGGTTCGTTGACCAGGCGAAGCACTTCAAGTCCCGCGATGCGACCGGCGTCTTTTGTGGCTTGGCGTTGCGCGTCGTTGAAGTAAGCGGGGACGGTGATGACGGCTTGATCGACGGGGCCGCCGAGGACTTCTTCCGCGTCGAGTTTCAGCTTGCGCAGGATATGCGCAGAGATTTCGGGCGGGGTCAGGATCTTGTCGCCGATTTGAAGCTGCAGCACGGATTCACTGCCGGGGGCGATGTGGAAAGGGAAGAGCTTCAGCTCGTCTTGGATGTCGGCGAGGCCGCGGCCCATCAGGCGCTTGACGGAGTAGACGGCGCTGGCGGAATCGGTGATGAGGCGCTCACGGGCTTCGGCTCCGGCGATGATTTCGCCTGAGGGGAGCACGGAGACAACGCTCGGGACGATGCCGGAGAGGATGCGCGGGCCGGTGAGGTCCATGACGGACACGAGGCTGTTGGTGGTGCCGAGGTCGATGCCGACGATGTGGGATTTGGATTCGCCGAAGTCAATTTGCAGAGTGGACATGAAGTTCTTTCTCGACGTCGCGGACTAAGTTGGAGACGTAGCGGCGGCGGTTTAGGGCGGCTCGGATTTGGTCGAGCTTGGCTGGGCCGGGCGCTGCGTCGTGATGAATGAAGAGCGAGGCTAATTCGGTGTCTGACACCATTTGCATACTTCGGAATTTGGCGGCGGATTGTTCAAGCTGGGCGCGGACGGACGCGTCTCCGTCGCGGAGTTCTTCGAGGGCCATGTTGAGTTCGAAGACTTCTTCGAGCAATTCGGCGGGGGCGTCTTTGGAGAGTTCGATTCCGCGTTCTTTGAGGAAGTATTCGGCGCGCGAAACGGGGTCGCGCAGGGTGCGGTAGGCGTCGTTTAGCACGGCGGTCATCTCTAGTGCTAGGTCTTGTTCGGCGGCGCTGGCGCGGCTGAATTTATCAGGATGCCATTGACGGCTGCGTTCATAGAAGTGTTTCTTCACCTCTTCCATGTGGAGCGCGAGCGCGGGCTCGAGGCCGAGAGCTTCGTACAGCTTCATTACGCGGAGAAGGAGGTCCCGCAGCCACAACTCTTCTTGGCATGGGGATTCTCAAAGACGAATCCGGACTGCATGAGCGAGTCTTTCCAATCGAGGGTCATGCCGTCGAGGAAGACCAGGCTCTTGGGGTCAATGAAGACGCTCACATCGTCGAACTGCATCACCGTGTCGGTTGCGCGCGGCTTGGGGTCGAACTTGAACTGGTAGCTGAGGCCGGAGCATCCGCCGCCGAGCACACCCAGACGCAATCCGCCGGTGACGCCTTGTTTCTTGAAGGCGTCCCGGATCTTATCCACCGCTTTGGGAGTGACGGTGATAGCAGCTGATGTTTCCGTGGTCATACGATTTAGACGTGTGCGGACTTCTTTTTATAGTCGTCGATGGCGGCCTTGATCGCGTCTTCGGCCAGCACAGAGCAGTGAATCTTCACCGGCGGCAGGCTGAGTTCGTTGACGATGTCTGTATTCTTGATGGCGAGGGCTTCGTCGACTGTCTTGCCGCGCAGCCATTCGGTGGCGAGGGATGAACTCGCGATGGCGCTGCCGCAGCCGAAGGTTTTGAACTTGGCTTCTTCGATGATGCCCGTGGTCGGGTTGACCTTTACCTGGAGCTTCATCACGTCACCGCATTCGGGCGCGCCCACCATGCCGGTGCCGACGGTGGGGTCGGCTTTGTCGAGCGAACCCACGTTGCGCGGGTGATTGTAGTGGTCGAGAACTTTTTCAGAGTAAGCCATATTGTGTCCTTCTTTAACCTAATGCGCGGTCCACTGGACCTTGGTCAAATCGATTCCTTCTTTATGCATTTCGTAGAGCGGCGAAAGTTCGCGCAACTTTTCCACGACTTCGATCACTTTGCCGGCCACGTAGTCCACTTCCTCTTCCGTGTTGAAACGGCCAAGACCGAATCGGATGGAAGAGTGTGCGATGTCGTCGCCCGCGCCCAGGGCCTTTAATACGTAGCTGGGTTCGAGCGTAGCCGAGGTGCAGGCAGAGCCGCTAGAGACGGCAATGTCATTGATGCCCATTAGAAGCGATTCGCCTTCGACGAACGCGAAGCTGATGTTCAGGTTGTTGGGCAGGCGTGATTCCATGGTGCCGTTGATGTAGACTTCGTCGAGAGCGCCCATCAACTTGTCTTTGAGCTTGTCGCGCATGTACGCCATGCGTTTCGATTCGGCGGGCATCTCGGCTTGCGCGATGGCGCAGGCTTCGCCGAGTCCGACGATGCCGGTGACGTTGAGCGTGCCGGAGCGCATGCCGCGCTCATGGCCGCCGCCGTCGATTTGCGCACTGAGTTGGACGCGCGGGCCTTTGCGGCGGACGTAGAGAGCGCCGACGCCCTTGGGTCCGTAGATTTTGTGGCCGCTGATGGAGAGCAGGTCGATGTTGTCGGCGATCACGTTCACCGGGATCTTGCCAGCCGCTTGCACCGCGTCGGTGTGGAACAAAACGCCGCGTTCCTTGGCGATTTTGCCGATTTCGGCAACGGGCTGCACCACGCCGATTTCATTGTTGGCGTACATGATGCTGATGAGGATGGTCTTGTCGGTGATGGCGTCGCGCAGCTGTTGCAGGTCTACCAGGCCGTTGGTTTGGACTTGGAGGTAGGTGACGCGGCAGCCTTCTTTTTCGAGGCGCTTGCAGGTATCGAGCGTGGCCTTGTGTTCCGTGGCGGCGGTGATGATGTGGTTGCCCTTTTCGGCGTACATCTCCGCAATGCCCTTGATGGCCAGGTTGTTCGATTCGGTTGCGCCGCTGGTGAAGACGATTTCCTTGGCGGTTGCACCGATAAGGCTCGCGATCTGCTTGCGGGCTTTTTCGACGGCGTCTTCGGCTTGCCAGCCGAAGCTGTGGTTGCGGCTGGCGGGGTTGCCGAAGACTTCGGTGAAGTACGGGCGCATCGCCTCAAACACGCGCGGGTCAACCGGCGTGGTGGCGTGGTAATCCATGTAGATAGGGAATTTCATGTTCGTGGCCTGACGTTTGATAGAGATGCCGGAGACGCTTGTTGGATGCTGGAAACCATTCCAGGGATGCTGGGAATCGCCATGTCATCCGAAGATAGATCCGCGACGCTGATGCTGGAGAGCAGGCGCAGGATACCTTCGTGGACTTTGCGCAGCGGTTCGCGCACAGGGCACAGTTGGCTCTGGTCGCATTGATGCTGGTCGGCGTGTTCGGTGAAGCAGTGGGTCAGGATGATGGGTCCATCGATGCTGCGGATGACTTCCAGGGCGTTGATGTCGTGCGGATCGCGCGACAGACGGTAGCCACCGGTTGCGCCTTGCTCGGAAACCAGTAGTCCGTTGCGTACCAAAGTTTGTAGAACTTTCGAGAGCAAGGGCAGGGGAATGCGGTACTGGTCGGCGATGTCCTTGGCCGAGGCTGTGCGCGTCTGCCGCGAAAGGTGGCGGAGGGCGATCAATCCGTAGTCGGCTTTTTTAGTGAGTTTCAGCATGGTGGACTGTTTCGGTCCAAGATTAACTTTAGCAGCCGGGGCCTTAGCTGTCAAGAAATCGTAAGTCTTTGAGTTACTATTGATTTAGAACCTATGAGTGTGACGGTAAAACCGGTCCGCATCCCGGATTTTCTAGAAAAGAAGCGCCGGGGCGAGAGAATCGCGGTGCTCACGGCCTATGACGCGACCATGGCCCGGCTGATTGACCGGGCGGGCGTGGACGCGATCCTGGTGGGCGATTCGCTGGGCATGGTGGTGATGGGGCACGAGACCACGCTTGAGGTCACGATGGATGTGATGGTGCATCATACGCGCTCGGTTGCGAACGGGACACGGCACGCAGCGGTGATCGCGGACATGCCGTTCCTGAGTTACCAGACATCGGTGGCGGACGCGGTGCGGAACGCGGGGCGGCTCTTGGGTGAGGGGCACGCGGCGGCAGTGAAGCTGGAAGGCGGACGCGCGATGGTGGAGACGGTGGCTCGGCTGGTGGACGTCGGAATTCCGGTCATGGGGCATATCGGGATGACACCGCAGAGCGTGCATCGGTTGGGCGGGCATCAGAAGCTCGGGATGAGTGAGGCGGAGCGGCTACTCGAAGAAGCCAAGCTGCTGGAGCGGGCGGGCGTGTTTTCGATTGTACTGGAGCAGATTCCGAGCGAGGCTGCGGCGGCGATTACCAAGGCGGTGAGGGTGCCGACGATCGGCATCGGCGCGGGGCCGGATTGCGATGGGCAGGTGCTGGTGAGTTACGATGCGCTGGGATTGTTCGACGAGTTTGTGCCGCCGTTCGTGAAGCACTACGCCAAGCTGGGCGAAGAAGTTGTGCGCGCCGCGGCGGAGTATGCGGCGGAAGTGCGCGACGGGCGTTTCCCCAAATGAGCGCGTTGGTTTGTCCCACGATCGCCGCGGTTCGCGAAGCCGTGCGCACGGCTCGAGAGCAGGGAAAGACTATCGGCGTGGTGCCGACCATGGGCGCTTTGCACGAAGGCCACGCGTCATTGATGCGGCAGGCTCGCGCGGAGACGGGTTACTTGGTGGTCACGGTGTTCGTAAATCCACTTCAGTTCGACCGGCCTGAGGACTTGGCTCGCTATCCACGGGATCTGGCGACGGATGTGAAGTTGTGTGAGCGCATGGGTGCCGAAGCGGTGTTTGCGCCTTCGGCCGAAGAGATGTATCCGGGCGAGTTGCTGACGACGGTGGAAGTGACCGGCGTATCGGACAAGCTGGAAGGCGAGTTCCGGCCGGGACACTTCAAGGGCGTGGCGACGGTGGTGGCGAAGTTGCTCAACATTGTCGGCGCGGATCGGGCGTATTTCGGCGAGAAGGACGCGCAGCAGTTGGCGGTGATCCAGAAGATGGCGGCGGATTTGAATCTGCCGTCGCGGATCGTGCCGGTGGCCACCGTGCGCGAGCGCGATGGGCTGGCTTTGAGTTCGCGCAACCGATTGTTGACGGAAGAGCAGCGGCGGGTGGCTCCGGCGTTGTACCGGGCGTTGTCGGCGGCTCGGGACCGGATACAGGGGGGCGCGAGTCCGGGGGAGGCTCGGGAGGCGGCGCTGGCAGCGCTCGCGGCGACGCCGGATATTCAGGTGCAATATCTGGAGGTCGCCGACGCGGCGACGATGCAGCCGGTGGAGCGGATTGAAGGGCACGTGCGTGTGGCGGCGGCCGTGTGGCTGGGGAAGGTGCGGCTGATCGACAACGTGCTGGTGGGGTGAGGAACTTTACATAAAAAAGAACTTGACATGGAGAATAGCTCTGCGTAGTATGGGCTATGTTCCCTCGCATCCTCGCCATCGCCGCGATCCTGGTTGGCAGCTCCTTTGCTTGGTTTGTTCTGGGCGGAACGATCACGTCCCGCACTGACTCCAGTAGCGGACGCCTCCGCGACCAAGTAAGTTCGGTTTGGGGCGCGCCCCAGCGCCAGTTGGCACCCACCTTGGTCAACGGCACACGCCAGTTCTTCCCGGACGCGAGTGAGATTCTGGTCGGGCTCAAGCTGGAGCATCGGCGCAAAGGGCTGCTGTGGTACTCAACCTACAGCTCTGAATTTCAAGCCGACTACGATTTCCGCAATACCGAATCGGAAGTCCGACAGGTGCAGTTCTGGTGGCCATTTCCCGCGGCGGGGGCGGTCTATGACGACCTGCAGTTCACTCTGGATGGGTCCGCTGTGCCGCCGCAGATCCAGAACGAACACGCCATGCTCACGGCCAGTTTGGGGCCCGGCAAGGTGGTTCGGCTCCGCGTTCACTACCGGTCCCAGGGGCTCGATTCGTGGCGCTATTCCTTCGGCAAGGAGATTCAGGCGCTGCCTAATTTTCATTTGCGCGTGAGCACCGATTTCCGGGCGGTCGATTTTGCGGAGAACACTCTGGCTCCCACGGCGAAGCAGGAACTTGGGCAGGGCTGGCGGCTGGATTGGACGTATCGCAATCTGTTTGCGGGACGCGAAATTTCGGTGGTGATGCCGGAGCGCGCGCAGCCGGGGCCGCTGGCGGCGCAGATCAGCTTCTTCGCGCCGGTGTCGTTGCTGTTCTTCTTCTTCGTGATGCTGATGCTCACGGCGCGGCGGGGCGTGGAACTCCATCCCATGAACTACTTCTTCCTGGCGTGCTCATTCTTCGCCTTCCACCTGTTGATGGCGTACTTGGTGGACCACATCGACATCTATGCCGCGTTCGGCATCTCGGCGGCGGTGTCTATTTTCCTGGTGGTGAGTTACCTGCGTGCGGTCGCGGGGACGAGCTTCGCTATCCGCGAAGCCGCGATTGCCCAGTTTCAGTAGTGTCCGGCTATAAGTCGAACAGATTCAGCTGGTTGAAAAATGGGTCTGATTTTTCTCCGGTATGTTGTAGCTGAAGGGCCTGTAGAATGGGCGTCCGCTCGAAAATGGTGACGCTGACAACCTGTAGGATTTGGTA
>CANFEY010000032.1 GCA_947446025.1 Bryobacterales bacterium
CAGCTTGGGAAGCTGACATTCTACCACTGAATTACTCCCGCTCAGAGGAGTGCTTCTCTGAGTGTAGGCCACAGTTGCCGCCGCTGTCCAGTGCCCCAGTAGCGCAAGGCAACTCGCTTTTGTTACAATGAATTACGTCTATGGCCATCAAACCCGCATTCGCGACCGGCGCCCAAGTGGAGCACGCCAAGTTCGGTCTGGGCAGCGTCATCATTTGCAACGAAGAATACATCTCGGTCAAATGGGACGAACACGGGGAGAAGAAATTCATTCTCTCCATTATTCTTCCGAACCTGAAGAAGAGTGACCGCCAGCCCCCCGCTGAGAAGCGCCGCGCCGCCCGCACTCCGCGCAAGAAGGTCCTGGACGAAAACGGCGTGGAAGTCCCCAAGGTAGCGAAGGTCAAAAAGGCCCCCAAGGCCGCCGCGAAAGCGTAACCGCCGCACCCGCGTGCTATCATCGTCACCGGGAGGGCTTTTGCATGTTTACGCTTGGCGTGCCAGAAATGGCAGTCATTTTCATCTTGGCCCTCGTTCTGTTTGGGCCGAAGAAGCTTCCAGAACTAGGGCGGACCATCGGTAAAGCGATGACCGAATTCCGTCGCCACTCGAATGACCTTAAAGCCACATTCGAGCGCGAGATGCACACCCTGGAGCGGGAAAATCAATCGATACAAGCAACCACTGGCAACATCTCGCGGCAAATCGCAGACTATACATCTGTGCCGACAGAGGCCATGTGGAATCCGCTGGCGGACGTCATGAAGGAAGAAATTCCTCTGGACGAAACCCCGGCTATCGAAACCGCATCAATTGAGGAGGCTCTAGAGGCCCCCGCACCTGTAGGCGCTTCCGAAGTATCAGGCGCTGAATCAACCGAACCCGCCGCCGTCGAGCCGCCGCCTGTTGTCATCAAGGCCGCCACCGAGGGCACCGTTCCGCGTGGTTCCGCGCACGAAGAAACACCCACGACCACTTAAGTGAGCAACGATCAGGACCTCCGCCCAGCGGAGCACGGTATCAACCCCGAAATCCCCGAGCCGGATGAAGATGAAGGCATGCTCCGCATGTCCTTCATGGACCACCTGGAAGAACTGCGCGCGCGCCTCATCAGCGTCCTGAGCGGCGCGGGCATCGCCTTTCTGGCATCGATGATCGGTGCCAATTACATCTGGGCGTTTGTGCAGGCTCCGCTGCGCGAAGCCGTCAACACTGTCCATGGCGAGATCATCGCGATCACGCCGATGGAGCAGTTCACCATCATCTACCTCAAAGCCCCTCTGCTGGCGACCATCTTCCTCGCCTCGCCCTGGGTGATCTACCAGATCTGGTCGTTCATCGCGCCCGGACTGTATCCGCGGGAGCGCAAGTGGGCCGCTCCGTTCATCCTCATCACCGCCGGCCTGTTCGTTGCCGGCGGGGCATTTGGATACTACGTCGCGTTCCGCTACGGGCTCGTCTTCCTGCTCGGTTTGGGCGGCGATAGCGGCGTCAAAGCGGCCATCAGTATTGAGAGCTACTTTGACCTGTTCGTCAACGTCATCGTGGGCGTGTCGATCTTGTTCGAACTGCCCGTGGTGGTCTTCTTCCTGACCCTGCTGCGCATCACCACACCGGGGTTCCTCATCCGCAACTCGCGCTACGCGATCCTTTGCATCGTCGTTCTGGCCGCCATCGTTACGCCGACGCCGGACCCGCTCAACCTGGCGCTCTTCGCCGTCCCCATGATCGTGCTGTTTTTCCTGGGCGTCTTCGCCAGCTACCTGCTGGTGTTGAACCGCGAAGGTCAGAGCTTCCCATGGAAGGCCTTCTTCATCTGGATCGGCTGCGTGCTGGTCCTAGTGGGCGGAGTCGTTGCGCTGATGATCACGCAGTACGACTACAAGTTGGTGCCGTACTCGCCATTCTTGGTGAAGTAGTACGATAATTGTCTGCATGAGGAAGCTTCTACTCGCCCTGGCGGGAATGACGATTTCGGCCTTCGCGCAGGAGGCCTGGAAAGGCGATTTGACCGGAGCTTGGCAGCCGCCCTACACGCCCGACCTGACGCGCGGCACGACGGCCAAAATGACTCCTTACGGCGAGCAGCAGTTCGCCAAGTTCGACGGCAAAATCGACCCGTGCCTGCCGGTCGGGGTGACGCGGCAGATGAATGCTCCGGACCCGATTCAGATCGTGCAGACCAAGGACCGCGTAGTGATCCTGTACGAGTCCTGGCACATCTTCCGTACCATCCCCACCGACGGCCGGGCTCACCCCAAGGACGCGTTCCCCACCTGGATGGGCAATTCGGTGGCGAAGTGGGACGGCGACACGCTGGTGATCGACGTGACGGCGATGCACGACGTGACCACGCTCGACACCGTGGGGCACCCGCATAGCGACCAGATCCACATCATCGAAAAGTTGCGGCGCACCGGGCCCACCACCATCGCCTATGAGGTGACCATCGACGATCCGAAGTCGTACACCGGTCCCTGGACCCAGAGCCGCGTGCTGCAGCTGAAGCCCGGGCTGGAGTTGATGGAGTACGTGTGTCTGGAGAACGAGAAAGACCGTCCACACTTGATGGGCACGAAGTGAAGGGCGGAAGCCGCCTCCGTCAGAACGAGGCAGCTAGTTACTCCAGTCCCAGGATTCGCGGGCCGCGAAGATTAGTCTCGGCACGTTCTTGAACGCCTTGACCTTGGCTACTGCGTTCGGGTTGCCCGCCCACACCCCTTGCGGCGACGCGATTTGCTCCAGCAGCAGGAGCTTGATGTCTTCGAGGGACGATTTTGGGTGTCTCTCAACTTCCAGGAAGTGGGCTTGTTGCGATGTGCCCATGTCGCGCCACCATGCGCTCGAAGGTCCGACTACGGGTGCCGCTTTAATAGCGTAGACTGCGCCGGCGGAATCGGCGATCTTGCACTCGGTAAAGTTCAGTCCGCTGGCAAGAGTGGTGGAGGTCAATGCCGCCTCGTCATCGCGAACCGTAATGTTGCCCTGACCTATTAATACCACCGGGTAGGCCATGGTCAGGGATGTGCCGGGTGCCACCGGGGCAACTGGCTTCGCGGCACGGCATCCCGTAAGCAGCGTGAGGGCTAGACAGATTCTCCGGAACATACCCCATAGTCTCCTATCCTTTTACGGATACGCCACGCGGCGCAACTTTTTTGGGGCCACGGCGTTTGAATCATTGAGGTCCAGGTATGAAGCAATGGAGCATCGCGGTCGCCGCGGTGACGCTGGTGGGCGCACTGGCCGCAGCCACTGAGACGAAGTCGTTCGAAAAAAAGCTCTCAAACGATGAGAAGATCCAGCACGCGCTTAGCCGGCTGACGTTCGGAGCACGCCCCGGCGATGCCGGCGCCGTCCAGCGGGTGGGGCTGGAGAAGTGGATCGACGCGCAACTGCATCCTGAGAGCGTCCCGGAGAGCGGTGTGGCCAGCGAACGTCTCGGGCGGCTCACCACACTCAGCCTGACCTCGCGCGAGGCCGTACAGAAGTTTCAAGTGGGGCAGGCAAAGCAGAAGAACGGACCCCAGGTCCTCATCCGCGAACTCACCGAAGCGAAGCTCACCCGAGCCATTTACAGCGAACGCCAGCTGGAAGAACTGCTGGTCGATTTCTGGTTCAACCACTTCAATGTCAGCGTGACCAAGGGCGCAGTGCGGTTTTTGGTGACTTCCTACGAGCGCGACGCGATCCGGCCGCATGTGTGGGGCAAGTTCCGCGACCTGTTGGGTGCCACGGCCGCGCATCCGGCGATGCTGTTCTATCTGGACAACTGGCAGAACTCCTCGCCCGACGCGCGGCGGCTGTTGAAAGTGAAACAAGCCGCGGGGATCAACGAGAACTACGCGCGGGAATTGATGGAGCTCCACACACTCGGCGTCGACAACGGTTACACCCAAGAGGACATCGGCGAGGTCGCGAGATGCTTCACCGGCTGGACCATCCTGCAACCCCGCCTAGGCGGCGAGTTCCTTTTCAATCCGCGCACGCACGATCAGAAAGAGAAAACCGTGCTGGGTGTCAAGATTCCGGCGAACGGCGGCCAACGTGACGGCGAGCAAGTGCTCGACATCCTGGCGCGGCGGCCGGAAACGGCGCACTTCATCTCCCTCAAGCTCGCCCAGCGCTTTGTCGCCGATGAACCGCCCGCGGCGCTGGTAGACCGGATGGCCAAGAAGTTCCGCGAGACGGACGGTGACATCCGGGCGGTGGTGCAGGCTATGATCGCCTCGCCCGAATTCTTCTCAGAAGGGGCGCGTAACGCCAAGGTGAAGTCGCCGCTTGAATTCGTGGTCAGCGCGGTGCGAAACACCGGCATCGACGCGCCCGTCCTGCGGCTGGGCCAGAAACTGGTGGAGCTGGGCCAGCCGCTGTACCGCAAAGTGGAACCCACCGGCTACTCCACCATGGCCGAGGAGTGGATCAACTCCAGCGGCCTGCTGGCGCGCATGAATTTCGCGGCAGAGCTGAAACATCCGCAAGCCGGCTCGCCCGAATTCCAGAGGAGATAACATGAACCGCCGCCTGTTTCTCAAGCACTCCGCCGTTGCGATGTTTGGTTTCGGGGCCACGCCCTTGTGGCTCCAGCGCGCCGCCTTCGCCGCCGACGCTCCGCGCAAGAAAGTCCTCATCGCGATTTTCCAGCGCGGCGCCGTGGACGGGCTGAACGTGGTGGTCCCGCACGGGGACCGCAACTACGCGGCGCTGCGCCCGAACATCGCTGTCAAAGATTCGCTCGACCTGAACGGCTTCTTCGGACTGCATCCCGCGCTGGCACCGCTCAAGCCCATCTACGACGCCAAGCAGCTCGCCATCGTCCACGCCGTCGGCTCGCCCGACCCCACGCGTTCCCACTTCGACGCGCAGGACTACATGGAATCCGGCACACCGGGCCGCAAAACCATCTCGGATGGGTGGCTCAATCGCGCACTACCATCCCCACCCAAGCCTTCGCCGGTGCGCGCAGTGAGCATGGGAACGTCGCTGGCGCGCGCGCTGCGCGGGTCGAATGCCGCCGTCGCGTTGCAGACAGTGGACGGCTTTGAGGTCCGCGACCCCGCCTACGAAGCCATGTACGCCGCCACTGTCGACAAAGTGATGGGCGGCGCGGGTAAAGAAACATTTGAGGCGGTGAAGCTGATGGAGTCCATCCGCAAGCGGCCCTACACGGCCAAGTATCCGAACACGCCGCTAGGCCAGAGCCTGCTGCAAATCGCGAGGCTGATCAAAGCTGACGTGGGCTTAGAGGTCGCCTTCGCGGACATGGGCGGCTGGGACACCCACGCCAATGAACCCGCGCAGTTGCAGAACTTGCTGACCCAGTTCGGCGCGGCGCTGGCCGCATTCCATGCGGATATGCAGGACCGCATCGACGACGTCTGCGTGGTTACCATGAGCGAGTTCGGCCGCACGGCCAAAGAAAACGGAGCCCGCGGCACCGACCACGGCCACGCCAACGCCATGTTCGCTTTCGGAGGCGGCGTCAAGGGCGGGGAAGTCTACGGCGAGTGGCCCGGCCTGGCTCCGGATCAGCTATACCAGCAGCGCGATCTGGCCATGACCACCGATTTCCGAGACGTCCTGGGCGAACTGGTCACCCATCAGGTTGCGGGAGCCTCTGTTTCCCGCATTTTTCCAGGCTATGGTGCCCCAAAATTCAGGGGGCTGGTGGCCTAAGGCGGTACCTACGCCGCACCCCGGAATACGACTCTAATACCAACGCCCCTTTCCGCCGATAAGTTGCTTGTAGATTCGTATGCTTTGGCTCTATCTCTTGGCCGCCGTGACCGTGTTGGTAATCTCCCTGCGCCGCGTGGTGCAGCGGCAGGCACCGCTCAGTGACGAACTTTATTCGAGCAAGGTCGCCGTGGAACACGTCCACAGCGGCGTCGGCTGGGTGCGCGGGGACGGCATGGTGGGCTCGGTCAACCAGTCCCTTTCCGACTCCATCGGCGCAAAACCCGGCGAGTTGCTGGACCACGACTGGTACCTGATGTTTCCCCGTCAGGAGCGGTTCAGGGTCAAGGAAGCCTACACCACGATGCTGCTATCCGGCATCGCGTCGGTCGACACGTTGATTGAACGCGGTGACGGCACGCATCGCCCGGTAAATCTCCGCCTGGTGGCGGTTCACGATCACAAGATGCGGCTGGTGGGCCACCACTGCATGGTTCACGACGAATCCCACGCGCGTTCCCTGCAACAGCAGATTCATGCCCTCTCGGAAGCCCTGGCCGACGCTGGCTATGAACTGGTGCCGCCCGAAGAGCGCCAAGAGCAGGTTCGCAAGTAGCCCCCTGCGTGAGCTTGGGGCTGTAAGTATTTTCACTTTCAGCCCCATACTGACGCATGGGTTTACCGGGCTCTGACGTTCTGTAGCTCCCACCAGAACACTGCCCCTACCGCCCCCAGCAGCACCACCACCGCTCCCAGCAAAAGCAGCGCCAGCTGCCACGGACGGAGGTGCGCCACGATGCGGGCCCGCAGCGGGAGCTGCGTCTCCCTCATGGCGAACCCAGGCACCGGGACCACGTCCGGGTCCACCGCCGGCTTCCCCTGGAACATCTCCGCCAGCAGCACCCGGTCCGCGCATTCCGCGCAATCCACCAAGTGCGCCTGGAAGGCGTCCCGGTCGGGCTCGGCGAGCTCTTTCCGCAGATACTGCCCGGCAATGTCGTGCTGGTCGATATACTGGTGGTTCATCCGCTGTCCGCTGACCCGATTATCCCACTGTTTGGCGGACCCGCCCAACTCTATGCTAGACTGGAGTTTCCAATTCGTACTAGGAGTGTCTCTTTAGTCATGGCGAAGGTATGTGAAGTCTGTCAGCGCGGCCCCATGTTCGGCAACCGGGTCAGCCACGCGCACAATGTAACCAAGCGGCGTTGGAACGTCAACCTGCAGAGCGTGAAGGCTGTGGTCAACGGAGCCAGCAAACGCGTCAAGGTGTGCACCTCGTGCATCCGCGACGGTAAGGTCCAAAAGGCCGCTTAGTTCCCCATGCCCCCGCTCGAGCCGTGGCAATGGCTCGTGGGAGCATTCTCCGCGTTCGTCGTCGGCGTCGCTAAGACAGGTGCGCCTGGACTTGGCACGCTGATCTCTCCTCTAATGGTGATCGCCGTGGGCGACGCGCGTCTGGCTACCGCCTGGACGCTGCCTATCCTCATCACCGCCGACATCTTCGCCGTCTGGTACTGGCGCAGACAGGCGGAGGCGCAGCAGCTGTTCTCCCTGGCCGCGTGGGTAATGCTCGGCATCGCCGGCGGGGCCTTTGCGTTGGGATTGCCTGAGCTGGCCATCCGCCGCATGCTCGGCGTCATCGTGCTCTCCATGCTGTTCATCTACTTGTGGCGGCGTGTGCGCCCCGCGACGGATGTGCATGGCAACCCGGCCTTCTTCGGAATCGCGGCGGGATTTTCGTCAACGGTGGCGAATGCCGCGGGTCCGGTGATGAACCTCTATCTACTGAGCCGCAAGCTTCCCAAGGAACAATTCGTCGCCACGGGAGCATGGTTTTTTCTGGTGCTGAATTTGGTCAAGGCACCGGTCTATGCCTACCACGGTCTCTACAGCGCGAACTCGCTGACCTTCGATGCGCTGATGATCCCGATTATCCTCGCCGGCGCGCTCACCGGCCGCTGGGTGGTCCGCGTAATGCCGCAAAAGGTGTTCGAAGCAGCGGTAATCGTCCTCACCGCCGTTTCGTGTGTGCTGTTGTTCCGCTGACTACGACTCCAACACCGTAAACTGGCTCACCGTGTGCCCCGGGACCATGAGTTCCGGCATCGGTTTCGCGGTGAACAGCTTGCGGCAAGGCTTCGCCAGCATGCGGGCCCACTTGTTGGCGCTCTCGCGGCGCGCGCTGTCGGTGGAAATGCCGGTGTTGGCGTACATCTGCCGGTACAGCTTGGAGATGAACATGAAGGCCACACGCGACTTGAGCGACTTCACGCAATTCGAGCGCTTCCAGATATTGGCCGTGCTGTAGAAGCGGTCCCACACGCCCTGCGTGCGCTCACGGATTTCATCCGAACTCATCAAGGGATGCGGCGTGAACATCTTCGGCCGCTTGGACGCCGGGATCAGCCAGTAACGGGTGACCGGAATTCCATCCACCTTCTGCGCCGAATCGCCCAACTTCTTTTCCCAACGCTCGAAATCGACCGTCCCAGGGAAGGGCGTCATCATCACGAACTGTGCGAAGGTGATGTCGGCCTTCTCCGCCAGATCCGCCGTAGCCGCGAAGGTGTCCGGCTTGTCCGTGGGCAGGCCGAAGATGAAGGAGCCCAAAACGTGGACCCCATTCTGCTTGAAGTTCTGCAGCCGCGTGGCCAGGCTGTCGCCCGCCAGGTTGAAGTCCTTGTAAACCGCCTTCAGACCTTCCGCCGTCACGGCTTCCACGCCCACCAGCGCGCCCTTAATATTGGCCTTCTTCATCGCTGCCAGGAACTGGGGATCCTCGGCGGCTTCCATGGTGATCTGGGTGAAGAACACCATGTCGGGCGGAAGCTGGGAGAGCTTGTCCATCAGCCGGAAGCGCTCGGCGCGCAGGGCCTTGAGTTCGGCCACGCGTTCCAGATTGTTCTGCCGCTCGGCCAGCTTGATGTCGGTCAGGGTCACCGGGTAAAAATTGTCGTCCGCCAGTGCGACGAAGCGGTAGCCCATGCGCCGCAGCTGCACGATTTCCTCAATCACCGGGTCGGCTTCCCGCATGCGCGGAGCCTGACCATCGGTGCGCCAAACCGAGCAGAACGAGCAGTGCTTGGGGCAGCCGCGCAGCGTCTGCACCGACGCCCACATGTAGCGCCCCGGCTGCAGTAGGTCCCAACGGGCCTTGATAAACTGCTTGGCCGCGATCCGGCCGCCTTTGTACATCTTCTCCAGCTTGCCCTGCGAGATGTCGTCCAGCACGTCGCCCCAGGCTCCGTCGCCGTCGCCGTCCACCACGGCATGTGCTCCGCCGCGCTCAAAGGATTCTTCCGGGAAGAGGCTGGCGTGAATACCGCCGTATACGACCCAGGCACCCTTCTCGCGGGCTTGGAGGCCCAGTTCGTAGCCCCGCAGTGCGTTTCCGGTGTGGATTCCGATGCCCACCACGTCGCCCTTCTGGATAACGTTGGCGTCGAAGCGTTCCAACGTTTCGTCCTGAATGAGCGGATCGCCGAATTTCGCCGGAGTTGCCGCAGCCAGGACGAACAGCCAGCGAGGCGTGATTACGCCAATGCCAAAAGCTACGTCGCTGGGGTTGACCAAGTAAACACGCATGTCACAAGGGTAACAGGAATGCTAGGAACAAATCTTCCGGTGTGTTTGCCGTAGGCTGAAAACCCCCTCCAGGGCCGCGTGAAAGAAGTTTGAGAGGAACGCCCCGCTCAGCGCACTACTAAGTAATTCTGGACATTTGTCCCCTCCAACCGTGGAGTTGGGCGCTTCGGCACAAGCGTGAGCACCGGAGCGCCCTATTTCTTTCCACTGCCAAAATGCCGTACCTTGAGTAGGATGCTGGTCAAGGAACTCGCGGCGTTTCTCGATGCCCCCTTTGAGGGCAACCCCGATCTGCGGCTGCGCAGCGTGGCATCGCTCGAAGATGCCTCGGCGGACGATTTGTCGTTCGTCGGCAAAGGCCGGGCCGCCAAGCTCGCCACGGAATCCTCCGCCGGGTGCCTGCTGGTGCCGCCCGATTTTCACAACCCCGCCGCCCGCACCCTGATCCGCACCCGCGATCCCCGTGCCGCCGCCGCCCTGGCGATCCGCAAGCTCCACCCCAGCCCCGAGCCGCCCTCCGGCATCCACCCCACCGCCGTTTTGGGTCCGGGCGTGGTCATCGGAAGCCGCGTTCACATCGGACCACACGTCTCCATCGGTGCCGGGGTCCACATCGGCGACCACGTGTCCATCGGTGCCGGGTCCGTCATCGGCGATTACGTCCACATCGGCGAGGGCACCGTGATTCACCCGCGAGTCACTCTCTACGCCGAGGTAACGTTGGGCCGCAACGTGATTCTGCATTCCGGCTGCGTCATTGGAGCCGACGGCTTCGGCTTCGTCTTCACCAACGGCACCTACGAAAAATTCCCGCAAGTAGGCCGCGTGGAGATCGGCGACAACGTGGAGGTGGGCGCAAACTGCACCATTGACCGCGCCGCGCTGGGCGTGACCATGATCGGCGAAGGCACCAAGCTCGACAACATGGTGCACATCGCGCACAACTGCCGCATCGGCCGCCACGTGGTCATCGCCGCGCAGACCGGCCTTTCCGGCGGCGTGATTGTGGAAGACTACGCCGTCATCGGCGGCCAGGTGGGCATCGGCGACAAGGCGGTCATCCAGTCCAAAGCAGTGTTGGGTTCAGGCTCCGGCGTGCTGACGTCCAAGATCGTGCGCGGAGGCCAAGTGATGTGGGGCACCCCGGCGCGCCCGCTGAAGGATCACCTGGAGCAGCTCGCCGTGTTGTCCCAGTTGGCGAAAAAGCGCCGCAAGTAAAGCTCTCTGCCTGCGAAGCTGCCCCACACAGGCACTACTGTTCCCAATCCACGGTTTCGTTCACGGTAACATCCGGCGTCACGTACACCACCAACCGGAAGCGCACCAGCGGGGTGGACGGCTGGTAGACCACGCTGCCTTCCTTGAGGTGCGCGGCGTCCAGCGGCACGCTTTTTGAAAGCTCCCCGTCGGTGATTTCCAGCACTCCGCGCTGCGCCGCCTGCACCGCCGGGGCCTCGCGATTCCAGCGCACCGTCAGGCTGTTGCCCGAGCGCACGGCTGCCAGACCTAACTTGAATCCCTCCGCCCCTTGGCTGGCCCGCATCCCCGGAACCAACGTAACGGTGAGCTGGTACCCCAAAGCCGCCCCCAGCAACAGGAAAATCAAAGCCAGCGGCAACCACACCCAGGCGCTCTTCGGGGCGCGCGGCGGAGGGGCCAAGGATTCCTCGGTGTAGGCCGGTTCCGCGGGAGACTCGTAGGCGTAGTCCGCGGCAGGCTCATGTTCCCGATACTCCGGCTCACGCCGCTCCCGGTTGCGCGGCTTGCGCTCATACATTGACCGGCGCGCGGGCGCTTCTTCGCCCAACATTTCCCGCCGCCGGAACGGGAATTCCAACGGAGTCTCGCCCGGAAACACTCCATCCTCGCGCACGAAGAATCCAGCCTGGCTGACTTTGGTGGCGAACGGTTTCACCAGCAGCGCCACTTGGCCCCCGTCCGGGAACAGCCTCTCCATCGCGTCCAGATCCTCCGTCCCAAGCGTCACGGCTCCATCGCGGGTGTGGCTGCGATAGTACCCCACCGCCCGTTCATTCCCGGCTGCCGCCGCCAACGCCTCCAGCTCCGTTTCCGCCAGGTAATACGAGGGCCCGCGCCGGTATTCGCATCCCACGATCTCAAAATCGTCCACCCGGACCACGCAGGTCTCGCCGTATTCGATGCTGCCCAGCAACACGCCGCCCACCTCGGCCCCGCGCTTGGGGACCGCGCCGAATCCGCGCATCACGTCGGCACTCAGGCGGTCCACCACGTCCAGGGAAAGGTGTACCGCGTACGCTTTCCCCGGCGGCTGCCACACAAAATATCCGGGCGCTTCTTGTGTATTGGGCTGCATTCAGGTACCGTTTCATCGTACCCGATCCATGCCACCTGGAACACTTTTTGTCGTCGCCACGCCCATCGGCAACCTGGAAGACATCACGCTGCGGGCGCTGCGCGTGCTCAAGGAAGCGGCCCTCATCGCCTGCGAAGATACCCGCCAATCAGGCAAACTGCTCAGCCACTTCGGCATCCCGACGCCCACCATCAGCTATCACGACCACAACGAAGTCTCGCGCACAGCGGACCTGATGGAGCGTCTGGAAGCGGGCTCCGACGTCGCGCTGATCACCGACGCAGGCACCCCGCTGGTCTCTGATCCCGGCTATCGCCTGGTCACCGCCGCCATCGCCGCCGGCGTGCCGGTAGTGCCCATCCCCGGAGCCTCCGCCGCCCTAGGAGCGCTAGCCGCCGCCGGCCTCCCCACCGATGCCTTCCGCTTCTGCGGCTTCCTGCCCCCCAAGTCCGGTCAGCGGCGCAAAGCGCTCGAAGAACTGCTGGAGGAAACCTGCACTCTGGTGTTCTACGAAGCCCCCCACCGCATCCTGGACACGCTGGAAGACATCGAGGCCGTATGCGGCCCCCGCCCCGTAGTCGTCGCGCGCGAGCTGACCAAGCTCCACGAAGAATTCCTCCGCGGCACCCCCGCCGAAGTTCGAGCCCAGCTCGCCGCCCGCCCCTCCGTCAAAGGCGAAATCACCCTGCTGCTTGGCAAAGGCACCCCCATCGCCGACGACACGCCCCTCCCGGCCGCCGTCGCCGCGCTCGAAGCCCAAGGTATCCCCCGCATGGACGCCATCAAGCAGGTCGCCCGTGCCCGCGGTATCTCCAAGCGCGATGTCTACAAGGAAATCTCGGGCTGAACCACCGCCTCGAAAAACCTTCTCACGCCAAGGCGCAAAGAATCGCCAAGAAAAACTTAGCGAGACTTCGCGCCTTTGCGTGAGAAAGTTCGCGCTAGACTTCTTCCACCAGTCCCGCCGCCGATCCCGGCAATCCGCTCTCGTAGTTATTCAGCCGCCCGGCCAATCACAAACATCCCCGGGCGGATCATTCCGGCGGGCGCGGTGATTTTGAGCGATCCGGTAGACCTGTGACCTGGCGCTTTTCCGGTAATCACTCCACGATGTATTTGCGGAGCTTGCGCATCTGGCTCTTCACTTGCTCGCTGGCTTCCAGCAGGTCATTGGTGTCATAGATGACGTGCGGGGTGATGAAGAGCACCAGCTCCGTGCGGGAGTGCGAACGGGTCTGACTGCCGAACAGGAATCCGATCTTCGGGATCTTGTTCAAGCCGGGGATACCTTGCGACGCCTCGGTGTTGTCCTCGCTAATGATGCCCGCGAAGGCGATGGTGTCGCCGTCCTGCATGGTGACCTGGGTTTGCACGGTCTGTTGATCGAAGCTGGGCGTGGGGATGGCGGAGGAGCCGGAGCCGGCCTGCTTGCTCACCTCATGATTGATGATGAGCGTGACTACCCCGCTGGGATTGACTCTGGCGTTGACTTGCAGGGTCACGCCGGTGTTGCGGGCTCCGATGGCTTGCTGGGTGACGGTGCTGGCTCCGCTTAAGTTGGCGAGCGTTCCGGTGAGCACGGGGATCTGCGCGCCTACATTGATGGAAGCCGGAATGCTGTCGGTGGCGATGAGGCTGGGTTCGGAGATCACGCGGGCGTTGCTGGAGTTTTCCTGGAGTTGGAGGAAGGCGAGAAGCTGGCGCGCTTGGCCGACCAGGAAGCCCGCTTGTAGAGATGTGCTGGCACCCGCCAAGGTCCCAAGCAGGCGGCGATTGGCTCCGGTGCGATTTTCGAAGCTCGCGGTGACACCGGCGGCGAAGCTGCCGGACATGACCACCTGGTAGGTCTTGGCTTCCAGCAGGATCTGGCGGGGCGGCTTATCGAGTTCGCGCAGCAACTTGAGGATGCTCTGATACTGCTGTGCAGAGGCCTGGATCATCAGAGTGTTGTCGAGGGGCATGGCGACGATGCGGGGCGGGGCGATGGCAGGTTCTCCCTGGGCTTGCGCTGCACCGGCGGCGGGCGAGGCCGGGTTGGCGGTGGTTCCGATCAAACCGCCTGGGTTGGTCACGGGAGTTTGCGCGGAATAACCGCCGAAGGTGGGCGTGCCATACGTGTTTCCATTGCCCCCGCCCCCGCCGTTTTGGCCATAGGGCCCGCACGCCCCGGCGCCGCCGAAGCCACTGTTGAAGGAGTTCTGACTGCCGTAGTTGCCGGCTCCTCCGCCGAAGCCGCCGCTACCCGAAGAGCTATTGTTGCCGAAGCCAGTATTGCCGAAGCCACTATTGAAGCCGTTATTCCCGAAGTTCCCGCCGCCGTTCTGGCTGAAGTTCTGGCCGCCGACGGATTGGTTTCCGAAGCCGGAGTTGAAGTTGGCATTGGGATTGAACAGTTGATTCAGCGCTTGCGCCAGGCAATCGGCGCGGCCATAGTTGACGCGGTAGATGTAGGTATCAATCAGGCTGCTGGTGGTGGTGATGGGAATGTCCAACGTCCTGATCCACGTCTCCACGCGCTCAAAAACGCCGGGATTCGGGGCTACGGCAATCAACTTGCCGATTCGGTCCACAGGCAGGAAGCGGACGGTGGAGGTATTGTTGTCGAGCGAGATGGACTTGAGGACCCGGTCCAGGTCCTTCAGCAGTTCCGAAGGCAGCGTGTTCTTGATATCGAACATGCGGATCCGTTCGCCGTTGAAGGTGTCGCTGTCAAACATGGCAATGAGGTCCATCAGGCGGCGCATGTTACGGCGGCTGTCCATGATGAAGAGCAGGTTGGCGGGGGCGTAGGAGCGGATCACGGTGCTGTTATCGGTGAACTCGAGGAGGATCTTGCCGACCTCTTCCACGGTGACGTACTTGAGGAAGACCAGGTTCAGCATGGTGCGGTCATCTTCGGGAATGTTGTTGGGGTCAGCGATCTGCTGGATAGGCTGGCGCACCAGTTGATTGATGGGGACGATGCGGTAGATCTGGCCTTCCTGCACCATGCCGGCGCTATTGATGCGGAGCAGGAGTTCCAGCAGGTTGCGGGCGTCGAGTCCGGCGGCTGCGCCATAGGTGTTGATGGTGACGGTGCCGCTGACTTTGTCATCCACGATGACGTTGATGCGCAGCAGGCGGGCCAGCTGGTCAATCACCTCGCGCAGCGATGCGTTTTGCAGATTCAGATTCCCCACCGTGACCGGAGGCGCGGCGGGGGCGTCTTGCGGCACGATTTGGCTGGCCGAAAGCAGCAGCAGCGTCAGGATCAAAAACAGTTTGGATTTCATCAGCGTATAAGCTCCCATTGACAACTCATTCCCATCAATCCTTGCGCGATCGTTTTCTTGTAGCCGTCTTTCACGGTGCCGTCGGGGCTGCGGTCAGAATCGACGCAGGCGCGGAGGAGGCCATTGGCGGGTCCCAGCACGGGGTCCAGCTTGGGTGCCGCGCCGCCCATCTTGGTCCCGATGGCCTTGGCACTGGCGGCCGCGGGCGCGGCGGCGGGTGCTGGACCCGGGGCGGGGCGCTCGGGCTCTTTCGGCGTGAGATCGCGCAGACTATTCGTGAGCACTTTTTCTTCCCACTCCAAGGTCACGGTGTCGCTATCGAAGGAGGCGATCTTGAATTCGCCCACCTTGTCGCCCGCGCGGTAACTCTTCTGGGCGATCTTTTCGGTGGCCAGCACGATGACGGGTTCGCCGAAGGACATCTGTCCGTAGTAGCTGGGCAAGGGCGGCACGGGCTTTTCGGGCGGCGGGGCTTGGGGCGGGGGCGGAGGATCCAGCAGCACGCTGGGGTCCCGGTCCCTGGAGAAAAGCATGCGCTGGGCTACGTCGATATAGCTGGTGGCGGGCGTGGGTTCCACTTGTGGGACGCCGGGTGGGGGCACCACCTGACCAGGTTTGGCGGCGCGCGCCAGAGCGGCCTGCTCACGGGATTTTGCTTCCAGCCAGCCTGCGCGCAACTGCATCCCCAGCCAGACCAACAGGCCGAGCAGCAGCAGGTTCAACATCACGATCTTGCGATTCATAGGCCGGCCACTCCCTTCTTGCTCTTGTCCGGCACCAGTTCCTTGGGCACCACGCCGACAACTGTGAGCGTCACGCGCACTGTCTTCTCTTTCGGGTTGCTAGCCAGGATCTGAAAGTTGCGGGTGGCCATCAGTTGCGGCTTGGCCGCCAGACCGGCCAGGATGTTGACCAACTGCGCCATGCGGCATTCAAACTGAATGCGCACAGGGGCCAACCCGTAGCCGTCTCCGAAGGGTTCCACGGCCATGTATTCCTGGGAGCGAATTTCCAGAGCCTCCAGACCCGCCAACTCGCGCATGACGGCGAGCATTTGCGCTTCGGCCTGCTGCACGGTCTCTGCGCGGATGAGTCCTTGTTCGCGCAACGCGAGCTCGCCGGTGACCTGCTTGAGAACATCCTGCTTGGCGGAGGCGGTGGCGGCGATGTCGCGCAGCCGGCTGAGGCGCTGTTCCGCCATATCTACGGATTCGCCGGTGGCGGAGGCGGGCAATAGCGGCGCGTCCTGAGTTTGGGGTCGCAGGAAGAGCCAATAGCCGACGGCCACCAGCACCACCCATGCTGCCAAAAGTTTCTGGTCACGCGCGGAGATCGTCATTGGCCGCCCCCCGTGCGTGTGGTCCGCAAGCTGAAATGCTCTACTCCCTGTGAGCGGGAGGGGGGCGAGGCGAACTCGGATTTTTCGAATAACGGCGATTCGTCGATGATCTTGAGCAGGGGTTCGGCTTGGTCGGTCTCGCCGGATACGCTCACCTGCGCGGCGGATACGTCCATGGACTGCAGCCAGGTGGGCGGCGCGAGCAATCCGGTGAGGCTGGCGAGCACATCCATGTCATGCTTCGAGTTGCGGCGCAGATTGTCGAGCAGCAGGGTGCGGGCGCGCGCGGTTTCGATCTGCTTATCCATGGCGCTGGCCCGGGCGGCGAGGGGCTGCACCTTGGAGATTTCCTGCGTGAGGGTTCCCAGATAGCTGCCGTTGAAGAGCCGCGGGAAAACGGCCAGGCCGATGGCGGCCAGCAGGACAGCTGCTCCCAGCGCGACGGAGGGGACCCATTGCCAAGCGGAACGTCCCTGGCGCAGTTCGGCGGGTAGAAGGTTGAGCGATCCGGAGATGAGCGGGCAAGCCGAGCTGAGCGCCGCGGCGTAAGCGCGTCCGCCACCGAGGATTGCGGCGAGTTCCACGGGTGCCGGGGCGTTTTCCAAGCGGAGTTCGGCGGCGGCTTGGCTGATGGCGCGATCCGAGGTGCCGTCTGGAGCCAGCGGGAAGGCGGCGGAGAATAGGGGCTTCGAGACGCTTTCGCCGTAAATCTCAACGCCTCCATCCAATGGTTCCAGTGCGAAGAGATTGCCGGCGGGCTTGTTGCCCAGCAGGCGCAATCCCGAATGCACGGCGGCGCCGGTGCAACTGAAGCCCGCCAACTTGATGCCGGCTTCGGCGAAGAGTGTGGTGTAGCCGTCCACCAACTCGCGCCGCGCGATGGCGACGGCGACTCCGTCGGAGCCTTCCAGGCGTGCCCAGGCGGAGACTACATTGGCCTCGTCGTAGGGATGCAGGCCGTCCAATTGGAACTCGACCGCGCCGGGCAGATCCTTGTCCGTCACGCCGGGTAGGGAGAGCAAGCGCAGGATGACTTCGTGACGGGGTAGCAGAACAGTAGCCGCGACGTGCTGCAAGCCGAGCTTGGAGGCCATGGCGGAGTAGGTGGCTCCCCATTCGGCGGCCGGCGTGGCTCGGAAATTTTCGATGGTGAAGCTGCTCAGCACTCGCACACCGTTGGGGCGGACGCGCACGGCGGCAACGTGCAGATCTTCCGTGCCACGCGCGCCTTCGATGGAGATTCCAAGGCCGCTGCCGAACGCGAAAAATTTCTTGAGCGAGGGGGAGATCATCGGGCCGCGCCTCCGGGTACGGCGGCGAATTCCGACCACGCATCGCCGTAATAGCGGAGCACTTGCACGGGACTTGGGTGCAGGCGGGGATCGTCCCAATACTTGATCACGGCGGAGGCGGAGCGGACGGTTTCCGAGGGCGTGCCATCGGGCCGGCGCAGGCGCGCGGTGGCACGCATTGTCCACATGGTGCCCACTCCGACTTGCAGGCGAGTGGTGGGAAGGCCCAGCTTGCGCACGTCGTCGACGGTCTCAAAGGGCTTTTGCATGCGCATGCGCACCAGGGTGCCGGCGTCCGTGGGATTCATGCCGATGGCTTCCAGGACGGCGGGGCTGGCTCCGTTGGCATCCACGTTGCTGCGGGTTCCCCACACGGAGAGACTGTCGCGCAGGCCGCCCCGGGCGGACAGGTGACCCTGCGTGTCTTCGACGTAGTTGCCATAGAACAATTCTGGAGTGACTCCCCGCACGAACAATAATTCCTCTATTTCTTCCAAGGACGCGTGCCGTGCCCGGAAAGTCGGACCCAGGGCTAAATAGTAGCTATCCAAGGACATTCTCCCGGAGCCGGTGCCGCGCCAATCGACGATTCCGGCCACTACTTGGGCGGCGCGGGCAGGGTCGCCAGTGAGGCCGGAGACTACGCGCAGCAGCTCCTCTTCGCTAGCTTGGTTCACGTTGAGCTTGGCGGTTTCCGGGATCATTTCGACGACCACATCCCCGGTGGGGTAGGTCATGAACATCCGGGGCTTGGTGCGATCCCAGAAGCGGGCGGTGCCGTTGGGGTTGCGGGCGCCCGCGCCCCACAACATCCACTGAATGCCGCGGTCGAGCGATCCGGTGGCCAGGTAGTGGGCGCGCAGGCCGTCGGCCACCGAGGAGGTATGTTCCAGTTCAGAGCGGACGGTGGTGGACACGGAGAGTGCGATGGCTCCCAGGGCCGCCGATAGCCAGAGCACGGTGAGCAGCGCGCCGCCGCGTTCCGGGTTAGCGCTCATTTTCGTACCTCTCTCCAGGGGAGCGCGAAATGCGCAGCGGGATGCTGATGCTGGTGACGGGCAGGCGGACGACGCTGCCGGGGGCGGGGGCCATGTCGATGCGGATGGCGTAGGGCAGCATGGGCTGCAGCCAGTCTTCGGCGGGTTCGCGTCCGAAAAGCGTGTTCAGGTTGATGTTCTGGTAGCGGAAGCGGCAGAAGGCGAGCTGGTCCAGCAGCACCGACGGGTTCAGGTCCGGAGGCGCGTGCAGGACGGTCGGGTTGGGTTCGCAGAACGGCGCGGTGCTGAGGGCGCTCGAAAAAATCTGCTCAGAGAGTTCCAGGCGGACTGTGCCGTTGGGATTCGGGCGGACCTGATAGAGCGCGACGCGCGGGTAGCCGCGTGCGCCTTCGGTGATGGATTCGTTGCTGACCAGCAGCAGAGCGTTGGCGCTGCCGCGGAAGATCTCAATGGTGCTGGTGCCGTCACCCGGTCCGCAGTGGCCGTTTACCGGCATGGCTCCGCCGATCTGGCGGCGGATGAGGTCCTGGATTCCCAACGCGAGGCGATTCTCCTGCAAGCGCTGCTGGGTGCGCTGCATCGTCATCAGCGCGTTGCGCATGCTGGTGAGCATCCCTGCCGAGATGGCGGCCACCAGCGTGATGGCGATGAGCAGTTCAATCAGCGAAAAGCCGGACTGCGCGCGGCGCCTCATTGAATTGTCTCCACTGGAATCTGGGCGCGGCGGATGCCCTCCATGGAGAAGCTGCGCCGGGTGGGTCCATCCATCCACCAGATTTCGAGTTCGACCCGCTCGACGACCGTCGCGCCGGGATTGAATGTCGTTTCGAGGGCTTCAAAAGGCACCACGCGCGCCTGCCAGCCCGCGGTGACTCCACCGGTTTCGAGCGGGGTGTAGTTGGCGCTGAGAATTTGGTTGCGGGGGGTGGCGTTATCGAGCAACAGCTCGTCCATCTTGGATCGCGCGAGCAGCGCGGCCCGGTCATACTGCGTGATGCGCGAGGCATTGCGGGCGGAGGCGGAGAGGCCGCTCATCGCGCCGGCCACGGCGATGCCCATGATGGCTGCGGCCACAAGAATTTCCAGGAGGGTGAAGCCGCGTTGGGATCTCACTGCATAACCTCAAGCGCCCGAGCGGAGCCGGTGAGAGGGTCCAGGCTGATGATGCGGTGGCGTCCCTTGGGATTCACGAGGTCCACGGCGATGGCGGGGACTGCGCCGCCGGGATATATAAGAAAGCGGCGGACGGCGCGCGGGTCGGTGCCGGGGGCCTCGGGCAGCACGTGGGCGATCTGCATGCCGTTCGGCAGGTCCACGCGGTTGACGTAGGAGAGGTCTGCGGTGCGGGCCAGCAGCACGTTTTCGAGCGGCAGGATCTGCACTTCCACCAGCGCTTGTTTGCGGTCCGCGCGGTCCGCCGCGCTCGAAAGGAAGCTGAGCACGATGTCCGAGGCAGCGCGCAGGCGCAGGGTCTCAACGCCCGCCGCGATGGGAGCGTAGCTGAGGCTGGTAAGCAAGGCGATGAGAGACATCACGATCAGCATTTCGAGCAGCGTGATGCCGCGCGAGCGCCTATTTATTGCTCCAGCTGACGATGTCAGCATCGTATCCCTCCCCGCCGGGTTCCCCGTCGGCGCCGAGCGAGAGCAGATCGGGTGCTTCGCCGTGCTCACCTGGGTACTTGTAGAGATAGGGCCGGTTCCAGGCGTCCGTGGGGACGTCCTTGGCCAGGTACGGTCCGGCCCAGTTGGCGACGTTTTCGGGCTTTTGGCGGAGGGCTTGCAGGCCCACGCCGGTGGGCGGGAAGGTTCCGGTGTCGAGCTTGTAGAGGGTCAGGGCGTTTTCCAGACTCTCAATCTCCGTGCGCACGGTGACCACGCGCGCCTTGTCGCCCTGCTTGAGGACGTTCACGCCTACCAGGCCGACGAACAGGGCGATGATGGTCACCACCACCAGCATTTCGATGAGGGTGATACCTGCTTGGGTTCTGCGTCTACGCGTTGTTGGTTTCATGTTTTGTTCCTATATGGCTACGTCGTTGATGCTGGTGATGGCCAGCATCAGGCTCAAGATCAAGGTGCCCACCATCAGGCCCATCACCAGGATGATGACGGGTTCAAAGATGGTGGTGAAGCGGCGGATGGCGGTGCGGGTTTCGCCCTCGTAGATGTCCGCCATGCGATGGAACATGGCGTCAATGTGCCCGGTCTCTTCACCCACCGTTAACAAGTGTCCCGCAAGCGGGGGAAATTCACCAGCGCGGGTGAGCGGTCCGGCGATGCCTTCGCCGCGTTTCACGCCTTGCGCGACTTTGTCGAGCGTGGCCGCGATGCGGCGGTTGTTGAGGATGCCCTTGGAGATACCGATGGCCTGGACCAGCGGCACGCTGGAGCTGACCAGCGTCCCCATGGCACGGGCGAAGCGCGCGGTTTCGGCTTTGCGTAAAGCGTCGCCCAGCAGGGGAAGTTTCAGGCGGAATCCGTCCCACCAGTCGCGGCCTTCAGTGGTGCGGATGTAAACACGCAACGCGATGACGGCGGCGGTGAGTCCACCCGCCGCGATCAGTCCGTAGGCGTTCAGCAGTTCGCTGGCCTTCAGCATCATCAGCGTGGCCGTCGGAATTTTCATGCGCGGATCGGAGAAGATCTGCGCGAACTGTGGCACCACGAAATTGAGCAGCACCAGGATCGAACCCAGACCGACGACGGTGAGCAGCGCGGGATAGATGAGAGAGCCGATAATGTAGCCGCGCAGTTCGTCACGGGTTTTCTCGAACTCGGCCAAGCGGTCAAATATCTTCGCGAGAGAACCCGAAGCTTCGCCTGCGCGCACCATGTTGGTGTAAAGCTCACTGAAGTGGGAGGGGTGCGCAGCCAGGCTATCGGCGAGGGATTTTCCGCCCTTGAGTAAGCGGGTCACGTCCAGGATGAGTGAGCGGAAGTCGGCGCGCGTGGTGAGCTCGCCGGTGATGGTGAGGGCGCGGTCCAACGGGATGCCGGCATTGAGCAGCGTGGAGAGCTCCTGGGTGAAGAAGAGCACGTCTCCACGCTTGCTGCGGCCGATGGAGGGGAGCTTGAAGGCGAATCCCTGGGTACCTTTTTCGAGGCCGATGTAGACGGGGATGAGGCCTTGACGGCGCAGTTCGGAGGCCACCAGTTTTTCGGTGTCCGCGGTGAGGGTTCCGGTCCGGGGTTTCCCGTCGGAGGCTACCGCGCGGAAGAAGAAGGTGGTTGCCATGCTTAGAATTCTTGCGTCACGCGGATGACTTCTTCGGGAGTGGTCACGCCCTGCGCGACTTTCATCCAGCCATCTTCGCGCAGATTACGCATGCCGTGGCGGCGGGCCAACGTAGTGAGCTTGCTGGCGTCTTCATTGCGGATGATGGCGGCGCGCATCTCTTCGTTGAGTTCCATTAGTTCGAAGATACCGACGCGTCCGCGGTAGCCGCTGCCGAAGCAGTTGTCGCAACCCGCGCCGCGGAAGGCGGGCGACAGGGAGCCATCGGGGCTGAGCACTGGCTTGACCGATTCCTTGCAGTTCGGGCAGATCAGGCGGACCAGGCGTTGGGCGAGCACGGCAACCAGGGACGAGGTCAGCAGGTAGTTTTCCACGCCCATGTCGGTCAGTCGAGTGATGGCGCTGGGCGCGTCATTGGTGTGCAGCGTGGAGTAGACGAAGTGGCCGGTGAGGGCGGAACGGATGGCCACGTCGGCGGTGTCGCGGTCACGGATTTCACCCACCATGATGACGTCGGGATCCTGGCGCACGATGTGGCGCAGGCCTTCGGAAAAGGTCAGGCCGATTTGCGTGTTGACGTGGATCTGGTTGATCCCGTCCATCTGATATTCCACCGGGTCTTCGATGGTAATGATTTTCTTGTCCGGCTGGTTGATGCGTTTGAGCGCGGAATAGAGCGTGGTGGACTTGCCGCTGCCGGTGGGGCCGGTGACCAGGAAGATGCCGTGCGGCAGCGAGGTGTAATACGCCATGCGTTCCAGCATGTGGGCGTCGAAGCCGAGTTTTTCAAGGTCGTAGAAACTCGTGGCAGAACGGTCGAGCAAGCGCATGACGACGCTTTCGCCGTACAGCGTGGGCAGCGTGGAGACGCGCAGATCCACTTCGCGGCCCAGCGTCTTCACCTTGATGCGGCCGTCTTGGGGAAGGCGGCGCTCGGCGATGTTGAGCTTGGCCATCAGCTTTACGCGCGAGATGATGGCGGCCTTGAGTTCGCGGGGCGGGGAATCCTGATTGGCCAGAACGCCGTCGATGCGGAAACGGACGCGGAATTCTTTCTCGAAAGGCTCAATGTGGATGTCACTGGCGCGCTGTTCGACGGCTTGCGCGATCATGGCGTTCACCAGGCGGATGACGGGAGCCTCGCTGGCCATATCGCGCAGGTGCTCAAGGTCTTCGGAATCGCCGGGGGTGGCGGCGAGTTCGGTTTCGTTCTTGGCGGCCTGGCCGTAGTAGCGGTCAATGGCGTCCAGGATTTCCTGCTCATGGCAGATAGCGGGCAGGACGGTGAGGCCGGTGGAGGCGGCGACAATGGCTCGGGTCTCGAAGTCGAGCGGGTCCGCCATGGCCAGGGTGACGGTGCTTTCGTGCAGGGCGACGGGGATGGCTCGGGATTGCCGAAGGAATTTTGCGGAGAGGACTTCGATTTCCGGTGAGGCCGGGGGTGCGCCGTCGATGGCCAGGACGGGGAGCTGCAACTGGTGGCCCAGGGCGGCCAGAACGTCGCGGGCGGCGACGAAGCCCAGGTCCACCAGGATCTTGCCGATTTTTTCGCCTGGGCGCTCGCGCTGCAATTCCAGGGCGCGCGAAAGATCCTCCTGCGTGATGAGGCGGCGTTCGAGAAGGATCTCTCCGAGGCGCATGCGGAGTTAGTTGGACTCCGTGATTTTCACTACGCCGTCGATGGCGGCGGGTCCGGCCTTTTGCGCGGCCAGCAGTTGCTGTTTGGTTCCCTCGAAGACGATTTGCAAGGGCACGCCGGCGGGGTCTTCCGAGGAGTAACGGGAGAGGATGAGCGCGATGGAGACCTTATCGGTGGCAGGGACCGGGTCCAGCAACGCGGCGGTGGCGATCAAGACGTCCTTCATCGAAGACTTCAGCAGCGGGAGCCGTTCCATTTTTTTCTTGTGCAGGGCTACCTTGTCGGCGTCAGAGAGCGTGGGGTTCATCAGCGAGACGTTGGCGGTGGCCAGACTCATTTCCGCAGTGAACACGATGCCGTAGCCGGGAAGATATACGCCGCGCGCGGAGCCAACCAAGGCCATCGCGTTATCGCTCCACATCCGCTGAATGCGGTCGTCGAGGCGTTTTTCCACGCTGGTAATCAAGGAGCGGCTGAGGCGCGGCGCATCCGCCGCCGAAATGGCGAAAACAGCGGCAAAAAGGAGGGGGAGTAGTTTTTTCATGTTAGTTGTTCACCACGTTAGTTATTAACCAGGGTCATGACGTGCTTGTAGCGCTGTTGCATCTGCTTTTCGTATTGCTCCAGCACTTCCAACCGGGGCTCCATCTGGCGGGCCACGGCTTCATCGATACGGGCTTGGATGGAGGGGTCGACAGTGGGGTCAACGGCGGGCGGGGCGGCGAAGCCGTGAATCACAATCGCCGCGGCCAGCACGCAGGCGGAGGCAAACATCGGGTTCAGACGCTGCCACCAGGTGGGTTCGAAGACTTTGTCGGACACGAAAGCGATGCGACGCGGCGGGTCTTCATCGCGGAGCATGGCCAGCGACGTCAAAGACGACTGAATGCCGGCTAACTCTTCGCGGCAGGCGTCGCAGCCGGCTACATGGGCCGCGGCAGCGCGCTTGTCGCTCTCATTCATTTCGCCCACTGCGTAGGCCTTTACGTCGATATGTGTCATCTTGCAACCTCTGTCATCTTGCAACTTCCGGAGCCAAAGAAACTTTCAGCAGATCGAGAGCCGTGTACAGCCGGGATTTCACGGTGGAGACCGGGCAGCCCAGGATCTCGGCCATCTCTTCGAACTTGAAACCTTGATAGACCTTCAGCAGAACCGCCTCGCGCTGGTCCTCGTGGAGTCGCGCTAAAGCGCTCTCTACCGCCACGGAGAGTTCCAGCTGTAGCAGCCCGGGAGCCATGCGCCCGGTTTCCAGCGGCAGCTCGCCTTCCGGCTTGCGCCGCCGCAGCAGCGAAAACGCCTCGTTGTGCGCGATGCGGAACAGCCAGCCGGCGAATTTCCCCGGGTCGTCGAGCTTGGGCAGATTTTGGTAGGCCTTCAAGAATACATCCTGGCTCACATCCATGGCGTCTTCCCGATTGCGGACAAGGCGGAGTAAGTAATTGAAAACACGCTTCTCCCATCGAGAGACGAGGAGGTTATAGGCCTCCACATCCCCCCGCCGCGCCTTCGCGATCAGGTCGCGATCTTCAACTTCCCGGAAGATCACCGCTTTTGTGCTCCGTTCATAATGACGCCCCGAGTCGGGAAAAAGTCTGAGGGTGCTAACATTGGCGGAAATTGACGCAGTCTTCTACTTCCCTCGCGAGCACCTTTGAAAGCGTTTCCCCTACTAGCTTGTCGCGGTTTGTGGACTCCAGCGGCATGAGCGAACCAATCGCCCGCGAAAGTCCTGCATCGAAAGTGGTGCTTTCGCGGCCAGGACGGTGAATGGACCAGGGCAGCATGAATGGAGCGTTCGCGTTCGAGGAAATCGTCCAGGACTCGCCCCCGCCAAACCTTACTTTCACGATGATCTGAGAATTGTCTTCGCTATACCAAAGGCCAAAGAGCCGGGGCAAGAGGCGGAGGATTGCCGCCGGGTCCGTATACATTTGCAGAGATTGACGCCGGTAGTCGGGCTGAAGATTTACGATGTTTCTTGCCAGCCACTGTTCGCTAATTCCGAGGTTACTCAAGTCCGGTTCCGCCAACAGAGGCGCGCTGAGCGCTTTTGACAGGGCGGCGGCCTTCACCTTGTCCAAGGTCTTGTCCTTGGCTCTGAGTGTAAGGTAAGTTTCCGAACGTGGAGGGAGCATCCCTTCCCCGGTTGAGTCGATGCGAACTTCTTCGATCAATCGGCTTTGTCCAGTCGCCGACATCGAACACAAGAGGCCGGCCAGAGCGACGGTCCGAAATGGTGCACCAAAACCCACGTCTCCAGTATGTCTCGTTTGCTGGACGAGAATCATGTGTCGCCCGCGGGTCGCCTGTTCACTCAAAAATGGACTAGCTAATCCTCGTCGCTGGAGCTGCTGCTTACCTTCAGTACCGCCAGGAACGCTTCCTGCGGGATCTCCACCTTGCCGACGCGCTTCATGCGGCGCTTGCCTTCTTTTTGCTTTTCTAGCAGCTTGCGTTTGCGCGAGATGTCGCCGCCGTAGCACTTGGCTAGGACGTTTTTGCGGATGCCGGAGATGGTTTCGCGGGCGATGACTTTGGCTCCGATGGCGGCCTGCAGGGCGACTTCGAATTGCTGGCGCGGGATGAGTCTGCGGAGGCGCGAGATGAGTTCCTTGCCGCGTTCGTAGGCGAATTCGGTGTGCACGATGAGGGACAACGCGTCGACGGGTTCGCCGGCGACGAGAACGTCGAGTTTCACCATTTTCGACGTGCGGTGGCCGCACAGGTGGTAATCGAGCGACGCGTACCCGCGCGAGGCGGACTTGAGGCGGTCAAAGAAGTCGAGCACGATTTCGTTGAGCGGCATCTCATACACCAGCATCACGCGATTGCCGCCGATGTATTCGAACTTCTTCTGCGTACCGCGCTTTTCTTCCAGCAGCTTGAGGATCTCGCCGATGTATTCTTCCTGCGTGATCACCGTGGCTTCGATGATCGGCTCTTCGATTTTCAGAATCTCGGCGGGGTCGGGGAATTTCGACGGATTGTCGACTTCAAACTCGGTCCCGTTCAGTAGCGTGATCCTGTAGCGCACGCCGGGCGCGGTGATGATGAGGTCGATCTTGAACTCGCGCTCCAGGCGCTCCTGCACGATTTCCAGATGCAGCAGCCCCAGGAAGCCGCAGCGGAAGCCGAAGCCTAGGGCGACCGAGTTTTCCGGTTCAAAACTAAACGCGCTGTCATTGAGGCGGAGCTTTTCCAGCGCATCGCGTAGCAGGCCGTGTTCGTGCGATTCCACTGGGTAGAGGCCCGCGAACACCATGGGCGTCAACGGCGCGAAGCCTGGCAGCGGTTCGGCGGCGGGGTTCAAGTGATCGGTGATGGTGTCGCCGATCATGGCGTCCGAAACCGTCTTGATGTTGGCGAACAGGAAGCCCACTTCGCCGGCGGCCAACTCGGCGCACGGGATCGCCTTGGGCGATTGGTAGCCCAAGCCGTCCACTTCAAACTGCTTGCCATTCGACCACAAGCGGATCTTCTGGCCTTTGCGCACGCGCCCGTCGATGATGCGCGCCAGGATGATGACGCCACGATACGGGTCAAACCAGGAATCAAAAATCAGCGCGCGGAGCGGGGCTTCCAAGTTGCCCCGGGGAGGCGGCATCAGCGTCACGATGGCTTCCAGAACTTCGTTGATGCCGATGCCGGATTTGGCGCTGCACAGAATCGCGCCGCTGGCGTCTAGGCCGATCAACTGCTCGATCTGTTCGCGGATGCGCTCCGGCTCGGCCGACGGCAGATCGATTTTGTTGAGGACGGGGACGATTTCCAGGTTGTGGCTCAGCGCCAGATACGTGTTGGCGAGCGTCTGCGCTTCGACGCCCTGCGAGGCGTCCACTACCAGCAGCGCGCCCTCGCAGGCTTGCAGACTGCGCGAGACTTCGTAGGAGAAATCGACGTGGCCAGGCGTGTCGATCAAGTTGAGTTGATACTCCAGGCCGTCCTTGGCGATGTAGGTGAGCCGCACCGCGTGTGCCTTGATGGTGATGCCGCGTTCACGCTCCAGGTCCATGGAGTCGAGCACCTGCGCCATCATCTCGCGCTGGGTGAGAGCGCCGGTGACTTCGAGCAAGCGGTCGGCCAGCGTGGACTTGCCGTGGTCGATGTGGGCAATGATGCTGAAATTTCGGATTCGCTGAGGGTCCATTGAAGTTTGATTACTTGGGCGTGTTAAGCGCGGTATGATGGAACCTCTATTCTCTCACGATGTCAGCCGAAATCCCCACTTGGAATGCGAAGCCCGACGCCCGAGGCCTAAAAGTGGCCATTGTGGTGGCGCGCTACAACGAAGCGATCACGCGAAAACTGCTGGAAGGGGCGCTGAAGGCTTTGCGAGAAACCGCCGCCGAAACGGCGGACGTGTTCGATGTTCCGGGTGCGTATGAGCTACCGCTGGCGGCGAAAAAGCTGAGCGTGCGCTTCCAGGCGATTGTGGCTCTGGGCTGCGTGATCCGGGGCGATACGCCGCATTTCGACTACGTTGCCGGCGAATGCGCGCGTGGATTGCAGCAGGTGATGCTGGAGACGGGCGTCCCGGTTGCGTTCGGTGTGTTGACCACGGAAAATCTGGAGCAGGCCCAGATCCGCGCAGGCGGTGCGATGGGCAACAAGGGCTACGATGCGGCCATGACGGCGATTGAGATGGCCCGGTTCGGAGAGCAGAAGTAGATGCCGGCTCGCCACAAATCCAGGCAAAGGGCGCTGCAGGTGCTGTTCCTGTGGGATCAGCGCAAGCAGCCGATTGAGGACGCGATGGCGGCGTTCTACTTGACGTTAGGGTCAGAGGAAGACAATCCAACGCCGGTGCCCACGCCCGCCGACGAATTTATGGAGGACCTTGCTCGCGGGGTCGCGCGTAAGGCCGCCGAGATTGATGCACGCATCAGCGCCAAGGCCTCCAACTGGCGCATCGAACGCATGGCGGTGGTGGATCGCAACATCCTGCGCCTAGCTATCTACGAAATCCAATCCACGGCCACGCCGCCCGCCATCGCCATTGATGAAGCGCTGGAGCTGGCGCACGAATTCTCTGGCGAGGAATCGGCGGCCTTCGTCAACGGGGTGCTAGACGCGGTGCGGCGCGACTTTTCGTAGCCATGAATCTGCGCGTCGTTTTGGTGTCTCCGCGCAATCCGCTCAACATTGGCGCGGCGGCAAGGGCCATGAGCAACTTCGGCTGCCTCGATCTGCGCCTGGTCAACGCGTATGATGTGGCGTATCGCGAAGCCAAGTCCGCTGTGAACGCGTCGCAGGTGCTTCAGGGCGCCCGCGAATACGCCACGGTGGCCCAGGCCGTGGCTGACTGCGCGCTGGTGGTGGGCACCACGTCCATTGGTCACCGGGCGCTGGAGCACCCTCTGCGCCGCCTGGAACTGGGTGGACGCGCCATCGCCCGCAAGATGGCCAGCGCTCCGGTGGCGTTGCTGTTCGGCTCAGAGAAGTTCGGCCTCTCCAACGACGACATGTCGCATTGCCATTGGCTGATGCGCATTCCCACGCGCGCCGAGCATGAGTCGATGAACCTGGGCCAAGCGGTAGCCGTGTGCCTGTACGAAATCGCGCGCAACCCCGCCGCCGCGAAGGCCAAGCCTGAAGTGACGGTAGAGGCCCGCGGCGAGGACATGGAGCGCATCACGCAGTTGATGAAGGAAATTCTAGAGCACTGCGAATACATCCACGAACGTACCGGCGAATCGATGTACCTGAAGGTCCGCCGGCAACTCCGGCGCACGCATATGACCGCGCAGGACGCGAATTTGTGGCTCGGCATGTTGCGGAAGATCAAGTGGAAGTTGTTATCCTGAAGTTTCCCAATGACAAAAGTTACGTTGTATTACAAGCTCAGCCGCCCGCTTAATGACGACGATTGCGTTCAGATCGCCGCGTTGCACAGCGTCTTCGGCATCGCCCGCGTGCAACCGAACGCGGCGTTGGATAAGCTCACCGTGGATTACGACGCCTCGCGCATGATGAAGACGGACGTGGATGCAACGCTGGCACGGTTCGGCGTGCCGGTGGCATAAAACAATTTCCGTAGAAATGTTTTATTGACTCCTCACCGGAGCGACATCCGGACGCAACATGTAGGAGTCACACTCGTTGCATGCTTCCGTCGCGACGGACCCTGCTGCAGGCGCTGATAGGAGTGCTGCCACTTGCCCGGTTTGCCCTGGCATCCGGCATGCCTGACGTGCTCACGGGAATCCGACGCACTTCCGTCTTCCAGCGCCGTTACCGCGCCAGTGCCGTCGTTACGATCCTGGGCGTGAAGGTCTTTAGCCGGGCAGGCGTGGGCGGCGGGTATGCATCGGTGGAAACCGGGTCGGCCGGAAACGCGACGGGTGTGGCGCTGCAATTTTCCGCCGGGTCATGGCCGGAGCGCGCCGCCGGACTGAACCGCTTCGGCATTTTGCACGAATACTTCCATGACCGTCCGGAGGGCGCGGAGACCGCTTTCTCAGGATTCATCACCAGTTCCAAAGAGCAGAGCCTCAGCGAGGCCCGCAACGCGCTGCATGCGCCGGAGGGGGGTGTTCCGGTTACGCTGGCTTGGGGCGCGGCAAACGCGAAAGGTGCTTACGCGAACGCCGCGCACACCGCGGTTCCCGCGAAGTTCCTGTGGACGGACGCTGAGGTCGTGCTCGCAGACTTAATGCGGCAGGCCTCCGCCGAGGCACCTCAGGAGAACCGGGCCACCGGCCTCCCCGGCTTCCTCGCCGCCATGCGTCATGCGGGCCTGTCGCGCGAACCCGCTCTCCGCAGCCCATTCCTGCATAGCGGGAAACGGTATGAGCTGCATACCAAGTGGAAAGACAAAACGTTCCGCGATATGGAAGGATCCATCCGCAACGCGCAGCGCGAGACCACTGCGGAATTCAAGGTCCGCTACGAACCCGGCGACCCCAGCGGGCTGCCCACGCGCTTCGACTATCACGCCCGGTCTTACCTGAAGCTCACCTTTGAAGCCGACCCCGGCGGTACGCAGCCGATCCCCCTGTTGATGGCCGAATAGTCCTGGCAATGCTAGCATCAACATTGACGGGGATTCCGATTGCTCGACTTCCTTAAGCCGCCTATCCAGACATTTCAGGAGTTCGTGGTGCTCAGCGGCCGCGCTGTGGGCAACATTGTGCGGCGGCCGCACTACAGCGCGGATGTTTTCCACCAGATGGATGTGATCGGCGTGGGGTCGCTGCCCATTTGCAGCATGGTGGGCCTGTTCAGCGGGATCGTCATGGCGTTGCAGATGGCTCGCGCGCTCACGACTTACGGAGCGGAAAGCCGCGTGGGCGAAATTGTATCGATCACGCTGGTGCGCGAACTGGGGCCGGTGCTGACGGCGGTGCTGGTGGCGGGGCGGAACGCCAGCGGCATGGCCAGCGAACTCGGGTCCATGAAAGTGACCGAACAGATTGACGCCATGCGGGCGCTGGGAACCGATCCTACGCAGAAGCTGGTGACTCCGCGGTTGATCGCGGCGGCGCTGATGCTGCCGCTGTTGACGATCATTGCGGACTTCATCGGCATGATGGGCGGCTACTTCATCGCGAGTACGCAGCTCGGCATCACGTCATCTGAGTATTGGACCGCCGCCTGGCAGATTCTGGAATACAACGATCTGGCGCAGGGCCTGCTCAAACCCTTGTCATTCGCGGTGATCATCGCGCTGGTGGGCTGCCTTTACGGAATGCGGACCACGGGCGGCACGCAAGGGGTGGGGCGCGCGACGACGGACGCGGTGGTGTGGTCCTCGCTGTGGATTTTCTTCGTGGACGCGTTGATTACGCAGTTCTTCGTGAACCTCTAGTATGGACGCCGCCTCCACCATCGTGTGTTTTGAGGATGTGAGCCTGCGTTTCGGGGACACCCCGGCGCTGGACCACGTGTCGTTCCAGATGGGTGCGGGGGAGACGCGCGTGGTGTTCGGGGCGGCGGGCAGTGGGAAGACCGTGCTCCTGAAAGTGGCTGTGGGCCTGGTGAAGCCGGATTCGGGGCGTGTGTTCCTGTTGGGGCAGGAAATCACCTGCATGCGTGAGACGGAGCTTTTCGATTTACGTGCGCGGGTGGGGATTCTGTTCCAGGAAGGCGGGCTGTTTGATTCGCTGAACGTCGCCGAGAACGTCAGCTACCCACTGGAGAACCAGCGGACGTTGCGGTCCGGGAATCGCAGCAATGAAGCGCGCGTACGGGAGTCGCTGGAATTCGTGGAGCTGGCGCACACGCTGGATAAATTTCCGAGCGAACTTTCGGGCGGCATGCGGCGGCGGGTGGGCATCGCGAGGGCTGTGGTGACCGAACCGGCGCTGGAGCTATACGATTCGCCGACGGCGGGTCTGGACCCGATCACCGCACACACCATCATCACGCTGATCCTCAAGGAGCGCGACCTGCGCAACACGGCGACGATCATGGTCACGCACCGCTACCAGGACGGGCAGTTGATGGCGAATTTCCGCTACAATCCCAACAGTGGCGAAATCGAAAGAGCGCCGCGCGGCAGTGCCGAAACCGTGGATACCAAGTTCCTGATCATGCAAGAAGGCCGCCTGGTGTTTGAGGGCAGCGAGACCGAATTTCTGGCGAACCAGGACCCATACGTGCGCAAGTTTGCGCGCCCAGGAGCTTCTTAAAGACCCATGCCTTCCGCAGCAAAGACACACTGGTCGCAGTTAAAAGTAGGCATCGTCGCGGCCATCGCGCTGGCGGTGCTGGCCGCGTTGGTGGTCACCATGTCGGGCAGCAACCCTCTGTTCCGCAAGACGCAGGTGGTCTACGTCTACTTCGACGATTCGTTTGCCATGACCGTGGGAGCCACGCCCGTCAGGCTGAACGGGATTCCAGTCGGCAAGGTCTCCGGCGTGGATCTCTCCGGCGAGGCCGCAGTGAACCGGACAGTCCGGATCTCCCTGGCGTTGAATGAGGAGTCCCTGTCGTCGATTCCCGTCGATTCCACCGCCGGCCTAGCGCAGCAGAACCTGTTGGGCGCGCGCTACATCAACATCAAGCGCGGCAAGAGTGAGCAAACCATCCAGCCCGGTGCCGAGATTGCCACTCAGGCCACTACGGAAATTCAGGACATGCTGGACGAAGGCAAGAGCACGCTCAGCGCGCTCCAGACCATCCTGAAACGCGTCGAGAACATCGTCATCGAGATCGAAGACGGCAAGGGGACCATCGGCAAGTTCCTGCGCGATGAGACGCTCTACACCAACCTGGTGGGTGTCACCGATGAAACCAACAAGCTGGTGGCGGCGTTCAACAATCCTAATAGCACGCTGGGCCGCCTGCTCAATGAGACGGACCTTTACGACGATATCCGCGGCACCATGGGCAAGGTGGACCGGCTGGTGGACGGCTTGAACGCCGGCGAAGGCACGGCGGGCAAATTCCTCAAGGACGACGCGCTGTACGAAGACTTCCGCGGTACGATTGCCGACCTGCGCGAAACCCTGCGTCTGGTGAATTCCGGTGACGGCACCATCGGCAAGCTGATGACCACCAGCACGCTGCACACGCGCCTGGAAGATACCATGACGCGCCTGGACAGCATGCTCGACAAGATCAACAGCGGCGAAGGCACGTTTGGCCAGCTGCTGCTGAACCCGGCGCTGTATGAGAGCATGGACGGGACGATGCGCGAGGTCCAGGGCATGATGAAGGATTTCCGGGCGAATCCGAAAAAGTTCCTGACGATTCAGCTGAAGCTGTTCTAGCTTGGTGCGAAGCTCTGCCCCCCGCACGCTGAGCCGCGACCGTCAGGGAGCGAACACGCACAGGTGCCTCATGCCAAGCCATCCGCTCCCCCTGTTTATCCAACACGTACGTCACAGCAGCGTCCATGCTGTCGCTGGACCACAAATACTTCGTGCTCCCATGCCGAGTCCAACGAAGGCGGTCGCGATGGGCGTGCGCGTTCAGCGCGCGGCTGGCGCAGGCTTTGAAGCTGGTCATGGCGGGTTCGGGGCGCACGTCGGCTCCCGGTACGATGTGAATTGGGTTGTGCGGATGTGCGCGGCGTAGAGGTGCCAGGACCTGTGCCTGCATACTTCCAGGATTGCTTCGAGTACGATGGCGCGTTGCTTGGGGTCCATCTCGAAGGGGCTTGCTTTAGTGATGCGTCGATATGTTGCCGGAGCTTCGGTATCGGGTCCGGGATGCGGGCACCGTAGCAGGAGAAGGTGATGGGGTACGCGGCCACATTGGGATAGTGGCTTTGGGCGGGGGAAATTCTCTGGTCTATCTGCTCCCTTACGGTCGCGGTTCAGTGCTAGCTAGCGGCATCCCAAAACTGAGCCGCGACCGTAAGGGAGCGGATAGACAAAGCCTCCACTAATTCAAACTTAGGATGCTCACGATGTTGCTGTAGTCGTCCGTCCATGCGCGGAAGCCGGGCGGGACCACGGGCGGATAAATGTTCGCGCCCATGAACGCAGGGCCCTGGAAGAAAGTTCCATCGGCGGCAATCAGCACCCACGTGGTCGAGTTCGAATAGGGGTCGCCTTCGTCGTAGACCACCATGGCTTGGCGCTTCAACGCGTCCGCGCCCTTCTGGCATACGGGCGCGAGGTCCAGGTAGCGATTCGAGATGTGCACGGCCAGTACGCCATCGGGCTTCAGCAGCTTGCCGTACAGCTCGAACGATTCCTTGGTCAGCAAGTGGACCGGGATGGCGTCGCTTGAAAACGCGTCGATGACCAGCACGTCATACTGCGGCGATTCCTGCTTCTCCATCACCAGCCGCGCGTCGCCCATCAGGATGTCTTTATCGGCCTCCGAGTGCGGAAAATAGCTGAACTCAGACTTCGCGATCACGGGAACAATGGGGTTGATTTCGTAGATGCGCACGTAGTCGCCCTTGCGCGAATAGCCGGACATCACGCCCGCGCCCAGACCCACGACGCCGTAGCGGACGGGGCCTTGTGCCTGCTTTTCAGCCATGGTGCGGCCGATGCCGGAGTTCAGGCCGTAGTAGGAACCCACATGATACTTGTCGGCTTCGGTCAGCCGCTGGGAGCCATGGTTGATGGTCCCGTGCAGCAGGTTGCGGGTGGCGTAGTCGGTGCCGGCATCGTCATCGCGCACGCGCAGCGCACCGTAGAAGTTGCGAACCATCAGGTGGTAGCCCTTTTGATCCGCCACTTCTTTCTTTATGAGGTAGCCGCCGAGGAAGCCGACGCCAATGGCGAGCGAGAACCGCAGAATCCAGGTGGCTGTGTCCTTGGAGACCATCGGCAGTTCCATTTCGACATCCCACAATGCGATCACGGCCAGGACGCCGCACAACGTCAAGGCGATGGGTAGCTCCAGAAACGCATTGAAGAGATTTGGCGCAAGCAGCGCCACAAAAATCCCGCCCAGCGCGCCGCCGACGGAGATCATCAGGTAGAACGAAGTCAGGTAGCGTGCGGCCGGTTTGCGCTGCGCCAGTTCGCCGTGGCACAACATGCAGCACAGGAACAGGCCGATGGCGAAGATCGGAATGGAGTACTTGATGTGGTAGTTGCCTTCCGCCGCATAGATTGAATACGCCATCCAGCCGAGCGCGGGGGCCACCCAGGGCACGAACAGCCAGCGTTGGTAGATCTTGTCGCTCTCGAAAGAAAGGATGAAGCTGAGCAGGTACAACGCAAGCGGCACCACCCACAGCAACGGGATCGGGGCCACGTTGGCGCTGAGGTGATTGGTGACGGAGACCAGCAACGCCGAAGCGCAAGCGGCCAGGGCGACCCACAGGCCCATTTCGCCGAACGACGGCGCGGGTTTTTCGGCGGTAGCGGCCTCCGTTGCCACGGGAGCGGCAACCACGGGGGCGGCGGATTCCTGACTAGCCCACGCAGCATAGCCGCACAACAGCGCGAACGCGACGTAGAGTCCGCTCCAGGTGTACGCCTGCATCGGCGAAGCTAGGTTCGGCTCCACCAGAAATGGAAAGCTCAGCAGCGCCAGCATGGAGCCGAAGTTCGACAGTGCGAACAAACGGTAGGGCACCTGATTGCCGGTGCGGCGTACGTACCAGACCTGCAACAGCGGGGTGGTCGAGCTAAGAATGAAATACGGGAGCCCGATGGTGGCTGCCAGCAGCAACAAGATGCGCAGCGTCGGATCTCCGACTTCGTCCGGCTTCCAGGAAGGCGACGGCAGAATCGGCAGCAGGAAACAGCTGATCAGCAACAGCCCGCCATGGACGTACATCTGTGTCTTGGCTTTCGCTTTGCCCAGAAAGTGCGCGTAGCCGTACCCGGCCAGCAGCGAGAGCTGGAAGAACATCATGGCCGCGCTCCACACGGCGGCGGAACCGCCGAACCAGGGGAGGATAATCTTAGCAATCAGCGGCTGCACTTGGAACAGCAGGAACGCGCTGAGGAAAATGGTGACGGCGTAGAGAAGCATGTGAAAGAGCCTAGTTAAGAATGTTGAGAATGTTGCTGTAGTCGTCGGTCCAACCGCGGAATTTGGGGTCGGGCACCAATTCGGTGGTGTTGGGGTCCACGAAATTCGGGTGGTTGAAGAAGTTCTTGTCGCGGTTAAAGAGCGTCCAGGTGTTACCGACGTAGTAGGGCTCCGACGACCCGTCGTCGTAGATCATGATGCCGGAAAAGCCGTTGGCTTTGGCCGACGCCGATACGACGTTGCGCAGATCGAGGTAGCGGTTGGAGATGTTGATGGCGATGACGCCGTCCGGTTTCAGGTGGCGGCCGTAGATTTTGTACGCCTCGGCGGTGAGTAAGTGCATGGGGACGGCATCGCTGGTGAAGGCGTCCATGGCCAGGAAGTCGAGCTGTTCGTCGGGCATGCTTTCGAGGGTCAGGCGGCCGTCACCGAAGTAGATTTTCTTGTCGGCGGGGCAGGCTTTCCAGAAGTCGAAGCGGGTCTGCGCGATGTCGAAAATTGTCGGGTTGATTTCGTAGTAGTGGACGGTATCTTCCTTGCGGGCCAGCGTGGCGGTGACGCCCGCGCCCAGTCCGAGGATGCCGATCTTGATGGGACCCTTTTCGCCCTTCGCTCGGATGGCCCGGTTGATGCCGGAGGTGTTGCCGAAGTAAGAGGTCGGGATGCGCCCGCCGTCGGGCGCCAGCAGCTGCGTGCCATGGTTGATGGTGCCATGGATCAGCACGCGCACGGGGAAGGTGCCGCTATCGTTGTCATCGCGCACGCGCAGCACGCCGTAGAAGTCGCGGGAGGTCATGCCGTAACCGTCTGAGATGCCCTTTTCAACGCGGCCCAGGTAGACAGAGAAAGACGCGACCAGGATGAGCAGAGCCAGACGGATGGGCAATGGGCGGGGCAGACCGTCGTCGTCATGCCACACGGCCAGCGCCATCAGCAGCCCCAGCGTACCGATGGCGATCGGCATTTCCCAGAAATCGGGAAACGCGCGGGGCGCAAGGAAGGCAACGAAGAGTCCGCCTACGGCGCCGCCAACGGAAACCATCAGGAAGTATTGCGTCAGGAACTTGGGATGCGGCCTGCGCTTGGCTAGCTCACCGTGGCAGATCATGCAGGCGACGAAAAACGCGGCGCACAGCCGGGGGATCAGGATTCCGATGACGTCTTCGTTGTTTTCGTACTGCTCCATGCCCTTGGCCAGCACGGCCAGCGCGACCAATCCCAGGGGCAGGAAGATCCAACGCTGGTAAATCTTGTCGCTCTCGAAAGAAAGGATGAAACTAAGAAGATAGATACTCAGAGGCGCGATCCACAGCAGCGGGATCGGCGCGACGTTTTGCGTCAGGTTGCTGGTGACCGCCAGCAGCAATGCCGAGGCGCAGGCGGAGAGGCCGATCCAATAAAGGATGGTGCCTAGTTTGGGAGCCGTCGCTTCGACTGGAGCGGCGTCCGTCACCACGGCGGCGACATCGTTCTTAGGATCGCTGCTCTTCCATGCCGCGTAGGCGCAGGCGAGTCCAAAGACCGCGAATCCGCCGGACCACATCCACGCTTGCGTGCGCAGCACGATGTTGGGTTCCACCAGGAAGGGGTAGCTGAGCAACGCCAGCATCGACCCGAAGTTCGACAACGCAAAGAGGCGGTACGGGATCACGCCTTCGTGCGTGCGCACATACCAGGCTTGCAGCAGCGGGCTGGTGGCGGAAAGAATCATGTAAGGCAAGCCAATGGTGGCGGCGAGCAGGGCTAGAATTTGAAACGTGGGATCGCCGCCGCCCTCGGGCTTCCAGCGGTCCGCCGGGATGATGGGCAGTGTGGCGACGGCCAGCACCAGCAGCGGCAGGTGGACCTTCAGCTGCTGTTTCGGGTTGAGGTACTTAATGAGGAAGTGGGCGTAAGTGTAGCCTGCCAGCAGCACCAGTTGGAAGAACAGCAGCGCGGCGCTCCAGACCGCGGCCGAACCTCCGAACCAGGGGAGGATGAACTTCGCGATCATCGGCTGAATCTGGAAGAGTAGGAAGGCGCTCAGAAAAATGGTGACAGCGTATACAAGCATGGGATCGTCTAGGATAGCGTAAACACGGGTGGTTTGGGGTGCCTGCCCCGAAAAGACTAGACTAACAAGCTGGAGGAGATTTCCATGCCCCGAATGTCGGCCGCGCTCATTTGTGTATTGTTGGTTGGCTGTTCCGCTTCCGCGCCGGAGGCAGGTGCTCCGGTGCTGTACGAAGGGGCGCGCCTGATCAGCGGCGGTGAGGTGGTGGAAGACGCCGCGTTCCTGGTGGAAAAGGGCGAGTTCCAGGCCGTGGGCAAGCGGGGATCGGTGGACGCGCCGGCTGGGGCAGTGCGGGTCGACTTAAAGGGGAAGACCGTGATTCCCGCGCTGGTGGACGCGCATGCCCACCTGGGCTGGACGTTGCTCAAGGAAAATCGCACGGACACCAACACCTACTCGAAGGAAAACCTCACTGACCACCTGAAGCGCTATGCGTATTACGGCATCGCGGCGGTGCGGAATCTGGGGATTGATCCGGGGGAGGCGGCGTATGAGCTGCGGGCGAATCCAGTGCCGGGGGCGGCGCTGCTGTTGACCGCGGGGCGGGGCATGGCGATGCCTGGGGCGGGTCCGGGACAGATTTATTGGCGTCCCGTCGCCTATGGGGTGAGCAATGAGGCGGAGGCGCGGGCGGCGGTTCGCGAGCTGGCGGCCAAGAAGGTCGACATCGTGAAGATGTGGGTGGATGACCGCATGGGCACGGTGCAGAAGCTAACCCCCGAACTGCGGCGCATCATTATTGATGAGGCGCACAAGAATAACCTCAAGGCTGTGGCGCACATTTTCTACCGCGAGGATGCCAAGGACCTGCTGCGTGCCGGCATCGACGGCTTCGCCCACGGCGTACGCGACGTGGATATCGACGATGAGTTCATGGCGCTGATCAAGGCTCGGCCCGCCGTGTGGGTGATTCCGAATCTGCCGGATCGCGGCACACGGCCTGAGGATTTGGAACTGGCTGCCGGAAGCCTGCCACCCGCGCAGATCGCCCGGCTGCGCGATAATCCCACGAAGCCCAACATGGACCTCTACAACGTGCAGGCCCGCAACTTGGCGAAGCTGAGCGCGGCGGGGGTGAAGATCGGGTACGGCACGGATGCCGGCGTGGCGGTAGGTTGGACAGCACACCAGGAGCTGGCCGACATGGTGAATGTGGGGATGACGCCCGCCCAGGTCCTGTTGGCTGCGACGAAGACGGCGGCGGAGATTGCGGGGCTCAGCAAGCTCGGCGGGGTGGCGGTGGGGAAGAGCGCGAGCTTCGTGGTTCTGGATGCGAACCCGTTGGAGGATATTTCGAATACGCGGAAGATCTCCCAGGTGTATTTGCAGGGCGAGGCGGTGGATCGGGCGGCGCTGTCGGCGGGGTTCGTGAAGCCCTAACTCTCCGAACTCACCTCAATGCCTTTTCCGCCACTGCCACCGTCAGGAACAGCGTCCGTGGCTCGCGTGCCAAAGCGATGAAACCGTGGTGGAGGTAAAAAGCCACCGCTACGTCATCCTTCGCATCCACTAACAGCGCGTAGGCGGCGGGGGCAGAAGCCAGCACTCTGCGCAGTGCGTCGGCGAGCAACGTGGCACCCAGCCCACGGCCTTGAAAACGCCGGTCCACGGCCAGACGGCCCATGCGCACCGCTGGGATGCTCGGGTAGCGGGGGAGTTTTTCGTAATTGCCGGCGGGAGACTGGTAATCGGAATCCCCGCCGACGCGAGGGTGTAGTAGGCAGCCACTTGGCCTGAGCTCACTTCCACCGCAACGAAGCAAGTGGCAACTCGGCGGCGGATGTCCTGAGTAGCCTGGGTTTGGAAGTAGCGATCCAGAGGTTCCTGGCCGCAAGCGAAGCTATTGCGATCATGCTGATCGGCCAGCGGCTCCATGCGAAACGGCGCGTTCATCCGAGCAGGCGCTGGCGGTGCTTGAAGGCTCGGCGGAGCGCGACACTGGGTTGCGGGGGGGTGAGGAGGGAATCGGCAATCTTGCGCTGGTCGTCGATGGAGAGCCGGATAATCTCGCTATTTTCGATGGTCTGCACGGCGGCGTCGCGCGCGGCAGTCACCACGAAGTCTGTCAGAGACCGGCCTTGCATTTCGGCTGCGCGTTTGAGCAGGGCGTGGATGTCCGCAGGCAATCGTGCCTCCAGGCGGGCGGTGGTGGTCTCAGGCCTCATGGCTAACGATACGGCGAATTGCCGTATGTGTCAATGGCCACGTTCAGTTGCAGGGGGCGGTGGTGGACCGGGCAGCGCTACCGGCGGGGTTTGTGAAGGAACCCGGCCGGCAACGGCTGCTGCTACTACCAGTACAACTTCAGCGCGAACTGCACTTGGCGGGGAGGCTGCCAGCCGCGGATGGTGCCGAAGGCCGCACTGTTGCGGTCCGTGTTCGGTGCCGTGAAGTTGGTGTGGTTCATCACGTTGAAGAACTCCGCGCGGAACTGCAGGCGCATGGACTCGCGCGGCAGCTGGAAGTTCTTGTGGACCCCCAGGTCCGTTTGCTGGAGCCCGATGCCGCGCACCGAATTGCGTCCTGAGTTGCCGAAGGGCTGGCTGGGATCGGTGGGCAGCACCACGTTGGCGGTGTTGAAGAAAGTGTTGGTGACGTCCTGCGGGTTCACCGCCAGCACCGGACCCAACACGTTGGGGCGGAAGGTTTCGCCGCCGCGGAAGCCGGCCAGGTTTCCCACCGTTTGGAACGCCGCTGGGATATTACCGGCCCACGCGCGCAGGTTGAGCGGCGGAGCAGACAGCGCATTGTTGATGACGCTGAATTCCCAGCCTCCAATGACCGCATCCAAGGCGGGGTGCAGGCTGTCACCGAACTTCTTGCCCTTGCCTACGGGCAGTTGATACACCACGCTGGTCACGTTGGTGAACTTCTGGTCGTAGTTTGATAGGCCCTTCTCGGCGGCCAGATTGCGAACGTCCTGCGGGCTGGCGTCGTTGCCGCCGTTGGTGTCCAGGGATTGGCCGCTGTTGTCGATGGCCTTGCCCCACACGAAGGAGTTCAGGAACTGTAGGCCGTAAGAGAAGCGTTTTTCCAGCTTGACTTGAAGCGCGTTGTAGTATGAGAAGCCCGCCGGGTTGAACCAGGTGATGGCGCCGTAGCCTTGAATCGGGCGGCGCGCGGCCAGCGACAAGTTTGACGTCGCCGTCGGTTGCGGAGCGGCCTGGTTGTAGTCGGCAATCAGCGGCAGCGCGTTTGAATCGTTGCCGACGTAGCCGATATCCAGTACGAAATCGCGCATCAACTCACGCTGCGCGGAGAGGAAGTAGCTCTGCACCCACGGCGCGCCGAAGGTCTTGGGGATGTAAGCGATGTTGGCGTTCGCCACGCTGAAGGTAGAGGCATTGGTCAGCCCGGCGGGGTAGCCCTGCTGTGTGGTACGGAAGGCCGCGTCGTTGGGACTGGTCTGGTTAATGGTCGCAATCACCACTTGCGGGTAGTTGATGCCCAACAGGTCGGCGCTGCCGACACGGTTCTGATGAATGTAGCTGACGCCGTAGCCTCCGCGGATTACGGTCTTCGAATTTGCGCTGTAGGCGAAGCCCAGGCGCGGAGCGAAGTTGTTACGGTCAGGATTGACCAGGGACCGGTCATACACGCTTCCGTCTTTCGCTTTCAGAATCGTCTTGGTTTCCGGATCGAAGTTTGACAGCACGTTGTCCTTTTCCCAACGCGGTGTCGCGTATTCCCAGCGCATGCCCAGGTTCAGCGTCAACTTGCGGCTCACGCGGTAGTCGTTCTGCACATACAAGAAGTTCATGTGCTGACGGTAATCGCCCACCACGTAGTTGGCCAGCGCATACTGGCTGCGCAGACCGAAATAGAAGTCCGCCAGCGAGTAGCTGTTGGCATCGGCCGGAGCGCCCGAGGGACGCGAGAAACCGCCCGCGTAGGCGTCGCGGCCATACAGAGGATTCACGTCATTCACCTGCGTGTGGATGGTCACAAATTCGTAGCCCACCTTCATCGTATTGCGGCCTGTTACGCGCGTGTAGTTGAACTTGTAGTCCAAGCTCAGCGGATTTTGGAATTGCGGATTGGTCGCCTGCCGGCCCAACGCGCTGTATCCGGAAATGGTCTGCGACGTCAGTCCGCCCACCAGGGCCGGATCTTCCGGCAAACCAGTGATGCCGTATTGCGCCAGCATGCTGGGTCCGCCCACCAGTGGCGGCTCCTTGCCGGCCCGCGTGCGCGACATGCCGAAGCGGCTCTCGAATACCGACTGCGGCGACATGGTCCAGGTGTAACCCGCGCTGAATTGCTGGTTGAGGACGCGCGTGTAGCCGTTGCTGTTTCCGCCGGATGCGCCGGGGATGTTCGGCTCATTGAAGATGTTCACCTTGCGTTGGCTGAAGCGGGCAAAGGCGGTCATCGTGCTCTTGATCTGGCCGTCCAGTTTGGCGTCGTACTTGTCGTTGTAGTTCTGGTCCAGCGATAGTTGCTGGTAGTTGTTGGACCGGCCGGTGCCGGTGAGCGAGGGGAGGTCCGTGAGCACCTTGCGGGCAAAACTGGTGAGCGGAATCGGAGTGCCCGCCGCATAGGTTTGGCCTGTCTGGGGATTGACCACCGCCACCGGCAGGATGCCTTGACGCTCGTTCAACGTCGGGATGCTGGCGAAGGTGAGCGTGCGCGCCTTGGAGCGGAAGCCTTCGTAATCGCCGAAGAAGAACGCCCGGTTCTTCATGATGGGTCCGCCGAGGGTGAATCCGAACTGGTTCTGATTCAGCGTGGGCTTCTTGAACGTGGCAGGGCGCGCGCCGAAGACGTATCCGATCGCGTTCAGGCTGGTGTTGCGGACGAAGTCGTAAGCGGTCCCGTGGAAGGCGTTGGTGCCGCTCTTCATCGCCACGTCGATGGTGCCGCCGCCGCTGCGTCCGTATTCGGCGCTGTAGTTGTTGGTGATGACTTTGAACTCCGCCACCGAGTCGGGCGAAGGCTGCGCCACTTGGTTCGCGAAGCCCTGGTTGCTGGTGCCGTAGGCGTTGTTGTCGACGCCGTCCAAAACGTAGTTGTTAAACACGCTGCGCAGCCCGTTCACGATGAACGAACCTTCGCGGGAAGCCGACGAAGGCGACTTCAACACGCCGGTGGTCAGCAGCGCCAGATCAGAGTAGGCGCGTCCGTTCAGAGGCAGCTCCACAATGGCGCGCTGTTGGATGACTTGGCCGCGTTCGCTCGAATCCGTTTGCAGGATGGTTGCGACGTTGGTCACCACGATGGTCTGCGAGACTGTGCCGATTTCGAGGCGCAGGTCGACGCGTTGCCGTGCGTTCACGTTCAGCGTAATGTCCTTCGATTCAGCCTTGGCGAAGCCGGTGGCTTCGGCGCTGATCGTGTACATTCCGATTTTGACGTTGGTAAAAGTGTAGTTGCCCGTACCGTCCGACTGCGTTTCTGACTCAATGCCCGTATCCTGGTTGAGCAGCTTCACAGTGGCGGAGGGAAGAACCTGGTCGCTCTTGTCGCGGATGGTTCCCAGGACTTCGGCTGTGCCGAACTGGGCCGACGCAAACGAGGCGGTGAGCAAGACCCCGATGATGAATGAACTAAGGTGTTTCATGTGGTCAAGGTACCGTCCCAAGACTGATAGCGGATGTAGATTCTGCAACAAGTGCGTGAACTGAGAATTCGACATCGAGACGTAACGCGACTGCAACGCCGGCTGGCTATTCTTCGGGCATGAGAATCTTGTTGTGTGTGCTTATGGCCGTCACCGCTTTCGGAGCTGAGCGAATCGAAGTTCACGGACACCGCGGCGCGCGCGCGTTGCGTCCGGAGAACACCATCCCGGCGTTTGAATACGCCATCGCCCAGGGCGTCGACGTGATCGAGCTCGATATGGGAGTCACCAAGGACGGCATCGTTGTCATCTCACACGATTCCTACTTGCAGGCACCGATTTGCACAGGTCCAAAGGAGCGTGCGGTGATTGTGGAGCATACGCTGGCCGAGTTGCGCCAGTGGGACTGCGGAGCCACCCGCAATCCTCAATTTGCCCGCCAGCAGACCGTTCCCGGCACGCGCATTCCTACTCTGGATGAAGTGTTCGCCCTGGCATCCAAGGGCACGTTCCGGTTCAACATGGAAACCAAGATCGAGGCCGCGCAGCCGAACCTGACGGTTCCTCCGGCCGAGTTCGCGCAACGCGTGCTGGCCGTGATCCGGAAACACAAGATGGAAAAGCGCGTCATCATCCAGTCTTTCGACTTCCGCACGCTGCATGAAATGAAGAAGCTGGCTCCCGAACTGCAGCTCTCCGCGCTCTACAGTGGTCAACCGCGCGATTTTGTGGAAATTGCCAAGGACGCCGGGGCCACAATCATTTCCCCCGAATACCGCTTGGTCACGCCGGAGCAGGTCAAGGCCGCGCATGCCGCCAAGCTGCAAGTGGTGCCGTGGACGGCGAACACGCCCGCCGATTGGGACCGCCTGATCGCCGCCGGCGCGGACGCCATCATCACGGACGACCCAGCAGGTCTGATCTCGCACTTGCGCCGGTAATCGCGGCCCGCTGGCTCGGATTTTGGGGCTTCCGCTGGGCTTCAGGCATATGCCCTTTGGCTCCCAGACACCGGGAACCAGAGATGATACAATTTGTGGGTCCAGTTTGCGTTCAAAATTACGATCCCTGCGGAGGGGCCTGTGAAATCGATTCTTCTCATTGTTGGTTGCGGCGTTCTTGCCGGAGTGGCCCTGCTTTCGGGCCAGTCGCCCCAGGCTGCGCCTGCGAAGGGAACGCCTGCGGCGGCGCAGAAAGCGGTTGTTGACCGCTATTGCGTGGGGTGCCACAACGCCCGGACCAAGACCGCGAATCTCTTGCTCGACCAGTTGGATCTCACCAAGCTCGGCCAGCACGCCGACATCGGCGAGCTGCTGGTGCGCAAGCTGCGGGCGGGCATGATGCCGCCCACCGGGATGCCCCGGCCGGACGCGGCGGCGATGGATGGGCTCATTACCTGGATGGAAGGTGAGCTGGATCGCAGCTCCACCGCTCACCTGCCTGCCCCCGGGCTGCATCGCCTGAATCGCACTGAGTACACCAACGCGATCCGCGACGTGTTGGCGCTCGAAGTAGACGCCACCAAATTTCTCCCGGCGGATGACTCTACCCGCGGCTTCGACAACATTGCGGGCGCGTTGACGCTCTCCCCGGCGCTGATGGAAGCGTACCTTTCCGCGGCGGGCAAGATCAGCCGGCTGGCGATTGGCAACGTGTCGGCTCCCTCGCAGGCTGTCTTCGAGGTCCCCGCCGATACCGCGCAGAACTACCACATCGAAGGGCTGCCCTTCGGAACCCGCGGCGGCATCCTGATCAAATATCAGTTCCCGGCGGACGGTGAGTACACCTTCAAGGTCAAGGGCGTCACTGGGTACTTCCAGGCGGTGCTGGGCGGCGTGAAGGGCGAGCAACTGGAAGTCACCATCGACGGCGAGCGCGTGAAGCTGTTCGATTGGGACCGCGAAATATCCAATACGACGGGCAATGGCCGGTCGACGCAGAAGATTCCGGTCAAAGCGGGCCTCCACACGGTAGGCGTGACGTTCCTCGCCACCAATGACATCCCTGGAAGCGAGATGGATCGTCCGTTCCAGCGCACCATGAACACGCCCGGCTCCATCCCCGGCTTCCTCTTCTACCCGCACGTGGGGCAAGTCTGGATCGAGGGTCCGTACGGCGCGAAGGGCGCAACCGACACGGCGGCGCGCAAGAAAATTTTCACCTGCCGCCCCACCTCCAAGGCCGACGAAACCACTTGCGCTCGCAACATCGTCTCCACGTTGATCAAGCACGCCTACCGGCGTCCGGCGACGGCCGAGGATTTGGCCTCCGTCATGGCGTTCTACACGTCGGGCCGCAGCGAGGGTACGTCGTTTGACGACGGCATTGAAGCGGCGCTGCAGCGCATCCTGGCCGACCCCGAATTCGTCTATCGCGGCGAACCCGAACCCGCTGGCTTGGCCGCCGGCAAAAGCTACCGCATCAGCGACATCGCCTTGGCTTCACGCCTGTCCTTCTTCTTGTGGAGCAGCGTTCCCGACGACGAACTGATTGACCTGGCCGTCGCAGGTAAATTGAAGGACCCGCTGGTGGTCGAAAAGCAGGTCAAGCGCATGCTGGCTGATCCGAAGTCCGAAGCGCTCATCTCCAACTTCACCGGCCAATGGCTGGGCGTGCGATCCCTTGCTGCGAGTGAGCCGGTGGTCAACATGTTCCCCGACTTCGACGACAATCTGCGCGCGGCTTACAAGAAAGAAGTCGAGCTTTTCTTCGGCAGCATCGTGCATGAAGACCGCAGCATCATGGACCTGCTGACGGGCGATTTCACCTACGTCAATGAGCGTCTGGCCAAGCACTACGGCATCGCGAACGTCTACGGTCCCCAGTTCCGCCGCGTGCAGTTGACGCAGGAACTCGACATGCGCCGCGGCCTGCTGGGCAAGGGAGCGCTGCTCACCGCGACCTCCAACGCTGCGCGCACCTCGCCGGTAGCGCGCGGCAAGTGGTACCTGCAGACGTTCCTCGGCGTCAGCCCGCCGGACCCGCCGCCAAACGTTCCGGCCATCAAGGAGCGCGCTCCGGACACCACTGGCAACTCCAAGATTCCGACCATGCGGGAGACGATGGCGCTGCACACTACGAATCCGTCGTGTGCGACCTGCCACAAGATTTTTGAACCCATGGGTCTGGCGCTCGAAAACTTCGACGCGGTGGGCACATGGCGCACGATGGACGGTGACAGCCCGGTGGACCCGAACGGCGTGATGGTGGACGGCACCAAGCTTGAGGGTGTAGCCAGCCTGCGCAACGTTCTGGTGGGCCGCTCTGATCAATTTGCCCGCGTGGTTGCCGAGAAGATGCTGATCTACGCGCTCGGCCGCGGCGTCGAGTTCCAAGATATGCCCCAGGTCCGCTCCATCGTGCGCGATGCGGCGGCCAGCAAGTACAAATTCTCTTCACTGGTCATGAGTATTGTGAAGAGCGACCCGTTCCGTTCAAATATGAAAGTCCCCGCCGCCGCAGTGCAGCGCGCGGCCCGGTAAGCAGGAGGAAACGTCACCATGTTTGTTACCAAGAAACACATTTCCCGCAGAACAGTTTTGCAGAGCGCCTCGGCAACCTTGGCGCTGCCCTTGCTCGACATGATGATCCCGGCGAGCACGGCGATCGCGCAGACTGCGGCGGCGGGCAAGCCGCGCTTTGTCGGCTGCTTCGTGCCGCACGGCATGGCGCCGGGCTACTGGGTTCCGGAAAAGGAAGGCGCGTTGGGCGCGTCCTTGCCGTTCAACTTCAAACCGCTGGAACCGTTCCGCGACAAGACCGTGATCATGAGCGGTCTGCATTCGCGCTCGGCTGAGCCGCCTCCGGGCGCCACCGGCGCGGACCACTGGGTGGCTGCGGCCTTCATGTGCGGCGTTAAGCCCAAGAAGACCACTGGAGCCGACCTTCTCGTCGGTACCACGATCGACCAAATCATCGCCAAGAAAATCGGCGGCGCGAACCTGATGCCATCCATGCAGTTAGTGGTGGAAGATCCGGGCTCGGCCTCTTCCAACTGCGGCGAAGGGTACAGCTGCACCTACACCAACACAATTTCCTGGTCTTCGCCCACGCAGCCTTTGCCGATGGAGCTGAATCCGCAAGTGGTGTTCGAGCGCATGTTCGGCGACGGAGCCAGCATTGAGCAGCGCGCGGCGCGCCGCAAACGCGACGGCAGCATCCTCGATTCGCTCACCAGCAGCCTGAGCCGCTTGAAGGGCCAGGCGAGTGCCACGGACCGCGCGAAGCTCGACGATTACACCGAAAACGTTCGCGAAATCGAACGCCGCCTGCAAATCGCCCAGAAAGCCTCGGGCGTGGAGCGCGCGGACCTTACTGTACCCATCGGAATTCCGCAGACCTTCGACGAACACATCAAGCTTCAGTTTGACCTGCTGGCCTTGGCGTTCCAGGCCGACATCACGCGCGTCGGCAGCATGCTGTTTGCGCGCGATCTAACGGGTCGCACCTATCCCGCCTCGGATGCACCCACGGTGGGCTTCCACGGTGCCTCGCATCACGGCGAAAACCCGAAGCAGATCGAAGCTCTGTCGAAGATCAACCAGTACCACATCAAGATGCTGGCGCACTTTATCAATAAGCTGGCGACCACACAGGACGGCGACAGCACCATCCTTGACCAGTCCATGGTCCTCTACGGCAGCAACATGGGCAACTCCAATCAACACGTACACTACGATGTGCCGCACGTGCTGGTGGGCGGGTTGAGCGGCAAGCTCAAGGGCGGACGCCACCTGGCCTATCCTTCCAAGCAGATCCCGACGGGCAACCTGCTGTTGAGCATTCTGGATAAGTACGACATTCACCAAGACAGCATCGGCGACAGCACGGGCCGGTTGGAAAATCTCTAAGGAGCGCGCATCAATGAAACTTGTCATCGGTAGTCTTCTCTTCGCCTCGATGGTCAGTTATGCGGCGGTCTCAGAGGTCGCGGAAGCCGCGAGCCGTGGGGACAAAGCGGCCATCCAGAAGCTGGTGACGGCCAAGGCCAACGTGAACGCTCCCCAGAATGATGGAGCCACGGCGTTGCATTGGGCCGTGTTCCGCTCGGATAAAGAGATGGTGGACCTGCTGTTGAAGGCAGGTGCTGATCCCAAGGTTGCCAACCGTGACGGCTCGACGCCTTTGTGGCTGGCCAGCGTGAACGGGGACGCGGCGATTCTGACTTCGCTGCTGGCCGCCGGGGCCGACGTGAATGAGAAGCTGCCGCAGGGCCGAAGTCCGCTAATGGCGGCGGCGCGGACGGGCAGCGTGCCTGCGCTGAAGGTCCTGATTGATAAGGGTGCAAACCTGAACGCGGCGGAAACGCTGCGCGGAACCACGCCGTTGATGTGGGCGGCGGATGAAGGGCACGAAGCCGCGATCCAGTACCTGATCGAACGAGGCGCGGACATCAAGGCCCATTCGGCTCCAGTGGAGCGCAGTGGCGGTCCGGCGTTGGGTAAGGCCAACGATCCGCGCACCCAGGTAGCGCAGCAGGTAGCGGCTGTGACAGCAGGGAACGCGCTGGGCTTGCAGGAAGTGGCGGCGCTTCGCGACGTGGCCCCCGCCGCTGCAGGTGCCGCAAACGCCGGTCGAGCGGGTGCGGCAGGCCGTGGAGCCAATGCCGGACGAGGTGCCGCGGGAGCGGGTGCCGCAGGCGCAGGACGCGCCGCGGGTGCCAATCCGGCCGCCCAACCCGGTGCGGTTGCCGATTTCAACGGCGCCGATCAAACGGACGATGCTGCTGCTGTCGGCTTGACCGGAGGCGGCGGACGTGGACGGAACCAGGTAAAGGACGGGGGCGCATTGACGCCGCTGCACTACGCCGTCCGGGCAAACGACCTAGAGTCCGTCAAGGCTCTGCTTGCCGCAGGCGCGAATGTGAACGAGACGTCCGGCTACGGCTGGAGTCCGCTGCTGATCGCCGCCCAGAACCGCTATTACAAGCTGGGCGCGTACTTGATCGAACGCGGCGCGGATGTGAACCTAACGAACAAGGGCGCGTGGACGCCGCTGTACCTTGCCACGGACAATCGCAACATCGAGTCGGGCGACTATCCCGTCCGCAAGGGCGACATGGACCACTTGGACTTCATCAAGCTCTTGCTCGCCAAGGGAGCCAATCCCAACGCGCGCATGAAAGACAGCTCGCAGACCCGCACCGTGTTCACCAACCAGTGGCTCAACGAAAGCGGAGCCACGGCATTCCTGCGCGCCTCGCAGTCCGGCGACATCGCTTTGATGAAACTCCTGCTATCTTTCGGAGCCGATCCCAAGATCAACACGCTGCTGAATGTTTCGCCCTTGCACGTCGCTGCCGGTGTTGGCTGGGTGGAAGGCATCACCTACGAGTGGTCCGAGGAGGCTACTGACGAGGCGGTGAAGATGCTGCTGGACTTGGGCCTGGATCCGAACCTGCAAGCCGATACCGGTCGTGTAGCGCTCCATGGGGCCGGGCATAAAGGCCGCTCCAAGATCGTGCAGATGCTGGTGGACAAAGGGGCGAAGCTGGATGTGCGCGATTACGGCAACACCGATGCCCGGGGCAGCCTCAAGATGGCTGTGCACACGTGGCAACCGATCGACTATGCGGACGGACTGGTCCGTGTGGGCGTGCAGTCGGCCATCGCGCATCCTGAGACAGCCAACCTGATGCGCAAGCTGATGATCGAGAAGGGTCTCCCCGCGCCGCCCGAGGGGCGGACGCTTGAGTCCATCTGCATCACTGAAGCCTGCGAGTAGTTGCGATTGCGCATATGACCGCTCCCTGACGGTATAGGGAGCGGTCGTCGTTTTACTCGAGATACGTGTAGCCGTTCAGGCCGTCTTCGTAGAACTTCACCAGCGCGCCGGATTCTTCGTAACTGATCCGGCCTTCGCGCACGGCCGTCTCGACGGACTTGCGGAATTGCTCGATCAACACCGCGGACTTGTACTGCACGTAATCCAGCACCTCGCGCACGGTGTCGCCCTGAATCACGGCGTCCAGCACCACGTGGCCTTCGTCGTCCAGCAGCACGTGGACGGCGTTGGTGTCGCCGAACAGGTTGTGCATGTCACCCAGGATCTCCTGATAAGCTCCCACGAGGAATGCGCCCAACGCGTAGGATTCCCCGTTGAAGATGTGCAGCGGAAGCGTCTTGCGCACGTCGCGCCGGTCAATGAACTGGTCCACCTTACCGTCGGAATCGCAGGAAATATCGCCCAGCACGCCGTGCCGCACGGGCTCTTCGTCCAGACGGTGGATCGGCATGATGGGGAACAGCTGCTTCACGGCCCAGCTATCCGGCATGCTTTGGAAGAGCGAGAAGTTGCAGAAGTAGGTGTCAGACAGCAGGCTATCCAGGCTCTCAAGCTCTTCCGGCATCTGGTCGAGTTCCTTCGCCATCTTCTGAATACGCCGCGAGATCAGCCAGTACATGCTTTCGCACCAGCTGCGCTGCTGCAGCGGCAGGTAGCCCAGGCTGAACAGGTTCAGCGCCGAATCGAGCGACTGCTGCGCGTCGTGGTAGCTTTCGAGCAGGTTCTTATTGGAGAGACCCTTCAGCGTCTCCTGCATGTCGATGAGCGGCTGTTCGACGTCCTCCGGCATTTCCGGCAGCGCGTCGCCTTCGCCGAAGCCGGACACGCCGACCACGTTGAACACCAGCACGCTGTGATAGGCGCTGATGGCGCGCCCGCTTTCGGAAATGATGGTGGGGTGAGGCACTTCCGCTTCATCACAGATGTTCTGGATGTGATACACCACATCGTTGGCGTATTCTTGCAGCGTGTAGTTGACGCTAGACTCAAAGTCCGTCTGCGAGCCGTCGTAGTCAATGCCGAGGCCACCGCCGACGTCCATGAATTGCAGGCCCGCGCCCAGGCGGTGCAGCTCGACGAATACGCGGCTGGCTTCGGTGACCGCGCCTTTGATCTGACGGATGTTGGTAATCTGGCTGCCAAGATGGAAGTGCAGCAGCTGCAGGCAATCGCCCATGCCGACGGCCTTGAGCTGCTCCAGTGCGCGCAACGCTTCCACCAGCGTGAGTCCGAACTTGGAGCGATACCCGCCGGAACTTTTCCAACGCCCTGAGCCGCGGCTGGCAAGCTTCACGCGCACCCCGATCACCGGCCGCACGCCCACTTGCGCGGCATGCTTCAGGATGAGGTCGAGTTCGGTGTACTTCTCAACCACGGGGATGATGTTCCGGCCGATCTTCTTGGCCATCATTACCATCTGGATGTACTCGTCGTCCTTGAATCCGTTACAGATGATGGGAGTGTTGTTGTCGGCGATAGCGAGCACGGCCAGCAACTCGGGCTTCGAGCCGGCTTCCAGGCCGAACTTATAGGGCTTGCCGTATTCGAAAACTTCTTCCACCACCTGGCGCTGCTGGTTGACCTTGATGGGGAAGACACAGCTATAGGTGCCCTTGTAGTTATGCTCAGCTATAGCGTTCTGGAAGGCACCGTGCATTTCCCCCAGCCGGTGCTTGAGGATCTCGCCGAAGCGGATAAGGATGGGCAGCGCGATGCCGCGCTTCTCCAGGTTGTCGATGAGTTCCTTGAGGTCGATGCCGCGCGATGAGTCCTTGCCGGGGTGTACCCATAGGTTGCCGTTCTTGCCGACGGCGAAGTAGCCCTTGCCCCAACTGGCGACGTCATAGAGTTCGGATGCTTCCGTGGTGGACCAACGGTCAGCAGGTTCGCGCATCGGCGCGGAGGAGAGGGGAGGTTTCGCAGTAGCCATGAGCTTTTAGTGTGCGGGAAATCGTCGGCTGGGGCAAGTGACGATTGAGTTACGGCGCTTCCGGGCTGGAAAAGGCAACGCGATTGCGAAGCCGTGGTATTCTAGTCAAGTACACCGGAGATGGGCGGCTAGCTCAGTTGGGAGAGCACCGCGTTCGCATCGCGGGGGTCGTGGGTTCGAGTCCCACGTCGTCCACCAAACTCATTAAGGGTGCACATGCTGCTTGCTGGCCAATTTCCAAAGTGGTATAGTTCGTGCATGCGGCGGATTTTCTGCGTTGGCCTCCTCGCAGCCCGTGGTTGGGCGCAGGATGTGCCGCAAATGCCAACCCCCGAGCCTCGCAAAATTACAGTCGCACGGCCTCCCGCCTGGACCGTGCAGGTTCCCCCGTCCAACGAGTGCGCGATTCCGCTATTGCCCGTCACCCCGCCGAGCGGCACGGATTTCAAGCTTCGGAAGGCGGAGCCGGACCTGAAGAAGGTGGCTCCTCTGCCGCAGTACAAGGGTTTGCCGGTTTGCCCGGTCGCTCCTGGCCAGCAGACCTTCATCAGATGACGGTTTATGAAGGTCTGGGACCAGTAGTGTCCGGCTATAAGTCGAACAGATTCAGCTGGTTGAAAAATGGGTCTGATTTTTCTCCGGTATGTTGTAGCTGAAGGGCCTGTAGAATGGGCGTCCGCTCGAAAATGGTGACGCTGACAACCTGTAGGATTTGGTAG
>CANFEY010000033.1 GCA_947446025.1 Bryobacterales bacterium
CACGGTGCGGCCAAGGTTCATCCCTCATGGTGTCAGCCTCGTGTTTCGTCTTCTGGTATTTCAAATCGCGGCAACTCAAAAGAGGCCTCAACCGCCTACTCTTCAGTTAGTTGCCGTCGGCGTGTCGCGCGTTAGCCGGACACTACTGCATGGCCTTGACGGCCTTCGCCGCCTTTGCGCAGACACCGGTTGTAACCCAGATTACGAATAACTACAGCGGAATCAACTCGGGGAGCCTAGCTCAGGGGGCTATTTTCTTCGTAAAAGGGAGCAACTTAGCGGACCAGGAAACGACCTCGTTGCAGAATGTTCCACTTCAAACAAATCTCAGAAGTGTGCAGATCCGCGTGGTTGTGTCAGGCACAACCACGTTTGCGCCGTTGTACTACGCCTTCAACGGACAATTGGCCGGAATCTTGCCCTCGAATACACCCGCGGGTACCGGAACCCTTGTCGTCATCAACAATGGCCGATCAAGCGCGCCAGCGGCCCTCACTGTTGTAAGGAGCGCCTTCGGGATGTTGACACTCAACGGCGCTGGTACCGGCCCCGCAGCTGTCCACAATGATGCCTACGCGCTACTCGCCAGCAGCAATTCAACGAACCCTGGCAAGGCGGTCATTTTTTACGGCAGCGGTCTTGGAGCTACTGCGGGAAATGAGACCGTGGAGCAGACGGGTGCAAACGCATCCGGAGATCTCACAACTATCCCGATCACCGTTACCATCGCGGGCGCACTATTTACCCCGGCTTGGATCAGATCAACATCGTCATACCGACGCTTGACACCTATGGGTGCGAAGTCTCCGTCGTGATCGTTACCAACGGAGTGTCGGCAAACTCTGGCACTATCCCTGTCGCGCAGAGCGGTCTCACCTGTCCGCCTCCCACGGGTGGCGGTGGCGGCGGTGGTGGTGGGGGCGGCAGTATCAACCCCACACAGAGCGAAATCGATTCCTTTATTGCCCGCGGCAGCTACGTTTCCGGAGGCCTAAGTTTCAACCGCAATAACTCGTACTCGACCACGGACGCGATCGGGGCAGGCGGAGTCACGGCAACTACAAACCTGACCAAAGCAGATGTCATCTATGGCCAGTTCACCCGGCTGAGCGGGGCCGACTTGGGCAAGAGTCTCAGGGGCGAATTCCCTGCCGGCTTCCCCAACTTTAATCCGAATGTGGGGAGCTGCTCGGTCTACACGATGCAGCAGATTCTGCAGAACCCATTCCCGGCGATCACCGCCTTGAATCTCGACGGAGGCGACCCGCTCCGGTCTGTGGGCCCCAACGGTTCGCAGAATATTTCTCGGCAGAGCAACCAGATCTCCGGGCCGACGTACGCTTCGGCGACCAACCTCCCGAATACCTACATCAGCCCTGGCAGCTATACCGTCAGCGGTCCCGGCGGCTCGCAGGTAGGGGCATTTTCGGGCTCCTTTAGCGTCGTTTCCGACTTTGTCATCTCCCAGCCGGAAACCGCCTTCCGCGTGATCAACCGCAGTTCACCGCTGACGGTCAGTTGGACGGGAGGTGCGCCGGGAACGGTTCTTACGATTCAGGGGCAAAGTCAAACGATCTCCGGCACCACAGTCGGCGGTGCCGGCTTCATCTGCATCGTGAATACCTCCGCCGGACAGTTCACGGTGCCTGCATCGGTCCTTTCGCAACTGCCCGCAAGTTCCTCCATCGGCGCTGGCGGCTTCAACTTTGTCACGCGCGGAGCCTTCATCATCCTCGCCCCCGGCGCGGGCGCACGCATCAATGCGCCGTCAGGAGTTGACATCATGACCCTGAACAACTTCTGGTCCTGGTCGTATACGCCGCAGTATCAATAGCCACTCAACTTGAATCTGGTGTAGACTTTTTGCGCTCAATTAGGAGATCAGCCATGAAATGCCCGGTTCTGCTGGTTTTTCTGTCCTGCGCCGTCGCCATGGCCCAAACGGTAACGGCGGTGCAGGATGGTGGGGCCTATACCAACAACATCGCGCAAGGTTCGGTCTTTGTCGTGAAGGGGACGGGCTTGAGCGGTGCCGGGTTCGTGCAAGCCACCGCGCCCATCTACCCGACCACGCTGAACAGCGTCCGAATCACGATGACGGCGGTGACGGGCGGGGCGGTGGTGAATCCGCTGATGGTCTACACCTACAACCTGAGCGGCGTGAACCAGCTTGCCGCTGTGCTGCCGTCCACTGCGGCGGTGGGCAATTACGATCTCCGCGTGATCAATGGGGCGGCAACCTCCGCTGCGTTCCGCACTGCGGTGCAGGCGCGCAAGCCGGGGATCGTGACCGCGGCCGGCGATGGGTCAGGTCCCGCTCAAGCGACTCTTAACGGTGAGCTGATCTTGCAGCGCACCTCGAATGTCGGCAAGATCGGCGACTTCGATACCCGTCCTGCTCGTCCTGGTGAGCGTGTGGACCTGTGGGGCACCGGCCTTGGTCCCGATGTCGCTTCCGATACCGGCGGCACATCCGGGAACCAAACCGCGGCTGCACAGATCGTCGTGCTGGTGGATGGAACGTCAGTGACGCCGCTCTATGCTGGCCGTTCGTCGGGCTTTCCGGGCCTCGACCAGATCGTATTCAACCTGCCAGCCAACGTCGCGCTCACTTGCGCCTTGAGTATTCAGGTTCGCGCGGGTGGCGTTCTGAGCAACCCGGTGACAATCGCGACCTCCACTGGCGAATCCTGCCCCGCGCCTCCCAGCGGTGGCGGGGGTGGCAGCCCCAACCTCACGTCCGCGGAAATCGACACTTTCGTGGCCCGCGGCTTTTACACCTCGGGGGGCGTGAGCCTTTTCAAAAGCACCACCTATAGCGCCGCTGGCGCTGTGACCCGAACCAACTCGATTTCCGGCCTCTTTACCCGAACCTCCGGCGCGGATCTTGGCCGGATGCTACGCAATCAGTTGCCGCCCGGGTTCCCCATTCCTACGATAACGCCGGGGAACTGCTTGGTCTATAACAGCACCCAACTGGTGGACCCGTATCCTCTCATCACGCGCAGCAACCTGGATGTAGGAGCGCAACTCACCGCCTCCGGACCCAACGGCACGCAGTCTGTTCCGCGGCGGACCAATCAGGTGGCCGGTCCTACTTACGGCACGGCCAACGACTTCCCGAACACCTACGTGGTGCCAGGCCGGTACACATTGAGCGGCCCTGGAGGCACTCAGGTCGGTGCCTTCAGCGGAACGCTCGACGTGGTTCAAGACTTTGTGCTGACCAACCCTACGAATTTTGTGACGACGATTAACCGCAGCGTCCCATTAACGGTAAGCTGGAGCGGCGGCGATCCGAGCACCACGCTCACCATTCAAGGGGTCACCTTCGCAGGGGTGGTGACGACTGCGTTCCTGTGCATCGAAAGCGTCGGGGCCGGTCAATTCACCGTGCCTGCTTCGATCCTGTCGCAGATCCCGGCCACGCCTGCGGGAAGCTTGATTCCTGGGTCCTTCACTGTGACCGTGGCGGGTGCCGGCACGCGGCTTCCGACACCATCGGGATTGGACCTGGCGACCGCTAATAACTTCTGGAACTGGCAATTCTCGCCGTCGTTCCAGTAGCGGCTACTGTTTTGGAGGGTCATTGCCGATCCATATTTTGGCTCAAGGAGCGAAATTTTGAAACGCATTGTTGCCCTTCTGGCTTTTTCGGCGACCGCGGCTTTCGCGCAGCCGCCTGTGATTACCGAGATTCTGAATAACTACAGCCTCGCGAACTCCGGCACCGTGGCGCAGGGGGCGATTTTCATCGTCAAGGGGACCAACCTTTCGGACTTTACCACCGGCTTACAGGAAATCCCCCTGGACACCACCCTGCAAGGCGTCCACATGGTGGTCACCGTGGCCGGTGTCACCACCTTCGCGCCCATGTATTACGTCCTGCCGCAGCAGCTCGCAGGCATCCTGCCGTCGGCCACGCCGGTGGGCAACGGGACGCTGGTGATCCGCAACAACGGCAAGAACAGCGCACCGACGCCCATCACCGTGGTCCGCAGTGCGTTCGGCGTGCTGACAGTGAGCGGCGCAGGATCCGGCAGCGCGCGCGTGCAGGATGCGAGCCAGGGCTATCAGGAGCTGCTCTCCACTCGCTCCACCAATCCGGGAAACTTTCTGGTCTTCTACGGCAGCGGCGTGGGACCGGTGAGCGGCGACGAAACCATCCGGCAAGTGCAGACGGATCTCACCGGAATTGCCACAACAGTGACCATCGGCGGCAGGCCCGCCCAGGTATTCTACCGCGGCCGCACGGCGTTCCCCGGACTTGACCAGATCAACGTGCAGGTGCCGACCTTGGACGCGGCGAGCTACGGATGCTCCGTGCCGGTGGTCATCACCACCAACGGCGTGCAGGCGAACTCTACCACTATCCCCGTTGCCCAGAGCGGAGCCACTTGCTCGGTGACGGGCGGGTCAGGCACCGCACCCACGCAGCAGGAGATCGACCGCTGGACATCCGCAGGTAGCTTCACTAACGGCACCCTCAGCTTGACGCGCACCACGCAGTATTCCGTCACAGAAGCGCTTCCCGGCGTCCCCGGAGGCACCACCATTACCAAGACCGACGGCTTCGAAGCGGCGTTCAACCGGGCCTCGGGCGACATCGGCCGCTACCTCAGAGGTGACACGCAGCCCGGGCTCGGAGCATGCGTCGTGAATCGCACTGCGGCTTCCCCGGCGTGGACGCTGGTGCCTTTGGATGCTGGCCCCTCGGTCACGGTCAGCGGACCCGGTACGTTCCAGACTGCCGCGCGCAGCGGCTTGCTCTATGTGGCTCGGCCCCCCGGCCCGTTCTTAAGCGCGGGGCGGTATACGTTCAACAGCTCCGGCGGACCCGCGGTGAGCGCCTTCAGCGGCACTCTGGACGTGGCGCAGGAACTGATCGTCACCAATCCGGACGATTTCAAGTTGATCGTGCGCGGCGGGGGCGTTACCGTGCGCTGGACCGGCGGCGATCCCGCTCTCCCCATGCAAATCACCGGCAGCAGCATCCCCATCAACGCCGATGGCACGCAGGGCGCGGCCGTCAGCTTCCTGTGCCTAGCCAACGCGGCGGATGGCCGCTTCACGTTCCCGGCGAACATCCTTTCACAGCTGCCCGCTTCGGGTTCCTTCAGCGGCGCCGCATTCACTCTCTTGTTGCGCGGGTCCTTCACCGTGACCGCCGTGGGCAAAGGCTCACGCCTAGCCGCCCCCGGTCTCGACTACCTGGTGGCCAACAATTCCTGGACCTGGTCCGTCGCCACCGAATACCGTTAGTCTGCTACTTCTTCGGCGGAAACTTGTCGATCGCCTTCTTCACCATGTCATCCAGCTTACCGGCCACCTTCGCCGGGTCCTTCTCGTCCTCGGTGACAATCGCGCGCCACACCAGCTCACGCGTAGCCACTAAATCGATGGTGAGCGTGCCTTCGGTGTACTTGGTCCGCACAATCCGCCGCTGCCGCCCCAGCCGTCCGGCAGGGATCGCCGTAGCCTCCGTCCGCTGCGCCGCGCCCAGCGTGTAGCGGACCGTCAGATCCGCCTGCCCCGTTACTTCCGTGAGTTTTTTCGCAGTGAGGCGCGTGCGCAGTTCGCTTTCGATGTTCTTCTTGACGATGTCGTTGTTCAGCGCCGGAGCCTTCGCATTCACCTCGCCCATGCCGATGCGGAACGTTTTGTAGTTGCCGAAGTTAGCCGATTCGTCGAATTCCACCTCGACGTCCTGGGCGTGTACCAAAGGCGTACATAGCAGCGCGAAAGCTAGAAGCGTCTTCATGCTCCTATTGAAGCACGGTGAAGAGCGCGGAGCCAGCGGGTACGTACAGGCTACCCTGGGTGGTCCCTTCCGGAGCCAGCTGCTTCAATCGCCGCGCCAGTTCGGCGGGCTTGGAGCCGGTCAGGCACTCCGCGAAGGCTCCTGCGATTTCCGCCACGCGGTCCGCGGGCTCATGCACGAATTCGAGCCGGAAGTGGCGGATGCCCGCCGCCAGCCAATCGCCGAGGTGCGCGCTAGCCTCCTGCGCCTCCGCTCCGAAGACCGTGTTGCGGCAGCCCACATCGGCGATCACCGCGTGTGCCCGGCCAGCGGTGTCGCGCAGCGCTACTTGGTGCTTTTCGCACGGCCGGCCGCAGTCCTTGTAGCTAGTGCCCGTGGAGAGGAAGCGGCAGAATACGCAATGCTCGGTGTGGAAAACTGGCAGGTGATGGTAAGCGATAACCTCGATGCGATGCGCTCCGGCATGGCGCGCGAGTTCGGTGATCTGCGCCGCGTTGAGGTCGTGCGTAGGCGTCAGGCGGCGGAGACCGGCATTGAGCAGCAGCTCGGTCGAGATCGCGTTGGCGGCGTTTAGGCTGAAGTCGCCATCCATCACCGAACCCTGTAACGTGGACATGAGTCCGGCAGGCCGAACCAATATGGGCACATCGCAGCGGCGCAGGAAGTCGGCGATCTTCTCTTCGCCGGGTTTGAGCACACGCGGGCTGGCCACGCGGGCTTCAATACCAGCAGCCTTCACCCGTTCGACCGACGGCTTGAGCCCATACAGGTCCAGATAGTCGAGCGTGATGCTCGCGGGCCGCGCCTCCAGCGCCGCGTCGAGCTGCGCGGGCATACGGACTAGCAGATGCAATCGCGCAGCCGCCGGTTCGGTGGCATGCGGTTCCGGCCAGTGCGGCTCATGCAGCCCAAGGCGCGGTGAGCGGGCCTGCACGGCTTGCAGTTGCTCAACGGCCTGCCGCCGCAGCTGATTCAGCATCGATGGCGGCGCGTATGGGTGGCCGCCCAACGTGAGTTCCACTTCTCCCAGCTCGTAAGGCGTGTTGCCGAGCCGCCCCAACTGGTCCCGCAGCATCTGCGCATCCAGCGTCCGGTTCTGCGCCGAATCCAGCGGTGCATCGGAGGTAACGGTCACCGTCGTGTTGGGCAGCTTCCAGATCGTGTTGAGCGATTGCCCGGCGTAAGCCGTCACCGCAACGTCCACGCGCTGCTTCGCGACGGGATTCGTCGCGGCGGTGTACGGTTTCGCAAGCTTCGCGATGTCCGGATCGTCCGTGCGCCACACCAGATCGCCCGCGCGGATACGGCTCGGGTTGATAGCCCCGTTGGCAAAGGCGAGCTCCGCCTGCCCGCGTTGCAGCGTGCGAACTTCGTAGACGCGCCCGCCCTCTTCGTGTTCCTGTGGACTTCGCCAGTCGGCAGCGTCGAACACGATCCCGTCGCCGGGCTTCACTGCGTGGCGCATGTCGATGGTCACGGATTGCGCCGTAGCCCGGACCACGCGCCCCACTTCCACGCCCCGGTGCCGAGGCGCGCGTCCCCGCACCACCGTCTGATGATTCGTGCCCTCGAGAAACCACGGACCAAGGCCGCGCGAGTAGACCTGCTCCAAAGCATCCCCATACCGAGCCGCGACCGTCAGGGCGCCGTCCACCGCCTCCCGATACGCCCGCGTCGTCAGCGCAACGTAATCCGCGTCCTTGTAACGCCCCTCGATCTTTAGCGCGGAAATTCCGATCTTCATGATCTCCGGAATCTGCTCCAGCGCGTACAAATCCCCCGGCGAGAGCAAGTATCGAGCATCCCCCAGCGGCTCCACCCGCCCATCCACGACCATCTCATACGGCAATCGGCAAGCCTGCGCGCACTGCCCGCGATTCGCGCTGCGCCCACCCCAAGCCTCCGACGAAAAACATTGGCCGGAGTAGGAAACACACAACGCCCCGTGGCAGAAAATCTCCAACTCGACGTCGGTTTCCTCGCGGATCTCCGCGATGTTTTCGAGTGACAACTCGCGCGCCAGAATCAGCCGGTCCACCCCCAGCGCCTGTGCATGCCGGGCCCCCGCAGCGTCGGTAATGCTCATCTGCGTGCTGCCGTGAATCGCCAGCCCCGGTGCGATCTCGCGAGCCATCTTCACCGCCGCCCAATCCTGCACGATGATAGCGTCGGCCCCGGCCTCTGCAATTGCCGCCAGCCCCCGGGCCGCCTCGCGCAATTCGTTATCGAAGATCAGCGTGTTGAAAGTGACGTAGCCCTTCACGCCGCGCGTGTGCAGCGTCCGCAGGGCTTCCGGCAGCTCCGCCAGCGTGAATCCTGACTTGGCGCGCGCAGTGAAGTGCGAAAGGCCGAAGTATACGGCGTCCGCCCCGGCCTCGACGGCGGCGCGCAATTGCGGCCAATGGCCGGCGGGACTTTTGATTTCGGGTTTTTGCACTGCTTACTTCATTGTCGCGCGTTACGGTACACTCTAGCTTATGACTTTCGCCGTCACTATCGACTACGGTCCCGACAAAGCCAAGATCGACGAATTCCGTCCGCCCCATCGCGAGTACCTGCGCGAGCTGATCACCAAGGACATCCTGGTGATCGCCGGCCCGTTCATCGACAACTCCGGCGGTTTCATCGTGTACAACGCGGAAAACGAAGCCGACGTGGAAGCGATCATCAAAGCCGACCCCTTCTACAAGTGCGGCGTGTTCCAGACGTGGAAAATCCGCCCGTGGAAGATCGTCATGGCGAACCGCGAACTGCTGCCGTAACTGCCTTTATGGTGTACGCCGCGATCATCGATTACGGGCCAGACATCGCGAAGATCGCGGAATTCCGTCCGGCGCACCGCGAATATCTGCGCGATCTCATCAGCCAGAACAAGCTGGTGATTTCCGGGCCATTCGTCGACGACTCCGGCGGCCTGCTCGTCTACAACGCCGAAACCGAGGCCGACGTGGACGCAATCATTAAATCCGACCCCTTCTATAAATGTGGCGTTTTCAAAACGTGGACGATCCGTCCGTGGAAGATCGTCATGGCGAACCGGGAGTTGCTGCCGTAGAGTAAGAGCATGGCCACCGAAACCGCCATCCCGCTAGCTCAGTATCTTTCCACTGCCTACGAGCCGGACTGCGATTACGTGGACGGTGAAATCGAGGCGCGCAATGTGGGCGAACGAACGCACGCGAGGTTGCAGCTGAAGGTCGGCTCCTACTTGCTGACCCACTATGAGAGCGCAGGCTTTTCTGTATTCACTGAGATCCGCGTTCGCGTGACCCCCAGCCGGTTTCGTATCCCCGATGTTTGCGCGACCATTGGCGATCCGGGCGAGGAAGTTCTCACGAAACCTCCCTTTCTCTGCGTCGAGATTCTTTCGCCGGAAGACCGAATGAGCCGGCTCGAAGTGCGAATTCAGGACTACCTTCAGATGGGCGTTCCCAACGTGTGGGTGGTCGACCCCCTTACTCGGCAAGCATGCCTTTCGACCGCGGCGGACGGGTTGCGCGAAATCAAGACCGGCGTGCTCCAGACTGAAAATCCGGTTGTGGAAATGCCTCTCGCCGGACTCTGGGGCTGAGCGCATACAGTCAAGCGGATGGGTTGCATCGAGCAAGTTGCTCCGCGATGATGTGTCCATGTTTCTGCCCCGTACGCCCGAAGAAGAGTCCGCTAACGCCAGAAATATGTGGGAAGGGATCGTTGCTGTTGGCTGTTTTGCTGTGGGGTAAATTACCTACGAAGCGGTTTCGTGGCTCGGCGTATTTATCGGGCTGGTCGGGTTCGTGGACTGGTGGATATCCTCTAGCCGATATCACGAACGACGCGGGAATCGTTAGCGAACTCGTACTACCGGACATTGCTACTTCAAGCGCTTCTCGGCTTCCTTCACCAACTCGTGCAACTCCGCGCCGCCTTGGGCTACGTAGGCGTGGAGCTGTTTGCGCATGCGCGGCTCCCAGAAATCCTTGAGGTGTTTCGCGACGTGCCCGATCGCCTCTTCACGAGGGTAGGCGGAAAAATTCAGGGCGATCTGGTTCGCCATGTGAACCATGTTGTGAGATTCCATGCGTAGTGTGTGTTAGTCCCCAGCCACAGGCGAGCCGATGCGGGTGGTGAGCACGCGTTGCTCGCGGTAATGCTGCTGCCAATCCGATTCCTTCTTGGCGAGCCGCACTTCGACGGCGGTGACTTTGTATTCCGGGCAGTTCGTGGCCCAGTCTGAGAATTCGGTGGTGACCACGTTGGCTCCGCTCATCGCATGATGGAACGTGGTGTAGACCACTCCCGGCTGCATGCGTTCGGAGATGCGCGCGTTCAGCGTGATTTCGCCGGCCCGGCTCTGGATGCTCACCAGGTCGCCGTCGCGGATGCCGCGATGCTCGGCGTCGTGCGGATGCAGGTCGAGCTTGTCTTCGGCATGCCACACGTTGTTTTCCGTACGGCGCGTTTGCGCCCCCACGTTGTACTGCGACAAAATACGGCCGGTGGTGAGGATCAGCGGGAATTTCCCGGTCACGCGCTCGTCCGTGGGGACGAACTCGGTGATGACAAAGTTGCCCTTGCCGCGCACGAAGCCGTTGATGTGCATGATGGGCGTACCTTCGGGAGCCGCGTCGTTGCACGGCCACTGCACGCTGCCCATTTCGTCGAGCTTCTTGTAGGAAACACCCTTGAACGTCGGCGTCAGGCGCGCGATTTCGTCCATGATTTCGCTCGGATGGTTGTAGTGCATCGGATAGCCGAGCGCGTTGGACAGCGCCATGGTGATCTCCCAGTCGGCCATGCCGTTCTTGGGAGCCATCGCCTTGCGCACAGGGCTGATGCGGCGTTCCGCGTTGGTGAAGGTGCCGTCCTTTTCGAGGAAGCTGCAACCCGGCAGGAACACGTGCGCCCACATCGCGGTTTCGTTGAGGAACAAGTCCTGCACCACGACGCATTCCATGGACCCGAGCGCCTTCTGCACGTGTTGCGTGTTCGGATCAGACTGCGAAATATCTTCGCCCTGGACGTAAATGCCCTTGAAGGTGCCCTCCACGGCGGCGTCAAACATGTTGGGGATGCGCAGGCCGGGTTCTTTCTCCAGCTTCACGCCCCAGGCGTGCTCGAACAGTTCGCGCGTCGCGTCGTCAGAGACGTGGCGGTAGCCGGGGTATTCGTGCGGGAAGCTGCCCATGTCGCAAGCGCCTTGCACGTTGTTCTGGCCGCGCAGAGGATTCACGCCCACGCCCATGCGGCCGATCTGGCCGCACGCCATGGCTAGGTTCGCCATGCCCATGACCATCGTTGAACCTTGGCTGTGTTCGGTGACGCCCAGGCCGTAGTAGATGGCGGAGTTCGGACCCTTCGCGTACAGGCGGGCCGCGCCGCGAACCAATTCGGCGGGGACGCCTGTGGCGGATTCCATAGCCTCAGGCGAATTCTTCGGCAGTGCGATAAAGTCGCGCCACTTGTTGAACGCCGCGTCGTCGCAGCGCTCCGCGATGTACTCGTCGGCAAGCAGGCCTTCAGTCACAATGACGTGCGCCAGGGAGTTGATCATCGCCACGTTGGTGCCGGGGCGAAGCTGCAAGTGGAAGTCGGCCTTGATGTGCGCGGTCTTCACCAGGTCGATCTCGCGCGGGTCAATCACGATCAGTTTCGCTCCCGCAATCAAGCGGCTCTTCATCGACGATGCGAACACCGGATGCGCGTCCGTCGGGTTGGCTCCGATGACCAGCATGACGTCGGTGTCATAGACCGAATCGAATGTCTGCGTTCCGGCCGACGTGCCGAGCGTAGTTTTTAAGCCGTAGCCAGTGGGGCTGTGGCAGACACGGGCGCAGGTGTCGGTGTTGTTGTTGCCGAAGCCAGCGCGGATCAGCTTCTGGACCAGGTAGGTCTCTTCGTTGGTGCAGCGCGATGAGGTGATGCCGCCTACGGAGTCCTTGCCGTACTTGGCCTGGATGCGCTTGAACTCGCTTGCCGCGTGCTGGATGGCCTCATCCCAGGAAACTTCTTTCCAAGGATCAGTGATCTTGGCGCGGATCATCGGGTTCAGAATGCGGTCCTTGTGCGTGGTGTAGCCCCACGCAAAGCGTCCCTTCACGCAAGAGTGACCGTGATTCGCGCCGCCGTCCTTGTAAGGAACCATGCGGACCACTTCGCTACCCTGCATTTCCGCCTTGAAACTGCAGCCGACGCCGCAGTAAGCGCACGTGGTGATCACGCTATGTTCGCCTTGGCCTTTTTCGAGGACCGACTTTTCGATCAACGTCGCCGTAGGACACGCCTGCACGCAAGCTCCGCACGAAACGCACTCGGAATCGAGGAAGTCCATGCCGCCAGCCGAGACCATCGAATCAAAGCCGCGGCCTTGAATCGTCAGCGCGAACGTTCCCTGCACTTCTTCGCAAGCCCGAACGCAGCGCGAACACGCGATGCACTTGGCCGGTTCAAACGAGAAATACGGATTGGAGTTATCCTTGTCAACGAAGCGTGCCGACTGCTTGTTGAAGTGGTTGTCGCCGTCGTAGCCGTAGCGCACGTCGCGCAGGCCGACCACGCCAGCCATGTCCTGCAATTCGCAGTTGCCGTTAGCACCGCACGTCAGGCAATCCAGCGGATGGTCACTGATATACAGCTCCATCACGCCCTTGCGCAATTTCGCCAGCTTGGGCGACTGCGTCTTCACCTTCATGCCCGGCTCGGCCAGCGTGGTGCAGGACGCGGGTGTGCCGCGGCGGCCTTCCACTTCCACCAAACACAAGCGGCAGGATCCGAACGCGTCCATGCTGTCCGTCGCGCACAGCTTCGGAACGCTCACGCCGGCTTCCACGGCGGCGCGCATCAGTGAAGTGCCAGCCGGTACCGTGACGGACTTCCCGTCAATATCCAGCGTGACTAGCTGCTGGCTGCGGCTGGCCGGGGTTCCGTAATCAATCTCATGCAGCAGTGCCATGGAAATCCTCCTTGAAGTGTTCGACCGCGCTCAGCACCGGGTACGGCGTTAGGCCGCCCAGGGCACACAGGGAACCGTCGAGCATCACTTCACACAAATCGTTTAGAACTTCTAAATTCTTCTTGCGGTCTTGATTGGCGATGATCCGGTCGATCACCTCCACGCCGCGCGTCGAGCCGATGCGGCAGGGCGTACACTTGCCGCAGCTTTCGATGGCGCAGAACTCCATCGCGAAGCGGGCTTGCTTGGCCAAATCCACGGTCTCGTCGAACACCACCACGCCGCCGTGGCCCACCAGACCCTTTTTCGCCGCGAACGCTTCGTAATCAAGCGGCGTATCCAGCAGCGAGTCCGGGAAGTAAGCTCCCAGCGGCCCGCCGACCTGCACCGCACGGAACTTCTTGCCCGTCGCCGTGCCGCCGCCGAAATCGTAAATCGCCTGACGCAGCGTGAGGCCGAAGGCTTTCTCCACCAGCCCGCCCTGCTTGATGTTGCCCGCAAGCTGAATCGTGAGCGTGCCGCGCGACCGGCCCATACCGAAGTCCTTGTAATACGCCGCGCCCTTGTCGATGATGATTGGCACAGTGGCCAGTGAGATCACGTTGTTCACGACCGTCGGCTTACCGAACAGTCCTTCGATTGCCGGCAGGGGAGGCTTCGGGCGGATCTGCCCGCGCTTGCCTTCCAGGCTTTCCAGCAGCGACGTTTCCTCGCCGCAAATGTAGGCACCCGCGCCCAGACGGACTTCCAGGTCAAAATGCTTGCCGCTACCGGCAGCGTTTGCCCCCAAGTAGCCCTTCTCGTAGCCAATCGCAATGGCGCGTTGCAGCGTCTTGAACGCGTGCGGGTATTCCGAGCGGCAATAAATGTAGCCACTGGTGGCACCCACGGCGAACCCGGCAATCGTCATGCCCTCAATGAGCACAAAAGGATCGCCTTCCATGATCATCCGGTCCGCGAACGTGCCGCTATCGCCCTCGTCCGCATTGCAGACGATGTATTTCTGATCTGCAGGAGCCCCGAGAACCGTCTTCCACTTGATGCCCGTCGGGAAGCCCGCTCCGCCGCGTCCACGCAGACCGGAATTCGTGACTTCTTCAATAATCTGCTCGGGCTTCAGCTTTAGCGCATTCTGCAGACCCTTGTAACCGTCCCGGCTGATGTAATCCGCCAGCGACAGCGGATCAATAATCCCACAGCGCGCGAATGTGAGCCGTTCCTGATTCTTCAGGTACGGAATCTCTTCCGTCAGTCCCAAGCACAAAGGGTGAGCCTTGCCATCCAGAAAACCAGCATCGAACAAGCTCGCCACGGATTCCACCGTAACCGGACCATAAGCCACGCGGCCCTTGGCCGTCTCCACTTCCACCAGCGGCTCCAGCCAGAACAGGCCGCGTGATCCGTTACGGACCACCGTCGCATCCAACCGTCGAGTGGCGATTTGTTCAGAGATGGCGCGCGCGACGGCATCCGCTCCCACGCTCAGAGCCGCCATGTCGCAAGGTACAAAAAGTTTCATGCGCGTCTCCGTGCGTCGTCGATCAGAAAGTCCGCCACCTGCGCCGACACACGACCGTAAGGCTTCCCATCAAGCAACACCGCGGGCGAAAGCGAGCAGTTGCCCAAGCAATACACCGCGTCCAGCGTAAACGTCCCGTCCGCCGTGGTCTCCCCGAGCTTCGCGCCCAGCTTCTTCTCCACGTGACCGATCACCGCATCGCAGCCCATCGATTGGCAAGATTCCGCCCGGCACATCTTCAGCACGTGCCTCCCCGGCGGATGATGCCGGAAATCGTGATAAAAACTGATCGTCCCGTGGACGTCAGCTTTCGAAAGGTTTAGGGCGTCCGCGATGGCCGGCACCACGGAAGGGTCGACATAGCCGAACTCCTCCTGTAAGGCGTGCAGAATCGGCAAAAGGGCTCCCGGCATGTTTTTGCGCTGTTCCACAAGGGAGACAGCACGCTCATTATCCCAAGCTTGCATACTATTGAATCTACTATTCTAGCAGGTATGCGCTATCGTTTCCTGGCCGAGACGTACCAAACTGAGAGGCTTAAAGTACTGAGCGTTTGGAGCATGTTCCACGACGCCGATCTGGAGGTCCGCCCCCACCCCACCGACCCGCGCGGCCGCAGCGTTCGCGAGCAGATGGTCCACCAGTGTGTCAGCGAGAATTTGTGGTTTAAGGGCATGCTCGGGATCGACGTGGCGGCTTCGCCCTTGCCTGCTGAAGAAACCCGACGGGGTTTCATCGAGCGCTACGCCGAAGACTCAGCGAAGCGCCTCGACGTTCTGCTGTCATACAACGACGCCTGGTGGGAGGCGGAAGCGTCTTTCTTCAATCAACCCCGCCCCCGCACCTGGATCTTCGTCCGCCGCATCGCGCACACCTCGCACCACAGGGGGCAACAAATGGCGATGCTCAGAATGCTCGGGCGCGACGTGCACTCGAATTACGGGCCCACGGCGGATACCGGCGGCCTGATGGCGAACCAAGCTCCCGTGATCTACGCCTTTGAAGATGAAGCCTCTCTGCTGGCGGGCGGAGCGAAGCGTCCGCTGCCGGGGCCGGGAGAAAAGGCTCCGACGGAAAGGCCGTGATGCGCGTACAGCCTACTTCTTATTCGGCGTCGCGAAAGAAATCAGGTCAAAGAAGGTGAACGCAGTGGATTCCTGCTTCCGCTGAGGCGCTCCCGCGGTCACTTGGACATCGGCTTGGCCATTGGGCCAATCTTTCATCGAAGGCACAGGTCCTCCTGTGTCCTCGAAGAGTACGTCGCTCAGAAGTTCGATGGCGTCCATCCCGCTTTTTTTCTTCACTGCATTTCCTCCAATTAGTTCGCGGCCAGCGCGGCTTCGGGATTGCGCAATTTCTCCCGGATGGCGCCCAGTAGGCTCAAATGACCGGGTTGCTTGACAGCCAGCACCGGACAGGACACCAGTTGCATCAAGTGCTCGGTTACACTGCCCAGCAGGATCAGCGCGGCACTGCTCCGGCCGCGGGTGCCCACAACCATAAGAGATGCCTTTTCGCGCTTGGCCACCTGTGCGATGGTGGACGCGATGTCTGCGCCCTCGATGCGGTGCGCCGGGGAAAAGCCCGTGTGATCGACGGCGATGACGGAGCGGTTCAACGGCTCCACCATGCAGCGGCCCACCGGACTGCGGCCTGTGGCGGCTTCGATGAAGCTCTGCAACTGGTTTAGCATCTTGTCCGGTTCGTCTTTCCAGTCAAGCCAGAGTTCATCGGTGCATTCCACAGCGACCGCTCTCCAGTCTCCGCCGGTCTTGTCCGCCAAGCGGATCGCACAGCGCGCGGCCTCGGCGGAAGAGTCCGAAAAATCCACGGGCACCAGGATCTTGTCGAAGGACAGCGCCATGCCGTCCGGGACCATCAATACCGGGCAGGGCGCGAGCATTGCAGCGCGGCTGGCAAGGGCGTGGGTTTTCCCGCCCATCAGCAGCAGGTCCGCCCGCGTATCCGCGGCGTGGTTCAGTAACTCGTCCAGCAGGCCGGTTTGCCGCCCATCGACGTGGAACGTGTCGACTTCGGCGCACGCTTCCAGCGCCTTCATTTGGCCCGCTGCCGTCAGCACTCCGCTCGATGCGTCGCCTGTGGCGGCCAGGATTCTTTTGAACACCGCTGTAGTTTCCATGAAGGCTTCTTACGCGGCGACTTCCTGCTCGACATTGGAGGCGACCGGCTCGGTTTCCGGAGTCTCCCCCATCCTCGTGCCCGGGGCTTCAAAGAAGCGCCGCAGCAGGGCGTAAATCACCATGCCGGAAAGCACGCCCGTAAGGAAGTCGGTCAAGGGAACCAGGATCGCTGTATAGATCATCAAGAATGCGTGGAAACGGTTGCCTGCCAACACCTTCTTGATCTCCGGCACCTTCATCATGTTGCTGGCCACCCACAGCATCACCCCGCCGATGCAGGCCATGGGAACCAGTTCCAGATACTGCGTCATGAAAAGCACCATGCCGACTTTCGCGACGGCCTTGAAGTATCCGGCCAGCGGCGTGACCGCGCCGGCTTTGATGCTGGTGGCGGTGCGCGCAAGTGCTCCGGTGCACGGGAACCCGTTGACCATGGGGACGATAATCTGCACCAGACCCTGGCCCCAGAATTCACGGTCCGGGTTGAACAGGGTCTTCTTGTTACCCGCCAACCGGTCCGCCATCGTCGAGCAAAGCAGGCTCTCAACACCCGAAACAAAAACCACGGCGAATACGAAGTAGGCCAGGTCCAGCAACATCTCCCCGGTTACCGGTGGGAGTGAGGGCGGCGTGAAAACGAAGAAATTGGTCGGGATCGAGCCATAGCGGCTTTGGATATGGTCGAGTCCGGCGGTGGACCATGCGGTTGCCGTGATCAGGGTTCCCATGCCCACCGTCAGCAGCAGGCCCGGAATGTAAATGGAAATCCGCTGGAAAAGCTTCGTCCCGATGAACACGAACAGCCCCAGCGCAACGGCGTAGAGGTTGACCTCGGGCAGCCTGGAGAGGATGTCTCCCAACTTGGGAATCAACTCCGAACTCGGCCCCGCCTTCATGCCGAAGACATCGTAGAGATAGGTGGCGGCGATGGTGATGCCGATGCCGACCGTGAAGCCGACGATGATGGAATTGGGCACGACCCTGCCGATCTTGCCCAGTCCGGCCAGACCCAGCATGCACAGGATGACGCCCGCGATTACAGAGGCCAGTACGAGGAATCCGTGGTCGTATTTGCTCATGGCCATGGCGATCACTGGGATGAATGCGGCGGTGGGTCCGTAAACCTGATACTTCGAGCCCCCGAAGGTCCGGCCCACCACACAGGCCATCGCGCCCGCGATCAGACCCTGTTCCGGTCTGAGTCCACTGGCCATGGCGAAACCCATCGCCATCGGGATCGCGGTCATGGCGGTCACTAACCCGGCGCTCAAGTCCCTGTACGCGACTGTCTTCCAGTTGTCCTTAGTGATGTCTTCGTAGCGGCTGTCCCAAAAGGTTAGAAAACTCGCGAGGCGTTTTAGCATGACACTATAAACAATGAGAGCGCCGAAGAGTGGATTCAATGCTCTACAGGCGGTTTGGGGGCTTCATCTACAAGTGATTCGTCGAGCTTATGATGGGAGTAGTATCGACTTGTAGATGTCTGTAAAAGTAAATCGCCATAGGAAGATCCAGATGGCTTTGCGACAATTAGGAAAGTTGGCAGACCACGTAGGTAATGGTTTCATCGGCATGCCTTTCTCCGATTCCTATTTTCCTGACCGAGGCCCCCGCTACTGGCGGGCGGAACGCCGATTTCAACGGACACTCTTAGGCGGCTTCGCCCTCGTATTGCTCTTGATGATCGCGTCGGGCCTGGTCGGGTTGTACGCGATGCGGCGCCTGGGGCAGAACACCGGCCAGATGTCGGACCGCTATCTCGCGCAAACGCATTTGGTGGACGAGTTGGAGCGGCAACAGGGCGAAATCGGAATTCTGCTCCATGACTTGGTCCAGGAGCGGCCGGGAGCCGATCTGGGTGCCTTCCTCGCACGAACCGAGGCGTGCAGGCAATCCATCCTGGCCTTGGGCCGCGAAGTAACCACGCAGGATCTCAGGACGAATGAGCGTCAGGCCTGGAAGGCTATTGAGCAATCCGTGGCTCCGATGTTTCAGGAAATCGACCGGCTGATCGTGGAACGCCGCACCGACTCGGAGGAGCTTTCTGTGCTGCATGCGCGCTTCATCACAGAGACTGCCCGGCTCATGGACATCGTCTACGACGATTTGCGCCGGGACCGCAAAGATGAGTTGACCGAGGAGACCGCGATCATACGCAGTTCCCAAGCGTTGCTGGTCGGTTCGTGGTGCGTGGCGATCCTTCTCGCGGCGTTGTCCATCCTGGGGTTGCGGAAGCTTTTTCAAACGCTGGAGCAACAGGCGGAAACGCTAGGCCGCCTGTCCGTGCATACTCTGGCGGAGCAGGAAGATACTGCGCGCCGTTTCTCACAGGAAATGCACGATGAATTCGGGCAGACATTGAACGCCATTGAGTCCACCTTGACCGTTGTGCAGGGCCGCGACGAGGTCCATCAGGCGCGCGTGGAGGATGCCATTCAGTTGTCCAAGGAAGCGCAGGCCATGGCGCGGGAGATGTCGCAACTGCTGCGCCCGCGCATCTTGGACGACTTCGGGCTGGACGCGGGGCTTCGTGAGTTGGCGCTTGGTTTCTCGCGCAGAACAGGCATCGTGGTCGATTACCGCGGGGTGTTCCGGGAGCGGCTGGATGCGAGTGTCGAGACGCACTTGTTCCGTATCGCGCAAGAGGCGTTGACGAATACCGCCCGCCACACGGCTGCGACTCAAGTGGAAGTCTCTTTATTGCTGGAAGACGGGGTGCTGAAGCTGCGCGTGGCAGATAACGGCGGCGGCTTAACCGGCGATGGTTCCTCATCCAGTCTAGGGCTGTACGGAATGCGCGAGCGGGCCCGTGCTTCGGGGGGCAGGTTCACGCTGCGTTCCACTCCCGGCCGCGGTGTTGAGATTTTGGTCGAGACTCCATTGCTGGGCAACCCAGCGGCCGCCCCCGGGCCCGCTCTTTCGGGCGCAATGGCCGTCAAGGAACCTGCTTGAGCCGAGCAACACGCATCTTATTGGCAGACGATCACGCCATGGTACGGCGTGGATTCCGTCTCATATTGGGGCAGTACCCGCCTGAGTTTGACATCGTGGGCGAAGCGGGTACAGGCGAAGACACGCTGCGCATGGTGGAGGAGTTGTCCCCTGACCTGTTGCTGCTCGACATCGCCATGCCGAAGCTGAATGGCGTGGAAGTCACGCGCAAGGTTTGTCAGAATTGGCCCCAGGTTCGCATCCTGATTTTGAGTTCGCACCACGATTCCACCTATGTTCGCGAGACGTTGCGGGCGGGGGCCAAAGGCTACTTGTTAAAGGACGCCGTGGATTCGGAGTTAATTGCGGCCGTGCGCACCGTGGCATCTAATCAGGCCTATATTTCGCCCGCTTGTCGAATACGGTGCTGTCTGACTATCAACGGTTCGTGGGAAGCCCGCTCGACATGCTGACGGCTCGTGAGCACGAAGTGTTCCGTTTGTTGGCAGAGGGCAAGACGGCGAAGGACATCGCGGCAGGACTCGACATCAGCGTATACACCGTGGATGCGCATCGCAATCGCCTGTTCCGCAAGCTGGGCCTGCGCAGCAGCGCGGAACTGGTGCGCTTCGCCATCCGGCAAGGTGGGTAGTTCCGCACTAAGAAGCCGTGACATCGCGTGGTGGCAGTTGCGCCGCCGCGATTTGGGCGATATCCAGCAGTTGGGGCGGAGCACTGGAAGTCGCCGCCAGCCCGTCGCGCAGCATCGTATTGCAGAACGGACACGCCGCCGCCACTGTAGTGGCTCCCGTTGCCGCCAGTTCGCGGGCGCGGTTGTGGCTGATGCGGTCGCCCGATTCTTCGCCCAGAAACGCCAGTCCTCCGCCGGCACCGCAGCAGAAGCTGCGCTCACGCGTTCGCGGCGGCTCGATCACTGAGCCCAGCAGCGCGCGCGGCTCATCATAGATTCCGCGATACCGGCCCAGGTAGCAGGGGTCGTGATACACCACGTTCTCCCCGCTCGCCCGCGGCAGTTTGTCCTGAAACCGCGCCATGAATTCGCTGTGGTGCTCAATCGTCGGCGCCAGCCCGTACTCCGCCCAATCCGTCGCGATGGTGCGCACGCAATGCGGGCAGATGCTCACGATTTTCTTCACCTGATTCGTCTTCAGCGTCTCTAGATTCGCCTCCGCCAGTTGCTGGAACACCAGGTCATTCCCCAGCCGCCGCGCAGGATCGCCGGTACACTTCTCTTTTTGCAGCACGCCGAAGCTGGTCCCCAAGTGCTGCATCACGCGCGCGAAGGCGGTGATGATCTCCCGGCCCTTCGGATCATACGCCCCCATGCAGCCCAGCCACAGGCAGTACTCCTGCGACCCGTCGAAAATCGGCAGTTGCTCCTTGGCGATAAACTTATCCCGCTCCGCCGACGGGAACCCCAGCGCGTTGCCGTTGCGTTCCAACGCCAGGAACAGCTTCGTGCCCTTCTGGTCTTCCCACTGCCCAGTGTTCACCGCCCCACGCCGCAGGCCCACGATGATGGGCAAGTGTTCGATGCCCACCGGACACTGAAATTCACAAGCCCCGCAGGTGGTGCACTGAAACGCAGCCTCCTGCGAAAGATGAATCCCTAGCAGCGGCTCCTCAGACGCGGGCCCAAAGTCGTTCAAATACCGGCGCACGCCCAACGCAATCTCCCGCGGGTTGAGTAGCTTGTCGGTGTTGTACGCCGGACAGTGTTCCGTGCAACGGCCGCACTCGACGCAGGAAAACGTCTGTAGCGCAACAATTTGCGTAAGATCCTTGCCCGTGGTCAATCCGAAGTCTTCATCGCCGGCCAGCGCCGGGATCAACGAAAATCCCCCACGTGAGAAAAAAATTGACGCCGGACTCAGGACTAGGTGCAAGTGCTTCGTGTGCGGCACCAGCGGCAGGAACACCAGCAAAGCCGCCGTGTGGCTCCACCACAGCCACCCCGAATCGCCCCACCAGAACGCCGCCAGGTACGTCAGCATCAGCGTCAGAATCAACCCGGCGATGACGCCGCTTTCTTTGGATACGTGCTCCCCCAGCCACTGCGGCCGCACAATAAACCGCCGCACGAACAGCCCGCTGATTGACACTGACACAGCCACCGCGAACGCCGCCGCGAAGTATGCGTAGTAGGAATCCGGCTCCAGAAACGCGTAGTCGAATCCGGTCGCCAAGTGGTTCGCCGTAATCAGTGCGAACCCCAGAAATCCCCAGAAGACCAGCGCGTGCGCCAGCCCCGGCAACGGCCGCTCCCGGATTACCTTCCCCTGCAGCAGCACTTCCCACACGAAGTCCCGCAGGCGCGCCGGGATGTTGCTCAGCCGGAACCACGGGTCCGCCTTGGACGCCAGGATCACCGCCAGCACCGGCCCGAACCGCCGCCAAAATCCCGAAGCGCTCGCCATCAGCGCAAGCGTGAACACGAACACATCAATGCTGGTGGGCTGAAACATTTTCTGAAACACGTCACCCAAAAATGTAGCACGTGCCCCGAGCCACTCTATAATAAGAGTCACGGAGGATTTGGTTTGCGCCATCTTATCTCAGGAGCCGCCGGTTTCATCGGCTCCCACCTATGTGATCGCCTGCTGGCCGACGGCGGAGAAGTTGTCGCGCTGGACAACTTGATCACGGGTTCGCGTGAAAACCTGCGCCACCTCGAAAATCACCCGCGCTTCCGCTTCGCCGAATGCGACGTGGCTAAGTCCGTCCAAGCCGACGGCAAGTTCGATCACGTCTGGCACTTGGCGTCGCTCGCCAGCCCCAAGTTCTACCTGATGTACCCCATTGAGACGCTGGAATCCGGCTCCACCGCTACCCGCAACATGCTGGAGGTCGCCCACCGCGATAACGCGCGCTTCCTCATCACATCGACCTCGGAATGCTACGGCGACCCGCTGGAGCACCCGCAAGTAGAAACCTACTGGGGCAACGTGAACTGCGTGGGCGAGCGTTCCTGCTACGACGAAAGCAAGCGCTACGCCGAAGCCATGACCATGGCCTTCCATCGCAAACACGGCGTCCGCACCAACATCGCGCGCATCTTCAATACCTACGGTCCGAAAATGGCGCTCAACGATGGCCGCGTGGTCCCCGCCTTCATCGACCAAGCCTTGCGCGGCGAAGCGCTGACCATTTTCGGCGACGGCTCGCAAACCCGCAGCTTCTGCTTCGTGTCGGACTTAGTGGACGGGCTGGTCCGCCTCGCCAACTCCGAAGAACGCTTCCCCGTGAACCTGGGCAACCCGGTGGAGATGTCTATCTCCGAGTTCGCCGAGCGCATCCAGCGCCTCATGGGCACCAACTCGCCCATCGTCTACAAAAACCTGCCCTCCGACGACCCCAAGCAACGCAAGCCCGACATCGGGAAAGCGGCGCGTGTGCTCGGCTGGGCCCCCAAGGTCGACTTAGAAACCGGTCTGGGCGAGACCGTCGCCTACTTCAAAACCAAGGTCGGCTAAATGGTGTCAGACACCATTTAACTTCGCGACTGCATTGATGCCCACGCCAGCGCCATCCACCCCGCGATGAACGCCGTGCCGCCGATGGGAGCCACCGCCCCCATCATCGTGACCCCGGTCAGCGCCAGCACATAGAGGCTGCCCGAGAAGAACAGCACTCCGATCCCCAGCAGCCTGTGCGCCCACTTGGCCGGACCATCCGTCACCATCCCCGCCTTCGCCAGCAGCGGGATCGCCAGCATCCCCAGCGCGTGGAAGAAATGGTAGTACACACCCTTCTCATACACCGTCATTGAATACGGATCAAGAATGTCGCGCAGCCCGTGCGCCCCGAACGCGCCAAACACCACGGCAAGCGCGAGCAGGAATGCGGAGATTGTTGTCTGTGTCATGCGATTGAGCTCACCCACACTTTCGACGCCGCGGCTCCCCCGAGTTGCACCGGCTTGCGGTCCACCTGCAGCGACACAGTCTCATCGTAGTTCCGAGCCAGCATCTTCAGCCGTGCCCCCGGCCGGATCCCGAGCCCGTCCAAATACTCCAGCAACTGCCGGTCCCGCTCAAACACGCTGGCCACTTGCACCGTGCCCGTCGCCTCATCCAGTGGCACCCAGCCCCGCTCACGCCGGTCTCTTGGACGATCCAGCCCAACCCGATTCCCGTGCGGACACACCACCTCGACGCCCAGCTTTTCCTGTAGCCGCTTCTCGAAGTCCGCCGAAACGGCGTGCTCCAGCTGCTCGGCTTCGTCGTGGACCTTGTACCACTCCATTCCGAAAATCTCAGTCAGCATCCGCTCAATCAGATGGTGCCGGTTGATCAACCGGTCCGCAATCGCCCGCCCGGAGCGCGTCAGCCCGATCTCGCCCTTCGCCGCGACCTTGATGAGTCCGTCGCGCTTCAGTCGCCGGATCGCCATGGTCACCGCCGGAGCCGAAACGCCCAGCCAACGGACCAGCGTCGCCGCGATGACAGTCTCGCCTTCGCTCTCCGCCTCCGCGACGGCCTTGAGGTAGTTCTCTTTGGAGATCGTTATGCGCACGCGTGTCCCTTAGCGCACAGCGCGCGTCGCTGTTTAGCCGCGATCCGTTGTGCGCATTCCATTAAAGTGTAGTATGTTCACCTGTATGAAGTCTCCGATGTTGCCAGTTCTGTTTGCGATTGCCGCGGTGGCCACCGCCCAGGCCCCCGTGCGCGTCGAGCCGGTGGATTTGGATGTCATCCACCGCATCAAGGCTGAGGTCTCGCAGAACTCCAAGATCATGGACTCCGTCTTCCAACTCACCGACGTCGTCGGCCACCGCCTCACGAATTCCCCCGGCTACTTCGCCGCCGCCGATTGGGTGGAGAAGCAGCTTAAGGACTGGGGCATTGAAGCGCACCAGGAGAAATTCGCCTTCGGACGCGGCTGGACCTTCACCCATTTCTCCGCCCACATGGTGGAACCGGTGGCAGCCACGCTGATCGGCGTGCCGATGGCATACACTCCAGGCACCAAGGGCAAAGTCTCCGGCGAGGCGATGGCCGTGACCATCGCCACAGATTCCGACATGGAGCGCTATCGCGGCCGCATCAAAGGCAAGATCCTGCTGATGAGCGTGGGGCGCGAAGTGACCGTCCCCACCGCGCCGGTTTCCACCCGCTACTCCGAGCAAGAGCTGCAAGCACTCACTGCGCCCACGGCGGGCAGAGGAGGGGGCGCACCTGGAACCGCGGCATTGGCAGCCGGCCGCGGAGGGGATGGCCGAGGTGGCAACGGTGGCGGACGCGGCGGCAACGGCGGCGCAAACGGACCCACTCCCGCGCAACAATTCGCCAACCGCCTGAACCAATTCCTGGTGGACGAAGGCGTCCTGGTCACCCTGCGCCTGGGCAACAATCCCAGCGACGCCGGAGCCGTCTTTGCGCAATCCGGCGGCTCACGCGATGTGAAGGACCCGCTGCCTCCGCCCACCGTCGCGCTTTCGCCGGAGCACTATAACCGCATCCTGCGCCTGCTTGACCAGAAGATTCAGGTGAAGCTGGAGTTCGATATCGAAGCCAAGTTCTACGACGACCGCCTGGACTCAGTCAACGTCATCGGCGAAATCCCCGGCGGTGCCAAGCGTGACGAAGTGGTCATGATCGGAGCGCACCTCGACAGCTGGCACGGCGGCACCGGAGCCACCGACAACGCGGCCGGCAGCGCCGTGATGATGGAGGTGTTGCGCATCCTGAAAACCCTGAAGCTTCCCATGGCCCGCACCGTGCGCATGGGCCTGTGGGGCGGGGAAGAGCAGGGCCTGCTCGGCTCCCGTGCCTACGTGGACCAGCACTTCTCCCTGCGCGACATGAAGGTCAAGCCCGACCACGCCAAGCTCTCCGGCTACTTCAACGTGGATAACGGCACCGGCAAGATCCGCGGCGTCTACCTGCAAGGCAATGACCGCATGCGCCCCGTATTCGAGGCCTGGCTGAAGCCGTTCGCCGACATGGGCGCGCAGACCATCACCATCCGTAACACCGGCGGCACGGACCATCAAAGTTTCGACGCCGTGGGCCTGCCCGGCTTCCAATTCATCCAGGACTGGGTGGACTACAACACGCGCACGCACCACTCCAACATGGACGTGTATGACCGCGTCCAGCGCGAAGACTTGCAGCAGGCTGCGGCCATCGTGGCCAGCTTCGTCTACAACGCCGCAACCCGTGACGACCTGCTGCCGCGCAAGCCCCTGCCTCAGCCGGCCCCAGCCCCAGCTTCAGCTAACGCGCGGTAGCGCGGAACGCAGCTTGCCCTAGCTGCAGGAAGAACGCCGATTCTGGGGCGTCCTTGGGGCGCTCCACCGTGCGGACTCTCACCTCAACGGGCACGTCCAGGCTGGCTCCATCCAACTGGATCGCATAGTTCCCCCCTAACGATTGCTCGGCCGATTCCGGCGAAATCGGGGCACCCGAGAGGGGTAAATTGAATACCACCGCGAAGACCTCTTCGCTCCATCGGCCCACCATTCCCAGCTCGCCCTTCTTCCCGGCCATCGAACGCAGCCGCCCTGCCAACGCCCGCAGCACCTCGGGTGCCATGCGCGAGTCCATGCTCGAAATCTGCAGCAAACCCGGCAGCCCGAACAAAAACACACAGAACGCTTCGTTCAGCAGGACCAGATCCTTTATGCGGCTGTCGACCTTCGCGCGGTTCCATACACCGGTTAGCGGATCGCTGAGCGCCGACTTCCGTTCGTAGTCCACCACCTTATGCAGGTTCCGGATTTCGTCTTGGAGCTGCGCGGTGATGAGTTCCTGTGCCCGCAACGCCTCCTCGCAGCTCTTCGTGGCGGTCTCCACGGCATGCTGTACGGCACCCCGGATTGCGGCCAAGTCTCCGCTTTCGGCAGCCGCCTCCAAGCACTGGAACTCTCTATCCAACTCGTGCTTCAGATCAACCGTGGACCCGCTAACACCCGCCATGAACGTCTGCATCGACTCCATAACAGCAGCCAGGTCCGCATGAAGTCGCTCTACTTCCTGATGGACCAGATCCCGGTAGCTTCGCAGCTCACCCCGGAAATTCGTCTGAATCTGATCGCAATCCACCGCGGAATAGAGCTCATCCGCCTGCGCGGCAATTTGTTCCAGGTGTTCCCGGAACACGCGGGTGTCTCCCGCCTTTAACTCCACCGCGTATTGCCCAGCGTTGCGGATGCATTGCGCGAAAGCTCGCTGCATCGCAGCGCGGCTCTCCGCGGCTTGGTCTAGTTGATCGACGGACTTTCTGAAGGATAGAACGGACATGGACTCGTTTCTTGCTCACATCCCTTATCGGAACTCGTCAGCGAAGTCAGAGGCCAGGTGCCGGATTTGTAAAAATTTCAACAGTCTTGGTCAATCGCTCAATGAAGGCGGCCGGCGACTCCCCGGGCTTGCGTTCCACGGCAACCAGCCGCGGGGCGATCCGTAAGGTGCGCGGTAACCCCTCCACCTGGAACACGTGTGAGGCCGCCAGTTGCCGCTCCCAGTCCTCCACCGGCATTCCCGTCGCCGTCACCACCCCGTACAGATTCGGGCCGTACGCGGCCACCTCAACCTCGCGCCGCTCCAGCCGGGAAAAACTCTCCACCATGCCTGAGATCGCATCGTCCACAAGCTTGCGCGGGAACCGCCGGTATAGCTCCGCTGCATCCGCAACTCCCGCCAACACCACGGCGAACGCCCGGTCTTGCAGCAGCAGTCCATCCACCTCCCGGTCTAACTCGCGCCGGGACCCAACTCCCGCTGGCAACCCGGCAGGCTTCTTGCCCCGCTCAAGCTCACTCTGCAACACCCGGATCTCATCCCGCAATTGCGCGATCACCACCGCCTGCGCCTGCTTCAACCCCTGGTAGCTTTCGGTGACCGCATGTACCGTCTCATGCACCGCCGCCCGTACTCCGCGGATGTCTTCGGTCTCCGCGATTTCTTCCAACTGCCGAAACTCGCGCCGCAACACCGTGTCATGCTCCCCGGTGCTCGCCGATACGACCTGCGCAAAGGCCTGCATCGCTGTCCCTGCGGCCCCCAATTCTTCCCGCAGCCGCTTTACATGCGCGCGCGCCTTCTCCGAATAGTCCCGCAACTCTCCCCGGAACCTCGCCCGCACCGCGTCGTATTCCCCCACCGCCTGCCGATGGCTGACCCTCTGGGCCAGTTCCAGTACCTGCTCCCGGAACTCCTCGGCCTCTTCCCGGTTCACTTCCACCACGTGCGCCGCCGCTGTCTCCAGCGCTTCCGCGAACGCTTTCCCCGCGGCTTCTTGCGCTACTTCCGCCGCATCCAGCTCCTTCATCGATTGCCGCAGTGAGATCACCTGCCGCTTATCGGCCGCAGCCCGCACAGTCTTAGGAAAATCGCATCCCCGCGAAACTCACTACGCTCTCCTCGTCAATGTTCCATTGCTGATACTGCTTCAACCGCCCCCGCGCCTCCGGCACCGCCCGCAAAAACGTATAGATCGGAGACGACCCGCACCACTTCAACTCCGCTTTATCTGCCTGCCCGTCTTCCTGCACCCGCTCCCAAAACCCGCGCGCGTCGCCTGACTCCATGCACGCAATCCGCTCCCGGTCCCGCCGGGAAACCTCCGTCATCTCGCCCTGCTCCGCCAACGCCGGGAACCTGTCCCCGTAACGCCGCCCCATGTGCGCCATGTCCACCCCCAGCACCCAACACAATTTCGACCCTTCGCGCGCCGCCATCTCCCCCAACGCTCCAAACATGCGCGCGACCCGCTCCGTATCCTCCGGCAATCCACCTTCGTACACGCTCCTCAAGAACGACCCGCACAGGATCGGCAACACCCGTATCTCCGGCCCAAACAAATGCTGCAGGAACACCACCTGAAACTCGATGGAGTGTTCGATGGCATGACAGTAATCCTCCGTCCGCACCGCGTCGCCCCCGTTCCGCTCAAGCTCATCGATCAAGTTGTACGCCGGCATTGTGGAACCGAACGGTGTCGCGAACGGCTTGCGCGTCAACCCGAAGCGCTCCGGCTCGCCATAGTGCGACGTGCCCAGCACCACGAACGTCCGTTGCGCATCGGCGGGAGTCAGCGAACGGTACGCAGCGCGGTATGACTCAATCCCCCCAAATGGACTCACATGTGGAGCCGCGATCCCCAGCACCGCTCCCGCGCTCTCCTCGGCCTCACCCAGGTAATCCCGGAACTCATCCGCCAGTTCTCCCGCGTCCTCCGGATACCCGCTCCCCGCGTGCTGCGCGAGCCGTACCGGTGCCGCCGCGAAGGCCTGCTCCACAAGAAACTTTCGCTGCGCGAACGCGTCATCCTCCAGAAAACCAGCCTCGCTCAGCGTGTCGAGCAGGTGCTGCTCTACATCGCTCACATCCACACTCCCCGTCAGCCGAGCCAAATACGCGCGCAGATCGAGCGACGATTGTTCGCCGTCAAAAAACGTCAAACACTCCACCATGTGCGGCGGAATGATCAGCGTCGCGTCCGAAAAATGGAACGGGTCGCGAATCAACAGCCCCGGCTTCTCAGGCACGGGCGAAGGCATCATATCCAGGTCGGCACGCAAGCGAGGCAGCATAAAGAACCCTTAGCATAGCGCGGGCCGGGTAGACTGGGAGATTGGAACCATTCGCCGAATACTCCTCGCGCCTGGCGCGCTGGACCGCCGAAGTTGCGGATCGCCAACGCACGCAGACCCGCCTGGGCAACGCACGCCTCTTCACCGGACTCGCACTCGCCGCCGTTGCCGCCGCCGCGCTGGGTCCCCAATGGTTCTCCGCTTGGTGGCTCGCCCCTCCCGCCGCCATCCTGGCCGGCTTGATCGCCATCCATCCCCAGCGGGAACGCGCCCTGCAGCGCGCCATCCGTTCCAAGGCCTTTTACGCCTACGCCGCAGCTCGCATGGACAACCGCTGGGCCGGCTTGGGCAGCCAAGGCGAAGCTCTGCGTGACCCCAACCACGTCTACGCCGACGACCTCGACATCTTCGGCCGAGGCTCGCTCTTCGAGCTCCTCTGCACCGCCCGCACCGCCACCGGCGAACGCACCCTCGCCCGCTGGCTGCTGACCCCCGGCGAACACGCCGCCGTCACCGCCCGCCAAGCCGCCGTAGCCGAACTAGCCCCGCGCCTCGACCTGCGTGAGGACCTCTCCGTACTCGGCGACGATATCCGCTCCGCCCTCGATGACCGCCGCCTGGCCGCCTGGGGCGCGCGTCCGCCTGTGCGCTTCTTCCCCGGAGCCCGCTGGATCGCGCTGCTGCTCGCCCTTGCCGCCGCCGTCGCCGCCGGTACATGGCTGCTCGGGCGCACCACGCTGCGCCCTTTCTTCTACGTGGCCGTGGTGGAGATCCTCTTCGCCATGTCCATCCGCAAGCAAATCGAGGAGGTCACCGGTTCAGTCAACACGCCCGCCCGCGAGTTGCGCCTCATCGCACTCTTGCTCGACCGGCTGGAGCGCGAGTCGTTCTCCTGCCCCGCGTTGATTGTACTGCGCAACCGCCTCTCCGCCGGCCAGCGCATCCGCACCCTGGAACGTCTGGTTGAATGGAAGGACTGGGCACACAACCAGATCTTCGCCGTCATCGCCGCGCCGCTATTGTGGGTCCCGCAATTCGCCATGGCCATCGAAGCCTGGCGCGTCGAATGTGGCCCCCGCATCGCCGACTGGATCGCCGCCGTGGGCGAATTTGAAGCCCTAGGCTCGCTAGCCGCCTTCGCCTATGAGCGCCCCGCCGCCGTCTATCCTCAACTCCTAGAATCCGACCCCGCCTACTCCGCCGCCGCTCTCACGCATCCCCTCATCCCCGCGAACGAGGCCGTCGCCAACGATGTCGAGCTCAACCCCGCCACGCCCCTCTGGATTATCAGCGGCTCCAACATGAGCGGCAAAAGCACGCTGCTCCGCGCCGTCGGCATCAGTGTGGTCCTCGCCTGGGCCGGGGCGCCAGTCACCGCCCGCGAGCTTCGCCTCAGCCGCCTTCGCATCGGAGCCTCACTCCGCGCCAACGATTCCCTGGCCGACCACCGCTCCCGCTTCTACGCCGAGATCAGCAAACTCAAGTCCATAGTCGACACCGCGGGTGCCGGGCAGCAACTGCTCTTCCTGCTGGACGAACTCCTCAGCGGCACCAACTCCCACGACCGCCGCATCGGAGCCGAAGCGCTCATCCGCGGCCTGCTCGAACGCGGAGCCATCGGACTGGCCACCACGCACGATCTCGCGCTAACAGAAATCGCCACCAGCCTACACGCACGCAACGTCCACTTCGACGACCTATTCGAATCCGGTAACATCGCCTGGGACTACCGCCTCCGCCCCGGCGTTGTCCAACGCAGCAACGCCTTAGAACTAATGCGCTCCGTAGGACTCCTAATGTAGGGACAGTATACTCAACTCCCGAATTCGGACGGGAATTCGGGAGTTGAGTATACTGTCCCTGAATTCTCTACAATCAAGTTGTGACGCCCCTACTCACCGAATCCGAACTCGCCGCAGGCCTAACCAGCCTCCCCGGTTGGACCATTGAACACGGCAAGCTCCACCGATCCTATAAGTTCCCCGACTTCGCCCACGCCATCGGCTTCATGATGACCGCCGCCCCGCTCATCGAAAAGCGTAATCACCACCCCGAGTGGGCCAACGTCTACAGCCACGTCACCGTCCACCTGGTAACCCACGACTCCGGCGGCATCACCAAAAAGGACCTCGACCTCGCCGGCATCCTGGAGGGCATCGCCCAAAAGCTCCTATGAAGCTCCTGCTCGCAGCACTCTTGATCGCGACCGCCCACGCGCAAACCTTCGCCGATATCGACGCCGTCACCGAACAAGCCATCCGCGACGGCTACATGCCCGGCGCAGTCGTGCTGGTTGGCCACCAGGGCAAGGTCGTCTTCAAGAAAGCCTACGGCTCCCGAGCGCTCGTCCCCCAAAAAGAACCCGCCACCCTCGACACCATCTACGACGCGGCATCGCTTACAAAAGTCATCGCCACCACCCCCGCCATGATGAAGCTGGTCGAGCAGGGCCGCGTCCGTCTGGCCGACCCCGTCACCGCGTACCTGCCCGAATTCCAAGGCGGCACCAGCGAAATCACCGTCCGCGACCTCATGATCCACTTCTCCGGCCTGCGCCCCGACCTCGACCTCGAGCCCGCGTGGTCCGGCTACGAAACCGGCATCACGAAAGCGTTGATCGACAAACCCACTGACCCGCCCGGAGCCAAGTTCGTCTATAGCGACATCAACTTCGAACTGCTCGGCGAAATCATCCGCCGCGTCACCGGCAAGCCCGAAGACGAGTTCCTGCAGGAGCTGATCTACCGCCCGCTCGGCATGAAGGACACCGGCTATCGCCCCGCCGCGTCCCTGCGCAGCCGCATCGCGCCCACCGAAATCGACGCCACAACCGGTGAGCCCCTGCGCGGCGTCGTGCATGATCCCACCGCCCGCTACATGGGAGGCGTCGCAGGTCACGCGGGTGTCTTCACCACCGCCGATGACCTCGCCCTCTTCGCGCAGATGATGCTCGACAAAGGCCGCGGAATTTTCGCGCCCGCAACGGTCGAGCGCTTCACCGCTCCCGCAACGCCCGCCGGGCAACCCGTGGTCCGCAGCCTAGGTTGGGACATCGATTCGCCCTACTCGTCCAACAAAGGCGAGATCTGGACCGGCGGCTACGGCCACACCGGCTTCACCGGCCCCGCCATCTGGATTCACCCGGCATCGCAGTCCTACATCGTCATCATGGCGAACCGCAACCACCCGCGCGGGGGCCGCAGCATCAACTCCTGGCGCAGCAAGGTCGCCTCTATAGTCGCCGCCGCCCTCAGCATCGAGCCGCCGCGCCAAGCCACACTCACAGGACTCGACGTCCTCGCCAAACAAAACTTCGCCCCCCTACAAGGCAAGCGCATCGGTCTGATCACCAACCAAACCGGCATCGACCGCCAGGGCCGCCGCAACATCGACCTGATGCGCACCGCGCAGGTAAACCTCACCACGATCTTCGCCCCCGAACACGGCATCGCCGGCGCAGTCGACGCCAACGACGTCGCCGACGACATCGACAAACCCACAGGCATCCCCATAAGAAGCCTCTACGGCAACGGCCGCACCCGCGTGACAAGCGGCATGTTCAAGGAACTCGACGCCGTAGTCTTCGACATCCAAGACGTCGGCGCGCGCTTCTACACCTACGGCTGCGCCATGCTCTACGGAATCGAAGAAGCCGCCAAGGCCGGCGTCGCATTCTACGTCTTGGACCGCCCCAACCCCATCACCGGCACGCACGTGGAAGGCCCTGTCCTCGATGCCGCCCTCAACAGCAACGTCGGCTGCTACGATCTTCCCGTCCGCCACGGCATGACCCTAGGCGAGATCGCGGCGATGGCCAACACCGATCGGAAGTGGAACGCCAAGCTCGAAGTCATCAAGATGGAAAACTGGCAGCGAGACGAATGGTTCGATGCGACTGGCCTGCCCTGGGTCGACCCATCCCCCAACATGCGCAGCCTAAACGCCGCCACGCTCTATCCCGGCATCGCCCTCCTCGAAACGCAGAAAGACTACTCAGTTGGCCGCGGCACCGACGTCCCCTTCGAGCAAATCGGAGCCGAATGGATCAACGGCGAACAACTAGCCACGTCCCTAAACGCCCGCGCCGTCCCCGGCATCGCCATCTACCCCGTCCGCTTCCAAAACAAGGCCGGCGTCCGCTTCGTAGTCACCGACCGCGAAGCCTTTAACGCCGTCCAATTCGGTCTAGAACTAGCCGCCACGCTCAACACCCTCTACCCCGGCAAACTGGACTTCGAAGCCAGCCGCAACCTAATCGGTAGCCGCGCAGTAGTCGATGCCCTCAAGTCCGCGACCGAGCCTACGTTCGACCTACGGCCGTTCTTAACCCGCCGCGCCGTATTCCTTCTCTACTAAACCCCCAACAACACCCCCCGAGCCTTCATCCCCGTCAGCCGCATCAACGCATACCCATACCATTGAAGCTGCCGCTGATACTGCGCCCGCTTGCCCGCCCCATCCGCGTCCGTCTTGAAATCCACCACCACCCACCCGCCGTCTTCCACGAACGCCAGATCGATCACGCCGTCCATCACCCGATTCCCGTCGAGCCGTAACGTCACCGGGTACTCGCGATGGCACCGCTCCGCCGCCCGCGCGCGTTCCAGCAAAGGATGCCCCAGCGCCGCCGCCACAGCCTCCTCCGCCGCCGCAGCCTCCTCCGCCGTCGCCCCCAACACCCTCGCGTTCATCTCCGTTACCCGATGTACCGCACCCCCAAGCCCCACATCCTGCAACACCGCGTGCACCAGCGCCCCGAATCTGCGCCCGCCCGGCCGGACTTTCTTCGCCACCTCCACATACTCCACCGCGACTTCTTCCGGCGGACCGAGCGACGTCTGGCTCGGCGAGAACACCTCAAACTCCGCCCGCGCCCCCGCCGCAATCGCCGCCGCCCGCCCCGCGCGCCACTCCTGATACAGCGTGTAGCTCACGCCCCCGTCATCGCGCAGCAACTCTTCCTGCCGCAGCCCGTAGTCCGACTCTGCGCCTAATTGCAACGCGCGTGGATCCCACCACACCACCGCGTGCGACCCCATCTGCGGTACGATCAGCCCTGGTTTCACCGACATCTCCGGCTGCCCATCGTAGTCCCGAGGCCGATCCAGCACGCTCACCTTGCCGAACGTCGGACACCCCTCGGCCTCCCGCGCCCCGCGCCACTCATCGCGCGCTGGATACAGCGCCTTGTCCAGCGGACTCAGCCAGCCCTCCGTGGGAAACGGCTCATCCCCCACCGCCGGCACCACCAACAAATCCCGAGCCCGCGTCGCCGCCACATACGCCACGCGTACCCCTTCGGCCCGCTCCCGAAACGATTCCGAGCCTTCGTTGTCCAGCAACTCCCACGGCGCGCACCGCAACAGCCTCGTCGCGCACAACTTCTTTTCCGCGTCGACAAACTGATCCGGATCCCGAGCCGCAATGTTCGCCGTCAGATCCGCTAAGATCACCACCGGAAACTCCAGCCCCTTCGCCCCATGCACCGTCAGGAGCCGCACGCCGTCCGAATCTTCTTCCAGTACTGGAGCCTCCGTAGCCTCCGCCTTCTCCGCCTGCGCGGCCAGCTCCTCCACGAACCCGCGAAACGAAATCCCCCCCGACATCTCAAACGTGCGAGCCAAGTCCGCCACCCGAGCCACGTTCGCCAGAATCTGATTGCCTCCCGGACGCAGCAGGAACCCCGCATGCGCGCGCGTAGCCTCCAGCAACGCATTCACCGTAGCCGCGAACGGACGCGCATTCCGCTCCCGATGCAGCCCCGCAAGCAACTCCAGTGCCTCCGCCACCATCGGAGCCGCGCCCTCGCGATGGAACAAATGCAGCCGTCCGAACTGCTTCTTGTGCGCGTACAAAGCCTCATCCGGAATCGCAAACAACGACCCCTTCAACGTCGCGAACACGCTCAGCTCATCATCCGGCCACTCAATTGCCGTCAAGGCCGCCCGCAGCGTCTCCACTTCCTCGCGATGATGAAACGACTTCGACCCCGCCAGCAAATGCTCCACACCCCGAGCCTCCAGCGCCCGAGCATACTCGCGCGTCAGATCCTGCCCCCCTTGCGTCCGCCGCCGGAACAACACGGCTACATCCCGAGCAGCAAATCCCCAGCCGCTCTCCTGCACCAGCCAAGCAATGAACGCCGCAATTGCATCCGGCAGCGACTTGTTCACCGCCTCCTTATTCAGCCGCGCCTTATACGGCCGAGGCACCGGCAGCGCAATCACACTCGGCCGCCCCGCTACATCCTCGCGATGCTGCTCCAGCGGAGCGTATTCCGCATGCCCATCCCCCGTCATCTCCGTCTCAAACGAAGCGTTCACGAAGGCCTGAATATTCGGCACGGACCGGAAGCTCCGCGTCAGCCGCACGAAGCCCACGCCCTTTTCCATCAGGTCCGAGCACACCTGCTGGTAGAGCTGAATATCCGCGCGCCGGAATTTGTAGATCGACTGCTTCGGATCACCCACCAGGAACAACTTCCCCGGCTCCTCATCCCCCGCCAGCAGCATCAGGATCTCCACCTGCAACGGATCGGTGTCCTGAAACTCATCCACGAACAACCGCTTGAAGCGCCGCTGCAAATACTCGCGCACCGATTGGTCATTGCGTACCAAATCCCGCGCCCGAATCAACAAATCGACGAAATCGAGCTTCCCCTGCCGCTGCTTGCGCTCGTTGTACTCCTCCACCAGCCCGCGCATTTCATCGCGCAGCGTGGCCGCCAAGTCCGCATCCGACCGCCGCCGGAAATCCTCGATCCACACCATCAACCCGTCGCGCAGATTCACCAACTCCTCGCGCAACACCCCGCCGCCGTATTCACCCGAGCCCTTCTTCGTATCCCGCCGTAGATCGCGCCCCAGCTTCAAAACCTGCGCTTCCAGAACATCGTAGTCCGGCTCTTCTCCCGCGACCTCAGGCCGGTCAATCGCCTGCACCATCAATCGCACCGGCTGCAGCCCGCGATACAACGCATCCGTTACCCGCCGTGGCCGCGAACAAGCCTCCGCCAACTCGCGAGCCTTGTTCAGCAACGTGCGAATCTCTTCCTCGCGCGCGAACTCCTCCCGCCGCCACGCCGCCGGATAATCGCGCCACTCGATCAGCTTCCGCCCCGCGTATTGCAGCTGCTCAATCGGCGGTCCGTCGTCCCACGAATCCCGCCAAGCCAATCTTGCGAACGCCCGCTTCAACCCCGGCGACGATTCCCCCAGCTGCTTTTCCAGCCACCCCCGGAACGACCGCTGAAACAACCGTGAAGCCTCCTGCTCATTCAACTCCGCAAACGCCGGATCAACCCCCGCCTCCACCGGCCGCTCCCGTAACAACTGCGCGCAGAACGCGTGAATCGTTCCGATGGAAGCCTCTTCCAAATGCTCCAGCGCCTCCTCCAACTCCGCCCGCCCAACCTCCGACTCCAACCGAGCCGTATCCAATGCCTGCCGCAGCCGCAGCTTCAATTCCCCCGCTGCTTTGTTCGTAAACGTAACCGCCGCGATCTCCCCAATGCGAGCCTTCCCCGCGCGCAGCACCGCCACAATCCGCCCAACCAGCTCCGTAGTCTTCCCCGTCCCCGCCGAAGCTTCCACGATGAGGCTCTCATCCAGCGACTCCCGAATCCTCCGCCGCGCTTCGGTGTCTGAACTGAATTGGGGTGTCACGCCATCCCCCGAATCTCGATCAACGAATCCAGCCGCTCATCATCCCGATCCTTCTTCCCCACCCGCCGCTCTTCATAAGGCCCGCACACCACCCGGTAATCACAAATCCCGCAAGCATCCTTATCCGGCACCGGCGGCAAAAATCCCGACGCCACCATCCCATCCATCCCCGCGAGTACTTTCCCAACCACCCCCCGAGCCCGCTCATCCAGCGCGATCTGCACCGTGGTGTACCCGCCCCTCTGCGTCGCATACACCAGCCGCCCGCTCTCCACCGCCGCCCCCAGCTTCTTCTCCGCAGCCAACGCATAGAGCAACGGCTGCAGATGCTTCCCCCCGCCCGTCCACCGCGGAATCACCTCAGGAGCCTTCCCCGTCTTGTAATCCGTCACCCGCCGCAAATCCCCGCGAGCCTCCACCACATCAATCCGTCCGCGCAACCGCACCCCCGGAAGCTCTTCCTCGAACGGCAACTCAAACTCCACCGGCGTCCACTCATACTCGTTCGTCGCCGTGAAATGCAGCCACCCCCGCAAGTCCGTCCGCAATCCATCGATCTCCGAAGCCCACACCCTCGGAATCGCCGGGGCCAACTTCTCCGCATACTCCCCCGCAACCCGCGTAATCGCCGCCTCCAGCCGAGCCATCGCCTCCGGCAGCCCATCCACCGTCACCGGCAACATCCCCGCCGCCTGCAGTTCCTTGTTCAACGAAAACTGCACCGCGTGAAACAACGACCCGCGCGTCATCGGATCCAGCTGCTCCAGCGGAGCCGCCTCTTCCCGCGCCCGCAACCCGAAAATCCCGTGCAGCGCGAACTTGTACGGACACACCGCGAAGCGCTCCAGCGACGATGGCGACCATTCCCGCGCCGTCAACCGTTCCGCCTCCAACGCCCCTTCGGCTACAATCAGCCCATCCGCCGCCCACCACTTGTGATTCCAGCGATACCAGCGCGCCCGCAAGCTCCGCGCCGCCGTTGCGCTCACCTTCAGCACATGCTGCGCCGAGTGCCCCGCAATCGCCGTCAGATCGTACTCCGCGTCGTCAATCGCATCGCCGCTCAACTTCGGAGCCGGCCAATTCAACCGCGCGGGCGCAGCCTCCCGAGCCTCGCGTTCAAACGCGTTCAACTCCGGTACAGCCCCGTAGATCGCGCGCGGCAATTCCAACGCATAGAAACTCGGCACCCGAGGCCGAGCCTCCGCCACCTCCATGCGCGGGTACGACGCCACCAACAAATCCCGAGCCGCCGCCACCGCCAGATGCAACCGCTGCCGCTCCTCATGCACCCGATCCGGCCTCAACGGCAAATGCGCATCCACCACGCGCCGGAATTCGTCCAGCAGCAACGGATCTTCGCTCAAGCGCTGCGGGAATAGCCCCTCGGCCAGCCCCGGCAGGAACACCACCCCGAACTCCCGCCCCCGAGCCTCATCGATCGACCCCACAAACACCCGCCCCCAGCGCCGCGCCGCAGGCTCATTGCGCAGGAACCGCAACCGGTCGCTGAGCACCTCCAAAACTTCCTCCAGCGAAGCCGGTCCCACGTCGCCCATGGGCTCAAACTCCGCCAGCGCAGCCAGCACACCCTCCGGCCCGCGCAACGCCCGCCGAGCCAGCGCCCCCAAGCTCGCAAGCCAATCCTTCCACGCCGCCGCGCGGGGCAATGCCGCCAGCGCGTCAATCAACGGCATCGCGAACTCCCGCAAGTTGCGCAACTGCATCAGCCGCTCAGCGTTCGCCTCCGCGTTCAAAGACCACTCTGCCTCCAGCCCCAGTAGCCGCCGCTCCCACCGGTCCCGCCCGCCGATCACCGCCGCGTCCACCAGATACTGCTCCCACCGCCGAGGAGTCGGCCGATCCGCTTCCGGCGCAGGCTCTGCCGTAACGTCCTCCTCCGGCCCCACCCACTCCACCGGCACAGGACCCTGAGGAATCTGCCCCAGAGACATGTACTCCGCAAATCGCGACGCCGAAAGATTCTCCGCCGCGCAACTGAGCAGCGCCAAAAAAGCACGCCCCGCCGGGTCGGGCCGCGCCGAGCCCTTGCTGAAGTGCGCCGGAATCTCCGCCCGTCGCAACGCGTCTTCGATCAAGGGCTGGTAGCGCTCAGGGTTACGCAGGAAGATCGCCACTTGATCGAACGCCGCGCCGCCGCGCGCCAGCCGCAGAATCCGCCGCGCGATCTCCACTGCCTCCAGCCCCTCGCCAGGTGCCGAAAAGAACTCGAACTTCCCGTCCGCCTCCGGGAACGCCTCGGCAGACGGCTCAAACAAATTCCGCCGCAGATGCGCCAGCGAATCGGTGGCAGAATCGTCGCCCTGACCGAGCTCCGCCACCAACGCCCGCGGAGCGTGACGGATCAGCGCCTCAAACAACCCAACGTGGGCATGCGATTCCAGCGGCAAGTCCAGCGCCGCCACGGGCAACCCCGCCCACCGGTGCCGCCCCTCCTCCACCGCCTCGCGAGCCAGCGCAATCATCCCCGCCAGGTCAACCAGCCCCCGCTCGTCCAGTTCGTCTTCGTAGAGGGTGAGCAGCGTCGCCAGGTCATGCGCCGCCGCTCCAGCGACCTCTAACGCCTCCGGTGTTGTCCCCGCCAGCCGCAACTCCCGAATCGTCCGCGCCAGCGCCTTAGAAAATCCCGGCAACCCCGCCACCGGCGAAAAGTAGGAAAGCGTCGCCTCCTGCCGAGCCTTGAACACCACCCGAGCCGCCAGCGCTTCGCTCCCCAGCCCGCTCAGCGGAGCCACCCCCGCCTCCGCCATCGGCCCCTGCGCCAATTGCCGCACTAACTGAGCGAGTGTCAGCCGGTGAACCCCGGCGGTATTTTGAAACAGCGAAAACCCTGTCCCGGGTAAAACCACGAGCAATTCCGGAAATTCCGCCCCGAATTTCTCAACTGCCGCGCACAGTATGCCGTTCGACCACGACTGCGCTATGTCGATTTGAGGCACCCCGGCTCCTGCGAAAAATATTTGCCAACACCTGTAACCACAGCCCGCCCACGAGCGTTTCTACAGGCAACTAAATCCCCGTTACGAAGCGGGCACTCAACCCCTTTTCACCCAAATCGAGTGCCCGCTTTCCCCTTCTTTACTGCCGTTCCCAGAGCACTTGGTTGTGAACCGTTTCGCCCTTCGCGTTCTTCCCCGTCTGCTCCACCGTCCGCGATTTCCCGTCCGCCGAAACTACCGTCTGCGCCGTGATGGTCACCTTCCCGCCCTTCTTCTGGACGATCTGGTAACTCCGCTCCCCAGTCTTGCTGAAGGCGTAGCTGTCCACGTCAGGATTCCCCGTCGCCGGACTGTCTTTACCATCGAACGCTCCCACCACCTCGACGTGCTGCTTCTCGCCCTTGCCCGTAACCGTATCCTGCGTACCCTTCAGCCCGCCCTTGTAAGGTTCGTACCGCTTGGTGCTGTTCTTCGGCGCGGGACCCGGGCTGTACTTCGACTTCTCCACGTTCACTTTCCAGGTGCCGAACAGCGGCTCGTTCCCCTGAGCCATCAGCCCCACGGCCACCACAAACACCGCCGTCAAGTTGAGCCACAACATTTTTGTGCGCATGTTTACTGCCTTTCCCAGAACATTGAGTTACTGACTGCTTCGCCCTTTGCGTTCTTCCCCCGCTGCTCCACCGTGCGCGTCTTAGCGTCCGGCGCGACCACGGTGGTCACGGTGTACATCAACTGCCCGGCCTTTTTCTGGATAATTTCGTAGGTCCGTTCCGCCGTCTTGCGGAAGGAATAGGTGTCCACCTCAGGATTCCCCGTCGCCGGATTGTCCTTCCCATCCCACTGCGCGGGCGCAATCTCGATGTGCTGCACCTCGCCCTTAGCGGTGGTGGTGTCCTGCGTAGCCTTCACCCCGCCCTTATACGGCTCATACCGCTTGGTGCTGTTCTTAGGTGCCGGCCCCGGCGTGTACTTCGACTTCGCCACGTTCAGCTTCCAGATGCCGAAGATAGGCTCTGGAGCCTGCGCAATCAACCCCGTCGCCACCACGAATACGGCGGCCAAATTAAGACAAAGGATCATCTTCCTCATTCTGACTCCTGAATTCTGAATTCTGAATTCTCAACTTCAATCTTCATCATGCTGCGCCGCCAGCGTATTGATCACACTCATATCTTCCAGCGTAGTAACATCCCCCGCCACCGTCTTGTTCGTAACCAGCTCACGCAGCAGGCGCCTCATGATTTTCCCGGAACGCGTCTTGGGCAGCGCGTCCGTGAAGCGGATCTCCTCAGGCCGAGCGAACGCTCCGATCTCATGCGCCACCCAATTGCGCAGTTCCTTGCCCAGCGCCGTATGATCGTGCGCGCCTTTCTTCAGGGTGACGAAGCAGCACACCGCTTGCCCGGTAATTTCGTGCGGCTTGCCCACCACCGCCGCCTCCGCCACCGCCGCGTGCTTCACCAGCGCCGACTCCACTTCCATCGTGCTCAGCCGATGCCCGCTGACGTTCATCACGTCATCCACGCGCCCCAGCACCCAATAGTAGCCGTCTTCATCGCAGCGCGCCGCGTCGCCCGTGAAATACGCACCCGGAATCTGGCTCCAATACTGCTCCTTGTAGCGCTCCGGATCGCCCCAAATGGTGCGGATCATGCTGGGCCAAGGCCGCCGCATAATCAGGAAGCCCTCCTGCCCCGGCACCACCTCGTTGCCCTTGATGTCCACGATGGCCGGCAGCAACCCAGGCATCGGCAGGGTACCCGACCCCGGCTTCAGCGGCACAGCCCCCGGCATGGGAGCAATCAAAATCCCGCCCGTCTCCGTCTGCCACCACGTATCCACAATCGGACACCGCCCCTTGCCGATCACGCGGTGATACCACTCCCACGCCGCCGGATTAATAGGCTCGCCCACCGACCCCAGCAGTCGCAAGCTCGACAAATCGTGCCCATTCGGCCACTGCTCGCCCTGCCGGATCAGCGCCCGAATCGCGGTCGGCGAGGTGTACAGAATGTTGACCCGATACTTCTCCACAATCCGCCACCACCGGTCGAACGCCGGATAGTCCGGAGCGCCTTCATACAGCACTCCCGTGGCACCCGCCGATAGCGGACCATACACGACGTAGCTATGCCCCGTCACCCAGCCGATGTCGGCGTTGCACCAGAACGTGTCTTCCTCGCGTAGATCGAACACCCACTTCATCGTCGCCGTAACATACGTCAGGTACCCGCCGGTCGTGTGAAGAATCCCCTTGGGCTTGCCGGTGGTCCCCGACGTGTACAACACGAACAACGGATGCTCACTGTCCAGTGGCACCGCGGGGCAATCTTCCGTGGCCGTCTCATCCAGATCGTGCCACCACAGATCGCGCCCGTCCTTCATCGTCGTCTCAGACCCCGTGCGCCGGTAGACGATGCAATCCCGCACCGTGGGGCATTCTTCCAGCGCCTCATCCACCGCGGGCTTCAGCTTGATCTCCTTGCCGCGCCGGTACCCACCATCCGCCGTGATCACCGCCGCCGCACCCAGGTCCTGAATACGAGCCTTCAATGCCTCCGCCGAAAATCCGCCGAACACCACGCTGTGAATGATCCCCAGGCGCGTACACGCCAGCATCGCCACCACGGCCTCCGGAATCATCGGCATGTAGATGATCGCCCGGTCCCCAGCCTTGTGTCCCCGCGCCTTCAACACGCTGGCAAAGCGTACAACAAGCCGGTGCAAGTCGAGGTACGTGATCGCCCGCTGCTCCCCCGGCTCGCCTTCCCACTGAATCGCGACCTTGTTCTTGCGCGGCCCATCCAGATGCCGGTCCAGGCAGTTGTAGCTGACGTTCGTCTTCCCCCCCACAAACCACTGCGCCGCCGGCGGCTGCCAATCGAGCACGGTCTTCCACGGCTCAAACCAATGCACCTCGCGCCGGGCAACATCGCCCCAAAACTCCTCTGGATCCCGCAGGGCGTCGTCATAGAGGGCACGATACCCCTCCATCCCCTGCACCCGCGCGCGGCGGACAAATTCTTCTGATGGTGGAAACACGTCAGGCTGGCTCATGGTTCGTTCTCAGGGGATTGTATCAGGTCCAGATGAGCGCTCGAAAAAGCAACTATAATACGAGTCAAATGCCCCGTTTTCTTGCGCTCCTTCTCTTCGCCGGTCTCTGCGTAGCGCAGTCGTCCGTGAAACTCGTGCGCTCCCTGTCGGGTCCCTCCGGCAAAGTCATCGGCGCACAGTTCGTGTTGGATGAAACCCGCAACCGGTTCGTCTTCCCCCAGGACCGGGCCTTGATGATCGCTTTCGATTGGGATGCCCAGCCAGGTGACCACACCATGACCGGGGTGTGGAAAGGGCCGGATGGGCGGGTGGTGTACATCTCTCCCGACGTTCGGATAAAAACAGAAACTACGCAACTGCGGGGCTACTGGACCTACGAGTTGTATCCCACGACCCAGCCCGGCTTTTGGTCACTGGAAGTACGTGTTGACGGACAACCCGCCGGTTCACACAACTTTGAGTTGGTCATTCCTGCTCAACCCGCGCCGCCTACAGCACCCACTGTGGGTGACGTGTACCGCTCCACTGTGAATTCCCTCGTATGGGTTCACAGCTTGGATGACCAGGGCCGCCGTATCGGCAGCGCCAATGGATTCGTCATCGGCAAGGACCGCGTCGCCACCGCTTTCCAGGCAATCGATTCGGCCACCAGTCTGGACATCGAGTTTGCCGACGGCAAAATCGTCCACACCACGGAAATCTGGGACTGCAGCCGCCTGCAAGACTGGGCCATTGTGAAGGTCGACACGCGGGACACTCCTGCTTTGGTGTTGGAGCAACCCGGAGCCTCTTTCATCGGCGAACGCCTGCTGGTGTACAACGTCGAAGAAAGAGCCACGCGCGCGTTCGGCGGAGTGGATATTAGCGGACTTGGGAATGATCCGGTGTTTGGTCCGCGTATCCAGTTTTCACCGCGCATGCCGCCGGAAGCGGCCGGTGGACCGCTGTTGTCTCCCGCCGGAAAGGTTGTCGGGATCGTCGGTGGCAGTGACCGCCCGGGTTCACGCTTTGAGCTTACAGGCATCGCCGGCCGGGTTTTCGTGAGTGACACGTCCCCGCGCTCCGCCACTCCCATCTCTCTAGTGGGTGAGCTTCCAGCAGTTCCCATCACGCTGAAGGCTCTGGCTGAAGCGCGCGTGTTGACAGCACCCGTGAAGCCTACTCCAAATTTCGCGCTCGGCATCACCACGCTCGCGTCGAATAGCAAGGATGTCGAAACCCGCCCCACCCTGGTAACAGAATTCTCCCGCAGGGACGGCGTCTTAATCTACTCCGAATGGATCAAGCGCGATGACAAGCCCAAGGGCACAATTGGCGCAAGAGTCTACGACGCTCAGAACCGCGCCGTTGCGGACGTTGGTTCACGCCCCGCGACCCTCACGAACGCCGAGACCCGCTTTCGCGTGACGCTCAACCTGAGCAACTCGCCCCGAGGGACCTATCGTGTGGACATCGAGTGGAACGATCAGCCGGTATGGCGCACATTCGTGACCCTTATTGACTAGCGGTTCATCCGCCTGGACGGGTGAACTTACAAGTCTCAGTCGAGTTCCCAGACTCGGAACTCGTGCTGGTGGGCGGCCATATCCACGCGCGGGCCGCGGAAGGTGACGCCTTCCAGTTTCAGGCGAAGGCGTTGTTCGGCGGCGGCTTGCCCACGCAGCTTGATCTCGCCCCCGGCACCCAGGACGCGCTGCCAGGGCAACGCAGGGACAGGCGTCGTGCGCAGCAGACGGGCCACCGCCCGGTGATTCAGCGGATATCCGGCGGCGGCTGCGACTTGGCCGTAGGTGGCGACGGAACCTTTGGGGATGGAGCGGATGAGGCGGCGGAACGCGTCGTCTCTCATTTCCTTGGGACCAATGCGGGCCTTCATCTGACTTCGAAGGGCAGGAATTGGAGCGGGAGACCGGGTTCGAACCGGCGACATCAACCTTGGCAAGGTTGCACTCTACCAACTGAGTTACTCCCGCGCTCACGGGAAACAGTCCGTGGGGACTACTGCAATTGTCGCGAACCTGTGGCGGAAAGTCAATTGGCGTGCGAAACTCGGAGCTTGATTCCATACTTAGATCTCAAAGCACAATACCAGTCGATCAAGGCCGAAGTGGACGCGGCGGTCATGAAAGTCCTGGAGTCCACCGAGTACGTGCTGGGCAGCGAAGTGGCCGCGTTCGAGGCGGAATTCGCGGCCTACAGCGGCGCGGCGCACGGCATCGGCGTAAACTCCGGCACCAGTGCGCTGCATCTGGCTCTGTTGGCTGCTGGCGTGGGTCCGGGTGACGAGGCGATCACGGTACCCTACACCTTCGTCGCGACCACGGCGGCGATCCGTTACACGGGGGCTACGCCGGTGTTTGTCGACATCGATCCGGTGACCTACATGATCGACGTGGCGCAGATTGAGGCCAAGATCACGCCGCAGACCAAGGCGATTGTGCCGGTGCATCTCTACGGGCAGTGCTGCGACATGGACCCGATTCTGGAGATCGCGCGGCGGCACGGGTTGGCGGTCATCGAGGACGCGGCGCAGGCGCATGGGGCGGAGTACAAAGGCCGCCGAGCCGGGTCGATGGGCGACATGGGGATCTTCAGCTTTTATCCTGGCAAGAACCTCGGCGCGTATGGCGAGGGCGGGCTGGTCACGACGAACAATCCCGAGCATGACCGGCAGATCCGCATGCTGCGCAACTGGGGTACCGAGCAGCGCTACTTCCATAAGCTGAAGGGCTTCAACTACCGGATGGAAGGCATCCAGGGCGCGGTGTTACGCGTGAAGCTTCGGCATCTGGAGAAGTGGACGGAAGCTCGGCGGGCGAATGCGGCGATCTACACCGAGCTGCTGCGCGGCGTTGTGACTCCGGTGGCGCTGCCCGGCCGGCGGCATGTGTACCACGTGTACGCGATCCTGACCAAAGACCGGCAGGCGATGACGGAGCGGCTGACGGCGAAGCAAATCCAGTTCGGCATCCATTACCCGCAGCCGATCCACCTGATGGAGGCGCACGCGGACCTGGGCTACAAGCCCGGCGATTTCCCGGTGTCGGAGAGCATCGCCGAGCAGGTCCTGTCCCTGCCGCTGTTCCCGGAGATGACGCGCGAGCAACAGAGATCGGTGTCAGACACCATAACTCCCGATCTCCAGAATTAACTTACCGGTGGTCTTACGGGCCTCCAGATCTTTTTGGGCCTGGGCGGCTTCGGCCAGCGGATACGCCTTGTCGATGCGGATCTTCAGCTTGCCCGACGCGATCCAGTTGAAGAGGTCGCTGGCGCGCCATTCGAGGTCGGCCCGCTTGGCGATGTAGGTGGCGAGCGTGGGCCGCGTGAGGTAGAGCGAACCCTTGGCGCTGAGCAGAAGCGGGTCGAAGGGGGCGTTCGCGCCACTCGATTGCCCGAAGGTCACCATGGTGCCGAGCGGCTTGAGGCAATCGAGGCCCTTGAGGAATGTAGCTTGGCCGACGCCGTCATAGACTACGTCCACCCCGCCCGTGAGCCGCTTCACCTCCGCCACCCAATCTTGCGAGTTGTACAGAATCGCCGCGCTGGAGCCGTCTTCCAAGGTGAGCTTGGCTTTGGCTTCCGAGCCCACGGTTGCGATCACCCGGGCGCCGGCCATCCTCGCCATCTGCACAATCAGGCGTCCGGTTCCTCCCGCCGCCGCGTGGACCAGTGCGGTGTGGCCTTGGTCAAGCTTGAACGTGGAGTGCGTGAGGTAGTGCGCGGTCATCCCTTGCAGCATCGCCGCCGCGGCGGTGTCGAGCCCGACCGCATCCGGCACCTTCACCAACTGCACAGCGGGCACCGCGTGATACTCCGCGTAGGATCCGCGCGCCATCGCGTAGGCGACCCGGTCCCCGGGCTTGAAGTTCGTCACGCCCTCGCCGACCGACTCCACCGTGCCCGCGCCCTCCGAGCCGATGATCGCCGGCAGAGGCAGCTTGTACAGCCCACCACGATGATAGGTGTCAATAAAGTTGACGCCCGAATAGGCGACCTTCACCAGCGCTTCTCCAGCAGCTGGCTCGGGCTTGGGCCGCTCTCCATAAACGAGAGCCTCAGGCCCGCCGGGTTGTTCGATGTAGACAGCTTTCATAGGAGTCTAATTTTCCTTTTCAAGTGCACAGTGCCAGCATACGCCAGCAGGAAGCTCACCGTCACCGGCAAGAACAGCAGCCGAGCGAGGGCGGGGACGGCGGCGGCTCCGGTGAGCCCCGCGCGTTCCAACGCGAAGTTCCAAACGACGTTGAAGTGGCTCCAATCGCACCAGAAAAAGTCCGCGTTTTCATTGATGATGAACACCTTGACCGGCAGCTTCCAGGCGAGCCACCATTTCCACTTCGTCATGATGGGCTCGGCTGTGCAGAGCAGCCCGGTGAGTTGGTGGTCGCGCGCCGCGAGGTCGGCGAGCAGCCGGTCGCGCCCCGCAGGTCCGCCGTATTCGTTGACGTTGAAGACGCGTCCGGTGAAGCCGGCGGGCTGGTCGACGTAGCAGGTGACGAGGTCGATCTCGACGTTGCCGAACGCTCCGGGGAGGAGGGGGAGCAGGCGCTCGATGACGCCTCGGGATCCGCTCTCAATGAGCAGGACCCGGCGAGGGTGAGGCACGCGTCGGCTGAAGAAGTAGCGCAAGTGGTTATTGTAGCGGGTCTGAATTGGGTTCGTTTTTTTTGGCGCAAGTGATTGTGTTCTGTGTGAGATAGCCGCTGAAATTGGGTTCGTTTGGTATTTTACCTTTCGCGGCGCGGCGGGTTGGTGGTGAAAATAGGCTCCCATCAGGTATTGAAATAGCACGGCGGGCGTGCTGCTGGGGGCGGCTGCGAAGACTAGGTCGTGGTGGCGGAAAGGGTTAATGAGGAGCAGTCAACGGAGAGGCTGGGGTTAGTTCACTACTTAGGTTACAATCGAATCATGAAACAGGTAAACATGCACGAGGCCAAGACACACCTGTCACGCTACGTTGCCGAGCTCGAACCCGGCGAAACGCTCGTGCTCTGCAACCGCAACGAGCCCGTCGCCGAGATCCGCTCCATCAAAACGAAGCGCCGCATACCACGGGTTGGCGTGGCAAAAGGCTTGTTCGAGGTTACAGAAGCCTTCTTTGAGCCCCTGCCCGAAGACATGCTGAAGGCCTTCAACGGGGAATGAGGCTGCTGCTCGACACCTGCACGTTTCTGTGGATTGCGTCGGACTCGCCGAAGGTCAGCAAGAAGGCCGTTGCTGCTTTCCTGGATCGTGGGAACGAACGCTACTTGAGCACCGCATCCATCTGGGAGATCGCGATCAAGTACTCGACCGGGAAGCTCAGTCTGCCCACGAAGCCCGATCTCTTGATTCCTGAGGTGCGCGAGGCAAGCGGCATCGACCTTCTCGACCTCAATGAAGATTCGGCTCTTGCGGTGGGACGGCTCCCATGGATTCACCGCGACCCGTTTGACCGCGTGCTGGTGGCGCAGGCATTGGTGCATGGCATGACGATCCTAACCTCGGACGACGAGATTGAGAAGTATGCGGTGCGGACTCTGTGGTAGGACCGCCTATTGAGCCGTGCTGTTTTCTAGGACAGGGAATCTATCGCCACTAGGGGAGTAAGCTGCCTCGCCGCCGAATGTTCCAGTGAACCTGTACTGTGGATCTTTCTCGCCTTGCTTCTTCTGAAGTTTGGGACCTCGCAGCTCCACGATCAACATTTCTTCCCGAGCTACCCTGGCCTTAGCCCAGTCGTCCGTAGTCTTGATCGGCAACAGTTTTCCATCCGCTCCGAAACCACTTACGATGATCGTTAGTGCCACCTCTGGGTTGCCACCAGCAGGCGTGACGGTTGAATTCCCCAATGAGGGACCTTCGCCTTTCACTAGAAACCCCTTATACTGGTCAGCCTTTCCCTGGCGAAAGGCGAGGAGGAACCGTGACGGCATGTGTCTTTCTTCGCGGGCACCGGGGCCTGACCCTTAGTGCCCGTTTGTTGGGCCTGTAGGGCGGAGACAAGGACTATGAGCGCAACGGAACCCCATGTGACGCGTTTCATTCCGTGACTTTATCAATCGGTCGCGTCGAGTGCAAGCGTTCTGCGAGATCGCAGTCCGGTCAAACTTCTCGCTATGGAGCAGCGAATCGCTCTTCACGAGCATTCAGCTCTCCACGTGCTTGTTCTGGCTGCTCGATGACCCTCGTGCCACCGGAGGGGACGCGCAAAATACGTCGCTATCGGCGGAATCGCCCGCGAGGCTTCGGAGGGAGCGGCATCTCCAGGAACGCGTAACTCCCTGGGCGAGCCGAATCGACTTGCGTGGCGATCGCCGCGGCGTGTTGGAGGACGACTGGCCAGATGTTTGACCCGAGCACTACCAGCGCGACCTTGCGGCCCTTTAGGTTCTGTTGATAAACGATGTTTTGGTCCGCGGTGAGCACGGTGTCGAAGCCCGCCGCTTCAGCGGTCTTGATCAGGTCGCCGTTGCTGATCCGCGCCCAGCCGAGGTCCTCTGCCAGCTCCACTTGGTGCCCCTGAAGGAATTCCAGCACCCCGTAGGGCACGTTCTTCATGGTTGGCCACAACGTCGTCCGCAGGCATGCGCGTGCCCTTGAGTGCCGGGCGGCTGAGGGCCTCTTCCAGCTCTTCTGGGTACATGCCCCGAGAGGATGGGCGAGTAGCGGCCCGTTCCGCGCTAGCATAGAGGAAATGGCACAGCGGGACGCGACCATCGCGCATCATTTGCCCACCAAGCTCGCGGAAATCGAGAGCGCGCTGGAAGCGGTGATCCAAGGCAAGCCTGACGCGGTCCGGCTGACCCTCGCCTGCCTGCTGGCGCGCGGGCACCTGTTGATCGAAGATGTGCCGGGCGTGGGCAAGACCACACTTGCGCAGGCGCTGGCGCGCAGTGTGCGGGCGCGGTTCCATCGAATTCAATTCACCTCCGACATGCTGCCGAGCGATGTGGTCGGGGTCACCATCTACAACACGCAGGCTCAGGAATTCGAGTTCAAGCGGGGACCGGTGTTCACGAATTTCCTACTGGCGGATGAGATCAACCGTGCCACGCCGAAGACGCAGGGGGCGCTGCTGGAGGCCATGAATGAGTTGCAGGTGACCATCGACGGCCGCTCGCATCCGCTGGACCAGCCCTTCATGGTGATCGCCACGCAGAATCCGGCGGACCACCACGGGACCTACCCGCTGCCGGAATCGCAGCTCGACCGGTTCTTGATGCGCATTCGAATTGGGTATCCAGACCGTTCGGCCGAGCGCGGGATTGTGCGGCAGAGCGCCGCGCCCGGGCCGCGCGTGCTGAGTGAGACGGTTTCCACCAAGGACCTGCTGGTGTTGCAGGACGCCGCCGCGCAGGTCCGGGTGGACGAATCGCTGGTGGACTACATGCTGGCGATTGTGGAGCGTACGCGGTCACACGAGCAGCTTGCGATGGGAGTGAGTCCGCGCGGGGCGCAGGCCTTGTTCCGGGCGGCGCAGGCGATGGCGGCGGTGCAGGGCAGGGAATTCGTTACGCCGGACGATGTGAAGCAGCTGGTGGTCCCGGTGTGTGCGCATCGTGTGCTGGTGAATCCGCGCGCGGCGCTGCCTCGCGGGGCGAACGCGGCGGAGGCGATCCTGGCGGAGATTTTGACGCTAGTCGATGTGCCGCTCTGACGTTTTTTTAGGCCCCAGGCTGACGCATGGGGCTATACCAATACGGTAAACGCCGATTCCGCCGGAGCCTTTTCGTTCTCCGTGCGGACCACGGGGCGGTAGAGCGTATCGCGCTCTTGGGGGACGCGGCCGGCTTCGCGGATGAGGCGTTCTAGATCCTTGCGCCGCAAGTGCTGGCTCGTGGTCGCGCCGGCGTCGTGGTAGATGCGTTCTTCCACCAGCGTGCCGTCCAGGTCATCGGCGCCGAAACGCTGCGCGATTTGCGCGATCTGCGGCGTCACCATCACCCAGTAGCTCTTGATGTGCGGAATGTTATCGAGCATCAGGCGCGACACAGCGATTTCGCGCAGGTCATTGAAGCCGGTGGTTTTGCGGATATGCTCCAGTTCGGTATTGTCGGGGTGGAAGGAAAGCGGGATGAACGTCTGGAAGCCGCGGGTTTCGTCTTGCAGCGCGCGGAGTTTCAGTAGATGATGGACGCGGTCTTCTTCGGTTTCGATGTGGCCGTAGAGCATGGTGCAGTTAGAATGCAGACCCATCTCATGGGCGGTGCGAGCGGTTTCAATCCACTGGTCGCCGGTGAGCTTGTGATCGCAGATGATGCGGCGCACGCGGTCACTGAAGATCTCGGCTCCGCCGCCGGGAAGCGAGTCCATGCCCGCGTCGCGCAGTTTTTGCAGAACTTCGCGAGCGGTCATCTTCGAGCGCTTCATGAAGTACCCGATCTCGACCATCGTAAAGGCCTTGATGTGGACCTTCGGGAAGCGCTGCTTCAGCCCGCGCAGCATTTCGCAATACCAGTCGATGGTCAGCTCGGGATGCAGGCCGCCGACGATGTGGAACTCGGTGACGGCGTCACTGTAGCCTTCGCCGGCCTTGTGCCACACCTGGTCGAGCGACATGGTGTAGGCCTTGCCATCGCGCGTCAGCTTGCCGAACGCACACAGCTTGCAGTTGGCCACGCAGACGTCGGTGGGGTTCACGTGGCGGTTGACGTTGAAGAAGGTGACGTTGCCGTGCAGCTTTTCGCGGACGGAGTTGGCGATCCAACCCAGGCCCAGCAGGTCTGGCGTGCGGTACATGAGGAGTCCGTCGCCGGTGTTGAGGCGTTCACCGTCGGCAACCTTTGCGGCGACGCTGTGCAGTCTTTCGTCTTCAAAACAGGGGGTCATTGCAGTGCCTCAGGCAAGGAAAATATCCGACGCCCAGAATACAAAGAATACCACGCTGACGTAGCCGTTCAGCGTGAAGAATGCCGCGTCGATGCGGGATAGGTCGTCGGCGCGGACCAGCCGGTGCTCCCAGGCCAGCAGGCAGGCGACGGCGGCGATGCCGGTCCACGCCAGCGCGCCCAGGGCGAAGGCTTGCACCAACATCACAAGGCAAGCCAGCATACCGACGTGCAGTGCGCGGGCGATCCACAGGGCTCCCGGAATGCCGAAGCGCTGCGGAATGCTGTGGAGGCCGGTGGCGACATCGAAGGCGTAGTCCTGGCAAGCGTAGATGATGTCGAAGCCGGCGGTCCACAGCGTGACGGCGGCGGTGAGCCAGAGGATGCGCGGGTCGAGCGAGCCGCTCATCGCGATCCACGCGGCGGCGGGAGCGATGCCCAGCGAGAAGCCCAGCACCAAGTGCGCCAGGTGCGTGAAGCGCTTGCAGTAGCTGTAGAACATGACGATCGCTAGCGCCAGCGGAGCCAACTTCAGGCACAGCGAGTTGAGTGCGGCGGAGGCCGCCAGGAAGATGACGGTCCACAGGACGATGAAGCCCCAGGCGAAGCGCTCCGAGAGCAACCCCGCAGGCAAGTGGCGGCCTTTGGTGCGCGGATTGCGGGCGTCGATTTCGGAGTCGAGCACGCGGTTGAAGGCCATCGCCACGGACCGCGCCGCAACCATGGCGACGACTATCCACAGCAGCTTCCACCACAACCCGGCACGGGGGAACCCGCGGTCCTGCCAGGCGAGCAGCGCCCCGGTGAGCGCGAAGGGGAGCGCGAAGATGGAATGCTCGAACTTGATCATGTCGAGCGTGAGGCGGACGCGCTGCAGGAAGGTGGCCAACGCTCAGTATACCGCCGCTCAGTAGTGTCCGGCTATAAGTCGAACAGATTCAGCTGGTTGAAAAATGGGTCTGATTTTTCTCCGGTATGTTGTAGCTGAAGGGCCTGTAGAATGGGCGTCCGCTCGAAAATGGTGACGCTGACAACCTGTAGGATTTGGTAGAGG
>CANFEY010000034.1 GCA_947446025.1 Bryobacterales bacterium
AACGTTCTCCTTGGTGCGCGTCACGAAGAACGCCGCGGCGAGCGTCAGCCGGTACAGTCGCTCAAAGTCGAGATACCCACGATCCATCACGTAGAAGGCGCCGGCCTCTGGCGAGATCTGATCCAGGATGTTCACGTCATGCACTTTGTAGAGGCGCCTGTCACGGGCGCCTACAAGTTGGCGACGTACTCCAACGCAGGCATCCGCGTTTGGCTCAGCGGAACTCTGATCATCGACAACTGGCCCACTCACAAGACCACGAGGAATGCTTCGGCCCCTCTGAATCTGACCGCGAACCAGCAGTACGACCTCAAGATCGAGTATCACGAGAGCGAGGGCTCCGCCGTAGCAAAGCTGCTGTGGAGTTATCCCGGTCAAGAAGAGCGAGTGATCCCGCAGGCGCGCCTGCATTCGGATGCGGTCACACCCGCGGGGGCACCGCTCAATCTCAGCGAACTCGATCCCGTGCTCAGTGAAAACGGCTGGGGCCGCTATGAAAGGGACCGCAGCAACGGAGAATCGCGCTACCGCGACGGACGCACCATTGAGATCAATGACGTGCAATACGGACGCGGCTTAGGCGTGCATGCAAAGTCCGATCTGCGCTACCAACTGTTCGGCAAGTTCAAGTCGTTCCTGGCCGACGTGGGCGTGGATGACGAAGTGGGACCAGGCGGAAGCGTGATCTTCGAAGTCTGGCTGGATGGGACCCGCAAATTCGTCAGCCCCTTGCTCAAGGGAACTGACCCCGCAGTTCCGGTGTCCTTGGACCTGACCGGTGTAAACGAGCTGAAGCTCATCGTGCTCGATGGCGGCGACGGCATCACACGCGACCATGCCGACTGGGCAGGCGCGCGCGTGTCCATGGCTTCCATCCAGAATCCGAATCCACCGCCGCAACCCCCCGGAACCCCCACCGGCCTCACCGCTGCACCCGGCAACGCACAAGTCTCTCTGGCCTGGAATACGGTGACCGGAGCCACCAGCTACGCAGTCTTCCGCGGGCCGTCTGCCGCCACCACGGTCCCCTATGCTTCCGGAATTGCGCTGGCTAGCTTCAAGAATCTCAACGCCACCAACGGCACGATGTACTACTATCGCGTGGCCGCTGTGAACGGCAACCTGATGGGTGTTGCCTCGGCACCTGCGAACGCGATGCCGCAAGGCGCGCCCGTGCCCCCGCCTCCAGCCATTCCAACAGGCCTGGCCGCCACCGCGGGCAATGCGCAAGTCTCCTTGCAATGGAACACCGTGACGGGAGCCACCGGCTACCGCCTCTTCCGCTCTATGTCCTCCAGCTTGCAGGGCGATCAGATTTGGTCCGGTGCGGCCGCCACGTTCCTGAACACTGGCCTGACCAACGGCACCATGTATTTTTATCGGGTCGCGGCCACCAGCGCGAACGGCAGCAGCACTCCCTCCGCTCCGGTGAATGCGATGCCCACTGCGCCGCCCGCTCCGCCTCCTCCAGCCATCCCCACAGGCTTGGCCGCCACCCCTGGCAACGCGCAAGTCTCCCTGCTGTGGAACCCCGTCAGCGGTGCCACCGGCTACACGCTGTTCCGCTCCACCGTGCAAGGCACGCAGGGCGCGGCGGTGATCAGCAACCAGCCCGCCACAACCTTCCTCAACACCGGGCTGACCAACGGGACCACGTACTTCTATAGCGTGGCCGCCGTGAACGCAAACGGCAGCAGTCTGGCCTCCGCGCAAGTCACTGCGAAACCGGCGGCACCCCCAGCCCCCCCCGCGCCCACCGGCCTCACCGCGACCCCGGGCAATGCCGAGGTCACCCTGGTCTGGGCCGCATCCACCGGCGCGGTCAGCTACAACATCTACCGTTCCACGGTCACAAACGGACAAGGCGACGTCCCCGTGGTCACCGGAATCACCGCGCTCACCTTCAAGGACACTGGGTTGGTCAACAACACCACCTACTACTACAAGGTGTCCGCCGTGAACGCGAATGGGACCGGTCCGCTATCCGCGCAGGCGAGTGCGAAGCCCGTGCTGCCGCCCGTTCCCGTGGCACCCACTGGCCTGAGCGCCACCGGCGGCAACGCGCAGGTGACGCTGAGCTGGATCGCGGCACCCACCGCCGTTACCTATAACGTCTACCGCGGCACCACCACCAACGGCCAGGGCGATGTGCCGCTGGCTTCCGGACTCACCGTGCTCAACTATCTGGACACCACGGCGGTGAACGGCACCACGTACTACTACAAGATCGCCGGCGTGAACCCCTCCGGCATCGGCGCGCGGACCGCGGCAGTCAGTGCCGTGCCCACTCCGCCCGCCACCGTGCTCACCCCCGAACAGATGAGCGCCTTCAAATTCCTGCGCCAGTCCACCTGGGGTCCCACTCCCGCGCTCATGAACCGCGTGGTCCAAGTGGGCAAGAGCGCCTTCCTTGACGAGCAGTTCGCGCTGCCCGCAACCGCGTATCCGCAGGCGCTGGTAACCATGCCGAACATGGAACTGGTCAGCGAGCAGTTCTTCCAGAACGCGCTGCAAGGCCCGGATCAACTGCGCCAGCGCGTGGCCTGGGCACTCAGTCAGATCTGGGTCGTGAGCGCCATCAAGGTCGATAACACCCACGCCATGGTGCCTTACATCCGAATCCTGGAGAACGGAGCCTTCGGCAACGTGCGTACCGTGCTGGAGCAAGTCACCCTCAGCGCGGCCATGGGTGAGTTCCTCGATATGGTCAACAACCGCAAGGCCTTCGGCACGGCACCCAACATCGTGATGCCGAACGAGAACTTTGCACGCGAGTTGCTCCAGTTGTTCACCCTCGGCTTGACCGGCCTTGGTCAGGACGGCACGCCGACCGCAACGCCAGCCTACACCCAGGACGACATCCTGGAACTCTCCCGCGTCCTTACAGGCTGGACCTACGGCGGCACCACTACGGACACCAAGTGGGAACTCCCCATGATCCCCGTGCCCAGCCGGCACGACATGGGAGCCAAGACCGTCCTAGGCGCGACTTTCCCTGCCAACCAAACCACGGAGGCGGATCTGAGACAGGCACTTGATCTGATCTTCAACCATCCGAACATGGGACCCTTCCTCTCCAAACAGCTCATCCAGAAACTGGTGAAGTCGAACCCCAGCCCCGCCTACATCGGACGCGTATCGGCGGTCTTCGCCAACAACGGCCAAGGCGTGCGCGGCGACCTGAGGGCAATTGTCCGCGCGATCCTCATGGACGCGGAAGCCTCCGCCGTTCCCAACTCCGGCAAGTTCTCCGAACCCGCGTTGTTCCTCACCACGCTGGCCCGGGGACTCAACTCCACTGTCATCGATCATCCCTACATGACCGACTTCTCACAGGACATGTCGCAGCGCATCTGGTTCGCGCCCAGCGTGTTCAACTACTTCTCGCCCAGCTACCGCCTGAACGGCGTCCTGGGACCCGAGTTGCAGATCTGGTCCACCGCCACGGCGATGACCCGGTCGAACTTCGTCGCGGCGCTGGTCAACGGCGGCTTCGGAACCAATTTCACTGTGGATCTGACCCCGTACCTGGCCGTGGCTGGGAATCCGGCGGCGCTGGTGGATGAAGCCAACGCGCGGCTGATGGGCGGAACCATGGGCCCGGAAATGCGCCAAGCCATCCTTACGGCGCTGCTTCCGGTTACCAACAATACAAGCCGCGTCCGCACCACACTCTACCTGGTCGCGTCTTCCATGCAGTACCAGGTAGAACACTAGAGCAGCTACTCAAAAGGAGAAAACAACTATGAAATCACGACGTGAATTCCTCAAGAAATGCTGCGCGCTAGGAGCAGCCGGCACCGCCGCGCACATCACCCGCTTCGGCCTGATGACCGCCAACGCCCAAACCGGTACGCCTTACAAGGCGCTGGTGTGCATCTTCATGAACGGCGGCAACGATTCGAACAACATGATCGTGCCGCTCAACACCAATGCGGCGCTGCATCCCGCCACCACGGCCAGCTACGCCGCCGCGCGCGGTGCCATTGCGCTGAGCCCCGCCAGTGTTCTGCCGGTCACCGGCGGAGCCTTGCAATACGGATTGCATCCGGCCTTGACCAACATCCGCAATCTGTACACTGCCGGCAAGGCCGCCGCGGTCCTCAACGTCGGCACGTTGGTCGGGCCGATGACCGTCGCCCAGGCCAGGTCAAGCACGCCGCCCTTCCCCATTCCGCGCAACTTGTACTCGCATTCCGATCAAACCCAGCAGTGGCAAACGGCGAATCCCACCGTGGCTGGGGGAACCGGCTGGGGCGGTCGCATTACCGACGCCATCGCGGTCGGCACGCCCTTCCCCGCCGGCGTCTCGGTGTCCGGCAACTCCGGCTTGCTCACCGGCGTGCAAACCAGCGGCGTGACCATCGCCCCCGGCTCTAACTTCGGACTCAACGGCTTCGGGACCGATGCCGCCTCGCAAGCCCGCTTCACCGCCATGCAGCAGATTCTCACCTTCGATAGCGGCGTGCAGCTGATCTCCTCCAGCGCGGGCGTGTTAGGCAGGGCCGTGACCTCCGCTGTCGAAATCAACCGGGCGCTCACAGGCGGCACCCCTCTCACCACCGTTTTCCCGAACTCCGGCCTGGGCCAGCAACTCTCCCAAGTGGCGAAGATCATTCAGGTCCGCGGCGCGCTCGGCATGGACCGTCAGATCTTCTTCGCCAGCATCGGCGGATTCGACAATCACAGCAACCTGCTCAATGATCAGCAGGGCCTGCTGGCCACCATCGACGCCGCTGTGGGCGCGTTCCAGGCAGCACTGGTCGAACTCGCCATCGAACAGAACGTCGTCACCTTCACTGAATCCGAATTCAACCGCACCATGAATTCCAACGGCACCGCCGGCAGCGACCACGCCTGGGGCGGCCACCACTTCATCATCGGCGGTCCGGTCATAGGCAACAACGTCTACGGAACGCTTCCCAACCCCGCCCTGGGCGGCCCCAGTGACATGGGCAATCGCGGCCTGTGGCTGCCGACGCTTTCGCTGGACCAGTACGGCGCCACCCTGGCCTCCTGGTTCGGCGTCCCCGACGCCGCGCTTACCGGGACGCCCACGGCGGTGTTCCCCAACCTCGTGAACTTCCCCGTGGCATCCCGCAAGCTAGGGTTCCTGTGATGCCGCTAAACTGGTGACATGAATCTGAAGAACGCAACAGCTCTAGTCACCGGCGGCAGCTCAGGCATCGGACAAGGAATCGCCGAAGCCCTCATCGCCGCAGGCGCGCGCGTCGCCATCACAGGACGCAACAAAGCGCGCCTCGACGAAGCCGCAAAATCCATAGGAGCCGTCGCCATCCACGCCGACGTCTCCAAGGAAGCCGACGTCCAACGCACCATGCAAGAGGCGCTAGCCCAATTCGGCCACCTCGACATCCTTGTCAACAACGCTGGCCTCGGAACATTCAAGCCGCTGCTTGAAATGGACCTGGCCGGCTTCGAACGCACCTTCGCCACCAACGTCACCGGTGCCATGCTGATGGCCCGCGAAGCCGCGAAGCACTTCGCCGAGCGTAAGCAAGGCAACATCGTCAACATCGGCTCCACTGCCTCCCATCGCGGCGCGCCCAACGGCACCGCCTACTACGCCAGCAAGTTCGCCCTCCGCGGCATGACCGAATGCTGGCGCGCCGAACTGCGCAAGTTCAACATCCGCGTCATGCTAGTCAACCCCTCGGAAGTCATCACCAACTTCGGCGCGGCGGCAGGCATCGCCATGAAGCCGAACCCAAGCAAGTTGCAGTCTTCCGACATAGGCCACGCCGTCCGCCAGGTCCTAGAAATGGACAGCCGCGGCTTCACCACCGAACTCACCGTGTTCGCCACCAACCCAATCGACTAGCGGTCCCCCCGGCCGCTCCCCCCCCAGCCGGCCCCCCCCAGCACTGAACGGCGACCATAAGGGAGCCGACAGACGGATGCTACTCATCCAAATCACCAAACGACCCGACGGCGCAGGCCTCCTCCGCTGCACCCGCCCCGACGGCTCCGTCACTTGGCAGAAGCAAAACCGTCACGCCGCCCACTTCGCACTCCACGACCTAACCCACTACGCCGTGGAAACCACCCTAAGCGCAAGACGAGGCTTCTTCGGCCTGGTAGCCGAAGGCTGGGAAATCGAAGACACCACCGGCAAAGGCACGCGCGGCCCCTTGCCCCCCGAAGCCCTCGAGATCGAACAAATCGTCGGCCTCTTCGACACCGAGCGCGCTAGCGGCACCATCTGGGCCCTGGTCGAATTCCACGAATTCGGTGGCGAAGCCGCGCGCAGGTTGACCGCCGAACAAATCGCCGCCATCCGCACGAAGCGCAGTGAGTTGTTCCACCGATGGGCCGAAGTTCCTGCCGGTGACGCCCTGGATCTCACCATCTAGCCGGTCGCAGGTCCGGAACCTGCGCCACCCAACATCTCAATCACCTGCTCGTGCAAGCCGCCCGGCTTGCGCGCAGCCATTCCATGCTGAGCCCACCCCAGCGGCGTGGCCTTGTAGCGCCCATCCGCCACATCCGCCCGAGCCCCCGCATCCAGCAACCCCTTCACCAACCTAGCCAGCCCCATGTGCGCGGCCCAATGCAGCGGAGTCTCCCCCGTTGATCCAATCCGATTCGGGTCCGCGCCCGCCTCAAGCAACCGCAACCCCACATCCTCCACGCCAAGACTCGCCGCCGCATGCAGCGGAGTCTCGTTGTTCTCCACGCTCCCGTTCGAATCCGCGCCCGCGGCCAGCAGCGCCTCCGCCAACGGCAGCGCGGCCTCCTTCGCAATCGATCCATCAAAGCACTTGTCACAGACATAGTGCAGCGGATGCGTACGTAGATGTCCGCGGATGCCCCACACGATCAACTCATTCGCCGACCCAGCCGCCGCCAGAATCTCCCGCAGAGCCGCCGCGTCCCCTCGATCAATCGCGTTCTTCACGCTCATAGGCTTGCCTCAAACAACAAGCTCATGCACGTCACACCCGCATCCGCCTTGATCAACTCCGACGTATCCACCGTGCGCACCGCGTAGCCCCGAGCTTCCAGCATCGCCTGCGTCTGCGGATAAGAGGTCGGCATCAGCAGCGTGGTGCCCACACGCAGCACATTCGCGGCATGCGGCTCCACTACGTCCACGAACTGCACGCCGCAGAACGCGTCCATGTCCAGCCACGCCCGATTCGCCAACACCACGCCGTCACCCAAATGGCAGCACGCGCTCTTCAAGTGCAGACAGCCGCGCACCTCCACCGGCGTCACCCAATACCCGAACGGAGCGGTCAACTGCGCCAGCTGCTGCAAGCCCGCGATGTTGGTCCGCTGCGACAAGCCCACGTACAGCGTCTTGCCGATCCGCATCATGTCGCCGCCCTCCAGCGTGCCGGGTGCCTTTATTCGCAGTAGCTCCCGGTACCCTGCAACCGCCTCGGCCAGGCCGGCTTCTTCTCCCCGCCGCGACTCCGCTCCCAAGCGCGTCACAATCGCGACTTCATCCAGCACCACGACAGGATCTTCCACGAACACGCAGTCCGGGTGCTCGTCCAGCGCTGGCAAGGCCTCCACGCGCCAGCCCAGTTCCGCCAGGGCAGCTTCGTACGCCGCGTGTTGCGCCCGTGCCAGTGCCACATCAATCGGCTGCCGCTCTTGAAACGAAACCTCGCATTTCGCCAGTTTCGAACTCACGCCCCGCGTGATGGCGAGCATCTACTTCGACACCGCCACCTGCGTGATGATCTCCCAGGTGAACCGCGCCAAGCGGTGCAGCGACGCCTCAGGAATCCGCTCCACGTCGCTATGCGCGCCATAGTTGATGGAGTCTAGTTCCTCCAGCGCTGGACCGATGCCGTAGCTCTGGATTCCTTTGGCGCGGAGCTGTGCCATGTCCGTAGCGCCGGTCAACATCGTCGGCAGCGTGGTGGCCGCTGGATACAGCCGCTTGGCCGCGGCCTCGATCGCGCGGAACATTTCGGTATCCAACCGCGACGGCGGCGTCGCCGTGCGCGCACCGGCCGACAGCGGCTCAATCCGCACCGCCGGATCATTTACTATCCTTCGCATCTCCTCAAAAAACGCCGGGACATTTTCATCCGGCAGCACGCGGATATCCAGCGTCGCCTCCGCCTCTGACGGGATCACGTTCATCCGGAACCCTGCCTGCAGAATGGTGGGCACCACCGATGTTCGCAGCATGGAATAGTGCGCCGGCTCGCTTTCCGCCAAGTAGCGCTGGATCGCCGCCGACCTCGCCGGGTCCAACAAGCCGTTGTAGCGTGCCGCCTGCGTGGTGTTGCTGATGGTGGCCAGCCGTTCGAAATACGTCCGCGTGGTGTCATTCAAACGCATCGGCGTTTCCCACGTCCCCAGCTTGAACACCGCGGCCGACAGCTTGATCAACGCGTTGTCCACGCGCGGAACTGACCCGTGCCCCGATGTCCCGTTCACCACCAGCCGCGCCCGCCGCGGCAATTTCTCCGCCGTCGCAACCGTGACCAACGTTACCTGGCCCCCGAAGAGCCTCGCTCCGCCGCCTTCGGTGATCGCGAACTCGGCGTCGATCTGGTCGAAGTGTTCCCGCACCATGTAATCGATACCCGGACCCGTATCGCTTTCTTCACCCGACTCCGCCAGGAAAATTACATCGCGGTCCAGCTTGGCCCCGCTCCGCTTCAGCCACAGCATCAGCATCAGGTTCGACGCCAGCTTATCCTTGTCATCCACCGTGCCGCGGCCCCATACGTAGCCGTCCTTCAGCACCGCGCCGAACGGCTCCACCGGCCACTTTTCGCGCTGCACGCCCACCACGTCCGTATGCGCCATCACCAGCACCGGACGCTTGCTCCCGTTGCCCCGGATGCGCGCCACGATGTTCGCACGGGTCGGCTCCATGGCGAAGATGCGGTTCTCAATCCCCGCTGCGTCGAAGGTCTGCTTCAAGTAGTTCGCCACCGCGGTTTCATTGCCCGGCGGATTGCTGGAGTCGATCTGCACCAGGGCGCGGAAGTGACGCAGCGTCTCCGCCTCCTGCGCTTTCCAATCCATCGTGGGAACCTGCGCGGACAATGCCGCGGCAGCCAGCAGAAGCGGGGTGAATCGCATGAAGCTACTATACCGCTCCCGCGTGACTGTAGGACAATCAATGTTTGCCCCCCGAAGCACAATCATTCTCCGTCAAACGCGCGCAAGTGGAGTTTCACAACTTCGCGTCCTTCGGCGAGCCCGAAACCAACCTCCGCATCTACGCCGAAGAGAACACCCGCCGCGGCACGGTGATCCGCAGGCACGCGGAATTCATTGGGCCCATGACTCCGTTCCTCGAAATCGGCGCGAACGCCGGACACACCAGCTACATGCTCGCGAACGAATTCGGAGCCAGTGGATATGCGCTCGACATCTCCGCCGATTCCCTTCGCCACGGGCGGCACCTCATGGACGCGTGGGGGCTGCGCAAAGCGCCCATCCGGCTCGCCGGGGACGCCGTGAATCTGCCCTTCGCCGATGCCTCCCTGCGCTTCGTCTGCACGTTCCAAACCCTCAGTCAGTTCCAGGATATGGAAGCCGTGTTCCGCGAAGTGGAGCGTGTGCTGCAACCCGGAGGCGTGTTTCTGTTCGCCGAAGAACCTCTGCTGCGCAAGCTGTCTCTGCGGTTGTACCGCTGTCCCTACTACAATTCCATGAAGCCATGGGAGCGCAAGCTCTTCGATTGGGGCTTGCTCGGATACCTGGTGCGGGACGTGATCGGCGCGCATCAGGAAGAGAGTTTCGGAATCCGCCAGAACCACACCATGGGGATGAGCGAGTGGGACGCCATGGCGAAGAAGTATTTCGCTGCGCAGGAGTACGATGCGTTTGTTCCCGAACGCGGCTGGGGAGAGCGCATCGTCAAGCGGGCGGCCCTGTCGAATGCACGCGCGGCGCGCTGGCTCGGCGGGACGCTGGCGGGGATTTGTAAGAAGGCAGGCGAATCGCCTGCCCTACCTTCCGCTCCGTTTCAGAGTTTGCTGCGCTGTCCGGATTGTAAGGGTTCACTGTCCCTGGACGCGTCCACGCTGCGTTGCAAGTGTGGATACACAGCCGCGAACGAAGAGGATGTCTACAACCTGCTGCCTTCGGCGGAACGCGCCGAGCTCTACCCCGGCGAGCGCGATGACATCATCGACTTCTCACTCCCCGGCCACGAACAGCGCTTGCTTGGCGAGTGGTCCCCGCTCGAAGGTGTGCACGGCAACAAGTACCGCTGGATCGGCGCGCGCGCCGATGCCCGCCTGCGCCGCGTGAAAGCGGGACCCCAACGCCTTCGCATCCGCGCCCACGCGCAACAGCAAGGCGTGCCCGGCGAAGTCCGCATCGTGGTCAACGGCGCACCCGTGCAAACGTTCCCCATCGACCGCACCGGCCTCTACATCCTCGAAACCGATCTGCCGGATGCGCAAGAATACACCGTTGAGATCCACGCCTCGCCCACCTGGCAGGTATCCACAGACCCGCGCACGTTGAGCCTGACGATCAGCATGATCCGCCTAGTGCCCGCGAACTAGTATCCTGGCAGGGCTGCCGTGAATCCGAAATGGCAGGCGAAACCGCCCGCCCCACCATCGCAAACAGCCGATTGTTCGTGGTAGCGCAGGCGAAACCGCCTGCGATCTGCGGTTTTTCAGCAGCCCGCTGGCACATCAGCCCCCGGCTTTGGTCTTCTTCGACCCGTGAATTTCCTGCAAGCTCCACACGCGGATCGGGTCACGGCGGCGCGAAGCAATCGCCTCCACCGCGGCGCGCGCGCCGTTCAGCGTAGTGATGCAGGGGACGCGCTGGGTGAGCGCATTGCGGCGAATCGCTTTCTCATCGCCGAACGCCGCCGCCCCCGTGGTGCCCGTGTAAATGATCAGGCTGATGCTGCGGGCCTTCAGCAAGTCCACGGCGTTGGGGCGGCCTTCATTGACCTTGAACACCGTCTTGACCGGCACCCCTGCGTTGCGGATCACGTTCGCCGTCCCGCGCGTTGCCGTAATGGTGAACCCAAGCTCATGCAGCCGCTTGGCCAGGACCGCCCCGGGCAGCTTGTCGCGATCATCCAGCGTAAAGAACACCTGCCCGCTATCCGGCAACGGAGTGCCCGCACCCAGCTGGGCCTTCGCGAACGCCTCGCCGAAGTTTTCGCCGACGCCCATCACTTCGCCAGTAGACCGCATCTCCGGTCCCAGTGACGGATCGACGCCAGGGAATTTATTGAACGGAAAGACCGGCGATTTCACGAAGAACTGCGGCACCGGCAACACGCCCACCGCGTCCGTGAAATCAGAGATCTTCTTGCCCAACATCAGTCCCACCGCGATCTTCGGCAGCAGCACGCCCGTCGCCTTGCTGACGTACGGCGCCGTCCGCGAAGCCCGTGGATTTACTTCAATAACGTAGACCTTCTCGTCCTTCACCGCGTACTGAATGTTCATCAGCCCGATCACGTTGAGCGCGCGCGCCAGCTGCTCAGTATACGTGCGGATCGTCGCGATGGTGCCAGCGGAGAGCGTGGTGGCCGGTAGCACGCAGCTGGAGTCGCCTGAGTGTACGCCCGCTTCTTCAATATGCTCCATGATGCCGGCGATCAGCACCGTGCCTTCCATGTCGCACAACGCGTCCACGTCAACCTCCGTGGCATCTTCCAGGAACCGGTCGATCAGCACCGGACGTTCCTGTGAGAACGTCACCGCTTCATACATGTAACGCCGGACGCTTTCCTCGTCATACACAATCGCCATGGCCCGGCCGCCCAGCACGTAGCTGGGGCGCACCAGCACCGGGTATCCGATGGACCGCGCAATCTCGCACGCGCCTTCCACCGTAGTCGCGGAGCCGTTGGCGGGCGACGGAATCTTTAACTCGTCCAGCAGCCGCCCGAACTGCTTTCGGTCCTCCGCGAGGTCAATATTCAGCGGATCGGTACCGATGATCGGCACGCCAGCGTTCTTCAAAGGAATCGCCAGCGTCAGCGGCGTCTGCCCGCCGAACTGAACGATCACGCCGTCCGGCTTCTCCACGTCGTAGATGTTCAACACTTCCTCGAGCGTCAGCGGCTCAAAGTACAAGCGGTCACTGGTGTCGTAGTCGGTGGAGACGGTCTCCGGGTTGCAGTTGACCATGATCGACTCGACGCCAAACTCCTGCAGCGCGAACGAGGCGTGGCAGCAGCAGTAATCGAACTCGATGCCCTGGCCGATGCGGTTCGGCCCGCTGCCCAGAATCATCACCTTCTTGCGGTCCGTCGGCTTGGATTCACACGTCGATTCGTAGCTCGAATACATGTACGGCGTGAAGCTCTCAAACTCCGCCGCGCAGGTGTCCACGCGGTTGTAGACTGCCTTGACGCCCAATTCCTTGCGCCGCGCGCGCACATCCAGCGGGCTGACGTTCCACGCCCGGGCCATGCGCGAATCCGCCATGCCGTTGCGCTTCGCGGAGAGAAACTGCTCCTTGGTCGCCGTGCCCAGCGTGAGTCCGGCCATCAGCTGCTCTTCATCCACCATCTCGCGCACCTGGCGCAGGAACCACGGGTCGATGTTCGTCAGCTGCTGAACCTGATCTTCGGTAAAGCCCTTCTCAAAGGCGTAGCGGATGTAGCCCAGCCGGTCGGGATTCGGCGTGATGAGGCGCGCCTTGATTAGATCCTCTTGGAATACAGCGGCTCCGTCAGCCTTGCCGGTTTCGAGGCTCCGCATGCCCTTGCCCAGAGCTTGCTTGAACGTGCGGCCGATCGCCATGACCTCGCCCACGCTCTTCATCTGCGTGCCCAACACCGGCTCCGCGCCGGGGAATTTCTCGAACTGCCAGCGCGGAATCTTCGCCACCACGTAGTCGATGGTCGGCTCAAAACAAGCCGGCGTCTTCAGCGTAATGTCGTTGTTGATCTCGTCCAGCCGGTAGCCCACCGCCAGCTTAGCCGCGATCTTCGCAATCGGGAATCCCGTTGCCTTCGAGGCCAACGCGGAGCTGCGCGATACGCGCGGATTCATCTCCACAATCACCATGCGCCCGCTCTTCGGATCGATCGCGAACTGCACGTTGGAGCCGCCCGTATCCACCCCGATCTCGCGCAAACACGCCAGCGACGCGTCGCGCATCATCTGGTATTCGCGGTCCGTGAGCGTCTGCGCCGGAGCCACCGTGATGGAATCGCCCGTGTGTACGCCCATCGGGTCGAAATTTTCGATGGAACACACGATGATGCAGTTGTCCGCCTGATCGCGCATCACCTCCATCTCAAATTCTTTCCAGCCCAGCACGCTTTCCTCGATCAGGACTTCGTGAATCGGGGAAAGTTCCAGCCCGTTCTCCAGAATCTGCAGCAGGTCTTCCTGGTTGTAAGCGATGCCGCCGCCGGACCCGCCCATCGTAAAGCTGGGCCGCAGAATCACCGGATAGGTGTGGCACGCGGCGAAGTCGAGCCCCGCATCCAGCGCCGATTGCTTGCTTTCACGGCTTTGTCCGTCCCACTTGATGGGTTGCGACTGCGGCAGATCCAGCCCGATCTTCCGCATGGCGTCTTTGAACAACAGCCGGTCTTCGGCTTTCTTGATCGCCGGGATCTTCGCGCCGATCAATTCCACGCCGTACTTCTCCAGCACTCCTGCCTCGGCCAGCGCCACCGCAAGATTCAACCCGGTCTGCCCGCCTACCGTCGAAAGCAGCGCGTCCGGCCGCTCTTTGCGGATAATCTCCTCGGCGTATTCGAGGCTCATCGGCTCAATGTAGGTCGCGTCCGCCAACTCCGGATCCGTCATGATGGTGGCCGGATTCGAATTGATCAGGATGACTTCGTAACCGTCGCTACGCAGCGCCTTACACGCCTGCGCGCCGGAGTAGTCGAACTCGCAGGCTTGGCCGATGATGATCGGCCCCGAGCCGACAATCATGATTCGCTTGAGATCATTGCGGCGGGGCATTTAGCGGACCTCCATCAAACGTGTGGACACACAAAAACGGGTCCCCGTGAAGACGCGCGTGTCTCCCAGGGCGAGGGCTGCTTGCTTCAATCGGGTAATGCCTCCGGAACAGGGGGTAAATCCTATTTGACCACATTGGAGCGGTGTTAAGCTGAGGCGTGCGCAAATTTCTGCTCGTCGTTCTCCTGCTCTCTTCCTGCCGCGCCACCCTGCGTCCCGACTTCGTCAAAGTAGTCGCGCTGCTGGGCAAGCCCTCCGGCGTCGATGCGGGCAACTGCAAGTCTCCCGAGAAGCTCAAGGCCGCCTACGATGCTGAAATGGCCAAAGGCCGCCTCGCCGACGTGCTGCTCTCCTTCGCCCAACGCGCCGCGCCAATTTGCCCCGGCTCCCAGGTCTTCATCCGCGCCGAAAACATCACGGACCTGCGCACAATCGCGGCTCTCATCGGAGCCCCCGCCTTCGCCGGCGATGGCCGCATGCAACTGGAGCCCTGGCTGTGGCTCCGGGTAGCGGGCGGATCTGTCATCGGGCTGGAACTGGAGTTGGATCGCACCTAGCCGTCTGCGTCGCAAGTCATGTTCGGGAACAGTCCCCTTTTGCCCCGTCGAATTCCTCCAACGAAGAAGTAGGGAAGGCTATCGATCCGCCATCAACTTCACAAAGTCATCGAACAAATACAGCGAATCGTGCGGACCCGGCGCAGCCTCGGGATGATACTGCACGCAGAACAGCGGGAGGCTCTTGTGGCGGAAGCCTTCCAGCGTCTGGTCGTTGAGGTTAATGTGCGTGATTTCCAGGTCGTTGGCATTGAGCGAATCCGGATCCACAGCGAAGCCGTGATTCTGCGCAGTGATTTCGACGTGGCCGGTCAGTTTGTTCAGCACGGGATGATTCCCGCCGCGGTGGCCGAATTTCAACTTGAACGTCTTGCCGCCGAGCGCCAGGCCTAAAATCTGATGTCCCAGACAGATGCCGAACATCGGAACCTTGCCGATCAGCTTGCGGATCTCCAACGCCGGACCGTTGAGCAGCGGCTCGGGATCGCCAGGGCCGTTCGAGAGGAATACGCCGTTCGGTTTCAGCGCCAGCGCATCGGCAGCCGATGTCCCAGCGGGCACCACGGTTAAGCGGCAACCCCCATGCGCAAGCCTGCGCAAAATGTTGCGCTTGATGCCGAAATCGTAGGCGACTACGTGATACTTCTGCTCCGCCGGCGCGCCGAAATCTTCCGAGGGAGAGCAACCCACCACGGGCTGCGTCCACGGGTACTGCTTGGTTGTGGACACGCGCGTCGCAAGATCCAGCCCTGCCATCGACGGAGAATTCTTCGCCCGCTCCACCAGCGCCGCGGTATCCGTGGACAGCGTGGAGAGCACGCCGCGCATCACGCCCCGCGAGCGGAGATGCAGCACCAGCGCACGCGTATCGATGCCGGAAATGACCGGCACGCCCGCGTTGGTGAGAAAAGCCTGCGCCGATTCGTCCGCCCGCCAGTTGCTGGCCAGCGGCGAAAATTCGCGCACGCACAAGCCTTCGATGAACGGCTTGACCGACTCGTTGTCCGCTTCCGCTGCTCCGTAATTGCCGATCTGCGGCGCGGTCAGCACCACGATCTGGCCGGAGTACGACGGGTCCGTGAAAATTTCCTGGTAGCCGGTGATGGAAGTATTGAAAACAACTTCGCCGGTGCGTTCAACGGGCGCGCCAAAACTGCTGCCTTCAAAGATGGTGCCGTCTTCCAGGGCGAGGACTGCTGTGCTCAATGGGTTGTGCTCCAAGGTGTGGCTTTAACTTCCATTGAAACACACTTAGAAAGAAACGCGAATCCCTCCCCAGATCGTCCGCGGCGCGCCGGGTGCGTAGAACGTCGATTGCCGCACCGGAAAATCGGCTCCAATGGCGGGCAGCGGACGGGCGATGAAGTTGCCGTTGTTGTCGAAACCCATCGGCCCCAACTGCGCCCCGCTTGAGTATTTGCGATCAGCCAGGTTGTTGATCTGCCCGAACAGTTGTAGCCGCTTGCTCCACTGGTAACGCGCCCCGAAGTTCATCACGGCGTAGCCGCCGGATTTTCCGGGACCCAGGTAGACCACGCCGTCCGCCACGTGCTGGTTGTTCTCATTGCCGCGCGCGTAGCTGCTGCCGAACGCCATCATGCTCAGATTGGCGGAGAGCTTCTTGCTCACCTGGATATCGGCGAACGCCTTGCCCAGATGCCGCGGCGTCATCGGTACCCGGTTGCCCGGTTCGATTTCGATGGTGCTATCGAGCCCCTTGCGGCCGGCAAGCGCATCTTCGTTCGTGCTGTTGCCGACGCCGTTGACTTCCTCTTCGCTCTGGAACGTCGCATCCAGCAAAGTGTAGTTGAAGCCCAGATTCACGCGGCGGATCTGCGTGCCAAGGTCCAGCTCCAGCCCCTGACGGCGCGTCCTGCCGAAGTTCTTAAAGTAGCCGTAGCCGCTTTGCGGGGATGAGACGAACATGATGTCGTCGCGGTTCTCGGCGCGGAACCAGCCGGCGCTCCAGTGCGCGCGGCCTTCGATGGAGCCGCGATAGCCCGCCTCCCACGTCTTCGCCACCACTTGCTTCAGCGGAGGATCGCCCGCCATCGCGTTGGGCAGCTTGCACGGTACGTCAGGATCGGCGCAACCGAGTTCGATGGATGTAGGCGCGCGGTTGGCTTCGCTGTACCGGGCGTAGACATTGAGCAACGTTGCGGGATTGTACGTCACGCCGATGGCGGGATTGAACCGGCTGAAGCTATGCGCCCCGTCGAGCGAGCCCGGTCCGCCGCCAGGATTGATGCGGTCCGCGTTCGTGATCGAGGTGCGGTTGAAACGCCCGGAGAGCGTCACGTTCCACGCGCGGCCGATGGAAATCGTGTCCGTCGCGTATAGACTGCCCGTGCGGATCACGCCGTTGAGATCGATGCGGGCGTCGTAGGGTTCGTCGTCGACCACGCCGCCGTTCTTGCCGTCACCGAAGGATTGGATCGGCGTCACGCTGCGATCAGGGTTGAGGTAGCCGAGTTGTGTGTTGAGCCCGAAATTGACGCCGCTGCGGTCCCATGCTCCGCCTGCCGTGAACTGGTGGCGGTTTTCGCCGAACGAAGCCAGCCGCGTCATCTGCGCTGAGAAGCCGGCGTTGTGCTGCTGGCTCCGCGCTCTGTTCAGCAGGCCGTTGCACTTCTCCGCCGGCTCGTCGTTGATCAGCCCGTTTGCGATGCAGCGCAGGGAGGGGAAGGGCGTGTTGGCCGCGTTCAGCCCCGCCGCCGGGACGTTGGTGATCCCGAACGCAGCCAGCGCCGCCCGTTCAGCCGCACCGGGCTGGTAAACCGACTGGTCCAGCGAGTCTTCGTTGATATCTGCATTGAACGTGCGCGTGCTGATGTAGCGGTAGTACGCATTGCCGAAAAAGGTGAGATTCTCATTCACCGAATGCCGCCCTGTGAAATTCAAGAACGGTGAGCGGTTCCCGCTCACGTCCGGCTTAGTGTACAGGCTCGTGTAGTCGCGCCGAAGGAGGCTCTGCTCCTGCAGACCGCCGCCGTTGAGCTGATTATTGGCGTAAATGGCGGTAGCACCCAGCATCGTCTTCGCGCCCTGAAAGCCGAGCTTGCCGATGAATTGCCGCACATTCGACTGCGACGCCTCACGCCAGCCGTCTTCAAAGTACAGATTGCCCGCGCCGTACCAGTTCAGGCGTCCGCGCGAGCCGCCGTTTTCGAACTCCGCGGCTCGGCGTCCGTAGCTGCCGCCGGAAATCTGTAGTGAGCTGCCGGGGTTGGTGTAGCCGTCTTTGGTACGCAGCGAAAGCGCTCCCCCCAGCGTGTTCAGCCCGAACAGCGGATCGGAGCCGGGGATCAGCGTCGTCTCCGCAATCGCCACGCGCGGCAGCAGGTCCCAACTCACCACGTCGCCGAAGGGTTGATTCAGCCGTACCCCGTCCATGTAGATCGAGATCCCCTGCGGCGTACCCAGCAACGGCGACGCCGTGTAGCCGCGGTAGTTTACGTCGGGCTGGAAGGAGTTTCCGGCAACTTCATTCAGGAACACGCCGCTCAGCCGCTGGTTGAGAGCGTCCGAAATGTTCACCGCGCCGGTGCGCAACATATCCAGCGCGGTCACCGTCTGAATCGGCGAAGCGATCTGCTCCAGCAGCAGCTCCACTCCAGGCAGCGGCGTGGCCGCCACAACATCTACACGCGTGGTATCTGAGCCGACCTGCAACGTGATCGGCAGCTCCACCGGCATATCGGAATCCACATCCACCAGCAGCGCCTGCGAGGCAAACCCCTGCGCCACCACTTCCAGCCTGTAGCGCCCCGGCGTCAGCCCGCCGAACATGTAGTGGCCCTGCGCATCCGTTTCGTAGCTTTGTGTGAGTCCAGCGGAGAGACGCGACAGCGTCCCTGAGGCAGATGCAGCCGCGCCAGACGGATCTTTGACATCTATACGGACTTGGCCCGTCTGCGCCAACGCGGATAGAGAGAACACAAGGAGAAAGCTGAGGTTGCGAGACATTTTATACTGTGAGTATTCCAGGTGGCTGCGATTTGTTCAATCTTTCTGTGAACAAATCGTCTTCTTGAGGACTCTTCATATAAAGATGCACGCGCGCACTGATACCGCCGTTCCGCTGTCCGGGGTGAGCCGCGCGGACGGGCCGACGCCTCTTGAATCCGAGGTCACGCACCTCTTCGATGAATTGCGCCTGCCGCTGTTGCGGTACCTCAGCTCCTTCGGGCTGGCGGCGCAGGATTCCGAAGAGGTGGTGCAGGAGGTGTTTCTCGCCCTGTTTGTGCATCTTCGCGACGGCAAGCCCCGCACTAACATTCAGGCGTGGTTGTTCCGTGTGGCGCACAACATCGGGTTGAAGCGATGTTTGTCGAATCACAAGCAGCCGGTGGTAGAAGCGGTTTGGCCGGCCGATACTGCCCTGAACCCGGAACAGCTGGCAGTCAGCAGTCAACGCCACCAGCGGCTGCTTTCCGTGGTCCGGGCGCTGTCTGAACAAGACCGGCGGTGTCTGTTTCTGCGGGCGGAAGGCCTGCGCTACCGCGAAATTGTCGACGTGCTCGGCATGTCCTTGGGCGCCGTGGCGCAATCGTTGGAACGAAGTCTTGAGAAATTGAACAGACTGGATCGGCAACTATGAAAGATCAACACATTTCGCACAGCGAGTTGGTGGCGGCAGCCGATGGCGAGTTGTCGGTCGCGCGCGCCGCCCAGGTCCAGGAGCACTTGGCAGCCTGCTGGACTTGCCGCACGTCTGCGAAAGAGATCGAAGACGCCATCGCCGAATTCGTACACGCCCATCAGGAGTCCGTGCCCGCCCAGCCCGTGGAAGTGCCCCGCGCCATGTTGCGGGCGCGGCTTGCGGAACTCGCGGCGCAACCCGCCCCCGGATGGCGTGACCGCTTCGCTGACTACTTCATGCAAGGCAACCGCGTGGCCTACGTGGCAGGTGCCATGGCCGGGCTCACCGCGATTCTGTTTATGGTCGGTGTCATCCAAGTGTCCCGGCAGCAATTCCGGCTGGTTCCAGATCCCAGGCTGACGCCCGGTGCCACGGCGGCCATTTCGCAGGAACAGATCTGCCGCATGTCCGCCACCGAGTCGCGCGTCATCCCCGCCAGCGTCGGCCGCCAGGTTTTCGATCACTATGGCATTGACCGTCCCGCCAAGCGCGCCTACGAACTCGACTACCTCATCGCGCCGGAGCTGGGCGGGGCCGATGATCCGCGCAACTACTGGCCGCAGCCCTACGGTGTTTCCGAATGGAACGCCCACGTGAAGGACGCCCTCGAAGACCGCCTCCACGCGCTGGTCTGCGAAAACAAGCTCAGCCTGCGCACTGCGCAAGAGGACATTTCCAAGAACTGGATCTTGGCCTACCAGAAATATTTCCGCACCAAGGAACCTATGCTCGCCCATCGGACCTTCACCAAAGACATGCCCTGGGAGCCGTAACCCACCCCATTTGCGGTATCATTAAAGATTCCAAATAAAATCACTCACCTCGTTGGTGCGGAGCGCTAGTGCCTAGAACAGTTGGGGTCCTCAAAGAGACCTTCCCCGGAGAGCGGTGCGTGGCTATTGTGCCCAAATCCGTGGAAGTTCTAAAGAAAGCTGACATGACGGTGATGGTGGAGCCATCGGCGGGCGCCGAAGCGGGCTACACCGATGACCAGTACACGGCGAAAGGAGCAACGCTCGCCTCACGCCAGGAGATCCTTGCCCAATGCGACGTTCTCGCCCAGTTCCGCAGCGTCGGCGCGAATCCTGACGCGGGCCGCGCGGACCTGGCTGGCATGCGCAAGGGGCAGATCGTGCTTGGGCTGGGCGAACCCCTCACCGCGCTCAAGGAAGCCGGCGATCTTGCCGCGACGGGCGTATCGTTCTTCGCTCTGGAGCTGATTCCGCGCACCACACGCGCGCAAAGCATGGACGTGCTCAGTTCGCTGGCGACGATCTCCGGTTATGAATCCGTGTTGCTGGCGGCATCGACACTGCCGCGCATCTTCCCGATGTTGATGACTGCCGCGGGTACGCTGACGCCGTCGAAGGTCTTCGTGATCGGCGCGGGTGTGGCTGGCTTGCAGGCCATCGCGACTGCGAAACGGCTCGGCTCCGTGGTCAGCGCTTATGACGTGCGCAGCGCGGTCAAGGATCAGATTGTCAGCGTCGGCGCGAAGTTCGTCACGGTGGACGTCGAAGGCAGCCAGGCCGAAGGCGCGGGTGGCTACGCCAAAGCCATGGATGAAGCGTTCTACAAGCGCCAGCGCGAGCTGATGCTCAACGTCATCAAGGAACATGACGTCGTCATCACCACTGCGGCGGTGCCCGGCAAGAAGGCTCCAGTGCTGGTCACGCGCGCGATGGTGGAGGCGATGGTGCCCGGCTCGGTGATCGTCGACATCGCGGCGGTGCGCGGCGGCAATTGCGAACTCACCCAGCCTGACAAAGTGGTCCGCCACAACGGAGTGACCATTCTGGGTCCCACGAACTTTGCCTCCATGGCCCCGCACCACGCCAGCCAGATGTTCTCCGCGAATGTCGTGACGTTCCTGAAGCACTTGGCCGGATTTCTGCCCTTGGACAAAATCCCTGAAGATGACATCGTGGCCGAGACGCTTGTAACGCATGCGGGCGCGGTCACCAACGCGCGCGTGAAAGAAGCAATCGCCGGAGGAAAAGCCTAACATGCAGTCCTACGAAATCGGATTGTACGTATTCATGCTCGCCGCTTTCTTAGGGTTTGAGCTGGTAAAGAAAGTTTCGCCGCTGTTGCACACGCCGCTGATGTCGCTCTCCAACGCGATTTCGGCCATCGCGGTGGTCGGCGCGATCCTGGTTACCGGACAGAAGGACGCCAGCGAAATGACCAAGTGGCTCGGCTTCGCCGCCGTGATCTGCGCGAGCCTGAACGTGTTCGCCGGCTACCTCATCACGGACCGGATGTTGAAAATGTTCAAGAAGCGGGAGCCGGCCCAGACGGGGAACGACAAATAAATGATCGAGACGATTCTACCCGTTATCTACCTGCTCGCATCGGCGGGCTTCATTCTGGCGGTGAAGTGGATGAACCACCCCGCTACCGCGCGCCGAGGCGTCATCATCGGCGAAATCGGCATGGTGCTCGCCGTGGTGGGTACGATCCTAGGCGTCGAAGCGAACTATTCGCTTATCTTCTTGGGACTCGGTATCGGCGCTGCCATCGGTATTCCGCTGGCGTACAAGACTCCTATGACCGCCGTGCCGCAGCTGACCGCGCTTTCGCACGCCTTCGGCGCAGTGGCCTCGGCGCTGATCGGCACCGCGGAGTTTTACGAAAAGGCGCCCACCGGCTTCACCATGGCGGCGCTCGGCACGGAAACATTCCTGGGCTTCCTCACCACCACGGCCTCCATCATCGCGTTCGCCAAGTTGCAGGAGCTGATGCCGGGCCGCCCGCTGACGTATCCTGGCCAGAACTTCATGAGCCTGGGCACCGCCGCTGCCGCAGTGATCCTCGTCGCCATGATGGTCTTCGGTACCCCCGCTCCGTGGATGTTCCCGGTGTTCATCGCGCTGTCACTCGCCTTCGGCATCTTGCTGGTCATCCCCATCGGCGGCGCGGATATGCCCACCGTCATCGCGCTGCTGAACTCCTACGCGGGCGTCGCGGCGGCGGCCATGGGCTTCGTGCTCGATAACCGCCTGCTCATCATCGCGGGCGCGCTCAACGGAGCCGCCGGCCTGATCCTCTCCATCATCATGTGCAAGGCCATGAACAGGTCGTTCTTCAACGTTCTGTTCGGAGCCTTCGGACAAGTCGCCGCCGGCGCTGCAGGCAAAGTGGAAGCCCGCCCCGTGCGCTCCGCATCCCCCGAAGACGCCGCCTCCATCCTCGAAAACGCCCAGAGCGTCATCATTATTCCTGGGTACGGAATGGCCGTGGCGCAGGCCCAGCACAAGGTGCGCGAGCTGTACGACATTCTTACCAAAAAGGGCTGCGAGGTTCGTTTCGCGATTCACCCGGTTGCCGGTCGCATGCCGGGCCATATGAACGTGTTGCTGGCCGAAGCCGACATCCCCTACGACAAGCTGCTCGAAATGGACGAAATTAACGGCGACTTCCCGAACACCGACGTCGCTTTGGTGATCGGCGCCAACGACGTAGTCAACCCGCTGGCCCGCACCGACAAGATCAGCCCCATCTACGGCACACCGATTCTCGACGCCGACAAGGCCCGCACCGTGATGGTGATCAAACGCTCCATGGGCGTGGGTTTCGCCGGCATCGACAACGAACTCTACTACATGCCCAAGACCCAGATGCTGTTCGGCGACGCCAAGGGTTTCGTTGCCGGTATCGTCAAGGAATTACAGGGCGGACATTAACCGAATTGTAGTCAAAAAGGGCTGGTATTTCCCGTGCGCCACGGATATAATCGGGGCCACCTATGCCGGAAACCGCTTTCGCAGCCTACCCGAGACAGATCTTGCGTGATGAGGCGGGTAAACCCGTCCGCGAACTGCTGTGGGGCGATTTCGTCTCCGTCCTTGGTGTAGCCGGGGACAAATTGAAGGTCCGAAGCCGCGGCTCAGATGGCTTCCTCACTCCCGCACAAGTTCAGGACAGCCGCCTTCTCGAAGTGAATTTCGTCGATATCGGCCAAGGCGACGGCACCTTTCTGGTGATGCCGGATGACCGCAAGATGGTGATCGATGCCGGTGAAGCCGACAACATGTTCCGCTTCCTGAGTTGGCGCTTCAACCTGCGGGCGAGCCCGGACCGCGAGGTAAAGATCGACGACGTTGTCATCTCGCATCCGGACATGGATCACTACAAAGGATTCACGCCGATTTTCGGAAGCGAACAGTTTGCCTTCGGTACCGTCTACCACAACGGTATCGTGGAGCAGATCGGCGCGAATACAACCCTAGGCACCAAGACCGGCAAGTTCCTGACGAGCGTAGTCCCGGACCGAACCGCGCTACGCCAAATCACGACGGACCCCGCGCGAACCGGGAGCAAGCTGTATCCGAACTTGCTCAAGAAGCTGGACGAAAGCGGCCGCTCTGGAGATATCCGGATGATCTCGGCTTCCGACGGCTTCCTGCCCGGCTACGAAGCGGACAAAGAGGTCAGTATCCGCGTTCTGGGCCCGGTGTTGAGTCCGTCGGGTGGGCAGCCCGCTTACAAATGGTTCGAGGATCCTGGTAAGACCAAAAATGGCCACTCCGTCGTTCTTCGATTGACCATAGGCAGCGTGTCGATCCTGCTGGGTGGAGATCTAAACATCCCGGCGGAACGGCACTTACTGGAACACTACACCGGCCTCGGAATCGAAGCGTCGAATGAAGAAACTCTGGTCCAGGCGGCGCGGCAGACATTTCAGGTGGACATCGCCAAGGCCTGTCATCACGGCTCGGCCGACTTCTCCACGTCGTATCTGCGGGCGGTGAATGCACTCGCGACGGTAATCTCATCCGGTGACGCGGAGTCGCACGCGCACCCGCGGCCCGATGCCCTGGGAGCATTTGGAAAATACAGCCGCGGCGTCCGTCCGTTGATTTTTTCCACCGAACTAGCCCGGTCCTCCAAGGACAAGATCAAACATCCGCAGGCTCTGCGTGATGAGATCCAGAAACTACAGGAGAGGATCGACGTGGCCGACGGTGCCGAAAAAGCCGCGCTGCAGGAGAAATTCACCAAACTTCTCGCAACCATTGAACGATCCGTGTCGGTGTACGGCATGATCACCCTCCGCACCGACGGCACCAAGGTACTCATGGCGCAGCGCCTCGAAGAGCGCCGCGTCGGCCCGAGTTCGGTGGCGGATTTTGATACGTATCAGTTGGAGCCGGACCACAACGGAGTTCTTCAGTACACTTCCAAGCACGAAGAGTAGCGCTCTCTCGCTATAATAGAGCGTTCATGAGAAAAATCGACATCTTCAACCACATCTTCCCGCAAGCCTTCTTCGACAAGTACATTGAAAACGGTCTGCCCGACATCGGCAAGCGCGTAAAGAACATGCCGAGCATCGTCAACCTCGACGTGCGCTTCAAGATCATGGACGAGTTCGGCGACTACTGCCAGGTCATCTCGCTCCCCGCGCCCACCATTGAAGCTCTGGGCGACGCGAAAGCCAGCCCGGACATCGCTCGCCTGGCCAATGACGGCATGGCGGAGCTGGTCGCGAAGCATCCGGAACGCTTCCCCACCTTCATCGCGTCGCTGCCGATGAACAACCCGGACGCCATCACCAAGGAAGCTCTGCGGGCGGTGGACACGCTGGGCGCAAGCGGCGTGCAGATCTTCACCAACGTGAACGGCGTGGCTTTGGATGCGCCCGAGTTCACCGACTTCTTTGACACTATGGTCAAGCGCGACATCGGCATCTGGATGCACCCGGCGCGCGGCGCCAACATGCCGGATTACAAGACCGAGCCCAAGAGCAAGTACGAAATCTGGTGGACCTTCGGCTGGCCCTACGAAACCAGCGCCGCCATGGCCCGCATGGTGTTCAGCGGATTCTTTGACCGCTGGCCCACCCTGAAGCTGCTCACGCACCACATGGGCGCGATGGCTCCGTACTTTGAAGGCCGCGTGGGTTACGGCTGGGATGCACTCGGCAGCCGCACCTCCGACGAAGACTACACCGTGATCCTGAAGACGCTCAAGAAGCGCCCCATCGACTACTTCCGTATGTTCCACGCCGACACCGCGCTGTTCGGCGCAACCGCCGGCACCAAGTGCGGCCTGGAATTCTTCGGCGAAGATATGTGCATGTTCGCCAGCGACGTTCCCTTTGAACCCGCCCCCGGCCTCTACATCCGCGAAACCATCCGCGTGATCGAATCGTTGGGCTTGAGCGACGCCAGCAAGGAAAAGATCTACCGTACCAACGCTGAGCGCTTTCTTCAGCACAAATAGGCTTCGTCAGGCACGTAGGTTAGGGTGTGCGTCCAGTACCCGTGCCAGTTCCTGTCGGAACGCAAGGAAGCCGTTCAGTCTGTTGAGGGCTGAATAGTCGGTTATATAGTGGGCCACCCGGTGTATTGCCGCGCTGGGATCGAACCGCCTACGACGAGACAATCCACTTGCCTGCACAAGGAAATTGCACAGCACTTCTTTCGGGTCCGGGAGATTCTCGACGCTTTGCAAGCGTGGCAGATTCAGGCGGATGCGCCCGCTCGGGTTACTCGCCGCATGTCGGATTGCCACCTCGTCGTGCAGCAACCACGCCTCCGTCATTCGAACAGGAACCACGTGGACAGGAACGCTTCCACAGACCCCGGATTCTTGCCAAGCAACCTGGATCTCTCTGAACCGGTTTGCTTGCGGCTCGGCCTCCGCATCTCGGTGAACGAACAGGCAATCACATGGGTAAAGCTCGACAGCCAGCCGAATCCTCTCGGTAAGGCTTGCGGGTGGCGTGCGTAGGTGCCGGAAGTCAGCCCACTCCCCTTGAATCGCTGCGACGCCTTCCTGTTTCAAAGTCCAATCCAAGACCGGCACAAGCGCTCGATCCGAAGAACCGTCGGAAAGGAGAGTGTACTTCACTTCTTACCTGCGCCAAACAACGAGTACTGGTGGATGTCCTGACGATCCACTACCCGGCGGTAGGAAGATTCTCGAACTGGGTGCATAATTACCGGGTTGAGGTAGGCTAGTAGCCTCCCCTTGGAAACGGGTCTCAAGAACTTGTGTTCATCACGCCATGTTTCGCTCATGCAGGCGAAGGAGAGCACTCTGGGGTACAGGCCATCCTGCTCGGTTTCAATCAATTCCGCCAGCAATAGGCTGTCGTCCGGAACTTCCATCACAACTCCCGGCGAATGGGTATTGATTATTACCTGCCGTAGAGGATTCTCCGGCCCCACCGGAACGGAGGTGTCGACGGAGAGGTCTTCCAATAGACGAATCATTGCTGGAATCCGATCAGGGTGGATTCCGTTTTCAGGCTCCTCTAAACAGAGCAACCCTTGGTTTTCCGGGTCCAGCTGAAGCACAGCAAGCGCGAGAAATCTGAGCGTCCCATCCGAGAGGGCACGCGCCGGGTGTGATGTACCATCGCGACCGCGGACCAGCAGCGTCAAGAGTTCCCGTTTGTCGTCCTTCTCTACGCGGACATCGCGGACATCGTCGATCAACTCCGCCAGAGTGTTCGCGATCTCTCCATAAGCCCTCCCGGCGGCACTGCTGGCTCCGTTCCCGTTTTGCCGTTGGGCCAGCCTGTAGAGAGTGGCCGCAAGATGCGCGCCATCTTGCCCAAGCCGCGCTGGCGCTGCGAAGTCATCCGGCCTCCGTAGGGCAGAGGGTTCCAGTTGTAAAAGCCGCCAAGACTGCATCTCGCGTCTCGCTAGGGTGGCGGTTGGACTCTCCGCGGCATTCGTGACTGACAGGGCGGTACGAGGAAGACTTGCGGCTAGCAGAGCATTCCAACGCCCATGACTTCCTCCATCTTGATGGACCCGGATGATCCCGCTGTCGGTTGAGAAATAGGGCGTCCCGCGTCTCCCTGAGACCGTGGATTTTCTCCACACTGCGTCGTTGGGGAAACAAAGTCTTGCGGGAGCTTCGCGGAGTTTTATGTGGGTGAGCACTTCACGAACAAGCTCAAGTGACCTTCCGCCGTCGTCCTCCCTGCGCCGGATCGTCACACCGTATTCAACAAATGTCGTGGTTGCTTCTGCCCGCTGACCCAGATCGTCGATTCCCTCGTGGGGAATGATCATCTCGACATCGAAGCTCATCTCAGCTGCGTAGCGGCCCCCGACATGATGGAAGAGACTACGGATGTCCCCGAATCTTGCTCCTTCGTCACGGACGGACAGTGCGGCATCCATCAATGACTTGCTGGCCAATGCACTCAGAAAAGAGATGGCGTCGAATAAATTCGACTTGCCGACACCGTTTGCCCCCGCAATACACGTGAACGGTCCGAAGCGGAGATCGACATTCGCTAGATTCTTGAAGCCGCGAACGCGCAAACGAGTAAGCATGAACTGTTCCTTGAGTATCGTACCAGTTCCCCGATGAACAAAACTTGTCAATTCAGGCCACAAGTACTTGCCTGAAGCGGTATCCTAGGAAAGGACCAAGTCGGTACCGGTCCCTGAGCGTTGCGAGCCACCGGGAAAAGAGGCGAATCTTTGGACGACCAACTGAAGGATCTGATGCAGGAACTGGGCAACGCGATCAATGAGTCGCTGTCTGATTCCGACCGCATCGCCGCCGCCATCGGAGAGATCAAGCGGTCCGGCTACGATGTGTTCCTGGTGCTGGAAGCCACCATCGGCTTCAATAAGCGCAACGAGGATTCGGACGAAGATTCCGAAGAGCAGTTGGAGATGGAAGCCCCCGCGCCCAAGAACCGCCGCAAACAACTCAGCGGAAAAATCAGCTTGACCTCGCAAGACCAGAAGTTCCTGCGCGCGCTGAAAATCTCCATCGACGAAGACCGTTAGCCGGAGGCGCCGCGTGCTGCTGTTGCTTCTGCTGCTCGCAATCCCCGCAGCGGCGGAGAGCGTGGAAATCCTCCGCGACCGATACGGCACTCCGCACATCTACGCCGAAACTCCCGCGGGGGCGGCCTTCGGAGCGGGCTACGCGCAGGCCGAAGACCGGCCGGAGGCGCTGCTCAAAAACCTTTCCCTGCCAGAGGAATCCATCGCGCTGAACCCGGAGGTCCGCGCTCTGGTAGACGCCTACGCGGCGGGCGCGAACCGCGTCTTCGGAGAAGCTCGCGTGACGGCTGCGCAGGTGGCCGCGTTTTCGCGCCGTGCCTACACGTGGATCCATGGATCGAACGATCTGTTTCTGCCCCCATCGCGGACCGCTTCGAAATCTGTTCTCGCGATCCTTGACCCCATTGCGGATTGGGACGCGCCGGATCGTCCCTATGAAATGTCGCTTTATGCGGGCGGGTTGGCGCTGGCAGGTGTCGCGCCGGTGGGAATGCCGTTTCCAGTGGTTGGCCACTCCCGGCATGTCGCGATCGCGTGGTCGGGAGATGCCGAGCTGGCTGGACCGCGCGCGCTGGAGGAAACATGGGCGCTTCTGACAGCGCGTTCGATGGAAGATATCCAAAGCGCCGTGGCGATGGCCCAGATTCCGGGCCGTCTCGCTTGCGGGACTTCGGCTGGCGAATTGTGCGCACAAGGCGCGCGAACGATGGTTCAAGAAAAGCTGCGTGTGCAACAGACATGGTCCTTCGCGAACGTGGAGGCGCTGGCGTTCAACACCGAGGTAGACAAGGCCGACGTGTGGCAGCGCTTGCTCTCTCGCGTCGCGCCAACGGACCGCTTCGCGCGCGTGATCACCAACTGGAATCGCCGGGCCGAAGCGAGTTCGCGCGGGGCATTGGCGTTCTACCTGTTCAAAATGGAGTTGGGGCGCGATGCCAGCCAACCTGAGCCGTCTGATTCCCTCAGCCCCGCCCGCATCCTATCGGCGCTGACGCGCGCGCAGGACCGCCTTGAAACGCAGCTCGACTTCAACGCCACGTGGGGATCGGAGTTTCGCATAACACGCGACGGCTCGCGGACATCGTATGCGGCGAGCGGAGGCAATCTTCCCGAAGCCGGCATCGCAACGCCGCGCGCGCTCAACTTCACCGGCAGCCGGGCACACGCGGGTCAAGCAGCCCCGCGCATTGTGGAGTTGTCGGCGACTCCGAATGCGACGTCGTTGCTGTTGCCAGGACTCACGGATGATCCGGGCTCGCAGCACTTTGAAGATCAAGCGGGCCTGGTGAAGCCGAAGCCGACGTACTTCGGCAACCGCCGTGAGTTGGAGCGCGCGGCAAGTTCGCGGAAGCTGCTGACGTTTTGACTTGACGCTCATGCAGGTGTGGAATAACATTGTTAGTACAGTGAGAGCGATTCACGTCAGCATCCGCCAGATTGGCAACTCACAGGGGGTGGTAATCCCAAAGCCGGTTCTCGCTCAGTTGGGCCTCAACCGTGAGGAAGGTGCGGAGATGAGCATTGAGGCAGGTGCCTTGGTCTTGCGTCCGTCGGCCAAACCGGTCCGTGTTGGTTGGGCCGAAGCGGCCAAGAAAATAGCCGAGGCTGGTGACGACGAACTGGTGATGGGCGAGTTCGGGAACGCGGACGATGAGGAGTTGACTTGGTAAGGCGGGGTGAAATTTGGCTGGTCAACCTTGACCCCACCGTCGGCAGCGAAATCAAGAAGACTCGGCCCTGTGTGGTAGTTTCGCCCGAGGCAATGCATGACTTCTTGCGCACGGTGATCGTGGCTCCGATGACGACCAAAGGCCGTCCGGCTCCATTCAGGATCGCCGCAATTCACGCGGGAGAAAAGGGACTCATCCTGTTGGATCAGATGCGTTCCGTCGACAAGATGCGGCTTGTGCGGAAACTGGGAATAGTCCCAGCCAAGACGCTTGCGTCGACACTGACCACGCTGCAAGAAACGTTTGCCGCGTGAGTGGACGCTAGACCCGCCGATGGCGCGGTTGCTACGATAGCCTCTGGAGTCCTCCTTAATGATCCGATTCAAAGTGAACGGGCAGAGCCGCGTGTTCGACGGCGATCCCGAGATGCCGCTGCTGTGGTACTTGCGCGATGAAGCGCAGATGACGGGAACCAAGTTTGGGTGCGGCATCGGCCAGTGCGGGTGCTGCACGGTGCTCAACAACGGTAAGGCGGCGCGCAGTTGCGTGACCACGATGAAGGACGTGGAGAACGCCAGCGTCACCACCATCGAGGGACTCAGCAAGAATGGGCAGCATCCGGTGCAGAAGGCCTGGAAGCAGGCTAACGTGCCGCAGTGCGGATACTGCCAGAGCGGGCAGATGATGCAGGCTGCTTCGCTGCTGGCGGAGAAGCCCAAGCCGACCGATCAGGAGATCGACGCGGCGATGCAGGGCAACATCTGCCGCTGCGGGACGTATCAGCGGATACGGCAGGCGATTCACATCGCGGCAGGGGTGCGCGCATGAACTCGATTCAAAAAGTCTCCCGGCGATCTTTCTTTGAAGGGATTTTCTCCACAGGCGCGCTGATTCTGGGCGCGCAGGTGTTGCCCGAATCGTTGCTTGCGGGCGACGTGGACAACGCCACCTGGCATCCCAGCGTGTACTTAGGCATCAATCCGGACGGCACCGTGATCGCGCTGACGCATCGGTCGGAGATGGGCACAGGCATCCGCACTGCACTGCCGATGGTGCTGGCTGATGAGCTGGAAGCGGACTGGAAGCATGTCCGCATTGAGCAGGGCATCGGCGACAAGAAGTACGGAGATCAGAATACGGACGGGTCGTGCAGCATCCGCGACTTCTACACGGCGTTCCGCGAGGCGGGCGCGTCGGCTCGGCTGATGCTGGAGCGCGCGGCGGCGGCGAAGTGGAATGTGCCGGCGGCGGAGTGCAAGGCGCAGTTGCATCAGGTGGTCCACAAGTCGGGCAAGAAGCTCGGCTACGGAGAACTGGCGGCGCTGGCTGCCAAGCAGGCGGTTCCGCAGAAGGCAGAGCTGAAGCTGAAGACGCCGGCGGAGTTCCGCTACATCGGCAAGGACGTTGCCATCACGGACATGGACGCGATCCTTACCGGCAAGGCGGTCTTCGGCATGGACGCGCGGGTGCCGGGTATGGTGTTCGCGTCGGTGCAACGCTCGCCTGTGTATGGCGGAACGCTGGTGTCGTTCGACGATACCGAAGCCAAGAAGGTCAAGGGCGTTTCGGGGACGGCTACCATTGAGCGCTTCAAGGCTCCGCACAATTTCCAGGCGTTGGGAGGCGTGGCGGTGATCGCGGACAGCACGTGGGCCGCGATGCAGGGGCGCAAGAAGCTGCAAGTGAAGTGGGACTCCGGCACCCACGCGGGGTTTGATTCGGCGGCGTACAAGGACGAACTGCTGGCCACGGCGCGGCAGCCGCAGAAGGTGATGCGCGCGGTGGGCAACGTGGACGCGGAGTTCGCCAAGGGAGGCAAGACGCTGGACGCCAGCTACTATGTGCCGCTGCTCTCTCACGCTCCCATGGAGCCGCCGGTTGCGGTGGCGGACTTCAAGAACGGCAAAGTTACGGTGTGGACGTGCACGCAGAATCCGCAGGCGGTGCAGGACACCGTGGCGGGCGCAGTGGGCATTAAGCCGGAAGACGTGACCTGCAACGTGACGCTGCTGGGCGGCGGCTTCGGGCGCAAGTCCAAGCCTGACTACGCGGCGGAGGCTGCGATCCTATCGAAGCAACTCGGCAAGCCGGTGAAGGTAGTTTGGAGCCGCGAGGACGACATCCAGCACGACTTCTATCACTCCACCGGCGGCATGTATCTAAAGGCGGCGGTGGGCGCGAACGGCAAGCCCACGGCATGGCTGCAGCGCAGCGTATTCCCGTCCATCGGCAGTACCTTCGATGACACGGCGCAGTACGCGATGGACCTTGAGATGGGGCTGGGCTGGATCGATCTGCCGTTCGACATCGCGAATCATCAGGCGGAGAACGGGCCGGCGAAGCACCATGTGCGCATCGGTTGGATGCGGTCGGTGGCGAACATTTACCACGCGTTCGCGATTCATTCGTTTGTGGATGAACTGGCTGCGGCGGCGGGGCGGGACCGTGTGGAGTATTTGCTGGACCTGATCGGGCCCGGGCGCAAGATCGACATCAAGACTACGCCTCCGTATTGGAACCACAACCAACCGCAGGAGAAGTATCCGGTGGATACAGCGCGTCTGCGGCGGGTAATCGAAGTGGCGGCGGAGAAGTCGGGCTGGGCGAACAAGAAGCCCAGCAAGAATCGCGCGCTGGGGATTGCCGCGCATCGTAGCTTCCTGACGTATGTGGCCACGGTGGTGGAGATCGAAATCGACGACCAGGGCAGGCTGACCATTCCGGAGATGCACTTCGCGGTGGACGCGGGGCAGATCATTCACCCGGAGCGTGCGCGGGCGCAGATGGAAGGCTCGGGCGTGTTCGGAACTTCCATCGCGATGATGGGCGAGATCACGGCGAAGAACGGCGCGATCGAACAGTCCAACTTCAACAACTATCCGGTGGCGCGCATGCCGGAGGCTCCGCGGCAGGTGCACGTGCATCTGATCCCGAGCAACGAGCTCCCGGCGGGCATCGGCGAACCGGGTGTTCCTCCAGTGGCCCCAGCCATCACCAACGCGATCTTCGCGGCCACGGGAAAGCGCATCCGCGAGTTGCCGGTGCGTAAGACCAAGCTCGTCTAGGTAGGCTCGCCTAGTTAGGCGGTGGCAAGCCTGGGCCTCATCGGCTATGATGACCGGGAGGTATTTCCCATGAAACTCGCATTCCGTTTGATCCTGTTCACTGTGGCCGTGTCTGTGACGGCCGCATCGTTGCCTAGCGCGAAGCCGGAAGACGTCGGCATGTCGTCGGAGCGTTTGGTACGTATCCAGGAAATGCTGCAGCGCCGCATTGCCGCGGGAGAAATGGCGGGCGCGTCGGCGGTGGTGGTGCGCAAGGGCAAGGTGGTGTACCAGACCTATCAAGGCGTCATGGATCTGGAGTCCAAGAAGCCGGTGACTGCGGACACCATGTTCCGCGTGGCGTCGATGACCAAGCCCATCACCAGCGCGGCGCTGATGATGATGGTGGAGGAGGGCAAGGTTCATCTGAACGATCCGGTGTCGCGCTATATTCCGGAGTTCAAGAGCTTGAAGGTGGCGGTGCAGTCGGGGCCCGCGGCTCCGGCAGCAACTACGGGCGGTCGCGGGGGAGCGCCGCAGTTCTATACGATGCCTCCGACTCGCGAGGTCACGGTGAAGGATCTGCTCACGCACGTTTCGGGCTTGGCCAGCGGCACGATGAGCAACAGCACGGTGCAGACGATTGCCCGCAAGCAGGGCGAGAAGCTGGCGGATTACATCCCGAGGCTCGGTGTCACGGCGCTGGAGTTTCAACCCGGCACACGTTGGGCGTACAGCGCGCAGGCGGGGCATGACACGCTGGGGCGCATCGTGGAGATCGCGAGCGGGATGCCGCTGGACAAATTCTTCCAGACGCGGATTTTCGATCCGCTGGGCATGAAGGACATTGCCTTCTGGCCGAGCGACGCGAACTGGCCGCGCGTGGCGAGCGTATACAATCTGGCGCAGGGTAAGCTGAACAAGAATGCGAATCCGAACGGCATGTCGAGCCCGATCTACTTCATGGGCAGCGGCGGGTTGATCTCGACGCCGCTCGACTACATTCCATTCGGCGCGATGCTGGCGAATGGCGGGTCGCTGAACGGCAAGCAGGTGATGGGCAAGAAGACGGTAGAGATGATGAGCGCGATGCACGTGCCGGATACGCTGCCAGGGCGCGGGCCCGGCGAGGGCTATGGGCTCGGCGTGCGCGTGGTCACCGATCACGCGAAGAATGGGACGATGCTGTCGAACGGAACGTTCGGATGGAGCGGGGTTTACGGCACGCACTTTTTCGTGGACCCGGTAGAGGGCGTGGTGGGCGTGCTGATGGTGCAGACGGCGAACCAGGAAGTGAACCGGGATTTCGAGAACTTGGTGGCGCAGGCTATTGTGCAGTAGGTCGGTTTTGGCGGCTGTAAACGGGATGTGATTGAGAAAGCTGGGGTTGCGGGGCTGCGGAGAGCGGAAAGTTCGTTTTGTAATTTTGCATGTTGCTCGCGCGGCTCGTGGGTGGCCGGGGCGGTTGAGGGCGCTCATTTCGGGATGAGTATAGCGGGTCCCAGTGGCGGGGCGGTGTGAGAATTTGGGGAAGTGTACGAAATGAACCGAGAAAGTTCGTTCGCGAGGCGGGTTTAGGCATCACGGCGGCCATCCTGTTCTTGGTTCGCAAGGCCGCCGGCTTCATATTCAGACTATTATTTGTGGCGTTCATTTCCATTTGGGAAATCAAGAGGCGTCTGTCGGCTCCCTGACGGTCGCCGTTCAGTGCTGGGTAGCTTGGTGGTGCTGCTTCGGTAGGCACACTACGGTTCACGGCTGCTGGGCTGCCGGGCCAGAGGTGAATCGATAGGGAACAGTGGCGCGGGGGTCCCGATCCGGCTCCACGACGACGGCTTGGCGGTCGGGGAAGTGGCGGACCAATGCATCGGTCTCGGGTCCCAGGTCGCGGGCCCAGATGACCTTGGCTTGGCTGAGATTCGCTTCGTTGTACACCCACTCCCTATCGATATTGTGATCGTTGGCGTAACGAACAATCACCAGGAATTTGCCAGGGCCGCTACTGAGGCTTGATTGCACAGCGGCCCGGTCGTAGTCACCAGGCATGGAGGCACTCCAGTCAAGGAACGTCGACTGAAGCTCCAGCTCCAATGGCCGCGCAAGAACCCGGACGCCAACCATTGCGACGGTAACCGCGACGATTCCCCGCACGAGGAAACGTCCCAACGGACGATCCCGCCACTTCCATTCCCACAGACGGCTCATGGCCAGGACCACTACAGCATAGAAAGAACATGCCGCGGGCCCGAAGTAGTGCGGCCGGATTGCCCAGGCGATGCACATGTGTCCAACCGCCAGCACCAGGGCACCCAAGAGCGGCAGCCCCAGCTTACGATTCCACAAAACCGAGGGCGCGAGGATCAGCGGAACAGCCAGCACGGGACCGAGATAAAAATAGGAGATCACTTGCGCTTTTATAAAAAGCGTTTTCAATACATCCAGAAAGGAGTGCGGCGTGTCGACAAAGGCAAGTGATCGGTCGAGGTAGAAGACTCTCATCGTGTCGTTATTGTATTCGTGAGCAGGGGGGGCCTTGCTCCAATAGGTCAGGCCCTGCGCGCTGTACAAGCGGATGTTGAGCATTTGCGGAGTTTCGAGCGCGTTCCCCGTGACCCGCCAGTTGTAATAGGCGAGAGCTCCCGCTCCGGCGAGTAATACCAGACAGAGCGGAAGAATCTGCCGGATCCGTTGGTCGCGCAGGTCCCGGTCGCGAAGCAGCCAAACAAGGAGGGCAATGCCGAAGGGAAGGCTATACAACAGGCCCTCGAGCGGTCGGCTGGCGGCAAGAAGGATGAGACCCAGACCGAAGAGCACCGCGTCTCCGGGGTTTTGCCGCCGGAAGATTCGAGGAAGGCTGCCGGCAACAAGCGCTCCCCCGATGGCACCCGGAGCACCTCCCCAGTAACTGTTCATCCAATAGCTGAACAGGCCGAGGCGCAGGACCGCTAGAGAGGCACCCAAGAGGGCCCAGTGCGGCGGTAGCCATCCCCGAAGCATCCAGAGGAGGGCTGCGCAGAGCAGGCCCATGCTGAGCAGGACTCCGGCCCACGGGCGTCCGGTGAGGAAACTTCCTGCGGCCAGAAAGATTCCCTGGGCGGGGGGATACATGGACGCATAGGTGGGCTGTTGAAGAGTGTGGAAGCTCTCAAAAAACTTCCAGAATGGGTCGGGCGGGTTGGTTACTCGCCCATGCAGAAACGTGTCCCCGGCCAGCAGATAACTGTACTCGTCATGGATGGACGGTTGCGGCGTACCCAGGAGGGGGTGAACTGCCAGACGCAATAGGACCGGAGCCACGGAGATCAGCAGCAGCGAGAGAACGGGCCGTCCCGCCAGTTTTCGGAAGAACGCCTCTAAGGGTTGGAATACGCGATCAAAGCCGCGAGGCAGGACCAGGGCCACGGCAATCGCAAGCACGACGGCGCAGCATTCCCAGAACCGAATGGACGCGGAGGCTTCCAGCCAAACGAGGTCGAGCCAGCCAAACCAATCGGTCATGTTTCAGGCCGATCCTTCATGCTGCGCTACTTTCGGGCTCAGTCTCCCAGGGCTTGCTGAGCTGCCACCAGGCCAGTGTGCCGAGCGCGGGGAGCAAGCTCATGGAGACGAAGCACCAGGTGTGCCAGCCGCCGTCGAACCAGCGGCCGTAGAGGGGGAGGATTAGGAGTTGCACCGCGCCCCAGGAGCCGCTGCCGATGCCGGCTACCATGCCGGTTTGTTCCTTGGGGAAGATGCGGGAGCCGACGCGGAGGCTCATGACTACGAAGCCGTCGGCGATGAAGGTGGCCCAGAAGAAGAGTGCGATGGTGATGGGGACGCTGCGGGTCATCGTCACGAACGCGATGGGGAGGCTGAGGACGGTCAGCAGAAGGAAGATGTTCTTGGGGCGGCTGGTGTGGGCGGCGTAGCGGTCGGCGATCCAGCCCCAGAAGAAGTAGCCGATTTCCCAGCCGACGAAGGGTATCCAGACTACGCGGCTGACTTCAATTTGCGAGAGGCCGAGGACGCGGTTGAGGTAGAGCGGGCTGAGGTAGCCGACTACGCCGAGGGCCATGCCTCCGAGGCCGAAGCTGGACATGATGACCCAGGTGCGGCGGTCGGCGAAGTTGGGCCAATCGATCTTGAGTTTGGCGCGTTTGTTGTGGACGGGCAGGAACGGGGGGCGCGCGACGAATTGCCACAGCACCAGCCAGACTAGGCCGAATGCGCCGGTGATGAGAAACGCGGACTGCCAGCCGTAGGCTAGGGCGATGGGGGTGACGATGAAAGGCGTGATGAGCGCTCCGAGGGAGGCTCCGCTGTAGCAGAGGGCCATGCCTCGGGATTGCTTGGTGGGTGGAAGGGCTTCAACGGCGGTGCGAAGGGCTCCGGGGAAGGCGGCTCCTTCGCCGAGGCCGAGGAAGCCGCGTGCGATGGCGAATCCGAGGAAGGTGCCGACGTAGGCGTGGGAGGCGCTGGAGGCGGTCCAGAGGGCGACGGCCATGAGCATGCCGAGGCGGAGGCCGAGGTAGTCGATCACGGAACCCCATAGCGGGTTGGTGATCATGTAGGTGAGCGAGAAGACGGAGACGGCTTGCGCGTATTGGGCTTGAGTGAGGCCGGTATCGGCGAGGATGGTGGGGGAAAGAACAGCGAGCACTTGGCGGTCAATGTAGCTGAGCAACGTACACACCATCATGGTGGTGGGGGCTACCCAGATTCGCCAGCCGGATTGATTCATTGTCCGGTCAGTCTATCATGTACAGTTGGGCTACGAAAATTGGATTGGGAAAACCGAGACGTGCCAGGACTTGATTACCCGATGGCCGCTGACTGCACTGGCGGCGACGTTGGATCGCGAAGGGCCGGGGGAGATCGTGCCTCCGCTGTGGCATTGGTTGTATTTCTTGCCGGTGCATCGGCAGAGTGAGTTGGGTCGAGATGGGCACGGGCGGCGTGGCGAGTTCCTGCCGCCGGTGGAGCTGCCTCGGCGCATGTGGGCGGGGGGGCGGTTTGAATTTTTCGATGCGCTGCGGGTGGGGGATGAGCCGGAGCGCACGTCGACGATTTTGAGTGTGCAGGAGAAGCAGGGCCGTTCGGGGGCGCTGGTATTTGTCGTCGTGCGGCATGAGGTGCGGACGGAACGCGGCTTGGCGTTGAGCGAGGAGCACGATATCGTGTATCGCGAGCATGCGGCAGGGGACGCGCCGGTGCAAGAGGCTCCGCCGGATTTCGAGTGGGAACGCGTGGTGCATCCGGATGACGTGCTGCTGTTTCGCTACTCGGCGCTGACCTTCAACGGGCATCGGATTCACTACGATCGGCGGTATTGCACGGGGGTGGAGCACTATCCGGGCCTGGTGGTGCATGGTCCGCTGGTGGCCACGATGCTGTTGGGGTTGGTGCCGGAGGCGGTGACGAAGTTCAGTTTCCGGGCGGTGAGTCCACTGTTCGACACGGAGGCGTTCCACGTGCGCGGGCGGCGCGAGGGCAACGGGGCTAGTCTATATGCTGGTACAGCGGCGGGACGGCTGGCCATGATGGCTTCTGCGGAGTTCGCTGCTCGTCGATAAAGCCGTCCCAATCGGTATCGACGCCTCGGATCAGGACGATGTTGCCGATCAGCCAGCGTCCAAACCACAGGATGAGAAATGGCATGGGCACAATGAGGCAACTGCCCAGGGCTGTGACCAGGCCGCGCCACAGGAATTCAAGGCCGGTTGCGCGGAATTCGACGGCGATGCCGTCTCCTTTGATGTTGCGCGCCATCCATTGATACATGGCCACGGCGACCCAGGCCCAGCCGACGATGGTGATGCAGGATAGCAGCAGCGCTACATACCAGCCGAGCAAGTTGATGTAGGATCCAGTGAAGGCCAGATGCGGGCCGGGGTTCAGGCGGAGGTTGTAGACGAACCAGTTGAGCAGCATCAGAACGACGCCGCTGATGAGGACGTAGGTGAGGCCGAAGATGGCTGCCGGTGGATTGAGAGCGTTCTCTCCGAGCATGACCAGGAACAGCAACACGTGCCAGACGACGACTTCGCCGCCGGTGCCGCGGAACTCGGCTGTGCTGCCGTCGCTGAACGTCGTGTTGCGGCAGATCCAGCGGATCATTGCGGCGTTGACCCAGGCTAGGGGGATGGCGGCGAGCAGACCGGCGAGGATCGATGCGGCGATCCAGCCGAGGGTTTGCAGGGCTGAGCCGGTGAACTGGAGACGAACTTCGTGCCGAGCGGTCATATTATTCGAGGATCTTGGCAAGAGCGGCGGCGGCAGGAGCACGCAGGGCTATGGGGGCGCTGGGGAGCAGTCCGAATACGACGAGTGCAGCGACGGCGGCAGTTAACGGCCAGCGTTCGCGTGGGAATGCGTCGGGTACGGGCGAGACGGCGGACGGGGCGCGGCCCAGGAAGAGTGTGGAAAGCAGGCGGAGGATAGTGATCGCGTTGCATGCGGTGGCCACGGGAAGGGCCAAGCCGAGCCAGGGGTTGGATTGGAGCGCTCCATGGAAGAGCAAGTCTTCGGCGAGGAAGCCTAGCGTGCCGGGAATGCCGACGAGAGCGAGTCCGCACATGCCGAAGAGTACGGCAAGACGAGGGACGCGTGCTCCAAGCCCGAGAAAGCCGTGGGGATTTTCGACGGTCGCGTAGCGGACCTCAATCGCCCGATAGGCGGCCACCAGTCCAGTGCTGGCGAGGGCGACGACGATCCAGTGGAGCAGTGCGCCGGTGATGCCCGCTTCGTTGCGATTTTGAATGCCGGCGAGGATGAACGACGCCTGACTCACGGTGAGCAGGGCCAGGATGCGGCGGGGTTTGGTTTCGGCGAAGGCGGTGAAGGAAGCGTAGATGGCGGTGAAGAGTGCGATGGCTGCCATCCATGGGAGGGCCTCGCGGGCAACTTCGCTATAGCGGGGGATGGCGAAGCGGATGATGAGGAAGGCCCCCAGGTGCCCGTTGAAGAGCAGCGCAGGGGCTTGCGGGGGGCCGGATTCAAAGGCGGAGGAGACCCACGCGTGGAAGGGGAAGGCTCCTTTTTTTACCAGCGCGGCGAACATCAGCAGGACGAAAATCCAGCGGCCATCGGTGCCTGTGGTCTCGAGAATTGCAGCGGTGCCCAACAAGAGCGCTCCGAGGGCCAATGCGATGCGTGGGCGGCTCCACAGGGGAGTGGGGTTCAAGGTCTGAAAGCAGTTACTGAAGAAAGGGGCGACGGTGATGGTCCAGGCGGCAAAGTAGAGCGTGAGAGAAGGAGCGGCGTAGGCGGCCATGGTTCCACCGAAGATCAGCAGCATTCCGGCGAGCGGCGGGCTTTGCACATCGCGGGGAGGCGCGCTGGCGAAGGTGATGAGGGCGACGGAGGAGAACAGCAGCATGGGGATGGCGCTGTAGGTTTCCATGCCGCTGGCCGCGGAGCTGATGGAGCAGGCGAGTGCGATGGCGGCGGCTGCAATGGCCCACCAGCGTGCGTGCGGGCCGTCTGTCTTGTAGACCGGAGTCGCGGCGAGGAGGGGAGCCGCGAATGAGCAGATCAAGAGCGCCGTCATCGCGTCTCCGTTGCGGGGCGCGTGGCCGGGGCCGGGTCGCTTTCGGCGGGACGGGCTGGGCGCTCAAAGTAGAGCAAAATCCAGGCCAGATTGAGTCCGGGTTCGATCAGGAAGCGGTCGGTGAGAGAGTCGAGGAAGCCGCGTTCGAGTCCGGCGCGATAGAGCCAAGCGCGGGCCGGAGCGGGAACGAGTTTTTCCCAGTGCAGGCCGGTAGGTTCAAGGTGCCCCCCGGCGGCGGCGTGGAGGCCGTGGTGGTCATGCAGCAGCGAAGGCGCTCGCAGGAACTGCATGGTGCGGACGCAGGCATGTCCCACGATGTGCAGCAGAGCGAGCCAAGTAAAGCCGAAGCCGATTTCCATGAAGATGACGCCGAGTTGGGTCATGGCGGCGTAGGCGAGGGAGGTCTTGACGTCGTTCGATGTGCGATGCGCGAGGGTGCCCAGCAGCGCGGTGGCGCAACCCACAAGGACTACGGCGGCGGCCGCGAAGGGGGCCTGGCGCAAGACGGGTTCAGAGCGGAGCAGAAGGTAAGCCCCGATGTGTACGGAAATGGCTCCGTAGAAAATCGCGCTGGAAGGCGTGGGGCCTTCCATGGCTCGCGGCAACCAGCCGGAGAAGGGGACTTGCGCGGATTTACCGGAGGCTCCGAGTAGCAGCAGCAATCCTGCGAGCGTGGCGGCACCGGTGTTCAGAGCCGAGGTTTGCGCGGGCCAAACTCCTTGGAAGAGCGTCGGATAAAGCGCGGAACCGGCGCTATGATGGAGTACGAAGACGGCAGTCATGAGGCCGAGGTCGGCGATGCGATAGGTGGCAAAGACGCGGATCGCGTTGCGCACGGGTTCGCGGCGGCCGGTGAAGAAACCGATGAGGAAGACTGAGGTGAAGCCCACCAGCTCCCATCCGCCCAGCAGCAGGTCGTAGGATCCGGCGGTGAAGACCAGCAGCGCGCCGAACGCGAACAGGTGCATCAAGAGGAAGAAGCGGAGGAAGCCCACATCGCGGTGCAGGTAGCGCACGGAAAAGGAACCAGTGATCCCGACCAGGGCTACGGTCAGCAAGATCAGCGGCAGGGACAGGCGGTCGACGAAGATGAGCAGCGGGAAGGAATATTCGCCCACGCGGAACCAGGCTCCGTGCATGACGTAGAGGGAGTCCTGTCCGGCGCGCAGCATCAGCACGCACAACACAACCACGGCGGCGGCCATGGCGGAGTACAGCGCCGCGGCGGTGCGGGCGATGAAGCGTTCGGGCGGGGTCCAGCCGAGCAGCCACAGCGTCGCGATGGCCAGGAAGAGGACACCGGGGGCCACCACGATGGCGGTGAGCAACGGTTCCAAAATGAAGAGTGTGTCCATTTTTATCGGACTCCCGCCAGACTTTCAATGCGGGCCACGGGCAAGTGTTCCATATGGCCCTGGTACCATTCTACGGACGAAGCAGCGGTAGGCAAGGTTTCATCGGTGCCGCTGACAGGTTCAAATACGCCACTTCCACGATACATCTGGATACCGGCGCCGGCTGGATCGAGGACGGCAAGACGGATCCAGCGGTTCTCCAGAAATTCGGTCAACAGCGGACTCGCGTGGATGGTGGTCAACACGCGTTGCGGCGTGGATTCGACAATAAACAGGTTACGCACTGGCTCGTGGATTTCGACCATCTGCCAGGGGAGGCCTGTGCGCAGATCGCTCTCATAGCCGTTCATGACGCCGTGCAAGCCGGTGATGTTGTGCGGGAGCTTAGTTCCGCAGCCGTAGCCTTCGTTATCGACGAACGAGAAGTAGTATTCGAGGCTGATGCCGCCGCAGACGGGGATGACGGCTCCCAGGACCTTGGCCAGGTTGCTATCGTCGGGATCAATGGTTGGGTCGTAGGAAACCAGAAAGGCGCGGCGGTCGAAGAAGAGGCCCTTGGTGGCGGCGCGGCGTCCGACGATGGTCACGGCGTTGGTGCAGTGGCCGTATTCGGGGCGGGGTTCGGCCAGATGCTCGGCGCGTTCCTGCATGTGGCGAAGGGCGGCGGCGGGGGTGATGGTGCCGGACGCGGCTTCGAAGAGGCGGGCGCGTTCATGGGCGCTCCACTGGCGGGCGAGATCGAGAGAGGCGCGCACGCGGGCTAGCTCCTGGGTGTGCGTGGAGGGGACCAGGTGGAGGTCCAGCAGGTCGGCGTCGTCGTTGCAGGTATCGTGGTAGCCTCCGACGAACCAGGTGTCTTGCGGGATGTAGACGCCTTTTTCAAGCAAGCCGGCCCGGACTTGGGGGTGGTTCGCCATGGCGGCGAAGAGCCGGGCATTGGGGCCGCCGCGGCGGCCGCCGCAGGCTCCACAATCGTGGGCGGATTCGTGAGGGTTGTTCAGGCTGGTGGAACCGTGGCCTAAAATGAGCACCAGGCGGGACATGTCTTTTACCAGACCGGCGGCTGCCAGAACGCCCGCCACGCGTTCCACTTTTTCCGTGATGGTGAAGCCGGGCAGCAACCCTTCGGGGTGCTGCTCGGGAGCGCGGTGGAAGGCGAGTTCGGTGCGTGGCTCCGGCAGGAGCCACTGGTTCAACTGGTGGATCAAACGAGCGTAGTGGCGCGGCGAAAGTACACGAGCCGCGAGCGGGATCAAGGAAAACACGCCGAGTACGACGGTGCTGAGCCAGCCCCGGAAGAGAGTGCGTGTAGAGATACCCGCTCCGCGCTGCCAGCGGGAGAGGCGTTTGCGCAGCAGCCGGCGGCGTGCCAAAGTGTGGGCGTGACCTTCGGCGGGGCGCTCATGCACCTTATGTTGGGGCTTGACGACCACGGGGCACAGTGCCACGCCGTGCGCATCGTCCACGCCGCAGTAATCCATGGCGACGCCGAAGAAGCCTGCCGCGCCAAAGGTTTCAATGGTGGGGTCGAGTTCTTCCCATTGGCGGCGAATGGATTCCTCGCGCTCATCAATGCAGAAAAAAGCCTGGGCCGAAGGCCGCTTGGCGGCCGGCGGGCCGGTCCCGCGCTGGCGGTGTTGACACAAAGGAAGCAGGATCTGGCGTTCGTGGCGGCGCTCATAAGCGAGTTGCAGGATTCGGCGGCGCTCCAGATCACCGAATTCAAACACCTCGCGGTGAAACAGGGTCATTTGCCGGCGCGGCAGGTTTTCCAGAACCTCGGCTGGGATGCCTGCGCTTTTCGCGGCTTGAAAGAAGGTAGCGTCGCGCAAAAGACGCTGGGCCTTGGACGACTTGCGCGCGATGGGTGACTGCCAGATGCGTGGATGCCCGTCCACTCCGGAGACCGCGGCCAGGACCAGTGTCATGCGGACGGCCAGGAATTCCATCAGCACGGAGGGAAGAGGTTGGTGGGGTGCGAGTTCAGGCTCCTCCTGTAAACGCCAGATCATACCGGCCCAGCCGGGGAGCGCGAGGAGTTCACCGCGCAGGAAGTTTTCCCAATCATGGCTGACGGCACCGAGAGCACGGAGCGCTTCACCCACAATGGTTTCCGCGTTCAGCTGGGCCGCATCGTGCCAGCGCAGGATCACCGGCAAGAGATGGAGTCCCTTGGGCAAGACGCAGTACGGCTGCCGAAGAGCGGCGTAAGCCGCGTGCAGAAACCCTCGCTCCCGCTCCGGCATGGGCCAATAGGCAACGCCCTGATCCAGGAACGCGCCCGCAAGCCGGGTGAGCAGTGGATTCACCATGCCATCCAAGTCGATGCCGAAGTGCGCCAGCATGCCGTCGTGAGGACGCTGAGGGATTTGCGGATCACGCTCAGACTCCAGTTCGGGGCGGGAGCAGGCAGAGAACAGGCGGCTGTCCGCGGCGGACTCGATCAGGCCGCCTTCTGAGAGATGCCACTCGATGGTGTCCTCCGCCGTGGGGCGCATGCCGGGCAGAATCATCGCTTGACGCAGCCCTCGCCTGTCCAGGGGAGACGGTCCTGTAAGGATGGGTACGTTTGGCTCCAGGTCGAGGATCGCGGTGATGTCTTCGGTACGAATCCGGCCGTTGGCGATTTGGGCGCGGAACGCCTCCTCGGTCATATAGGGCTGGGTGCCGTAAATGGCGGATGCCTCGACCACGGCCTGCTCAAAGGGCAAGTGCTGGAAGGCGTGCAGTGTGTTGTGGTGGATAAAGACGCCGATGGGGCCTTGGGCGGGCAATAAGTGGGCCAAGTGGTTCACCACATGGCGCAAGTGTCCGTGGTCCCGGTCGGCTGTGTAAAAGATGGAGACGGCCTCGGTGCTTCGATTATAGCTCATACGGATTCAGGACATAATGGTAGGAACTGCTCCCATGTCCTTTCTGACCTCCCCTGAATCCTGGATCGCGCTGCTCACGCTGACGCTGCTTGAAATTGTGCTGGGTGTGGACAACATCGTGTTCGTCAGCATCCTTGCCGGGAAATTGCCGAGGGCGCAGCAGGCGAAGGCTCGGACGGTGGGGCTGGCGCTGGCGATGGGCACACGGATTCTGCTGCTGCTGTCATTGACCTGGGTGATGGGGCTGACGCAGCCGCTGTTTACCGCGATGGATCACGGGGTCTCAGGGCGCGATTTGATCCTTTTAACTGGCGGCCTGTTCTTGATGTGGAAGAGCACGCGTGAGATTCACGAGCGGCTGGAGGGGCAGGAGGAGACGCAGCACGCGACGAAGAAGACGTATTCCTTCGCGGGGGTTCTGGTTCAGATCGCACTGCTGGACATCGTTTTTTCGCTGGATTCGGTGATCACCGCGGTGGGCATGTCGGGGGAAGTTCCCGTGATGGTCCTTGCCATCATGATCGCTGTGGCGTTTATGATGTTCACGTCGGGGATGGTGAGCGCCTTTATCGATAAGCACCCGACGATCAAGGTGCTGGCGCTGAGTTTCTTGCTGCTGATTGGGACGGCCTTGATCGCGGAGGGATTTCATCAGGAGATCCCGAAGGGGTACATTTACTTCGCCATGGCGTTCAGCGTGTTTGTGGAGATGATCAACCTGCGGGTGCGCAAGAGCGGTGCCCCGGTGGATTTGCATCCATCGGGGCGGGATCCGGAGAATCAGTAGGCTGCGGAGCGTCTGTCGGCTCCCTGACGGTCGCCGTTCATTGCTGGGGTGCGGTGAGAAGGCTGGGGTGCGGGCGGCACCCCAGCGTGCGTGGGAGACGCTACCCGAGGGCGGACCTCAGGTGGGACATGCGCTTTTCGCGGTCGGTGGCGAAGCGGTGGATGGCGGTTTCGATGGACTTGGCGTCCAGGTGTGCTTCGGCGATTACGTCGGGTTCGAGGCCGCCGGTTAGCCACTGGTTGTCCCAGTCCGAGGTGAGCGAGTATTCGTCGGTCATGGGACCCACGTTCTTCAGGGGCCACATGCGGCGGGTGCCGGTGCTGACGATCATCAAGTCGTAGTAGGCTTCGGGGGGCAGGACTGAGTTGCGGTATTCCTCAGACTGGCGGTCGAAGAGTTCTTCGCTGATCGCCGCAATCACCTTGACGTTGATGCCGGCGGCTTCCAGCTTGGGCAGCGTGTTCACCAGGTTCACTGTTGAGCTGGAACCTTGTGTGACGACGTAGCCGTGGCGTGGGCCGGGGGCGAAGTCACGGATGACGTAGAAGCCTTTGGCGGCTGCCATGAGATCGGCGTCGGCGAACTTGGAGCGGTCGGCGACAGGGAAATCCGGGCGCGCGACTTCTAGCGAGATGATGCCGACCTTTTGCTCGCGCGCGGCGATTTCCGCGGCGGCGAAGTAGGCGGGGGCGACGTCGTTGTAATCCCAGAAGCTGAGGTGGATGGTCTGGTTGCGGGGGAATAGCTTCCACACTTGCGGGCTGAAGATGCCGAAGTGAGTACGGGCGTCGGCGGCGGTTTCGGGGCCGGAGTGGCCGGCGAGAATGTGCAGCACGCCCATGCGGAAGACGCTGTCCTGATTCTGCTGGCTCCACACGCGCGCGGGGAGATACATGAGCGGAGTGAAGGCTCCGTAGGTTCCGCTAATGGCCCACACGCCGGCGAACTTGGTGGGATCGACGGAGGCATTTTGTCCGACCAGGCCGATCGCCGTGGAGACGTTGCCCGCTTCCTGGATCGCCGCCTTGAGGCGCGTTCCCGCAGGGTTGGTTTCGGGGTCGTAGTGGCCCCACAGGTTGCCGTGTTCTAAGTTGATGGACTCCGAAAGATCCGCGGCGATGGTGAGGAAGCGGTTGTCGGTGACGTAGTTCATCCACTTCAGGATTTCGGAGATGCCTCGGCGCGTGCCTGCGACTTCGCCGGGTTTGCGGAAGAGGGTGACGCTGACTTCTTTCTGCTCGCCGGAGACGGGGTTCTTCACCGTGATCTTCTGCGGCTCGATGGGCAGGTTCTTGACGCGCAGGCGCTCGTCCTGGAACGGGTCGATCGTGTTCTGGACACGCAGCGGGAAGTTGTCGGTGATGGTGTCACCGATGGAGACCAAGCGGTCCGCCAGCCAGTCGCCGAGGCCGTCCTTGTCGAGCACGGACATCGCAACGTCCATGTTGGTCTTGAATTGGATGAGGCGGGCGCGGGTGTCTTTCGGTGCGCCCTTCTTGATGTCGACGAACTTGACGCCGAAGCGCTTCTCAAACGTTTTCGCGAGCGTGAGGAAGTGCTCGGAGTTCATCTTGAAGCCGTAGGGATGGCTGGGGTAGCCGACGATGGGCGTCTTCAGCTTGGTGGGCCACCAACCTTTCACGGTCTTGCCGATCAGCACCATGGGGCGGCGGTCGGTGGGGTCCCAGTCTTCCATCGCCTTCATCGCGGCGACCACTTGTTTGTAGTCGTTGCCGTTCTTGATGGTGAAGACGTTCCAGCCGTAGGAGGTCCATTGATCGACCAGGTTGTAGCCGGTAAACTTAGCGTCGATGACGCCGCCGATGAGCGAATCGTCGATGCCGGCGTTGTTGTCGGAGACCCAGATGCGCAGGCGCTTGCCGTTCTTGAGCGCGAGGGCTTGCGTCTTCAATTCCTGCGCGTGGCCTTCGCAGAGGGCGAATTCGCCTTCGAAGGCGATGACTTTGGGTCCGGTAATGGGGGAGCCCATCACGTCCCAGAACGCGGCTTTACCCGCGGCGAGGGCGAGTCCGACGCCGGAGGGTCCGCCGTTCACGTCATTGGTGACATCGATGGATTCGGCGTGGCCCGAGAGCGAGCGGATGCCTCGGGCTTTCGCCTGTTCGAACAGCGGATGATCGCTGAGGTTGTTGTCTTGGAGCAGTGTTGCCAGTGCGCCCGCGCCGCGGCGGAACCCGAGCGCGTCCACGCTCAGCATGGCGACTTCGGGATCGACGAAATACTTGCGGTCGCCGGTGGCCTTGAACTTACGCTCCATCGCTTCGCCCATGGCGATCCACAGGCCGTAGCAGGTGGGGATGCAGTGTCCGCCGGCGAGCATGAATTTATCGCAGCCGGGGTGCTTGGGGCGGCGGTAGTCGTAGCGCAGGCCGCCGAACTCGGGTCCCGCGAGGTGGACGGCGACGTTGTAGGGGGTGTAGGCAAGCGGTCCGCCGTAGTGGCCTGTCTGGGCGTAGTTGCCGAGCAGGGACAGCGTCATGGCGGTGAGGAAGCCGACGTCTTCGAGGCGTTGCTGGTCAAAGGGTTCGGTGAGCGGCTTGACTTGAGTCGGCTTGCTGGAAAAAGAAGACAAGGTACAACCTCCATTACACGTTTCGGCGATGCGATCAAGCATAGCCCAAATGCGGGCAGGCCGGACGGGAGTCGAGGCCGATGGGTGATCGAATTCCTAGTGTAGTACGAATTGGTCAGCGCGCACTTGGTACAGGCAGAATCTAGTCAAGGAATGTACTGCTCGTACCCCACCACGCTTGATACACGATTGCCAGCCATCCTATGCCGATGGATGTGATGATGGCTCGATAGGCCGACGTCTGACGACCGGCTGAAAATTTCAAATCAGTGTGCTGTCTCATCGTACCAAGCTGTGCCTCGATCTTCTTGCACCGTGCGTATTTCTGGTTCTTGACCGACCGCAACCCGTCCTGAACGGCCCACTGAAAGTAAAGAACGACGATTCCAACAACTGCTACAAACGTTGATAGAACGGGTTTCCTCACATTCGTGAAGGCAAAGTTCAACATTACGCCGCTAAGAGCCCATGTAATTGCGGTGGATGCCCAAACCAACTGGTCGTGAAATTGCGCCGAATCTTGGGCCTTCTGATACTTGACGAGAAGAAGCTTGGACTTCTCGTCATCCTTGGTTTCAGGGTGGCTCATCTTGAACCTCCTTTGCCTGGGCGGTAGGCGTCATCGCGCCGCCCTTGATTCCTCACTGATTCCCGGGTCGGCCGCCAGACCCCGAGTTCTCGGGCTGAAGCGGCAAATTGCCCTGCAAGTGTTCGACGCGCACTATGCTTATTCGGCTGGGCTTTAGATTCTGATCGAAGTCGGTGTCACAGGTCACTCTGACGAGTCCACGCCGGGCAAAGTCGTTGTGAAATGAATATGGATCTCGGCCATGGTACTCGTAGGGTACGCTTGTCCCGTCGAGCAGGCGAAAGGTTCCCCGGTTCTTCTCCTTATTCAAAGAGATTAGATTGCCTTCAATTTCTGCTCCCTTTGAGCTTGTAACTGTTCGTGTAACTACTTCCTGGAAGTATTCTTTGTCCGGTTCCGTTATCTCGGCCTCGATTCGTCCACCTATTCCGTCAGAGACGATTTCGGCCCTATCAATACTCTTAGAGCGCAATGGGCTGGCAATACGGCTTAGGTCGCTATCCAGAGCTCCGCGTGTCAAAAGTCCCATCAGTTCCTTTGGGAGTTCCCAGTAGTGTCCGGCTATAAGTCGAACAGATTCAGCTGGTTGAAAAATGGGTCTGATTTTTCTCCGGTATGTTGTAGCTGAAGGGCCTGTAGAATGGGCGTCCGCTCGAAAATGGTGACGCTGACAACCTGTAGGATTTGGTAGAGGCT
>CANFEY010000035.1 GCA_947446025.1 Bryobacterales bacterium
GCCTCTACCAAATCCTACAGGTTGTCAGCGTCACCATTTTCGAGCGGACGCCCATTCTACAGGCCCTTCAGCTACAACATACCGGAGAAAAATCAGACCCATTTTTCAACCAGCTGAATCTGTTCGACTTATAGCCGGACACTACTGTTACTGAGAGTATCGATCCCGGCCGAAACCGGCAATGCCGCCGTCATGGCCGGCACGTTAGGTTCCACCATCGCGAGCATCCTCGCCGACCTGAAACCGGAAGCCGCGTACTTTTACGCCGACGACAACGGCAACCGCGCCGGCTGCATCGTGTTTGACATGAAAGACGCCTCGCAAGTTCCGTCCGTCGCGGAACCCTGGTTCCTGGCATTCGAAGCCGGCATTTCCATTCAACCGGTCATGGATGTCAAGGATCTGGCCAAGGCTGGCACATCCATCGGCAAAGCAGCAAAAAAGTACGGCAAATAACTCCCCCCTATCTAGCCCCAGGCGCGAGCCTGGGGCTTACCCTGGGGCTTACATCGCAGCCTCCCAAATGCTAAGATAACCGGCGATACCCACTGGAGGACTTATGACAACACGCCTGCTCCTGCTCGTAGCTCTGACCGCCCCGCTCTTCGCCCAAGGAGGCCGCGGCGGCGCGCCCAATCGCGAAGCGCCCGTCAAGCCCGTGCCGTTTGAACGCATCCTGAACGCAAAGCAGGAGCCCCAGAACTGGCTGACCTACTCCGGCAATCTGAACAGCCAGCGCCACAGCGGACTCACGCAGATCACGCCCGCCAACGCGAGTGACCTCGTCCTGAAGTGGGTCTTCCAATCCCGCTCGCTCGACAAGCACGAAGTCACGCCGCTAGTAGTCGACGGCGTCATGTACACCGTGCAGAGTCCGAACGACGTGATCGCGCTCGATGCCGTCACCGGCAAGCAGATCTGGCAGTACTTGCACAAACCCGCCGAAGGCACGCGCAATCCCTGCTGCGGGAACCTGACGCGCGGACTCGCCATCCTGGGCGACAAGCTCTTCCTCGCCGCGCTCGACTCCAAGATGATCGCCATCGACGCGAAGACCGGCAAGGAGCTGTGGAACGTGCAGATCGCCGACTACAAACAGCAGTACGCCATGACCGTCGCGCCCATCGTGATCAAGGATAAAGTGATCTCCGGCGTCGCCGGCGGCGAACACGGCGTGCGCGGCTTCATCGCCGCCTATGACGTCAACACCGGCAAGGAAGCCTGGCGCTTCAACACCGTCCCCGGTCCCGGCGAAGCGGGCTACGAAACCTGGATGGGCAAAGACGGCAAGCCCAACGATTCCTACCTGCACGGCGGAGCGCCCATCTGGATCACCGGCTCCTACGACGCCGCCACCAACCTGACCCTCTGGACCACCGGCAACGCCGGCCCCGATTACAACGGCGACAACCGCCTGGGCGACAATCTCTACAGCTCCTCTGTAGTCGCGCTCGATGCCGACACCGGCAAACTGAAGTGGCACTACCAGTTCTCCCCGCACGACGAATTCGATTGGGACGCCACGCAAATCCCGATCCTGGCCGACGTCACCATCAAGGGAACGCCGCGCAAGACGATGATGCTCGCCAACCGCAACGGCGTCTTCTACGTGCTGGACCGCACCAACGGCCAGTTCATCTCCGGCACCTCGTTCACCAAGACCAACTGGTACACTGGCTTCGATGAAAAAGGCCGCCCCATGCGCGCCCCTGGCATCGTGCCCACCAACGAAGGCACGCTGGTCTACCCCGGCAACCAGGGCGGTACCAACTGGTACAACTCCTCCTTCAGCCCCGTGACCAACTTGTTCTACATCCCTTCATGGGAAAACAGTTCCAGTGTGTACAAGAAGGGTGAGGAGCCGCCCGAGTTCCACGACGGCCAGAGCTTCACAGGCACCGGTCCCGGCCGCGCCACCACTACCGATGACGTGTTCAGCTCCATCATCGCCATGGACCCGACGACGAACCAACGCCGCTGGACCTTCCGCATGTCCGCCCCCTCCACCGAAGGCGGCGTGCTGACCACCGCGTCCAACGTCCTCTTCGCAGGCGGCCGCGACGGCCAGTTCGTAGCGCTCAATGCGGTCGACGGTAGGCTCCTCTGGGAAACCAACCTCGGACCCTCGGTCTCCGCAGGTCCCATGAGCTTCAGCGTCAACGGCAAGCAGTACGTCAGCATCCAGTGCGGTACAGGGTTGTACACCTTCGCTCTGAAGTAACCCGCTTGCATCTCCCCGAGCCCCAGGCGCAAGCCTGGGGCTTTAATATTCTGCCTTAGGATCCCCGCATGCGAATCTTTCCTTTGTTGACCAGCCTAGTTTCCGCCGCCCTCCTGCTGCCAGCCCAGAATGCCGGAGCAGGCCAAGCCAAAGCCGCCCCCGCCCCGCCCATGACCCTGACCATCCCCGGCTTCCCCGACGGCGGCCAAATCCCCGTCAAGTTCAGTCAGGCCGCTCCCGGAGTAGCCACCGGCGAAGGCACCTCGCCAGCCATGAGCTGGGCCAACGTGCCCGCCGGCACGCAGAGCCTGTTCCTCAACATGCATGACATGGATCTGGCTCGTAACAAAACCACCGACGATCAAGCCCACTGGGTGCTGTGGAACATCCCGCCCACCTCCACCGGCCTGCCCGAAGGCGTGGCCAAGGGTTCGCCCATGCCCGACGGAAGTTTTCAGATCAGCGCCACCGGCCCCATGTACCGCGGCCCCGGCGCGCCCGCCAACGGCCCCTTCCATCACTACGTGTTCGAGATCTACGCGCTCGATATCAAGCTGGACGTGAAGCCCACCGCCGACGCCTTCGAAACGCGCACCGCCGTGATGCAGGCCATCCAAGGCCACATCCTCGCCAAGGCCGTCTACGGCGGCCTCTTCCGCCGTCCGCAGTAAGTAGTAGAATCGGGACATGAAGCCTCTACTTGGAGTTGCCCTGATGGCCACCGCCGCTTTCGCCGCGTCCAGCGTGCATGAGTTCACCTTGAAAGCGCTCAACGGCTCGCCCACCGCGCTGGCCGGATTCGAGGGCAAGGTGATGCTGATCGTCAACGTCGCCAGCCAGTGCGGCTACACCTACCAATACGAAGGCCTGCAAGCTCTTTACATGAAGTACAAAGACCGCGGCCTGGTCGTCGCCGGATTCCCCGCCAACAACTTCGGCGGCCAGGAGCCGGGCAGTGACGTGGAGATCGGCGCGTTCTGCAAATCGAAGTATGGCGTCACGTTCCCCATGTTCAGCAAAATCTCCGTCGCCGGAAAAGATCAGGCACCCTTGTACCAGTTCCTGACCAGCCCCGCCGCGAATCCCAAAACGGCCGGTACCATCCCGTGGAACTTCACCAAGTATCTGGTGGACCGCAACGGCAAAGTGCTGGCCCGCTTCGATGCGCCGATGGAGCCGGAATCCGCCGAAGTCACGCGCGCGATTGAAGCCGCACTCGCGGCGAAGTAGCGATTGTGCGGCTTCAAGAAGCATTCCTCGCGGGCGTCTTTATCGCTGTCCTCTCCGCCTCTCTCCTCCCAGGCCAGCAGGAAGACTGGCAGACGAAGGCAGGGGGCAAAAGGGCGTTTGAAGTCGCGTCCGTAAGGCCGGATACAGGACCGTTCCGGCCGCCCCTGTTCGCCTTGGATGCCGGGGACGCGTTCGCCCAAACGAACGGGCGATTTTCCGGGGATTTTGCGCTGCCCACGTACATCAGCTTCGCTTATAAGTTGTCGCTGACGACGGAGCAACGGGAGACGATGCTGGCTCGGCTGCCAAAGTGGGTGACGGAGGATCGCTTCGACATTCAAGCTAAAGCTCCCAATGAGAGAGCTACAAAAGATCAGATGCGGCTGATGATGCAGGCATTGCTGGCCGAGCGATTCAAGTTGGCCGCGCATTTCGAAACGCACGAGGTTCCGGTGTTCACCCTTGAATTGGACAAGCCCGGGACGCTTGGGCCGAAGTTGCGGCCTCACGCTGAAGGTCAGCCCTGCGATGCGCCGCCACCACCTGGGGTATTCCCAGGCAGGTGCAACTTGATGGCCTCGGATTTCAAAACGTTGGGCTCACGAGACACCACGCTTTCGCTGATGGCAGACGCTCTTGCTACGGCGGGGCGCTTGGGGCGTCCGGTGATTGATCGAACGGGCCTGAGCGGTCGATTCGATTTCACCTTTGAGTGGTCGCCGGACACGGATACGCAAGCGCCGTCGTTTCCGACAGCATTGCGCGAGCAACTTGGATTGAAACTAACGTCAGCAAAAGCTCCTATACAACTCCTGGTCGTCGACCAGGTGGAGCGCCCTGGCGAAAATTAGTTCGCCGTCGGCGTCTTCTCGCCGCGATCAACCACCAACACCTCGATAGGACCGCGCTTCGATTCCAGGCGCAGGCCGAGTTGGTCCTGCACCGCGGACTGGAGGCTGGGTGTCTCCAGAACGTCGGGGGCGGCAGGGGCTTGTGCGCCGATGCTGGCCGCGGGCCCCTGGGTGAGATATTCGAGGACGTAGTCGTAGTCTCCCGTGAGGCCGGTTTTGTCGATGACGGGGCGACCGAACTCGGCGGAGAGCAGCGTCACTAAGTTCAACATCGTCTGTTTGCGGGCAAAGACCTCACGCCGCCCGGGAGTCAGGCTGGCCATGACTCCTCCCGGGGGCGGCGCGGACAAGCTGGTCTGCATGGCAGCGGGTTTTCCCTCAACGTAGGGCTTTAGCCCGGAGCCGAGTGTGCCATTCTTGCGAAGCGAGATTTCGAATAGCGGCATGTCGCGTGTTTCACGGTGCACGACGAGGTGGAAGCGATCTGCGAGCAGGTTCTGGAGCATAATGGCAAGTTGCTCCTTGGTGGCGCCAGGGGCGAGAGATGCGGCGACGTCGTAACGCTCGGAGTCGATCCATGCGAGTCCAGTAATGCGGCCGATGGAAAGATCGTAGGCTGCCATCAGCAGATTTTTCATGCTCATTGAGCGGTAGCTGACATGCGTGGGGTCCGCCGAGCCCGGACCGCCTCGTGGCACGTAGACGTAGGCGGCGGCGGGTTTGATGGAGGCGGCCTCGAATTCCAGACGCGGAGTCTGCGCGAGGGCTGCGGCGGCGAGAGCGACGAGGATCGTGGTTCGCATGCTGCTTGGACGAGGCGGCCCGGGAAACGGTAGCTTACTTACTTTGCCACCAGGTGTTTTAGGCTCGTATTGTTTTCCGCGCAGACGAATTCGATCAACTCCTCGTTGGGCAACAGGCGTTGGGTGGCGGTGACGGTCCAGGGGCGCGTGTAGAACTTTGGATCGTTCACCGTAATCTCCACTTCCAGCGTGCCGTAGTTGGGGCGGCGGATGCGCTCGGTCACGCGAGCCTGATTACTGAGTGGGCTACCTTGTTCGTCCGCCCAGCTGTCCTCCAGAAAGCCGGTGGATTCGACTACCATCGTGTCGCCATCCCACTTGGCGGTAGAATAGCCGAACCACCAGGGCAGCACGTCGGCGGCGTTGGGGAGCGGGCGGCCGTCGGTGAACAGTTGGCGCAGACCGTCGTTGGCCTCGGCGATCATCAGCGTCACGCCCGACGTTTGGATGAGCTTACGAGGCTGCGGGTGCAGCCACAGCTGAATTGGATTGAGCGGCAAGCAATGTGCGTCAGGATGGTCGGCGGAGTTGCGGGCCAGACGTGCCCTGCGCAGTGCAAGCCCCGCTTCAGTGTAAGGAAGCAGGCCATCGGGGAAGTTCTGGCCCATGTTGAGGAATCCGCCGGGGGGGATGCCTCCGGCGATCGGGGGTGGACCACCCTTGCCTTTGCCCTTTGCCCCACCGGGAGCGCCATCGGGAGGCGGACCTTTGTCTCCCTTGCCCTTTTCGCCTTTGCCCTTGTCCTTACCCTTCGCGCCGCCTCCGCCGCTGGACCACAGGCCGGAAAAGTCGGGCTTGCCGTCTGCCGCTTTGGGAGCGGGACCGGCAGGGTCCGCGTTGCTTCCAGGGAATTCGGGCCACTGGCCCAGCAACGCCAGGGAACACACCAGCGCGAGCAACACTGCGGAAAAGTTGGCTAGCTTCATAAATAGAAATGGGGCAGGCCGAAGCCTGCCCCAATTGTACATCGGTTACTTTACGGAATCTTGTCCGGATCAATGCCGCGTTTGCGGAGGTCGTCCAGCAAGTGCTTGGTGTCCGATTCGTTCTCCTGGCAGATGTATTCCAGCATCTTGCCGGCCGGTTGGTAGCCGGTGGTGATCCGGACCGTCCAGGGCTGCGTGTAGAACTCCGGATCTTCGATGATCGCGATGTGCTCCAGCGTCAGCGTGTCGAGCCGCGTGAAGCGTTCCACAACGTGGAGCTGTTCGCCGTGCGGGTGGCCGGCGAAGTCGAGCCACGTACGGACGTTGAAGCCGACGGTGTCGATCACCAGCGTGTCGCCTTCATACCAGCCGATGGAGTCGCCCAGGTAGGTGGGGTTGATGCTGGCCAGCGGCGGGTGGTTCAGCCAGCCGCGCGGGCCGATCGGGATCTGACGCCACACGTGCGCGCCGCCTTCGAAGATAAACGTCACCCAGTTGGGCTCCTGGATCATCTTCATCGGGTAGGGGGTGTACATCATGCGCGGCACGCCAGGGGGCAGGCAGAAGCCTTCCGGGTCGGTGGCGGAATCGGTCTTGCGGCGGGCCGTGAAAGCTTCCTTGCCCTTGGCATTGAACGGAGCGCAGCTCGGGGTGGTACCGCCCGCGCCGTTGGCGAACTGTTCGCACGTCTCCAGTCCGCCAGCCGTGATGCTGTTGGACATGTTGGTGATGTAGGGGACGCTCCACATGCCGGGTCCACCGAAGTCCGGTTGGTTGACGGCTACCGTGCCGATGCGCGGGGTGGGACCGGCCTGCGGGCCGCCCTTACCTTTGCCTTTGCCTTTGGGGGCCGCCTTGGCATCGCCCTTGGCCGCCTTGGCGTCGCCGCCGGCGTTTGCCAACTGGGCCGATACCGGCATCAACGTCACTGCCAGCATGGCGAACGCCGCCGCGCCCAACAATGCGTATCCTAGAAATCTGTTTCTCACTGGTAAAAAGCCTCCTCTTGAAGCCTAAAAAAGAATCTCAACGGAGTGTAACAGCTTCATTTTCAATGTGTCAACCGCCGTCCGGCACGTGGCGTCGCGTAGACGCAACAAGGGCTGGAGCTTACGCTCCAGCCCTCATTCGGAGGCAGTTTGGGAGTTGTCTAACGACGAGCCTTACGGACCAGGCCGAGGCCGAGCATCGCCAGACCCATGAGGCCGAACGTGGATGGCTCGGGGACACCGCTAGGGGGGGGGCCTTCGACGGTGCCGCGTACGACACTCTGTAAGTTGTCAAGCTGGAAGATTTCTCCGGTAGAACCCGGGTTGGTACCGGCCGAGATCACAACCGAGGTGATCAGCGGGTCGGCAACACCTACACCTACGCCCCAGAAAAATACGCCGTTCCCGATATTCGAGAAGACCGACGGTCCGCCGCTCGCGTAATTCACGGTGATGCTGAGGCCCGAACCGATAATTCCGGTGCTGGTGTCAATGGTGCCACCGAAGGCGCTCAAAGGACCGGTCGGAGTGATGGTTTGCGTAATGCCTACCCCTACCGCGCTCTGCCACACAAAGTTGCCGCCCCCCAGGTTGACGAACGACGATTGCGCGCCGTTGTTGGTGAGGGTAAACAACGACGAACTGCCGGTGTTGAAGTTTTCCACGGACAGGGTCGCTCCACCGACAACGGTGCTGGCGGTGAAGGTGCCCAAATTGTTGTAAGTCACGACCGCGCCGAACGCGGACGACGCCGCGAGGGCGGTGCCCAGGATGGATACAGCTAGTAGTCTTTTGATTTGTTCTCTCTTGCCTCCGACCGCAAGCTGCTCTTAGTACTGCTCGGCGCTTATCGGTTGCTAGCAAGTCTATACCAAAAGTCCTGGGAGTTACAAGAGGGAAAATGCCCTTAGTGGCAGTAAGTACTGGTACTTAGCGGAAAACTAGGGGGTTCTTTGGAGAACAAATGGGGGGAGTGGGGAGAAATGGGACTAGACGCCCGCGAGGACCATTTCGCGGCGCAAGCGGCGAGTAGCGCGGTTACTGATGAGGCTGGCGACCTGGGTCAGCAGGTCCTGGACATCTTCCGGACTGATAAGTAAGGACTTAGGCCAGTTTTCTGGGATGCCGATGTCGTCGTGGTAGGCGGTTACGAGGGCGGTGGCGGGTTTGTAGTCCATCATCCGGGCGTGGGCGATCACTTTAAGACCCGAATCCGGCGACTCCATCTGAAGCCCGCTTAGTACTAGTGCGTACTCGCTCTCCTCCAGCATGCCGACGGCTTCAGCCGCGCTGGCGGCGGACTCCACCGAATACCCGCAGGTTTCGAGAACCGTCTTGAGCGTCAGGCGAGACGTGGGGTCATCGTCGACCAGGAGAACCCGGGCAAGACCAATTGCAACTGGGGAAGCGGCAGCCCTGTGTTGACGAACCCAGTTTACTCCAGAAGACTGTATTTCGAGCCAGGGGATTTACGTAGTACGTTCCAGTATTTAGTTTCTTGTTGATTTATCAACTACTTACGCAAACACCCTCCGAAAGATCCGATCTGTGTTTTTGAGTTGCCGGCTTGTGGAAAACGCCTCATTTATCTTTTCAACAGATAGATAAGAAAGGATTTCCTTGTCAGAATGCACGGTCGCCCGGAAGTCGCCGTCTTCTTCCCAGCAGCGCATGGCGTGGGCCTGGACGGTCTTATAGGCCTGCTCGCGAAGCATGCCGGCGGCGGCCAAGTCGAGCAAAAGCTGGCCCGAGTAAATAAGGCCCCGCGTGGATTCCAGGTTCCGCAGCATACGCTGGGGGTATACGCGCATGCCATCGATCAGCCAGATGGTCTTGGCCAGCAGGTAGTCAGTAAGGATGGCCGAGTCGGCCAGGATGACGCGCTCCACCGAAGAATGCGAGATGTCGCGCTCATGCCACAGGGCAATGTTCTCGAGCGCGGCCTGGGAATTGGCGCGGACAACGCGGGCCAGACCGCAGATTTGTTCGCACACTACCGGGTTGCGCTTGTGCGGCATGGCGCTGGAGCCCTTCTGACCCACGGCAAAGGGCTCTTCGGCTTCGCGGACCTCGGTGCGTTGCAGGTGCCGGATTTCGAGGGCGATCTTCTCTAGCGTGGCCGTCAGAACGGCCAAGGCTGCAACCCAAGCCGCGTGGCGGTCGCGGGAGATGACCTGGCTGGTGATGGGGGCGGGCTTCAGGTCCAGGCGGGCGCAGATGCGCTCCTCCGCCTCTGGGCCAATGTGGGCGTAGGTGCCGACGGCGCCCGAGATTTTGCCCACGCGAAGATCCTCGGCTGCGGCGTCCAGGCGCGTGATGTTGCGGCGCATTTCATCGAACCACAACGCCAGCTTGAGGCCGAAAGTGATGGGCTCGGCGTGGATCCCGTGGGTGCGGCCCATCTGCGGCGTGTCCTTGAATTCGTGCGCGCGGCGCTTGAGGGATTCGGCCAGGGTGCGCGCGCCGTCGAGCAGGATCTTGGAGGCTTGCTTGAGTTGCAACGCCTGTGCGGTATCGACGACGTCGTTGGAGGTGAGGCCGTAGTGGAGCCAGCGGGAATGCTCGGCGACGCCGGCGGCGGCCATTTTTTCGGCCACGGCGGTGGTGAACGCGATGACGTCGTGTTTGGTCTCGCGCTCGATGGCGTGGATGCGGTCGACGTCGAAGGCGGCGTGGGCTCGGAGGGCTTGGGCGGCGGGCGTGGGGACTTCGCCGGTCTCGGCGAGCGCCTCAGCGGCAGCGATCTCGACGGCGAGCCAAGCGTCAAAGCGGTTCTGGTCGGCGAAGATTTTGCCCATTTCGGGGCGGGTGTAGCGAGGAATCATGTGGAGAACTCCATGGTCGCGAGGAGGGGGCGTTTTGTCAATGCAAACGGGATGTGTTTGAAGGAGCAAGGGTTGAGTGGGGGATGCGCGGGGGCGCGGTGGGTTCGTTTTGTAATTTTCGTAGTGCGGAGAGACGCGGCGGGGTGAAATTCGTGGGTCATGCTCGGGAAGAGCATAGCTTGGGGGACACCGGTGCAAGCGCGGGTGAAATGGCATGTTGTTGGGCGGCAACGCTATGGCCCGCGCGTGATGTAGGCACCCGGTAGGTGAATCTTCGGCGGTACCGAGGGAAGTGACTGAAAGGAGTGGTGCGCCCGACATGATTCGAACATGTGGCCTTTTGCTTCGGAGGCAAACGCTCTATCCGGGCTGAGCTACGGGCGCGCTAGTAACTAGTTTACAGCACGTCTGCAAATCCGCGCTTCAGGTGGCGGAAAAAAAGTCCGCCGGCCAGGAAAACCGCGATCGACCATCCGGCGATTTGGGCGGACTGCATCGCATCGGGCCACCCCGGCGTCAGCAGCCGCTGACGGTAGGCGTCCACCACGAAGGACATCGGATTCCATGTCAGTAGGAAACGGAAGTTCTCTGGCACCCTGTCCGCGCTGATCATGATCGGAGTCATCCACATCCACACCATCATCACCACGTTTAACACCTGCCCGGTGTCTCGCAAGTACACATGCAAGCTGGACGCCACCCAGCCAATCCCGACTCCCAGCAAGCCCACGAACACCATGTATACCGGCAGCAGCAACACCATCCCGCTCAGTTCCCCGTTGTACAGTGCCAAGCCGATGATGAGCAGGATGCCGATCAAATGGTGCAGGAGCGAACTCAGGAAAATGGAAACCGCCACGACCTCAGAAGGGAAAATCGTCCGGGTGATCAAGTTCGCATGGTCCACCAAGGACGATGCTGACCGTGTCACCGTATCCCGGAACAGCATCCACGGCAAATAGCCCGCCATGAGGAACAGCGCGTAGTTCTGCGTGGGAGCGTCCGCCGGCAGCGTTGTGCCCAGGCACACTTCGAACACATACCACCACAGGCCCAGTTGTACCAGCGGCTCCACCACGCCCCACAACCACCCCGCGGCAGACCCCACGTAGCGCTGCTCAAAATCGCGCCGCACCAGTTGCGCCACCAGCGCGGGACGCTCCACTAGATTGCGCAGGAAATGGTGGCCGGGAAAGCTCATGAGAGGTCAGCTCTTATTGTAGACTTTAGGCGAAACCCCAGGCGCGGCAATTCCGTCCGATAATATAGAGACATGGTCCGGCTCCGCACATTTTGCCTGCTCGTGGTGATGGCGGCGGGTTCCGCCTTGGCCCAGCGCCAGATGACGGTGGAGGCGCTGGAGCTATTCATCAAGTCCTCCATCAACCTCAAACATCCCGACAAGCAAGTGGCGGATGTGGTGAAGACACTCAAGCTCACCCAGCGCCTCACCGCTAGCGCGGTGGAGAATCTGCAGGGGATGGGAGCGGGTCCGCGCACTTTGGAAGCGCTGAAGCTGCTGATTGCCGGTTCAGCCGCATTGCCGGTGCCCGCGCCGCCGGTGACCACGGCCGCCGTGATTACCCAGCCGCCGCCGTCGGAAGCCGAGATTCGCGCCATCTTAAAGGAAGTCACGCAGAACGCGCTCGACTACACCAAGGGCCTGCCCAACTTTATCTGCACGCAAGTCACGCGCCGCCATGTGGACCCCTACGGCACGGGCGGCTTTCAGTTGGCCGACATTATTCAGGAACAGCTTAGTTTCGTCGACGGCAAGGAAAGCTACAAGGTCGCACTGGTGAACAACCTGGCCGTGCAGAACGTCACCCATGAACAGCTAGGCGGCACCACGTCGTCGGGCGAATTCGGCACTATGCTCGCAGAGATTTTCAAGCCCGCCACCGCTGCGGAAATTGACTGGGAACGCTGGGGCACATTGCGGGGCCGCAAGACCTATGTGTTTCAGTTCCGCGTCCTGCAGCGCAACTCCGAATACTCGGTCTATGACCAGGCGTCGGGCCGCCAAGGCGTCTTCGGCTACCACGGATTGCTCTACGCCGACGTCGACACCAAGATGGTCATGCGCATCAAGATGGATCTGGACGGCATGGAAAACTTTCCGATCAACTCCGTAAGCCTCGACCTGAATTACGACATGGTCGAAATCTCCGGCGTGCCGTTCGTGCTACCGCTCAAAGTCGAACTCACCTCACGGGCGGGACGCTACGCCACGCGCAACGAAGTCGAGTTCCGCCGCTACAGCCGCTTCAGCGCGGACGCCACCATCATCTTCGACGTGCCCGACGAAATCCCGCAGGACCAGTTGGAAGAGCAGCCGATACGTTAAAGGAAATAATCTTTCACCTTATCGAGCAGCCCCTTCTCCTGAGGCTCGTTTTCCTTCGGTAGAATTTCCTGCAACTGCTCCAGCAACCGCCGCTGCTCCCGATTCAACTTCTCCGGCACATGGACCGCCACATGCACGTAAAGATGCCCGCGCTTGCTCGAATTCAAATGCGGCACCCCGAGCTTATCCAAGCGAACTTTCGCCCCCGGCTGCGTGCCCTCCGGAATCTTCACCGTCTGCAAGCCGTCGAAAGTCAGCAGATCGATGGAAGTCCCCAGCGCCGCCTGCGCCAAATTGATCGGCACCCGGCAATGCAGATCGTACTCATTGCGCTCAAACACCGGATGCTCGGCGACCTTCGTCACCACGTATAAATCCCCCGGTGGACCGCCGTTCGCTCCCGGCTGGCCTTCGCCCGACAATCGCAACTGGGTGCCCGTATCCACGCCTGCGGGAATGTTGACCTTCAGCTTCTTCTCGCGCCGCTGGTAGCCATCGCCCCGGCAATCCTTGCACGGACGCCGGATAATCTGCCCGCGTCCGCCGCACTGCGCGCAGGAACGGCGCACTTGCAGGAATGCCTGCTGATAAATCACTTCGCCGCGGCCCTTGCAGGTGGGGCAGGTGACCAGCCCGTCGTCTGGCTCTGCGCCCTTGCCCTTGCAGCGACCGCACTCTTCCAGGCGCGGAATCTGAATGTCCGCGCTCATGCCGCGCATCGAATCTTCGAAGCTCAGCTCCAGATCGTAGCGGACATCCTCGCCGCGCTGCGCCCGCGTTCGCCGCTGCTGCTGAGAGCCGCGCCCGAAGGGGTCCTGAAACCCAAACATTTCGCTGAGAATGTCATTGAGATCCGGCATGCCGCCGGTGTCAAACCCACCCGCGCCTGACGCGCTGCCCACACCCTGATGACCGAAGCGGTCATACGCCGCGCGCTTCTGTGCATCGCTCAGGATGCTGTAGGCCTCGGCGGCCTCTTTGAACTTCTCTTCCGCCGTGTGATCCCCCGGATTGCGGTCCGGGTGATACTGCATAGCTAGCTTCCTGTAACTGGTCTTAATGACTGTTTCGTGCGCGTCCCGAGTCACGCTCAGGACTTCGTAGTAATCTCTCTTCGCCACGCTCATTTAGGTTGAACGGCCACCTTGACCATGGCCGCCCGCAGGAGGCGCCCCTTGAAGTTGTAGCCTCGCTGGAACTCGGCCAGCACCTGTTGATCCGGAGCCTCGTCCGTCTCCACCATCTCCACTGCGTGATGCACGTGCGGGTCGAACGTCTGGCCCTCGGAAACAATCGGCTCCAGGCCGAGCTTCTGCAACTGCGCGCCGAAGCGCTGGTGGATTAATTCCATCCCCTTGACGTACTCGCCGCCGCCGTTTTCCGCCTTCAGAGCGCGCTCGAAATCGTCCAGAATGGGCAACAGCGCGCGCACCGCTTCCATGCTGGCGTACTCGGACAGCTCCAGCCGTTCTTTCTCCACGCGCCGCCGGAAGTTCTGGAATTCCGCCTGGGTGCGCAGGACGCGTTCCTGCAGGTCGGCTTTCTCAGCTTCCCACGCCGCCGCCGGGTCCACCGGCGTCTCGTCGACCATTTCCGCAGCCTCTGCCGCGGTCATTTCCGTCTCGTTTTCGCTCACATACCTAGGTTAACATTGAGCCCAAACCAACGGCGGCGTTACCGATCCCCGGCACCCTTTAGATACGATGTGAACTTGTCATTTTCCGCGCAGATGAACTCGATCAGCTCCGTGTTCGGCATGATGCGCTGATTCAGCCGCACGGTGAACGGAGCCGTGTAAGCTTGCGGATCATCGATGGTCACGTCGATTTCCAGCAGTCCGTAGCTTGGCCGCCGGTAGCGCTCGGTCACCTTGGCGCCTTCGGTGATCGGACTGCCCCAGACATCCAGCCAGCTCATGTCACGCTGCTTGATGGTTTCCACCACCAGCGTGTCGCCTTCCCAGCGGCCCACCGAGTAGCCGTACCACCACGGCTCCGCATCTTTTCCGGGGAGGGGACGCCCATCCATGAAGATCTGCCGCAAGCCTGAATTCGCTTCGTAGACGATCGCCAGCAGCTCCGGCGTCTGGATCATCTTGCGAGGCTGTCCATGCGTGTGAAACTGCATCATGCCCATCGGCAGGCATCGCGCGTCGGGGTTGTCTTTGCTGTTGGAGGCGCGGCGTGCTTTCAATAGCTCCGCCGCAAGTGGACGCAGCGGTAGGCCTTCTTTCATCCCGGCCCCGATGTTGGCGAAACTCGCCACCGGGGGACCCACGCTGGGGGCAGGACCGCTGTCGCGGTTTCCGCGGATGTTCTGCCACATGCCCGAAAAATCAGGCTTCCCCGCCGCAGTTCTGGGAGCGGGAGCCGTCAGGTCCGGCTTCCCATCCTTCATGGGAACACTCTTGGACGGGAAGTCGGGCCACTGCGCAAAGGCAGCGGAAGTCAATGCGAACCACAGTGCAAATCTCACTTTTCCCCCGCGCCGGTCAGGTACGTTGTGAACTTGTCATTCTCCGCGCAGACAAACTCGATCAGGTCGGTGTTCGGCATGATCCGCTGATTCACCCGCACGGTGAAGGGCGCGGTGTAGGCCTTGGGATCGTCAATCGTCACGTCGATTTCCATTAGCCCGTAGTTCGGCCTGCGGTAGCGCTCAATCATTTTGCCCTCTTCGGTGATCGGGCTGCCCCAGATATCCAGCCAGCTCAAGTCCCGCTGCCTTACGGTCTCCACGACCAAGGTGTCGCCTTCCCAATGCCCCACCGAATAGCCGTACCACCACGGCAGCGCGTCCGGGCCCGGCAATGGCCGCCCGTCCATGAAGATCTGGCGCAGTCCGGAGTTGCCTTCGTAGATCATCACGATCAGTTCCGGCAGCTGAACAATCTTGCGGGGCTGCACGTGCATGTGGAGCTGCATCAGACCCATCGGCAGACAGCGGGCGTCCGGATTGTCTTTGCTGTTGCCGGCCCGGCGCTGTTTCAATAGCTCCGCCGCCCAAGGCTGCAACGGCAAGCCGTCCTTCATCCCGGCCCCTATGTTTGCGAATGTGGAGAGCGGCGGCCCCAAGCTCGCCGGCGGATCACCCGGACGCGCGCGCGTATTCTCCCACAGCCCGGACAGGTCCGGCGTGCCCCAGGCGGTCTTTGGAGCGGGGGCGGATGGGTCCGGCTTGCCGTCCTTCATCGGTACACCCTTGGCGGGAAAGTCGGGCCACTGCCCGAAGGCGCAGGAGGCAAGAGCGATCAAGAGGAGAGAATTCTTCAACATAACCTCCGAAGATGATAACTCTTCGTCCGAGCCGCGTCCATCAGGGGGCAAAAACCTTCTTGACTCCGTAGCGCGCTACAGGGTGTAGACTCTAGGCAGAAGGAGATTCACCATGACTGCCACCGTGACCAAGAAATGCTGCGAGAAGTGCACCTGCCCCACATGCGGCACCGGGGTGCCCTGCAAAGGATGTGGCTGCAACTGTGGCTGCGCCTGCTGCAAGAAGTAGTCCACGCACTACGCCCGTTTCCCGCACGATAAGCCGGGCTGCGCGCGAAGCGGGGGTCCATGTGGAGACCATCCGTTACTACGAGCGGCTCGGCCTGATCGCGCGGCCGCGGGCCTCCGGCGCATACCGTATCTATCCCGACGAAACCGTCCGCCGCCTGCGCTTCATCCGCAACGCGCAGAAGCTGGGCTTCACGCTGAAGGAAATCGCGCAGTTGGCCGGCATGGCCACCACCGGAGTTACCTGCGCGGAGATGTGCGCCCGCATGGACGATAAACTGACGTCCATTGACCAGGAGATCCGGCGGCTTACCGCTTTGCGCAACGAACTCGCCGGCCTGATCGACGCTTCGCCGCGCAAGGGTCCTTACACCAACTGCAAGGTGTGTGAAAGTCTGGCGCTGGCGTAGTATCCAGAGCAGCCCGGTTTCGGCCTTTGCAGTCCCTCGACCCTTGACTTCCACACGTGTCTTCGCTATACCTACTTCCAATCAACCTGGGGGCCTTGCCCCCTGACGTGTGGCTGTGGATGAGGAGGGGCAACACCGTGAAATTTCGCGCGCAAGTTCTTTTGATGACGATGGCAGCCGTCTTGACCTACGGGCAAACCGCCCGCGCCGTGCTCACCGGCGTGGTTACGGATCAGACGGGGGCCGCGCTGGCCGACACCACCGTCGTAGCCAAACACGTCGACAGCGGATTCACCGCCACGGGAAACACCTCGGACACCGGCAACTACACGATTTCGCAGTTGCTGGTGGGCCGCTACGAGATCAGCGTGGAGCGCCCGGGCTTCAAGACATTTCTCCGCGACGGGCTGACCTTGAGTGCGGCGCAGTCTTTGCGGCTGGACGTCATCATGGAAGTCGGCACGGCCACCGAGTCGGTCACCGTGACCGCGGAATCTTCGCTGCTCAAGACGGAGAGCGGAACCCTCACGCATAACATCACGCCAGCGCAGATTCAAGCCCTGCCGCTGCTGCCCGTGGGCGGCTTTATTCGCGATCCCTTCGCGATGGTGCAGACGATGCCGGGCGTGGTGTACACCGTGCCTCCTCCCGGCAGCTTGGCCGGACCCACCATGCGCGTGAACGGCCTGGCCGGCACCACCAACCAATACCGCCTGGATGGCGAAGTGCTCGGCAACATCGCAGCAGCCGCAATCACAACGCGCACCCAGCCCAGCCCGGACGCGATCGAAGAGGTCGCGGTCCAGACCAGCAACTTCGCAGCGGAGTTCGGCTCGGTCTCTGGCGCGCTGTTCAACATCACTCTCAAGTCCGGAACCAACCAGTTCCACGGCACGGCCTATGACTACACAGTGAACGAAGTACTGAACGCCAACGACCCCACGGTGGGTGCCAAGAATCGCGTGCGGCGTCACGATTACGGATTCAACATCGGCGGCCCCGTCCGCATCCCCCGCCTGTACAACGGAACCAACAAGACCTTCTTTTTCGCCAACTGGGAACAGTTCCGCGACGTCCAGAGGCAGCTCACCGGGTTCACCATTCCCACCGTGCCCACGCAGGCATACCGTGGCGGCAATTACGGCGGCTTGTTCGCAGCCTCCGGCAACGCCAACCTGCGCATGGCCGCTGTGACGGGAGGGGCAGCCGCGCACGACTATTTGGATCCGCTGGGTGCCGCCGCGCGCCTGGGCACCGTCTACGACCCTCGCTCCACCCGGCAGGTGACGTGTAACACTGCCGTATCGATCGATTGCGGTACCAACGGAACGTTGGTCAACGTACGCACCGCTTTCCCCGGCAACGTGGTTCCCACCACCCTGCTGGATCCCATTTCGCTCGCCATTCAGAACAAATACATTCCTCTGCCCAAGGGGCCCGGTGCCGATAGGGGCGACCTGATCAACAACTACTACACTCCGTTTAAGACCTGGCGCACCACGCGCACCCCGGCCCTGAAATTCGACCACAACCTTTCCACCAAGGGACGCGTTTCCTTCACCTACACCGAAAATCATACGCAGTCCCCGGTGCAGGCCCTGGGCGGCTTGGCGGAAGGCTTTGATTCGGTCATTAGCACCAACCGCGGCACCTACGAAAGTTCGCCGACCTATCGCGCGAATTTCGACTACACGCTGCTGCCTACCGTGAACCTGCATCTTGGCGCTGGCTGGTCGGAGTTTAACTTCGCGGACCATGCGCTGGTTACCGACTACAATCCGCTGGCAGACATTGGGCTGAAGGGTGCCACATTGAACCGCAACTTTCCGCGTATCGGGGCGAACTTCACAACCACTCCAGCTGTAGGCGGCATGAACGCGATGGGGCCCAGCCCGCAAGGCTCCTCGCCCGAGAAACGCCCGTCGGGAACCGCCAGCATCACCTGGGTCAAGAGCAACCACACCTTCAAGTTCGGAGGCGACTTCCGCCAGGACATGCTCACGACGCGGACCTTTACCAACACCGCCGGCAACCTGGTGTTCTCAGGCAACGGTGCGACTTGGCAGTCGTCTTTGCTGGGCATCGCGGGCTTCACCGGAAACACCAACCTAGGCTTCGGCTACGCGAACTTCCTCATGGGCAGCGTGCGCAGCATGACGCTGGGCACCCCCGTCGGCTTCCGCAGGTCCAAGCAGCAATGGGGCACGTATGCGCAAGACACGTGGCGCGCACGCCGCAACCTGACGATTGACATCGGACTCCGCTGGGACTATGGCACCTACACCAAGGAAGATTACGGGCGCGTGGCGAACCTGAGCCTGACGGAGGCGAATGCCTCCGCCGGCGGACATCCGGGAGCGCTGATTTACGAAGCCACGTGCAAGTGCAACTTCGCCAAGAACTACCCCTTGGGCATCGGTCCCCGCGTAGGAGTTTCTTACACCCTAGACAGCAAGACCGTGATTCGCGGCGGATTCGGCCTCACCTACGGTTCCACGGGAACGGTGGCCGGAACCGCCCAGAACAACGCCGTAACGCCCGACGTGCAGGATGGCGAAGAGTCCTTCAAGCTGCGCGACGGGTACCCCACCAGCTTGCAGCCTCAGTGGCCGGTATACAGTGCGTCGCTCGGTCATGGCAATGGCGCGGTGATCAACACGCTGGCCGCACTCGTGGATCCCAACGCTGGCCGGCCGGAGCGGATCTTCCAATGGAACTTCAGCTTGCAGCGCGAAATCAGCCGCAACCTGGTGGTGGAAGCCTCCTACGCAGCCAACCGCGCCGTGTGGCTGTCTGCCGTCGCCATGCAGGACTTCAACGCCGTTTCGCCTGCGCAGCTCTCCCGCTACGGATTCACCATCGGCAACCTGGACGACGCTACTATTTTGAACCAGCGCTTTAACCTGTTGAACGCGACGCAGCGGTCTACCCTGGCCAACCGCGGCGTGAACCTGCCATACAGTAGCTTCCCTGTCACCGGGGTTTCCGCGCAGACCGTGCTCCAGTCCATCCGGCCCTATCCGCAGTACAGCAACGCGATCAGTCCAGCGGCTCCTCTCGGCCGGTCGTGGTATGACTCGCTGCAGCTCACGCTGACCAAGCGCTACTCGAACGGATTGCAGGTGAATGCCAATTACACTTGGTCCAAGAACCTACAGCAGTTGAGCGTCTTCGACGTTTTCAACCGGGCCAACGGCAAAGATTTGGTCCCTGCCAATCCGCCCCAGATCTTTCGCGTTTCATTCCTCTATGAACTGCAGCGCCCCTCCGCGGACATCCCCGTGCTGGGCAATCGCTGGATCAGCCAGGCCATCGGCGGATGGGGGCTGTCAGCCTCTCTGTTCTACCAGACAGCCACCTACTTGAGCCGCCCGCTAGCCGGCTCGGCCAACCCCATCAGCCGCTGGCTGGGACGCGGACCCGGTGGCGCGAACCTCAAGAAGAACGCCGACGGCAGCTACATGAGCCCCTGGTCAGTGAACTGGGTGGACAACTCCGGTACACGCCGCACCGATCCGCTGGACATCAACTGCCACTGCTTCGATCCGGAAAAGACGATCGTGCTCAATCCGGCAGCCTGGGAAGTGGTGCCCGATGGCCAGTGGGCCGCGCAGACCCAAACGCTGCCGGGCTTCCGCCGGTCGCGGGTGCCGAACGAGGCGGCGAACGTGGCCCGCACCTTCCGCTTCGGCCGCGAATCGCGCTACAGCCTGCAGGTCCGCGTGGAGTTCCAGAACATCTTCAACCGGAGCTTCCTGCCGCTGCCGCAGATCGCCAACCTGAACTTCACCAATCCGACGTATACGCAGGCCGCCGACGGGCGCTACACCTCCGGCTTCGGGACGTTCGGCAACCTGCGGACCTCTAACCAGCTGGGCGTGCCGCGCGCCGGGCAGTTCGTTGCACGCTTCTCGTTCTGAGGACTTCGGGGAGTGTCGGTGTCAGGCCGAACTCCTCTACCCGATCATTTGAATCTCTCCAGGTCGAACTTCGGCAAGCGCGGCCTGGATCGTCTTGACTAACGGCAGCAAGTCCTCTAACTGATTCGTTTTCGCACGCACCCCGACCACCGCGATCCGCCGTCCGGTGAAGTTGTTCTGGTACGGCAAGCTTTGGTCGATGCTCAGCAACACATCGTAACCAGCGGCCCTTCAGCCCCGCCCACTCCGCACTGTGGACCTTGTGCCCCGCAATACTGTGCCGCAAGTCCACCGGGAAACATTCGTCCAGCAGAACCCTCATGCGATCCGCGCGAGAAGAGACTCCTTCGCCTCTTCCAGCGCCTGCACCGCCATCTCCTGCGTCACGGAAGGGAACTGCCGCAAAAACTCTCCCATGGAATGACCGCCCTCAAGGTAGTCCATCAGGTTCTTGAATGGCCCCCGCGTCCCGCGAAAGCAGGGCGTGCCGTTCAGGACTTCGGGATCAGCCACAATGATGGGATCGAGCATTCTGGCTCCTTCGTCGGTGCCCGGCGATATGAGCTGCCCTAGATTGCAGTGGCCGTCGAAAATCTTGGCTCCTTCATAGGGCAGAATGCGTGGGCGTGCCGCGCGCCGGCAGTTTGTTGCACGCTTCTCGTTCTGAACCGCGACCGTGAGGAAGTGCTCAGCATAACCAGTCATATTATATGACCAGTCCTTAAATCCGGCCATGTGCTACGATCAAGCCATGGCCGCCCAGATGAGTGCTTCTCAGTTCAAAGAACAGTGCCTCTCCGTCCTCGACCACCTCGACTCCGACGGCTTGGTCATCACCAAACACGGCAAACCAGTTGCCCGCGTCATTCCCGCTCAGTCCGATTGCAAGGACCTCATCGGCAGCCTCAAGGGTAAAATCCGAGTGAAGGGCGACACCCTCTCCACCGGGGTCAAGTGGAATGCTCAATCTTGATACCCACATCCTCATTGATGCGCTTGCCGGCTCACTCTCCAAGCGCGAACAGAGCCTGCTCTCCGGCCAGCCCTGGAGCATTTCCGCCGTCGTCCTTTGGGAACTAGCCAAGCTCGTCCAATTGGGCCGCATTGAACTCGACCTCAACTCCGTGGCTTTCGCCCATGCCCTTTCCCGGATGCGTGTCTGGCCCCTAGACCTCCCTGTCGCCCGCCAATCCACGCACCTCGACTTCAAGAGCGACCCGGCCGATGAACTCATCGCCGCCACCAGCATCATCCACCGCGTCCCACTCCTGACGCGTGACAAGCGCATTCTCAAGTCCAAATTGGTCCCGTTAGCCTGACAGCCTATGAAACCACACACCATCATCCTCGCCCTGGCCCTCAGCCCCCTCGCCTTCGCCGACACCGCCTCCGACATCGCAAACATCCAGGCCAACGAGATCGCCTTCAACCGCGCCCAGAACGAAGGTCGCTTCGACGAGATGTTCAACTTCATGCTGCCCACACGCACCGTCTTCCCCACCAGCGGAGCCCGCATGATCTCCGGTTGGTCCGCCGACGACGTCCAGCGCCGCAAGGACGATCTCAAAGCCGGCCGCCAAACCAACCTTCAGGTGGAGGGCCTGCAGGTCCAGATCTTCGGCGACACCGCCATCTCCACCTTCTACCGCGCCGGTACTGAGAAGGCCGTGGGCGAAGCCGCCGCGAAACCCGCCCGCTACAGGTTCACCGGAGTCTGGGTCCGCACCAAGGACGGCTGGAAACTCGCCCACCGCCACGAATCGCAACTGACCGCCCAGTGAGGCCGTCTAAATGGTGTCAGACACCATTTAGAACACCTGGAGCGTATAGCTGAAGCGGACGCCCCTGCCGATTTCCGGCGCGAAGGACTTCAAGAACGACAGGTGGTTGCGGTAGAGCGTGTCCCCGGCATTGAAGAGCTGCGCAGAAAGCAGATGCAGCGTGTGTTGGCGCGCCAGCGTGTAGGTACCGGAAACGTTGACCACGGCGAACCCGGCCGTCGGCGTTTCGATGGTGAACACGTTGCGCTGCACGTTGGAGAGGATCACCTCCGGCTTCAGGCTGAAGCCGTGATAGCGCGCATCAAAGCCCAGGCGGGCGCGCACCGGGGGGATGCGCGGCAGATAGACGTTCAGGTCCGTGAGTTTGGCATCCACCATGTCCGTGCTCAGGTTGAGCCACAGATTCGGATGCAGCGCCACGTCGAGCTTGGCTTCGCCGCCGGTGAAGCGGGCGTGTTCCTGTAGATAGTCCGCCTCGGGGAAACCGTCGGTGATGTTTCCGGTGGGCGCGAGGTAGACGAAGTCGCGGATGCTGTAATGGAAGAAATTGACCTCGCCGCGGACGCGGGACGATTGATGACGCAGCGAAAGGTCGAGCCCGTCATTACGCTCCGGCTTGAGGTTCGCGTTGCCGATTTCGAAGGTCTGGTTGCCCGGATGCGGCCCCAAGTTGTAGAGTTCTTCGAGCGCCGGGGCACGGTAGGAGTGCGAGTAGTTGGCGACGAACGCCCCGTCGTTCCACAGGCGGTGGCTCATTCCGGCGGCCAGCGAGACTCCCGTGAAGTTGCGTGCCTGCAAACCGCTGGGGGCATACCGATTGTTCTCGACGCGGGCACCGAAGGAGAGGCGCGTCTTCTCCATGTCGTAGTTCTGCGCGGTGAAGAACGCGACGGCGTCCTGCTTGGTGGGAGGTGCCAGCAATTCGGCGCCCTCGATCCGGTAGTCGCGATGCATGCCCCACGTTCCGAAGCTGCCCGTGAGGCGGCCGCGCTTCTTTTGATCGGCGACGGCGCGGTAGATAAACTGCTTGTTGAAGAAGTTGGTCTCCGGCGTGCCACCGACGATTTCCTGGTGGTTGTAGTCGGAGTAGTTGATCTTCGCCTGAATACTCTCGACAAAGCCGACATCCTTGAGGCCGCCGGTGAAGCGATAGTTGTGACGCCGTACGAGAAGTTCGGCTACCTCGGGGTCTTCCGCGTTGGTGTCGTAGGGGATGCCGTAGCGTGAGTCGGTGAAGCCGTAGTTGAAACTGAAGAAAGCCTTCTGGCCATAGCGGCCAAGTCCCGCGTCCGTTTGCGAGCCTCGCGTTTGTGAGTTCTGGACCGTGCCCAGCGGCGTTTTGTAATTGCTGGTCCGCTGGCCTCCTCCGGACGACCAGAACTCCCACGCCTTGCGCCCGAACTCGAAGCCCGCGCTGCCGCCGCCTTGTGCGTTATTGGAACCGCCCAGGCCGGTCGTGTAGCCGCGCACTCCCTGATCGGCGTGCTGATGAAAAATGTCGCGGCGGGAGATGGCGTTGACCACGCCGCCAATTGCGTTCGAGCCATACAGCAGCGTCGCCGGACCACGCACCACTTCCAGCCGCTCCAGCTTGTTTACGTCGACCGGTTCGCCGTGGTCCGCGGACTGCGAAGAAAGCGTGCCGGTGCGGATGCCGTCTTCAAGGATCAGCACACGGTCGCCATCAAAGCCGCGGATCACAGGCCGCGAACTTCCCGGCCCGGAGCTGCGCTTGGCCACGCCGGGTTCGTTGTTTAGCACCTCGCCCAAGGATGTCCCGCTGCGCAGGGGAAGCTGGCTTTGATCGAGGTCCAGCACGGACTGCACCACGCTTAGCGTGGCCTCTTCGCGCCCCGTGGCGGTGACCGTGACGCTTTCCCGCACGGCCGAAACCCGCAGCACCAGATTCGCGGCGGCGGAGGCACTGGCGCGGAGATCGATGCGCTGAGAAGCGGAGAGACCGGGGGCCTGCGCGATCACGTCGTAGACGCCGGACGCAAGGCCGCTGAAGGCGAACGTCCCGTCATCCGCGGTATCCGCGCTGCGACCGGCGGGCGAAAGGATCACACGCGCCCCGTGCATGGGTTCGCCGGTGGCTTCGAGCGTCACGGTGCCGGTGATCGATCCGGTCTGGGCGTAGGTGATTGAGGCTAGAAGGAAGAGCAGTCGGGACATGCTCCCAGTTTGCGCTGGATCACCCCCGAGGCGCAGCGAAAACCGCCGAACGGGACGCCTGGCGCGATGAGCGGACCATGTGCCGCGGTCAGCGGACCGCTACTGGCAGCCGTTGACGCCCTTGGTGAGACAGATGGAGGAGGTGATGTCCGGTGGAATCGGCAGCCCCTGCTTGGCCATCAGGTCCTTGATCAGCGCGGCGGTATCGGGATGCGCGATCGCGGACTGCACACCCACTCGGACCAGACCCTGAGCATAGTGCAGAGGAATCCAGGTCAGCCCGCGCATGTCGCCGTTGACCGTATCGCGGCTGCCGACGTCGCGTGCGTCGAGTTTGGCCCCGGCGTCCACCAGTATCTGCACGATCTCATTGCGGCCCTTGTGGGCGGCCCCGTGAAGCGCCGTGCGGCCTTCTTCGTCGGCTTGGTTGACTGGGACGCCCAGGTCGAGCAGCATCTTGATGGCTTCCACGTTCTTGGCGCGCGACCATTCGAAGGTGACGCCTTCCACCCACGCTATGCCCGACGCAACCGAGAGCGCCGTGACGTCGTGAGCGGTGCGGATCTTGGGGTCGGCGCCGGCGGCCAGCAGGACCTTCATCAGATCTAGGTCGCTCGATTGCGACGCGCGCAGGAAGGGCGTGGCACCGTCTTCCTGCAGCCACTGCATGGTGAAGTTGGTGCGGGTTTCGGTGGAGTCGCCTGCGCAGGGCAACGTCGCCCCGGAGGGCAGCGGAGCAGGCTGGCCGCGCGAGCCGCACACGCGGACGTTCACGTCGGCTCCCTTGGCGAGGAGCAACTTGATGTACTCCAGTTGGTCCACGTCGGCTTTCGGCGTCGGGTAGTCGCCGATTTCGATGTTGCGGTTGTCGGTGGCCAGGTACAGTGGCGACCAGCCGCCGTTGTTCTTCAGATTCGGATTCGCGCCGCGGTCCAGCAGGAACGCCGCCAGCTTGTAATTGCGGTTCTGCGTGGCGGTGAGCAGCGGCGTCCAGCCGTAGTTGGTGGTCTGGTTGATGTTCGCCCCGTTGTCGAGCAGCACGCGCGCGCACTCGATGCAATTCTGGCGGGCGGCAAAGACCAGCGCGGTGAGCGCTCCGCCGTTGGTGTCGCGCTGGCGCCCGAAGGAGAATTCCGCTGCCGCGGCGTCGGCGGCGGCGACCGCATCGTCGGCGGGAGCAGCGCCCTCAGCTGCGGGGGCTGCCTTGCCCTTGCCTTTGGCCTGTCCACCGCCAGCGAACTGTTTGCCCTGTTGCTTGCCTTGTTGTTTGCCTTGCTGTGTGCCGTTCGCCTGCGCCTCAGCCTGCGCCAAACCGTCCAAACCACCCGAGCCGAACGACGATGCTAGACGCGCGCGGACGGTGGGAGCCAGGTAGGCTCCCCCGCCCTTGGTGTCATTGTTCGAGCGAAGCGCCACGTCCGCCCCGGCCGCGACCAGGGCCGCGATGGCTTCCGGGTGAGCTTGCTCAGCCGCCCACATCAGCGGCGTGGTGCCGCGCAGATTCTCTTGGGCGTTAACATCGGCCTTGGCAGCGATCAGCGCCTTGACCGCAGCCGCGTTGCCATTGCGCGCCGCGTACATCAGCGGAGTCTCGCCGTTGGGACCCGCCTCATTCGGACTCGCGCCGGCCTTGAGCAAGCGTTCGATCATCGCCGCGCTGCCGTTGGTGGCGGCCAGGCGCAGCGCCGTGGCCCCATCGCGATTGGCGACCTTCACGTCGGCCTTGGCCGCGATCAGCAGGTCCGCCATCCCTACATCGTCGCGATAGGCGGCCCACTGGATGGCGGTGGCTCCATCGGACTGCGGCAGATTGACGCCGGCCTTCTGCGTCAGCAGAGTGCGGATGGCGGCGGTGTCGCCACGCATCGCCGCGTCGGCTACGGGACTATTCGCGCCACTCAGAACGGTCAGGTAAAACGCGGGGGCGAGAATGGCCACCACCGCGGCGAACGACTTCTGAAGGCGCATGGAGTCTCCTATAGGTTTACTGGCAGCCGTTGACACCCTTGGTCAAACAAATCGACGAGGTGATCTCCGGCGGAATCGTCAGACCTTTTTTCCGCATCAGGTCCTTGATGTACTCCGCGGTCTCAGGATGCGGAATCGCCGACTGCACGCCCACGCGGACCAAGCCCTGCGCATAGTGCAGAGGAATCCACGTCAAGCCGAGCATCGCGCCATTGACTGTATCGCGGCTCCCCAGGTCGCGGGCTTCCAGGTTCGCGCCGGCATCCACCAGCATCTGGACCACTTCATTGCGGCCCTTGTGCGCGGCTCCGTGCAGCGCGGTGCGCGCTTCGTCGTCGGCCTGGTTGACGTTGATGCCCAAGTCGAGCAGCATCTTCACGGTCTCGACGTTCTTCGCACGCGACCATTCAAAGGTGACGCCTTCCACCCAGGCGATGCCGGCGGCGACGTTCAACGCGGTCACATCATGCGCGGTGCGCAGCTTCGGATCGGCACCGGCGGCCAGCAGGACTTTCATCAAGTCCACGTCGCTCGATTGCGCGGCGCGGATGAAGGGCGTGGAGCCGTCTTCAAACAGCCACTGCATGGTGAAGTTCGTGCGCGTCTCGGTGGAATCACCCACGCATTGCTGCGCCGGATCGGTGGCGGCCGGATCGGAGCGCGTGCCGCAGATGCGGATGTTCGGGTCCGCGCCCTTGGAGAGCAGCAGCTTGATGAACTCCAGATGGTCGATGTCGGATTTCGGCGTCGGATAGTCGCCGATTTCGATGTTGCGGTTATCAGTGGCCAGGTACAACGGTGACCAGCCTCCGTTGTTCTTCAGGTTCGGATTCGCGCCCCGGTCCAGCAGCAGCGCGGCGAACTTGTAATTGCGGTTCTGCGTCGCGGTGAGCAGCGGCGTCCAGCCGTAGTTGGTCGTCTGGTTGACGTTAGCTCCGGCGTCGAGAAGGATCTTGGCGCATTCGATGCAGTTCTGCCGCGCCGCGAACACCAGCGGAGTGAGTGCCCCGCCCTGCGAATCCGACGTGCGGCCGAAAGACGCCTCGGCGGCAGCGGCGTCCAGGGCCGCGATGTCGACTGTCCCGTCAGCTGCGGGCGCAGGCCCGGCCTTGCCTTTTGCTTGTCCGCCTTTGCCTTGGCCTCCACCTTGGCCGCCTTGGCCCGGAGCGCCCTTACCCTTCGCGTTAGCCTGCTGCCCGTTCACGCCGAAACCGGAATTTAGCCGTTGCTTCACGGGATTCGCCAGATACGCCCGGCCGCCTTTGGTGTCGTTATTGGAACGCGCGGAGACATCGGCCCCGGCGGCCACCAGCGCGGCCACGGCTTCGGGATGCACCTGCTCCGTCGCCCACATCAGGGGCGTGGTTCCGCGTAGCTTTTCTTTCGCATTCACGTCAGCTTTCGCTGCCACTAGCACTTTCACCGCGGCAGGATTGCCGTTGCGTGCCGCGTACATCAAGGGCGTTTCGCCGTTCGGACCCGCCTCGTTGGCGTTCGCACCGGCCTTCAGCAAACGTTCCATCATCTCTGCGCTGCCGTTGATGCTGGCCAGACGCAGCGCCGTCGCCCCGTTACGGTTCGGAATCCGCACGTCAGCCTTGGCCGCGATCAGCAGATCCGCCATGGCCACGTCGTTGCGGTAGGCGGCCCACTGGATCGCCGTCGCGCCGTCGGATTGCGCCAGGTTCACGTCGGCCTTCTGGGCCAACAGCGTGCGGATCGCCGCCACGTCGCCGCGCATGGCCGCATCGGCCACCGGGGCGTTCGCGCCGCTCAACACGGTCAGGTAGGAAACAGAAACTAGAACTGCGGCCACAGCCGCGACGGAAGTAGGATTTCGCATGTTTACACCAATTCTCGCTATACAAGCCCAGGCAAAGAACCCGTGCTGTCTCCAATCGATTCCTGCTGAATCCCGTACATGTTCAGGATACTCAGCATCAGGTTGCCGGTGGTGATGGTTTTCGTTTTGAACGGCAGATGGCGGCCGCCCTTCAGCTTGCCGTTCGCCCCGCCCACCAGGATGTGCGGCACGTCGTAATGCAAGTGCTGGTTGGAATCGCCCATGTTGGTCCCGTACAGGATCAGCGTGCTGTCCAGCAGCGTGCCGTTACCTTCCTTGATGCTCTTCAGCTTCTCAGCGAAGTAAGCCAGGCAAGCCACGTGATACTTGTTGATCAACGAATAATCCTTGATGCGGTCCGGATTCTCGGCGTGGTGCGAACCGCCGTGGAAGCTGGTGTTGGTGCCGCTGGCCGGGAAGTTGCGGCCGGTCAAGTCGCGCGCATAGAGCAAGCTCGAAACGCGGGTGATATCGGCCTGGTAAGCCAAGGCCTGCAGGTCGAATTGGAGCTTGATGTGTTCGTCGAAGCTATCCGGTACCCCGGCCGGCACTGGGATGCCTTCCTGATTGATGCCGCCGGCGGACTTGCTGGCGATCTCCAGACGGCGTTCGATTTCGCGCACGCTGTCGGCGTACTCTTCGATGCGCTGCTTATCGCCGGGGCCCAGGCTCTGCTTGAAGCTGGCCAGCGATTGCGTGATGGAATCGAGAATGCTCTTGTCCTGATTGCGGCGCGCGGCGCGCTGCTCCGGGGTCTTCGCTTGCACGTCGCCGAAGAGGCGCTCGAAGACCACCTGCGGGTTCAGTTCCATGGGCAGCGGCACACTGTGGCTGGCCCAGGAAATGGAGTTGGTGTAGGCGCAGCTGTAGCCTTCGCCGCAGTTGGAAGAGTTCGCACCCGGATCTTCAATGGCTTGCTGCAAGCTGGGCAGCAGGCTTTCCTGGCCGATCTTCTGCGCGATCAGCTGGTCAATGGTGATTCCGTTGTTGATGTCCGCGCCGGTGGCCTTCTTGGGCTTCTCGGCGGCCATGAAGCCGGAGGCCACCCAGTGGTCCGCGCCCGTCACACCCAGAGGCGGCTCAGCGCACTTCGACCATAGTCCGCTCATGACCACGGTCTGGTTGGCTACATTCGCCAAGGGCTGCAGGATGGTCGGCAGGTTCTTCGGGTCCAGCGTCGGGCCTTCGGGAATCCACCATCCCGGAGCCATCCCGTGCGGAACAAACAAGCCGCTGAAGCGGACCTTGGTGTTCGCGGCGGTCTGCGCTAGCGGCGTCTGCGCCGGGATCATCGAATCGAGCAGCGGCAGCGACAACGCGACGCCCGCGCCACGTAATACGGTCCGGCGGGAGATGTATTTTTTCGTAATAAACATGGGTTCGACTCCTCTAAAATTTTACCGCGACGCCCGTTCAACGGTCTTGCCGTCGGACTGCAACTTCTGATTCATCTGGAACGGTTCGCTCTTCACCACCGCCAAGACCAGCGATGAGAACTTGTAGTTGTTCAGCGCGGAACTCTTGACAATCTGGCGGATGAGCGGCATGTCGTAATACTCGGTGCCCCGGCCCAGTGCGTAGATCAGCATCTTCTCGGTGGTAACGCGCACAAACTGGGGCGAATACTTCACCAGCGCGCCGCGCAATTCGTTGGGACCCTTGAGCGGCGTGCCGTCCACCAGGACGCCGGTGGCGTCCACGGGATTGACGCCGTCGATCTCGCGCCATGCGCCCACCGCGTCGAAATTTTCCAGCGCGAAGCCGATGGGGTCCATGATTTTGTGACAGGTGGCGCAAGGCTCGTTCTTGCGGTGCAGTTCGAGCTGCTGGCGCATGGAAGGCGGCGCGTTGCGGTCATCCGCGCTGGCCTGTAGATTCACTTCCACGTTGGGCGGCGGAGCCGGCGGCTCGGTGCCCAGGAACGTCTGCAGCACGGTCTTACCGCGCTGCACAGGGCTGGTACGATTCGGCATGGAGGAGACGGTCATCAACAGTCCCTTACCCAGCAGCCCGCGCCGGTAAGAAAGGTTGGCCGGCAGTTCGACTTTGCGGAAGTAGCTGCCGTAAACGTTGGGGATGCTGTAGTGCTTGGCCAGCCGCTCATTGACGAAGGTGTAATTGGCGTCCAGCATTTCCGTCACCGGACGGTCATTCTGGATCATGCTGGTGACGAACATTTCCATTTCCTTGCGCATGGCGTTGCGCAGGTTGTCGTCGAAATCCGGGAACATGCCGGCGACCGGAACCTGGGATTGGATGGCGCGGATACTAAGCCATTGGCCCGCGAAGTTTTCCACCAGCGCGGAAGAGCGCTGGTCCTTGAGCATGCGCCGTACCTGGGCCTCCAGCACCGCGGGCTGCCGCAAGGTGCCCGCTTGGGCCGCTTTCAGCAACGCATCGTCGGGAATGCTGGACCAGATGAAAAAGGACAGCCGCGAGGCGAGTTCGATGTCGCTGATGCGGTAGGTCTTGCCCGGAGCCACCGTGGCCGGCTCGGCTTCACGCCGGAAGACGAACTCCGGGTCGCTCAGTACGCGCCGCAGAGCCATCTCCACGCCTGCGTCGAAGTTGCCGCCTTCGTTACGCCCACGCTGGTAGAAGCCCAGCAGCAGTTCGGTATCCTTCGCCGTAATCGGCCGCCGGTAAGCCCGCCGAGCTAGCGTGTTCACAATCTGGGTAGCGCAGGCGGTTTCGCCTGCGGCCGAAGCCGGGGTGCAAACAAACAACTTCTTGCGTGCCGCCGTATCCCGTGCGCCAGCCGCCTTGAACGGCCCATCAATCACAACCTTACCCACGTGCGGGAAGAACCGGAACCCCGGCAACCCCCCGGTTTCGAGCGAACTCCGCAAAAAGTGCCGGTTCAAGTCAGTACCCGGAGCATCATTGGTAGCCAGGAACGTCACCACAACGCTGTGCCGCCCAGCCTTCACCGGAACCTGGACTTTGAACGTGCCCTCACCGCGCGTGCGGTCCGAATCCCAATTGAAAACTTTGATCCGTTCCCCGTCCACCAGCACTTCCAACTTTTCGTTGGGAATCTCGCCGAACGGGTTGTTGTTCCCCATGTTGCCCTTACTGATGGGCGTGATCTCAAAACTGTACTCGCCGTCCGCCGGAAACTCGTGGTCCGTGATAATACCGCCGCGCGTACCGAACGGCATGCCCTCAACGTGGTAATCCTGCGAGGTGTCTTCGGGAACGCGGTAGGTGGTGGAGACGGCGGTGGTCACACTGCCCAGCGCCACACGGCTGATCTTGCCCGCGGCGGAGACGTAGCCTTCGAGCAGCGCTGGCGAGATGGTCAGTCCGGCCGCAACGTTATCGAAGCCGCGCGTCGAATCGTCCGACGGCAGGTACAAGCTGGGGTTGATCTCAATATCGAGCAGGTCTTTAATGACGTTGGCGTATTCGGTGCGGTTCAGGCGGTGGATTCCCGGAGGCGGCAGTTGCTTCGCCGTGGTGCGATCCAGAGCATTTTCGAGTCCCGTCATCCAGGCTTCAAAGCGTGCCGCCGGAGGACGCGGCAGCCCCGAAGGCGGCATCATGCCGGCGCGGACCTTGCGCACCACCTTTTCCCACTCTTCCGGGTGCTTCTCCACGTGGTCGATGTCCAAATCATCCAACGTGATGTGACGCGCGGCTTCCTTGATCACCGGGTTCGCAGCGTTCTTCGCGGCCTGCCCGTGGCAGCCGATGCAGTACTGGTTGATGAACTTCGCCGCCTCACTAGGACCGGCCTTCGCCGCTTTCCCTTTCGCCGCCGCGGGAGCCTGCCCCTGCACCAACGTAACCGACAGCAACCCGGCCATCGCAACCGAGGCCAATACAAGTAGTTTCTTCATGGAATTGACACCTAACTTAGGCAAATCACTCACTAAACAGGAGTTTAGAACACACCCCTGAGCATGACAAGGGCCATTCGGCCCGGTACGGAGATGGCCACCCGAACTATCGGCTAACCAGCCTCCCAACAGTAACTTGAGACGCTTGTGGCGGAGAAAAACTTCCCGCAATCCGCGCGGCTTGGCGTAGACCCCTTGGGTGGGGCCGCGCTATTTGCCCTTGAGGGCGTCCAGATGCTTGGCATCCCGCTCATTTTCCGTGCAGATGTACTCCATCAGGTCACCGGAAGCTTCCGTGGGGGTCACCATGTGGATGTTCCAGGGCTTGGTGTACATGATGGGATCTTCGATTGTGATGTCGTTGACCAGGGTCCCCAGATTGGGGCGGGAGTAGCGCTCAATCACGTGCAGTTGATCCGAGGCCGGGTGCCCCGCCATGTCGAGCCAGGTATTCCCGTTGAAGCCGATGGTGTCGACGATCAGGGTATCGCCCTCCCACTTGCCCACCGAATGGCCGTACCAGGTAGGGTAGACGTCCTTGGGATGCTGCTGGTTCATGAAGATCTGGCGGAAGCTGTGGATGTTGCCCTCATAAAGGATGACCACCACGGCCTCGGTCTGGATGATTTTCGTCGGGTAGGGATCGCGCCGCGGCACGCCGGTGGGCAAACACCTGGCTTCCGGATCGTCACGGCCTTCGTTGGCCTGGCGCTCCAGGAACAGCGATTCGCCCAGTTTGGTCATGGGCAGTTCGCCCTTCTCGTAATCTTTCGCGATGTCAGAGGTGTAGCCCGCGTAGCCCCACACGCCCGTGAGGTCCACCTTGCCGTCCTTGGTCTTGGGCGTCGGCCCTTCCGGACCCTTGGCGATGCGGCGGCCGCCCTTGCGGTCCTTCTTGGCAATCGTGCTCTCCGCCGGGAACTGGCCGTTGGCCGGTGCCGGGATAAACGGCACCAACAACGCTGCGGCAACGCACAAGACAAAAAACGGAACGACAAGTTTCATCGGATGAACTCCCTCGACCGGCTATTGTCGCAGATCCGGGCGAGGATTTGAAATATGCGACTCGGCAAACCTCAAGCTGCCCCGAACTTGGCGATAAGGGGGCATGAGGCAACTGACCGCATGCCATTAGACGTTCTGATCGTGGGCGATTCGGCCGCGATCCGCAAAATTCTGCATAGAGTCCTCGAGCAGACCGATTTGCAGATCGGCAAGGTGTGGGAGGCTAGTGACGGCCTGGAAGCGCTGGCCGTGCTGGCGGCCAACCAGGTGGGCCTGATCCTCTCCGACATCAACATGCCGAACATGAACGGCATTGAGATGCTGGCGAAGATCAAGGAAAAGGCTACCCTGACCCAGGCCCCCATCATCATGGTCACCACCGAGGGGAGCCAGGAAAAAGTGATGCAGGCGCTGGAACTCGGGGCGCGCGGCTATGTACGAAAACCGTTCACGCCGGACCAAATCAAGGAAAAGCTGGTGGGCCTAATCTAGCTCTCATGACTCCACTCAAACAAGACGACTTTGTCGCAATCATCCGGGAAGCCACTGAGGCAGTCTTCTCGACGATGCTCTCCTTGCCGGCGGTTCCCCAGCCGATTCGCCAGGAGTCGGGACCGCCTGTGCCCGCAAACGGCGTCATCGCTATGGTCAGCATCGCGGGGACGTGGACAGGCATGGGCCAGCTCAACTGCGCCCCCGAACTGGCGTGCCGCTTAGCCGGCGCTCTACTGATGTCCGAATACGCCGCGGTCAACGATGACGTACTCGATGCCATGGCCGAAGTGGCCAACATGATTATCGGAAACATCAAGACCACGTTGGAGGAACACCTGGGCAGTTTGGCGCTGGGAATACCCACCGTCCTCTACGGCCGGAACTACCAAACCCGCACGCCGGGGGTGCCGGACTGGACGGTGGTACCGTTCGCCTCAGGGGAGCACACCATCGAAATCCGCTTCTGCCTCCTGCCCAGCTCCACCGCGCCGCGCTCACACTCGCCTCGCCCCGAGCTGGCCCTGGCCTAGACGAGCAGCCCGCTGAAGAGTCGCAGGCGAAACCGCCTGCGCTACCACGAAAGATCAGCTCTTTGCGATGGCGGGCGGTTTCGCCTGCCAGTTCGGTTTTCCATCAGCCGCTCGACTTGCATCTGCGGCATAATACCTACATGCCGGTTCCGTCCCCGGAATGGAGTACCGATTGGGGTAGCTTGGCCACCCGCCCGCGCTTTGCCGCGCTGGCTGTGGTCGCCGCGGGGGCCGCTCTACTCGGCTGGCAGCTCCTCCACTGGCATCCAGGCGACCTGGGACTCTTTCTCGGCTACCTCACCGTCGCTACCGCCGCCGCTGCTCTGCGCATCCGCCTCCCGGGCCTGACCGCGGCGCTCTCCCTGCACTTCTTCTTCGTTCTGCTCTGCATTCCCCAACTGAGCCTGCCGGAGACCATGCTGGTGGCCTGCGCAGGATCGTTCCTGCAGTCGCTGGTATTCATGAAACCGCTGCGCCGCCTGGCGGTTGGCTTCGATCTGGGGGTGGCGGCGCTGTCCTCCGGTGCCGCGTATTGGGTATATTCCGAACTGGCTCTGGAGAGCAACGGCGGACGCTCGCCCCTGCGCTTGGTGGTCGCTGCCAGCGTGCTCTTCCTGACCACCACGGCTCCGGCGGCGCTGGTGAACGCACTGGCGGCACGGCGATCCCTGTTGCGCGTGTGGCGCGAAAGCTTCTTCTGGACCTTCCCGCACTATGTAGCGGGCGGCGGCGCGGCGGGCCTGCTGAGCCTGCTGGGGGACCGCACCGGCTGGGAAGCCGCACTGCTGATTGTCCCGGTCATTTACTGGATGTTCCACTCCTACCGTTACTATGTGGATCAACTGCGCGATGAGCGGCGTCAGGTGCGCGAGTTGGGCAGCCTGCACTTCCGCACCATCGAGGCGCTGGCGCTGGCCATCGAAGGCCATGATCCGGCCAAACACGGCCACCTGCGCCGCGTGAGCATCTATGTGACCGAGATCGGAAAACAGATGCGCTTGTCGGAGTCCGAATTACAGGCGCTGCACGCCGCGGCCATGCTGCACGACATCGGCAAGCTGGCCGTGCCGGAGCACATCGTCACCAAGCCGGGGCAGCTGAGCGAAGCCGAATTCGAGCGCATCAAGGTGCATCCCGTGGCCGGGGCGGAGATCCTGGAACAAGTCCAATTCCCCTACCCCGTGGCTCCCGTGGTGCGGGCGCATCACGAAAAGTGGGATGGCACAGGCTACCCGGCCGGCCTCGCAGGAACCGCCATTCCGGTGGGCGCACGCATTCTGGCCGCGGTGGATTGCTTCGATGCGCTGGTCTCAGACCGCTACCATCGCCGGGCGTTGACGCTGGAACAAGCCATCGAATATGTGCGCGCCGAATCCGCGAAGAGTTTCGATCCCGAGGTAGTGGCGATCCTGTCTTCGCGCTACCGTGGTCTGGAAGAAAAAGTGGCGGCACTGCGGGGCACCGCCAAGCCGGCCAGTCAAGTGGAGGCACCGTTTCTCACGCGCATCGCCGCCGCCCGCCAGGAAGAGCAGCAATTCTTCGAGCTGGCGCGCGACCTGGGAAACTCGCTTAGCCTGGAAAAGACCTTCGCCGCCTGCGCCAAGCGCTTGCACACCATGTGCCCGCATGATTCGCTGGTGATTTTCTTACGCAAAGACCGGACGCTTACGCCCGAATACGCCAGCGGAGCCTATCTGGAGTTGCTGTCGTCGTTTCCGTTGACCTGGGGCAAGGGCGTAGCGGGCCGCGTGGCCGAGCAGCGCGTTCCGCTGGTCAACGCCGACCCCGCGCTAGAACTCGCAAACTGCGAAGGCCTCCCGCAAGGCGAACTGCGGTGTGCGTTGGCCGTCCCTATTGAAGGAGTAACGGAACTGCTGGGCGTCATCGCCCTATACTCGCGCACCAAAGAGGCCTTCAGCGCCGATCACCTGCGCGTGCTTTCGGGCGTGGCCTCGCGTGCCTCCGGGGCCATTGAGAACGCCCTCAAATACAGCCAGGCGGAGCAATCGGCCACCACCGACATGCTGACCGGCCTACCCAATCCCCGCAGCCTCTTCCTGCACCTGGACGGCGAGCTTTCCCGCGCGCGCCGCAACCGCGATAGTGTCACGGTGCTGGTCTGCGATCTGGACCGCTTCAAACAGCTCAACGACCTGCATGGCCACATGGAGGGCAACCGCGCGTTGCGGGCCGTGGCGCAGACGCTAAAGAAGCAGTGCCGCGAATACGACTTCGTGGCCCGGCTGGGCGGCGATGAGTTCGTCATTGTCCTGCCCACGCACCGCCCCGAGGCGGCCAAGGCGAAAATCGAGCAGCTGCGCCACGCGGTTTCTGCGTCGATGCCGGATATCGCCGGCGGCGTCGGCATCAGCATCGGCCACGCCTGCTATCCGGAGGACGGTGAAGACGCCGAAGCCCTGCTCGCCGCCGCCGACCGCCGCATGTACTTGATGAAACAGCAAGCCCTGGCGGAATCCGTGGATTCCACCACGCACGGGCTCCAACGGTTGAGCGCGACTCTAGGTCCGCGAACGATTCAGTAGAACACGCGTTCCAGCGTCCAGTACACGGCGACGCACGCAATCAGCGCCGACGCCGGCGTGGTCACGCGCGACCGGTACCAAGCGTGGCGGGAGCAATACCAGCCCACCAGCGCAAACGCTGCGGCGATGACGGCGAGTTGCCCCGCCTCCACCCCCACGTTGAACCCCACCAACGCGGCGGCGAATTCCGAGCGCGGCAGCTCCAAGTCGCGCAGTGCCCCCGCGAAGCCCAGCCCGTGCAGCAATCCGAACGCGAACACCAAGCCGACGCGCCACGGTTTCAACTCCGACAAGAAAATGTTCTCAATGGCGACGTAGGCGATGGAAAGGGCAATCATCGGCTCCACAATGCCGGGCGAGACGCTGACCAGTCCGTAGAGACTAAGCCCCAGCGTAATGGAATGCGCCAACGTGAACGCACTGACCTGCAATAGCACGGATCGCGCCCGCCTACTCAAGAAATAGATGCCGAGCACGAACAACATATGGTCCAGCCCGTTCGGCAGGATATGCGTGAATCCCAGGCGGAAATAGCCCAGTGCGGACGAAAGCCGGTTCGGCGGCAGCAGCAAAGCGGGCGTGCTACGGTCCGCGCCTTCGATCCATTGCGTGACGCCGGCGACCGAAAGCGAGTAGGTCGCAAAGGTCCAACCGAAGGTCCACGCGAAATCGCGCGCGCCTGCCGGGATGGGTCCGGTGAAGTGAATGGTCTCACTATAGGCGATGGCGGGCGTGACGGAGGCACCTGCGAACTCCAACGTCACGTGGCTGCGGAATACCTCGTCGTAGTCTTGCAAGTTTGTCGACGACAAACCCGTAGCCGCCTGCAGCTTTTCGAGCAGCGCGGGCGCGTCGGTCTCCAGCGCCACGTCATAGGTGCCTTCGTCGAAACTCGCAGTGACCCGTGTAGTCCCGATTTCGTGAGCCTGAGCCACGGCCAACGCGGCGATGAGCAGCAGCGTTCTCATTTTTTCGCGCCCAATTCGAAGGTGAGCGAAGCCCAATAGCTCTGCCAATCAGCCGAGGGTGTGGCGGCAGGGATCATGTGGACGGCCTTGATCATCCACAGCCCTTCGGGGCGAAGCTGCAAGCGGACTCGACCGTTTTTGTCCGTGCGCGCGAAGACCTTCTCCGCCGGATTGCGTCGGCTGATGGCCGTGATCAACACTCCTGCCAGCGGCTGATCGAGGTAGGTTAGCCGCACCGGCAGCGGTTCGCCGGATTGCAGTGTGTAGGGGTTGCGCTCGGCAATCAGCTCCAGCGTGAAGCCCAGCTTGCGGTCCCCTGCCCCGGCGTCCGGCGCGCCCACGTTGAGCAAGCTCTTGGCACAGCGCGAAAACAGTTCGCGGACTTTTCCGCCGGAAGCACGGATATTGTCCAGGCCTTCTTCTTTTAAGTAGGCGGCGAACTTTTCCGCCGTCAGATCCACCGGGCTGGCATTGCTGCTGTAGCCGACCACGTGCAGGCCCGGCGCAGCGATGCGCAAATAGCCGGCTGGGTCAGCCCCCGTGCGTCCAACCAGCGGCTTGCGGCCTTCACTGTCCACAACGATGAATTCCTTGATCAGCGCAGGGTCGCGCGGCAGAGGATCTCCCAACAGATTCTGTCCCACCCGAAGCTTCATACCGACGATGTCCCCCACGCGCGGAGCGAAGCTCACCGGCTCGATCCACATGTCATGCGCGAGTAGCGGGGTCAACAGCGAGAGAAGCAGAAACGGTTTCATAAGTGGCTCCGGAAAAATGCACGGCCCTCCACGCGGGGGCCGTGCTTCAAGTGAGGAGGACTACGGGATGTTCGGCACCGGCGGGGTGTTGATCCCACCGTGGCCTTGCAGCAGACCCTGGTGAGCCGGGGCCAGGAACGGGAAGCGGTTGAGGAAGTTCTTGTCATTCACTTCCACGCCCTTGGCCAGTCCGGCGGCCGGGTTGCCCGCTGCGATCAGGCTGATGAGCACCGAGTTCACGTTGACCTGATGCTGATTCGCCGCTGTTCCGCCGCCCAAGCGCCGCCCGTTGGGGAAGCTGGAATCGATGGAGGCGTCAAGGGTGATCACGTCACCGGTGGAGCCGTCGGCGATCGGAATCGGCCGGCCCAGGTTGATGGCGTTGATGATGTCCACGCGGGGTCCTTTCAGCGTGTCCACCGTGCCCTGCGGCAAGCCCAGCGCTTTTTACACACCCAGCGCGTCAAGGTCGCGGACCAGCACCGGATACAGGATATCCGCGCCGAAGTTGCTCACGTCCTTCGTCGGACTCGCGTGCAGGTAAGTGCCCTGGCGTTGCGTGCCGACCAAGCCGGCGTTGAACAGCGGTAGCGCGTTGCGGCCCACTTGAACGTAATCGCCCGAGCCCTTCAGACCGGTGATGATGTTGTCCGCATCCACCTGCTGATTCTTCTGGCGCGTGATACGCGACCATACGCGCAGCAGAGCGTCCGTGGATGTGGCCTGCAGCTGTCCGTTGTGCGGAACGCCGTTCGGGAACAGTTCCTTCATGGGCACTTCGAGCGCGATGGAGAAGACATTGAAGCCGGTGAAGACGTCTTCAATGGGAGTCTTGCGGGCTCCGGCGATGCCGCCCAGGTCGGAGGCGCCCAGGTTCACCAGGTCAAAGATGCCCTTTTCGTCCAGCTGGTAAGGATCGTCAAACTGGCCCGCGATGACGCGCGCTCCATTCGGCAGCGTGTGGATAAAGGTGTCGACGAAGGGCTGGTCATACAGGCCCACTTCGCGGCTGGCCGCATTGCCTGAATCGTAGCCCTGGAAGGGTCCCAGCTTGTAAATCAAGCGGTCCGTCTGCGGCCCGTGGTTGTTCGGCAGCACGGGGAGCGCGCTGGCCAGAATCGTGGTGTTGGGAAAGCCGCGGAAATAGCGGGAGGATTCGTCGCGGTCGTCATCGGAATCGTCCCCGCGCTTGTCTTCGCCAAAGATGCGGGTGACCTTCATGGTCTCCTTGCCGCCGGTGAGCTGCCACAGCAGTTCATTGCCGCCGCCCAGCCCGTCGGTAGGGGAAGGCGCGCCTTCTTTATCCAGCGTGTTGCTGAACTCCACGCGGTAAACCAGTTCGTCCTTGAGGCTGGTCCCCTTGCCGATGTGGAACTCATAGCGGTAGCCGTTGCAGGCGCGCAGCCCTTGGTTGCCTTGGCCGGGTTCATGCAGCGGGTTGAAGTTCATGATCAGATAGAGCTTGTCGTGCGCGGCATTGGATACCCAGGCATAGGTATCGGTGTTGTCGGCGCACGGCTCGTTCAATACGGGAAGCGCCTCGCGGTGGCTGGACGCTTGTAGAGTGAATCCGGCCGTTGCTATCATCGCCGCCGCGGCCAGTGCTTTTGAAATTCGTGTCATGGTTGACTCTCCTTGCTTGTGTGTACGGAAGGGAGCCGGAATTGGATTTACGGATGAGAAAAAACTACTGTCCCGAGTGCATGGTGGTCTTCGGGGCCGTGCGTTCCAACCATGACGAGAAGCGGGCGCGTGCATCGACCGGCTCTCCGCTAGCGCTGTCGAATAGCGCGAAGTGGAAGTCTCGGTCCAGGCGCCCCGAATGAAACCCCTCACGGTCAAAGGTCAGATCCCCGCGCAGGAATTCTGAGACGCGATCCCGCGCAGCGAAGGTGACGCGGTCCGGGAGCATGCACAACACGCCGCTCGCTTCGCCATCAAAGAGCCGTGAGGGATTGAAAAACCGCTTCTTGTGGCGCTCATCGTAGCAGTCCGCAGGCTCGGCAGCGGGGCGTACCTCGGGCACAGGTTCCGGCGGGGCGGCTTCCGCAACTTGGATCTCATTGCTGACGCGGGCTCGCCTGTAGGTTCCGGTTCCCGCTGGTTGGAGTGGAGATTTGTAAGCACGCGCTCCAGCGCCGCAACGATAGCGTTCTGTTCCCCAGGTTGTGGATTGGGTGCCGGTTGGCGCCTGAGGCTTTCGATTTCCGCTGCTAACTGCTGGTTCTTTGCCTGCAGCGCTTCCAGGTCCAGGGCATGCTGGATTTGCTCCGCGTCACGCCTTGCCGCCTCGGCAAAGGCTTTCTGCTCATAGGACAACTCAAGACCCGCCAGCGCAACCAGAAAACCAGCAAAACTCAGGACGGCCCGCATCACCAAACCTCTAAGCGTGATCCAGCTTGAGAGTAGCGCCAGGTAGGTCCGTGCGCAAGCATGCCCGATCTTAGTGGGAGGAAAAGTTTACGGGCAGAGGTGGGTGCTGTAGAATAACGAATGACACTCCTCCTCGAGCGGGAGTAACTCAGTGGTAGAGTCTCAGCCTTCCAAGCTGTTGGTCGCGGGTCCGATTCCCGTCTCCCGCTCCATATTTTCATACACTTACGGAGAATTTAAAGTGTCAGACCTGAACGTTAATGGAGTAACCGAGCAAGTTCTTCATCGCAAGTTGTTGATTCCTTAGAATGGAGTCCCAGCGGGTCACGCTGTCGCTCAATTGTCAACTAGCGTATGGGGAGCACTCGAAGTTCTCTGCGAAACTCAACGAAAGGCTCTGCGGCTCTACCAACTGGTGGAAGCTCGACTAGCCAGCCGAGGCAAGTTATTCTTTGAAGACTCTAAACAGGGTAAGGCCGAGATCATCGCTGTATGACGAGCCCAACGCTCCTGCTCAACCGGGCGGATGAAAAAGTCGAACCGGTTGAGATCCTGAATGAGATTTCATGCGATGAGTTGATCGATATCCACTGGCAACCGGGCGACTGAGGCTCCGAAGCATTTGCGGAGTAACGACGGCTCCTCTAAACGCCCATGGCTGAAGTCACGAAGACCACGACTAACGCTTCAGCCGAAGTCCGGCTGCTATCTTCTTCCATTCGATCGTGAGGAAGTTGTGGCGGCTGTCATTCATGGCGACGAAGAGGCCGGAAGAAGAAATGTCAATGCCATCCGTAGTGTCGGCCCCGATGCGAAAGACTCCCAATTCGCGCAGCGTCGTCCGGGAGAAAACATGGAACTCCGAGTTGGGTGACTGCTGATCCGTGGCGACAATGTAGTCCTTGAACGTCGCCAACCCCTCGCGGTCACCGGTCCAACCAGTTTCGCCGAACAAGGCCAGTTGCCTCGCGGCATCGGAGCTCGACGGATCGGCGCGATATTGGCGAATGCCCACGCCTTCGTCAGAGTAGTAGACCAATCCGTTGCGGGCATCGACGGCGATCGCCTCGATCTCTTTCGAGCCGCTGAACAACCCGAACTCGCGCACTTTTTCCGCGCGCACCCCACCCGCACCGTCATCGAACAACCGGTATTGCCACAAGTACGACCCACTGGGACCAGTCTTTCGGCTGACGATCGCGAACATTGCGCCGTCACCAGGACGCCGATACAGCGCGATCCCCATAGGTTGAGCCGCCGCATCGGCTTGTCCGACAAACACAGGAATCGCCGCAAGATCCTTGAGTCCCACGCCGGGCACGATTTCAAAAACACGCAGCCTGCTCTGGTTGCGCTCGGTCGCCACCGCGATATCGATGGTCCTGCGTCCCAAGCGAAATCCATAGCCGACATCGATATTGTTGGGGCGATCCACGTTGGGAACTGTCATCAACCTGGATCCGTCTGGGCGGTAGACAGCGATGGCGCCATCCGGGGCGGCCATCTTGATCGTCCCGAGGATAAGGCTCTCGGCCGGACGGCGCTTGTTTACCCAGACCGCAGGGTCGTCGGTCTGAAACGCCTCTGGGACGGTTTCGCGCAGCGGGATAAGATCGACCTGCCCCCAACCCGTGCCCGCAAAAGCCAGCGCCGCTATTCCCAGCTTTAGGCGACGTGCACGCATCAGAAATTCAGCCGCAACATGAATTGGACTTGACGCGAAGTTCCCGTTCCGGTGGCCCCATCATTCGCAGTGGTCAGGATGGTTCCGAACGTCGAGTTGTTTCGGGCGCTCACTGGATTGCCGTATTGCGCGCGATTAAAGAGATTGAACAACTCCGCTCTGAAATCCACATTCACTCGCTCGTTGACGCGGAACTTCTTCGTCAGTCCGAGGTCGGTTTGCCATAGTCCCGGGCCACGGAAACCGTTGCGCGCTGAGTTACCGTATCGGCCAGCAGCAGGCAGACCGAAGGCAGCGGGGTTGAGCCACAGTCCCGGTCCTTTGTTGGCGGCGTAGGGGTCACCACCCAAATATTCAGCGCGCTGGTTCTGCGTTTGACCGGAAGGCACGGTGGCCGCAGTGCGGGCGATGGTCACGGTAAACGGAGTGCCGGTGCGGGCGGTGAAGATGCCACTCAGATCCCAGCCTCCGTACCAACTCTGGCGGGCGAACGGAAGTTGGTAGACCGCGTTCGAGGTGAAGGTGTGCCGGATATCATAGTCGGCATTGCCCCGATCGCAAGCGCGGCATGCCACGTCCTGGATCTGCCCGCCTTCGCCCGAACCCGAGTTATCGCTGATCGCGTGTCCCCACATGTACTGCGCCTGGAACAGCCAGCCTTGCGCGAACGATTTGGTGAGCGACGATTGCAGTCCATTAAAGTTCGTGACGCCGTCGAAGCGCTTTTCGTCGATCTGACCGAAGGTGGTCAGCGGTCGAACGCGCGTCACCGGGTTCAACGTGTTCACGTAGGTGCGCGTCAACTGGTTGCGGCCAACGTTCCCGACGTAAGCCACCTGCATGACCATGCTCGCCGGCAACTCCTGCTGGATCGATACGGTCCACATCTGGGATTCGGGCTCTTTGCGGTCGCGCTGCACGCTGCGTGGAGTCTGGCCTTGCGAACGGAGCTGGGGCAGAAACGCAGTCGGCGGGTAGCTCAGCGTGGGGGCATCGGCGGCGGTCAGAGAAAGATTCTCCGGCAGGCTGTCGATCGCCGCGGTGACGTCGTCATTCTGGCCGGGACCGAAATAGCGCCCATAGCCGGTGCGAATCACGGTCTTGCCGCCGAACAACCGCGGAGCCCAGGCGATGGAAACCCGCGGCGCAATGTTGTTGTTGTCGCCGAAGAACCAAGGGGTGCCTGGCGCGCAGAAGCCCTGGCAGCGCCCGATATCGAATACGCGGCCGCGCCCATAGACGTCCTTGGAAACCGTGTACTGCTCGTAGCGGAGCCCAATGTTCACCGTCAGCGTCGAGGTCGCGCGAATTTCGTCCTGGAAATAGACTGAGTGGAACGTGCGGCGCACGCCGACCGTATCGAGCCGCCCGCCAAGCGACACGCTGTTGAGTGCGTTCCGTTGGAACGCATCCAGGTTCGCGAAGGCTACACTGGTCGCCGCCCCATTGCCCACGTTGAGGTGGATGCGGCGAATCTCGCCACCCATCTTGAATGTGTGACGGCCATGGAGCCAAGCCAGGTTGTCCACAATCGAGTACGTGCTCGGCTTCTCGATCACATAGGTACTCGGCTGCGTCGTGGTGAAGCCGGGAATGCTAACTCCCTCCGGGATCAGCCCCACATCCGTGCGCGTCAGCGCCGAGCGGTTGAATCCCAGCTTGACCTCGTTGACCAACGCCGACGTCCAGATTTGTTGCCACTGCGTGGTCACGTTGGTGGGCCGAATGGCGGAATCGCGAGTCTCCAGCAGACCGTTACGGATCTGGCTGATGAAACCGTCGGTCATCGCAAAGCGTGTAAAGATACTGTGTTTCTCGTTAAAGCGATGGTCCACGCGCGCCATGCCGCTGTGCTCGTTCCGGCGCTCGGGCGTTTGAGCGATCAGGCGCTCCACGTTGGCGTTGGCACCGGGCGCGTTGCCCACCGGGTATGCATTGATCAGGCTCTGCAGCGCCAACGGAGCGTTGCGCCGGAATTGAGCGGACGGCACCAGCCCATCGACTCGCGAGATACTGAGCCGTTGGATCAAACCTTCGTAATTGACAAAGAAGAACGTCTTGTCTTTCTTGATCGGGCCGCCCACGTTGGCCCCGAACTGGTTCAGCCGGAACGGCGGAGGTTCGCTGCCGTCAAACGGCCGACGAGCGTCCAGCTTAGAGTTGCGAAAGAATTCGTACATCGAACCGTGAAACGCGTTCGTGCCGGTCTTCGAAACCAGGTTGATCTGCGCCCCGCCTCCCACGCCGCCTTCGGCCGTGAAGGGCAGCGAATTCACGCGAAATTCCGCGATCGAATCGGTGGACGTGACTAGGCGAAGATTGCCTTCCTGGCGGGGATCTTTAATGCCGGTGGCGTCCACGCCATCGAGCGTCCAATTGTTGTCGTCGCGCGGACGGCCAAAAAAGCGGATCGAATTTTGATTACCCTCACCCACGTTCACAGCGCCAGGAGCCAGCGCCATCAGCGAAGCCCAGTGCCGCCCATTCAGCGGAATATTGCGGATCTGCTGCTCGCCAATCACGGCACCAATCTCAGCGTTCGTCTGTTCCAGCGGCGTCACCTCCGCCACCACCTGTATGGTTGTCGAAACGCTGCTGAGTAGCAGCTCCGCATCCAAAACGCGCGACTGTCCCACCGTGAGCACAACTTCATCAAACATTGCGGTGCTGAAGCCGCTCTTCGAAATCGTAAGCGAATACGTACCCACAGGTACGCCGGCCATTTGGTAGGAACCCTCCGCTGAAGTGCTGGTTTCGCGCGAAAAGCCAGTCGACGCGGACGCCACGACCACTCGCGCATCGGGTATCCTCGCGCCAGTCACGTCAGAAACGGAACCGCTGAGAGAAGCACGATCCACCTGAGCCAGCGCAATGCTGGCGAGAGAAAAAAGTAACGTACACCGCAAGAGAGACATGCTTCAGCGTATTGGACCATTGCCAATATCGCCTTACGTTCTGTTGAAGATCCGATGACAGCTTCCTGCCCGCAATTCGTGGGTGATGCGCCAAACCGTAATGCTTCTGAAGGCTCTTCCTCACTCCGCAGACATTCGAAGCTGACATAAATGAAGAGAAATGAAGATTGAATCGATGACCCTGAGATGCCCATGTGGGCTGTGCACAAAATTAACTGACAGCGGAGACTCGCACACCCTGGCTCTGCGCGTTGTTCCACGCAGACCCAACTCCACGTCTCGAGTAGAGACTCCAGAAGTACATGTTTCGGTGCCCGTGGCGGCCTAAATCTCCCCGAAGTCATCGTTGCCCTATTACACCCCAGGGTCACGAACGAGTGTTGTCGTCATATTTTTGTAATGTTCTGTTGCTAACCTTAGGCCCCGTATGGCCACCGCGACACCAGCTTTGGACCCAATTTGGAGCATCCCTAAAGAGCGCGGCCTTGTCGTGGAACCTGCGGAAACAAAAATCCAGGTCGAAGGCCTGAACTTCTACTATGGGAAGGTCCAGGCCCTTCACGATTTGCGGCTTAACGTACCGGATCGGCGGGTGACGGCGCTGATCGGTCCTTCCGGATGCGGAAAGTCCACCTTTCTCCGGACGCTGAACCGGATGAATGAGACTCTGCCGAACGCGGTTGCCCATGGACACGTGACATTGCTTGGTCAGAACATCTTCAAAATGGATGTGACCCAGCTGAGAAGCCGAGTGGGCATGGTCTTTCAACGGCCCAATCCCTTTCCGAAGTCGATCTTTGAAAACGTTGCCTACGGAGTCAAAATCAATGGCCGTCAAAACGGCCGCTCTGCAATGGAGATCGTGGAAACCGCTCTGCGACAAGCCGCCTTGTGGCCGGAGGTTTGTAACAAGCTCAAGGAGTCGGCCATGTCCCTTTCGGGGGGGCAACAACAGCGGCTCTGTATTGCGAGGGCACTGGCTGTGGACCCGGAAGTGCTTTTGCTCGATGAACCTTGCTCCGCCTTGGACCCCATCTCGACGGGGCAGATTGAAGACGTGATCCTGAAACTAAAATCGGAACGTACCGTCGTGATCGTCACCCACAATCTACAGCAGGCCGCGCGAATCTCCGACTTCACGGGATTCTTTCTGTCTGGCCGGCTTGTCGAGTTCCGGCCGACGGCGGAGCTTTTCGAGAATCCGAAGCGGAAAGAGACTCAAGACTACATTACCGGGCGGATGGGATAGAGGAGAGCTGGATAGACTTCCGCTAACGTACTCGCACCATCCTTGAAACCGGCACCTCGTAGAGCTTGCCCGCTCCCTCCTCTGCGGCGATGAGCAGAGTATCGGGACCGTCAAAGGTGATGGCCTCCGCACCTTTCACATCGGTGAACGGCAACCAATAAACCGGTCCAGAGAACCAGTCATCGCCACCGGGCGTTGCCGCCTCGAACAACCAGACAGCGTCGTAGGTGAGGACCGCCATGCGACTCCCGTCGGGCGTTGCGTCCGCTGCGGTGGCGCGACCTCGTACGTCGAAATCGGCTACGGGCGTGAGGACGTTCACGACGCCCGTGCGCGGATTGTCCAACCGGTAGAGCCTCGTAAGCGTGTCGCTGCGCCGTTTGCTGACCAAGTAAACCGTATCGCCCTTCGTGAAAATACCTTCGCAATCGTAATTGAAGTCGTCCTTGGCAGCGGGCCACGTCTTCTGTTCGGGATAACGGAAGTAGTAGCTCTTGAGCAATCCTGTGAATCCCGCCGTCGGCTCGGGTTCCATCACGTAGTGCAGCGCTAGATCGCGGCGACCATTGCTGTTGTTGCCGACATCGCCGATGATCACGTTCCCCGATGCATCGACGGTAATGTCTTCCCAATCACTGTTGATGACGCCTCCGACCAGGATGCCTGGCGAGTCCGCACTGCGTGCGCTTTTTTTCAAGCGGCCATGCCGGTCGACGGGATAGATTCTCGTCTGGTCACCCGAATCGTTGTGGACCCAGTAGATGCCCGGCCATTGGCGGCTAGCTATAATGCCGGACACCTCCCTGCTGCCCGCCGGCCCTTCCAGATCGGCGATCGGCGTCAACTTCACGGGAGTAACACTCTGGGCTGCCAACACGGAGGCTGCCGCACTCACAAGCAATCCGCGGACTATTCTATTTACGTCCATATTTAGTCGCCAAATAGTTCACCAGCAGTTCGACATCTCGCTGCGACACACCGGCATCCATGCCATTCATTCTGGTGACGATGTCGAGCCATTCTTGCTTCGTTGCCCTTGTGGAGAGAATCACCTCGGCCTCGTGACAGGAGGAGCAAATGCCCTGAATGTATCGCTTGGCGATTTTCTCCTCCGGCGTATCCGGCGTAGCGGCTGTAGCCGAACCTTTGAAATGACTCGACAGATAGCCGGTTACAACATCGATCTCTTTGGCGTTTAGCTGAGCACCGTATCCGACCATCTGAACGACGAGTCGTTTCCATGCATCTTGGCCCTGCTGCAAACTGACCACCGGCTTCAGACTGTGGCAACCAGCGCATCGCTCTTCGAGGAGCTCCTTGCCCTCGCCATCCGGTAACTCCTGAGACATTGCCACTGACATGGCGGTCAAAGCAAGAATGAAACGAACGGTGGACATTATTCCAGGAGCCTGGATTTCAACTTCCGTACCTCTTCGTCCGTCAGTCCAAGTCCATCGCCGCGATAGCGATCGAACGATCCGTACTTCTTATCGATCGCTCGAAAAATGGCCTCGATGTAACGGGGCTGCAATTCGATCACTTCGGCGTAGCGTTTCGCGATCTCCTGCTGCTCCGGCGTTGTCACCGCTGCGGCGCTGGCGGGACGTTCACTCAAATACTTCGTCGACAGGACGAAGTCGGCAAGAATCGTGTTCCGCGGCACTCCGAGAAGTTGCAGGAGCATGGCTGCGGTCATGCCAGTGCGATCGCGTCCTCCCTGGCAATGAAACATCGAGGGTCGCTGCGCATTCGCAATGCTCCGCAGAACGGCCCCGAACTTAGCCGCCGATTCCAGTGCAGTCCCCGTGTAGAACTGCTCGAAGATCACGCGCCCTTCTTCGACGGAGATTTTGCCCGACTGAATGCGAGACAGCATATCGGTGCTTCGTCCATTGCCCTTCTCGTCCTCTGAAACCGGGGCGAGCACGAACATAGGACTGCCGTCTTTCCACTCCGTGGGCGATGTCCGGCGCTCCTCGCGCGTTCGCAAGTCGCAGACCAGCGAGATCCCGATCTGGTTGAGACGAACGTAATCCGCCGCTGTCAGATTCGCCAAGACATCGCTGCGGAAGACTTGGCCCCAGCGTACAGTCTTGCCATCATGCGTCTGCAAGCCGCCGAGGTCGCGGAAATTGTAGGCTCCTTGTAAAGCCAGGTGGCGCGCCGCGATGATTCGCCGCTCACCTAGCCGCTCGACCAGGAAGTAGGGCCGCCCCGGCTCGCGCGGGGCCGCCGCGGAGTAGCTATCCGCGGAGACTCTCGCAAACTCTCGCTTGGTGGCGCAGGTTGAATCCGTGCATAGCGAGATCTGCACCGGCTGCGCCGCCGACGCGCCGAGCTTTTCGAACACGTACTTCCCGTCGCGGGTTTCGTCGCAGCCGGGGTTCCAGGTCGAGGCGGCCCATCCCGGCAGAGCGACGAGTGCCAAAATCTGTAAGCCGATTGTAAACCTTGTTTTCGCGCGCGCCGATGAGGATGAGCAGGACATGCTTGAGGCTAGGGCGTTTAGATCTATCTTTGGTGAATGTCCAGCTAATTCTTTGAGGACGGCATGCAGGGCCGCTGTAACAATCTAGATGTGCGATAGAAATGATTTCGTAATATACTGAGCGCGTACGTATTGGTTTGGTTTTATGATCCGGACCTCTTCC
>CANFEY010000036.1 GCA_947446025.1 Bryobacterales bacterium
CTCTACCAAATCCTACAGGTTGTCAGCGTCACCATTTTCGAGCGGACGCCCATTCTACAGGCCCTTCAGCTACAACATACCGGAGAAAAATCAGACCCATTTTTCAACCAGCTGAATCTGTTCGACTTATAGCCGGACACTACTGATTGTGTTTATTGGACATATGGTGTACACTCAGCGCGTCAGTTTCAGTCAACGGGCAGGGGGAACAATTTGGGCCAGTTAGCCACAGCGGGGGAATATTGCACCCAACAGGTGTTGTGTGTCGACGCCCTGACTGTGTTTTTCCCGGCCTTCAATGACGCAGATGCACTACCTACTCTGATTCAAAAGACGCACGAGACGTTACAGCGGTGTACCAGTATTTTTGAAATTATTGTGGTCAACGACGGCAGTACCGATCACACTGCTGACGTACTGGCCGAATTGCAAGTGCGGTACGCGCCCTGCTTGCGGGTAATCACCCACCCTACGAATCAGGGCTACGGCGCTGCCTTACGGACCGGGTTCGCAGCGGCTACCCACGGCTACATCTTCTATACCGACGGCGACGGCCAGTACGATCCGAGGGAACTGAAATTGTTGCTGGCTGAAATGCGCCCCGGCGTCGGCCTGGTCAACGGGTACAAGATCAAGCGGCACGATCCGCCGCATCGAATCGCCATCGGCTGGGTGTACAACAAATTCGCTCGCCGTTTGTTCGGCATCCGCCTGCGGGACATTGACTGCGATTTCCGGCTCATCCGCCGTTCTGCGTTTGATCCAGCCGCGCTCCGTTCCACCGGCGGAACCATATGCTTGGAGCTGGTCCGTAATCTTGAGCTCAGCGGGCAGGAAGTGGTGGAAGTTCCCGTCAGCCACTATGCCCGCGAACACGGGCGGTCACAGTTCTTTCGTGTGCGTTCTCTGGGGGTAACGTTCCTTCAGCTGTGCCGGCTATTCCTGCGGCCTGCCGTTCCGTCCCCTGCCGCAGTCGCGGTGCCCCGGAACGGAGCCTGGCCTTTTTCGCTTGCTCAGGCTGCCGCCATTTTGGCTGGCTTTGCCGCCCTGAGTTTCTTGGCCTATGGGAGAGCGCTTTCCCTGCCTTTTATCGCCGACGACTACATCCAAATTCAGCTCGGAAGGGACTACGGTCCTCTGGAAAAATGGCCCGCCCTGGCCCAGGATGTGCTTTACCGCTCGCGGGCAACATCCATCCTGCTGACCCACTGGCTGGAAGGCTTCTTCGGCCTGAATGAGATAGTCTTCGGTCTTGCCGGTTTGCTGCTGCACATCGTGAATGTGTGTTTGGTCTTCCTGCTAGGGTCCTGGAAGCGAATCGGCTGGAGCGTATCGGGCCCGGCAGCTGCCTATTTCGCCTTCAGCCAGCGGCATAGCGAAGCAGTCATTTGGTTCGCGGCGATCCCTGAGTTGCTGGTCATGCTTTTCGTGCTGTTCTCCCTGCTGCTGTGGATCCGGTGGCTGCAGGCGGAGCGCCCGAAATGGCTTTTATGCGCCGGGGCCTTCGGGGCGTTTGTCCTGGCACTCCTCTCCAAGGAATCCGCAGTGGCGCTGGTCCCCCTGGCCGCGCTGGCAACATTCAGTGATCAGCGGACGCGGTTATCCCGATTGTGGGCACTTGCGCCCTTCGCCTTGACGGCCGCAATCTACTTCGCCCTGATCTACGCTGCACGCGACAACCACCTGCATTTTTCCGACGGAACATTTTCCATAGGTGTTCAGTTCGCTGAGGTGATCGTCCGCAGTTCCGCCGGCCTGCTTTGGGTGTGGGGCCTGGTCGTGTTGTTGGCGGCGGGCCTGAAATTCCTGAAGCTTGCACCGGCCATCATTCCGCTGAGTCTGGCCTGGATGGCTCTTGCACTGTTGCCCTATAGTTTTCTAACTTACATGCCGCGAGTTCCCAGCCGTCACACCTACATGGCTAGCGCCGGAGTCGCGCTGCTGGTCGGCGCGGGCTTCGTGGGCTTCCACCGTTGGGCCAACGCCAACAAGAAGCGCTGGCTTGTCCCCGCCTTGGCCACCGTGGTTATCGCCCATGAATGCGGCTACCTGTGGACTGTCCTCCATACCCGCTACCTCTTCCGCGCCCAGCCGACCGAGCGCCTCTTGTTGGAGGCGGCGCGCACCGGACCAGGCGATATCCACGCCTCCTGCTTTCCGTATTCCCTTTACGTTGCCGACTACGCGTTGCTGGTCATGATTCCTGAACCGGTCCGCCCCACATTCCGCTCCGGGCGAGAATCCGCTGCACACCCGCAGGCGGTGGATTTTTGCAACTCCGTGGTGGAGGGTGAACGCTTTTGAGGCCTATTCCGTCCATGAATCTTCGGCCGGCGTCCCGTCAGACGCTAGCGGCCTGGAGAAATGGAGTGAGCGCGATGCTGTCCCGCTCACAATTCATTCTGGGCCCCGAAGGGATGGGATTTGAAAAGGAGTTTGCCGCCTTCACCGGGGCACGGGACTGCGTAACCGTTTCCAGCGGCACGTCCGCCATCGAACTTTCCTTGCGCGACGCCGGCGTTACGGGGGAGGTTGTGACCACCGCGCTCACGGCACCCTTCACCGCCGTGGGGATCTTGGCCGCCGGGGCTAGTGTCCGGTTTGCCGACGTCGATCCCGGCACTCTACAGATGGACCCCGCGGATGCCGCGAACCGCATCAACCGCCGCACGCGCGCCCTGCTCCCGGTTCACCTGTACGGGCAACTCTGTGCGATCGAGGCTTTGCGCAAACTGGCTGCGGACCACGGCCTGGCGCTGATCCAGGATGCGTGCCAGGCCCACGGAGCCCGCTTGAGCGGCCGCCCGCTCACCCGCTTCTCTGAATACGTCTGCTACTCTTTCTACCCCACCAAGAATCTCGGCTGTTTGGGGGACGGAGGTGCCGTCGCCACCAGCCGTTCACGGCCGGCCCAACGCCTGCGTAGGATGCGCGATGGCGGACGCGTGGGGCAGATTGCCCTCACCCCCGGCGTAAATGCACGCCTCGACGAAATCCAAGCCTGCTATCTGCGCGCGGCCTTGCCCCATTTGGCCGGCTGGAATGCCAGCCGCGCAAAGCTTGCTGCTGTCTACGACAACGCTCTGGCTGACTGCCCCGGCGTTACGTTGGTCCGCCGGGATCAGAACTCTGTTCACCACCTCTATGTAATCCGCGCCCAACGCCGCGACGGTCTGCGCCGCCATCTCACCAGGGCCGGCATCGGAACCGGCGTCCACTATCCCGTCCCCTTGCACCTTCACCCCGCATTTGCCGCTGCGCGGCAGAAACGCGGCAGCCTTCCGCACGCTGAGCGTGCTTGCCGCGAAATCCTCTCGCTCCCGCTGTGGCCCGGCCTGCGCCAAACCGAAGCCCTGCGGGTTGCCGAGTCTATTCGGAGCTACTTTCAATGAAAGCGTACTCAAATCAAAACGTGCTGGTCACCGGCGGCCTGGGCTTCATCGGCAGCAATCTCGCTTTGCGTCTTGCCGAGCTGGGTGCGCAAGTGACCGTGATTGATCCCTGCATCCCCGGCTGCGGCGGCAATCCCGCCAACCTCCACGGATCGCCTTTCCCCATTCACGTGGTTCCCTGCGACATAGGCGCACCTGATTTGCCCACCGCACTGCTCCGCGACGCCGACGTTGTTTTCAATCTGGCTGGTGAGGTCAGCCACATGGCCTCCATACAGGAGCCCGAACGGGACCTGGCCATCAACACAGTGGCACAACTGCGCTTTCTCCAGAGACTGGCCCACCACCACCCCGGCGTCCGGGTCGTCTTTGCCGGTACCCGGCAGGTGTACGGCGTTCCCGACTACCTACCCGTCGACGAATCGCACCCCATCCATCCAGTGGATTTCAACGGCGTACACAAGTATGCGGCTACCATGTACCACCACATGCTGTCCAACTCTGGACAATTGGATGCCTGCGTGCTCCGGCTGACAAATGTGTACGGTCCGCATCTTTCTCTCCACACGCCGGGTCAGGGCGTGCTGGCCGCCTTCTTGCGCAAACTTTCGCTCGGAGAACGCTTGGAGATTCTTGGGGACGGACGCCAGCTTCGTGATCCGGTCTATGTGGACGACGTGGTGGATGCGTTCCTCCTCGCGGGAGCCGCTGCAACACTTCCGTCGCGCAGCTACAACATCGGCGGCCCGCAGGCTCTGGAACTACGCCAGATCGCCATCCTGGCCAGCGAATTGGCCGGGGTGGATGCGCCGGTTTACCGGGAATTTTCAGCCGAGCAGAAATCCATCGACATAGGCAGCTACTGGGCCGATTTCAGCCGTATTCAACGGGAACTCGGATGGAGTCCCGCCACGCCCTTCGCCGCCGGTATCGTCAAGTCGCTCGACCACTACCGCATCCGCATGGCAGCCCACGCATGAACGCTTCCGGGTCCGGGGCGGAGCGTGCTTCGATGAACCCGGCGGAGTTTGCCAACATCGCCCGCTGCGAAGAGCGCCTGTGGTGGTTCCGGGGACAACGGCGCATCTTGGACGAATTGCTCCGCCCCTTCTTGCCCGGCCGAAAGATCACCAACGTGCTTGAGGCGGGCTGCGGGACCGGGTATCAGTCGGCTCAGTTTGCTTCGCAGCACGGTTGGAACACCTTCCCGCTGGACTTGGACGGCGAAGGTCTGCGCTACGCACGGGCCGGTGGAGTGGAGCGGCCCTGTCAGGCCGACGTCACGCATCTACCCTTTCCCGCCGCCGCGTTTGATGCCGTGATTTCGCTGGACGTTTTGGTGCACTTTCCGCGCGGCGCGGAACAGGCGGCATTGCTCGAATTGGTCCGCGTCCTGCGCCCCGGCGGATTATTCGTGTTGCGTGTCTCCGCGCTGGATATCCTACGCAGCCGCCATTCGATGTTCGCCCAGGAGCGCCAACGCTTCACCCGCCGGAAGTTGACTGCGGTGGTGTCCCGAACCGGCATCCGCGTGCTCCGCTGCACCTACGCCAACAGTCTGCTGTTTCCGGTTGCGTTGTGCAAGTTCCGGCTGTGGGAGCCGCTCACAAATCAGCCTCCTGCAAGCGGCGTCGCACTGGTTCCAGGGTGGCTCGATTCACTCCTGTACTACCCGCTTCACATCGAGGCACAATTGCTGCGGTCAGGCGTAAATCTGCCGCTGGGTCAATCCCTGCTGCTGATCGGCGAAAAGCCGGGGGCCGCGCCAGAACAGGGCTAGCGTTACTTCTTGCGCCCGCGCTTCGGGACGAAGGCCAGGAACCGGCGTGGGTTGTCCTGCATGATCCCGCGCAGCACTTCATCGCTTGCGCCCGCGGCCTTCAACTTCGGCAGGAACACCGTGACCGTCTTTGAATACCCGCTGGAGGCGTCCGAGGAGAACATCAGGTTCTTCGCGAACCCGGCCTCAAGTAGTGCCATCACCATCGGCACCTGCTGTGTGTCGTTGTTTCCCTGCCGGTCAAATCCAACGAACGCGCCGCGCTTGCAAATCTGTTTATGGACGTATAGATTGATGTCCACCAAGTTGCCCATGTGCCCGATCACCACGCGTTCCGGCTTAACGCCCTGGTCTTCCAGGATGTCCAGTTGCTCAATGGCGCCTTTGCCGGGAATGCCGGTGTGCGTGAAGATGGGCAGATTGGTGGCCACATGCGCCCGACCGATGGCGCGGAACACTTTGCGTTCATCGCGCGTCATCTCATCCCACGACCCGATTTCGCCGAACGCGCCCAGCACGTCGTCATCGGCTTGCTTGATGAGCGCCTGCACAATCTGGTCCTCGCTCATGGTGGAGATTTCCGGCGGATACCAGGGCTGCGCATAGAAGCCCCCGCTGGCGACAATCGGTACGCCCGACTTCACCGCCACGGCGCGCAGGAAGTTGATGTCGCGGCCTGAGTCGGCGTGGCCGGCGTCGACGATGCAAGCGATCCCGGCATCTTTGACCTTCGCCACTTCAGCGGCCATCAAGTCGGGGTCACGCATAATATCGGGACCCTTGGCCAAAGCGGGTCCCTTGGGTGCGGCTTTGGGAGCCGTCGGTGCCGGTGCCTGTCCGTTCGCAGCGCGAACCGCCGCTCCCGCCGCGGTGAACCGGGCGTTGAAGTCCGTTCCCAGCTGCATGTGTTCGTGAAACAACGTGGCTCGGCCGGCGAGTTCTTCCGGTGCGTAGTCCTTGAGCAGCGTGCGGATGACGGCACCCTTGGCAAACGTGGGAGCCTGCCCTTGCGCGCGGGGCAGAGCCGCGGCGGCAGCGCCCAGTCCGAACATCTCAAGCGCTCGGCGGCGGCTCAGTTGGCCATCGAGAAAACTAGACATGGTGGGACCATTGTATTCCGCTCAGGCCTTCTCCAGGTGCACGCCTTCCCAGCGTGCCACTGCCGCCGTCGCCACGCAATGCCCCAACATGTTGACGCCCGTGCGCGCCATATCCATCAACTGGTCAACGCCCAGGATCATCGCCACGCCTTCCAGCGGAATTCCCAACTGCGTCAGCGCGCCAGCCAGGATCACCAACGATCCGCGCGGCACCGCCCCGATCCCCTTGGTGGTCAGCAGCAACGTCAACAGCAGCACGCCGAGCTGGTTCAGCGTCATCTCAATCCCCGCCGCCTGTGCGCAGAACACCCCCGCCAGCGCGATGAACAAGTTCGAGCCCGTGGTGTTGAAGCTCATGCTGAACGGCAATACCAGTGCGCAAATATGCCGAGGCACTCCCAGCAGATTCATTTTCTCGAGTGCCATCGGAAGGCCGACGTTGCTGGACGTGGTGGTAAAGGCGATGACGACGGGTTCGCGGATGAGTGAAAAGAACCTGCGCAGCGGCACACGCGCGTACCACAGCACCGGCCCCAGCACGATCAGCGTGAACAGCAACAGCGTGCCATAGACCGCGAACACCAGCTTGCCCAGGCTCAGCAGCACGCCCAATCCCTTGGTTCCAATCGCCGCGGCCATCGCTCCGAAGATGCCGATGGGCGCGGCGTACATTACATAGTCCGTGTAGCGGAACATGACGTCACTTACCGATTCGCAAAAGCGCACTGCCGGCTCGGCGCGTTCGCCGATGCTCGCGCAGGCGAATCCGAACAGCAATGCGAACACCACGATCTGCAAGATGTCGCCGCGCGCAAGCGAATCCACAATGCTGGACGGGAACGGGCTCAGCAGGATGTCATGAATCTTGGTGGTGTTCTGCGGAATCGCGGCAGCGTCGCCGGCCAGCGTGATTCCCGCTCCCGGCCGCAGCAGCACGGCACCCGCGATGCCGAAGACCAAGGACAACGTAGCCGTAACCTGAAACAGCAGCAGCGCCTTGCCGCCCACGCGCCCCATCGTCTTGCCGCTGCCCGCACGCGCGACGCCCACCACCAGGCTCGAGAACATCAGCGGCGCAACTACGGACTGAATCAAACGCAGAAAAATGTCGCCGAAGATCGCCAGGTTTGCGCCCCATTCGGGCGCCACCGCTCCAAAGACTGCCCCGGCGGCAACCGCGATCAGGATTGCTGTGGTCACCGGTCGCCCCACTTGAGCTTCTCGCGCAACACGTCAAAGAACGCCGTTCCGGGCGGATGCACCAGGCTGATGGAGTGCGCCGATCTGCGGCACACCACGCGATCCCCCGGCTCCAGATTTTCGCTCACCTGGCCGTCGATGGTGAGGTGCGTCGCGCCCGCGCCGCGCACGGCCACTTGAATTTCACTTTCGTCCGTCACGATGACAGGCCGGTTGGTCAACATGTGCGGGCAGATGGGTGTGATCGCCAACGCTGCCACCGTCGGCGTCATGATGGGCCCTCCGGCCGAAAGCGAATACGCCGTGGAGCCGGTCGGCGTAGAGACGATCAGCCCGTCCGCTTTGTACACGCACACGAAGTGACGATCCACGTAGATCTCCAGGTCGATCATGCGCGCGATGTCGGACTTGGTCAGCACTACGTCATTGAGCGCCTCATGCGCCGCGACAATTTCATCGCCCCGCCACAGCTCGGTGTGCAGCATCCGGCGGTGCAACACCTGATAGTCGCCGCTCAGCACGTGTTCCAGCTGATTGTAAATGTCGTCGGCCTTGATGGCGGTCAGGAATCCCAGGCCGCCCAGGTTCACCGCGAACAACGGAATGTCGCGCCCGATGGACGCGCGCGCCGCGCTCAGCAGCGTTCCATCCCCACCCAGCACGATCAGTAGTTCCGCGGCACCCGCCACAGCCTCGCGCGTTTGGCCGGGCGCGCCCGCGTAGATCCCAGCCTCTTCGTCCAGTACCACTTGAATGCCGCGTTGCCGCAGCCATGCCGTTAATTCCGGCACCAGGGTGACGGCGCGGTCCGCGCGTGGCTTGGCAATCAGGCCGACGGTCTTAATGGGTGCGCTGGGCATAGAGCAAGAACTCCTTGTTTCCTTCCGCCCCCAGAATCGGGCTATCGATAATCTCCGCGCTGAAGCCGAGCTGTTCCACACACCCGCGCACGCGGTCGCATGCAGCCTGGTGCAGCCCGGGGTCCCGCACAATGCCGCCTTTGCCAACCTCGCCTTTGCCCACTTCGAATTGCGGTTTCACCAAGATCACCATTGTGCCATCTTCGCGTAGCAGAGGAGCGAACGCCGGAATCAGCAGTGTTACGGAGATGAAGCTGGCGTCGCACACCGCAAAGTGGAAACGTTCCGGGAAATCGGCGGGCAAGAGATAACGCGCGTTGACGCCCTCGCGGACCTCCACCCGCGGATCGTTGCGTAGCCGCCAATCCAGCTGGCCTTTGCCGACGTCGATCGCACAGATGCGCGCGGCACCGCGTTGCAGCAGGCAATCCGTGAATCCGCCCGTGGAACTGCCCACGTCGATGCACGTCCAGCCCGTCACGTCGATCTGAAAATGATCCAGCGCTCCCGCAAGTTTGAAGCCGCCGCGGCTCACGTAGGGGAGCTTGGCCAGTAGCTCCAACCGGCAGTCGTCCGCGACGCTGCGCCCCGGCTTATCTGCCTTCTGGCCGTCGATCAGCACGTCCCCCGCGATGATCAGCGCCTGTGCCCGCACGCGGGATTCAACCAACCCGCGCTCGACCAGCAGTTGATCGATGCGCTTCTTCATGCCGTCCGTTGGATGATGAGATCGGCCAGTTGCTTCAAGCGGTCAGCCCGCTCGCCGAAGTCCGCCAGCGCAGCGTGCGCGGCGGAGCGTTCCTGCTCAGCCATAGCGCGCGAAGTCTCAAGCCCATACACCGCCGGGAACGTGATCTTCTGTTGCTGCGCATCCTTGCCGGCCGTCTTGCCCAGCGCTTCCGACGATTGCTCCACGTCGAGTACGTCGTCCACAATCTGAAACGCCAGCCCGACGTGTTCACCGAAGTCGGTAAGGGCCGCGAGCTTCGCCTCACCCGCGCCAGCGTAAATAGCTCCCATGCGAACGCTAGCCCGCAGCAGCGCGCCGGTTTTGGCGCGGTGAATGGAATCGAGCAGCGCCGCCGTTGGAGGCTGCCCTTCGCCCTGAATATCGTTCACTTGCCCGCCGATCATGCCGCCCACCGTGCCCGACGCCGTGGCGAGTTCGGCCACCAGTTGAATGCGCCGCTGCGCGTCCACGCCGTGCAGTTTCGCCAGCACCTCAAACGCCAGTGTCAACAGCGCGTCCCCAGCCAGGATCGCCATGGCATCCCCGAACACCTTGTGGCATGTGGGGCGGCCGCGCCGCAGATCGTCGTTATCCAGCGCGGGTAGATCATCGTGGATCAGTGAGTAGGTATGGATCAGCTCCAGCGCGCAAGCGGCATTCTCCACGCTGTCCGTCGATTCGCTCACCGCCTCCGCCGCCGCAATTGCCAGCAACGGGCGCACCCGCTTGCCTCCCGCGAACAGGCTGTAACGCATCGCCTTGTGAATCAGCGAAGGGTCCTGCGCTTCCTCCGGCACCCAGCGACCCAGTGCCGCGTCCACGCGTTTCTGCTGGAACGCGATATAGTCGCCTAGGTTCACCGCGAGGGGTCCTCAAAGGGCTGCGGCTGCATTTCCCCGGCCCGGCGCGTCAGGATTTCGACGCGTGTCTCGGCTTCTTCCAACTGCTTGCGGCAGGCTTCGCTCAGCTTCATGCCGCGCTCAAACAAATCGAGCGCCCGCTCCAGCGGCAACTCGCCGCCCTCCATCTCCTTGACGATGGTTTCCAGCTGTTGCAGTCCTTCTTCAAAAGTCGGCGGCTTCGCTTCCGCCTTTTTTTCTGGCATCGACCTATTATACTGAGAGCTTTGCTGTCTCTTTCCATCGTCGTCACATATTTGTTGCTCACTCTGGTGGCCGGGGCCGTGGTGTACTCCGTGCTGGCCATCGTGGCCGCGTTCCAATACCTGGCCGTCGAGCCACCCAAGCTCATCCGCCCCGAACCCATCAGCGTCCTGAAACCGCTTGCCGGCCTCGACCTCGGCCTGGAATCCAATCTCCGAACCTTCTTCGAGCAGGACTACCCGGAGTTCGAACTCCTCTTCGCCGCGCGCGAGGAGTCCGATCCTGCCATTGCCGTCGCGCGCAAGCTGCAGGCCCAGTTCCCGAATATTCCCTCCCGCGTCATCATCACCGGCGAGCCGCCCTACGCCAACGCCAAGGTCTACAGCCTCGACAAGATGCTGGCCGTCGCGGCGCACGATTTGCTTGTGATGAGTGATAGCGACATCCGCGTGACGCCTTCGATGCTCAAGACCGTTGCGGCGGAGTTTCAAGATCCCGCCATGGGCGTGGCCACGTGTCCCTACCGTGCTGTAGCGGGCCCCAGCTTCTGGTCGCGCCTCGAAGCCATCGGCATGAACACTGACTTTCACAGCGGCATCCTGGTGGCGCGCATGCTCGAAGGGATGCGCTTCGCCGTCGGTCCCACCATCGTGGCCCGGCGTCGGGTGATTCGCGAAATCGGAGGCTTCGACCGCATCAAGGACTACCTTGCGGAAGACTTCGTGCTGGGCAAGTTCGCCGCCGACGCAGGCCATAGTGTGATGCTCTCCTCCTATGTCATCGAACACCACATCGGCGCTGCGGATTTCCAGCACAACGCCGCCCATCGCCTGCGTTGGGCGCGCAGCACGCGGCGTTCGCGGCCCGCTGGTTATGCCGGACAGTTGTTCACCATGCCGTTCGCGCTAGCGGGGCTGTGCGTGTTGTGGAACCCTGCGTTGTGGCCGGTGCTGCTGTTCGTGTTGGCGGTGCGCGCGCTGGCGGCTCGTGTTGTCTCCTGGGGAGTGCTGCAGGCGCGGCTCAATTGGTTTCTGCTGCCGCTCGAAGACGTAGCAGTTTTTTGTTTCTGGATCGCCGGATTCTTCGGCAACACAATTATCTGGCGGGGACGCAAATACAAGTTAGAGCGCGACGGGCGTTTTACGCTTCTGGCCAAGTGAAGCTAAGGATGCCAGTGAGCCGCGCTGTGTTGCAGAAGATGGTCGCGGCGGGTGAACAGCTTGACCAGCGCCACTCCGCCGATGAAGCCTCCCACGTGCGCCCAAAACGCCACGCCGCCTTCGCCCGCGCCGAAGCCGCCGAGCAATTGCAGCGCAGCCCAGTAGAGCAGCATCGCCCAGGCAGGCCACGCCGCTGTAGTGGAGAAGTATCCCAGGTAGATGAACACGTAAACGTTGACCCTGGGATAGAGCACAAGATAGCCGCCCATCACGCCGCTGATGGCACCGGATGCACCGATCATCGGCACTGGCGACGCGGGGTTGCTCAATACCTGTAGCAGTGCCGCCGCGATTCCGCTCAATAGATAGAACGCCACGAAGCGAGGCCGGGTCATGGCATCCTCCACGTTGTTCCCGAAGATCCACAGGAACCACAAGTTGCCGATCAGATGCATCCATCCGCCATGCAGAAACATGCTGGTGAAGATGCTCAGATACTCAGGACCGTTGTCCACGGCGCAGTACGTGCTGCCGCCCATCGGAATGCCGGACCCGGCAGCCGCGCCGCCCGTGAGTTCGCCCGCGATCAAGCCGTAATTGCACACCGACTCCGCCACCGCTTGCGCCGAGCCCGCGCCCTGCACCAGCACCCACGCCAGCACGCACAGTCCGATGAGCGCAAAGGTGACGTAGGGGGTTCGGACGGTTTCGTTTTCGTCGCGGTACGGAAACATGCTACTTCTTCTGCCGCCGCTTGGCGGCCCACTCCGGCTTTACCGTCTGCCGAGCGCGTCCCAGAGCCAGCGCGTCCTTGGGAACCCCATCCGTAATCACGCTGCCTGCCGCCACGTAACTCTCCGCGCCGATCTCAACCGGTGCAACCAACGTGGAATTGCTGCCGATGAAGACGCCGTCTCCAATAGTGGTGCGGTGCTTCTTCGCGCCGTCATAGTTGCAGATGATGGTGCCCGCGCCGATGTTCGTCTTGGCTCCGATGTCCGCATCGCCCAGGTAGGAAACGTGGTGGCTCTTCGCGCCCGGTCCCAGCCGCGTATTCTTCAGCTCAGCAAAGTTGCCCACTTCGGCGCCTTCTTCTATACGCGTGTTCGGCCGCAGCCGCGCGAACGGCCCCACCTGCGCCCGCGCCGCAACATAAGACTGCGTTGCAACCGAGTAAGGATGAATCTGCGCGCCACTCTCCACCGTCATGTTGTCCAGGATCGCCCCCGCGCCGATGCGGCACCCTTCGCCGATCTTCGTGGCGCCCAGCAGCCGCGCCTGCGGTTCAATCACCGTGTCCTGTCCCACCTCCACATCCATATCGATGGTGATCGATTCCGGCTGCTCCATCGTCACGCCGGACAACATCAGCGCGCGGCGCTTGCGGGCGCGGAGGATCGTATCCGCCTGGGCCAACTCGATGCGCGTATTGATCCCCAGTAACTCATTTGGGTCCAACAGGTGCATCGCTCCCAACCGGTGGCCCTGCTTGCGCAGGATTTCAAAAATGTCCGTGAGGTAGTATTCGCCCGACCCGGGATTGGGCTGAATCAGGCTGAGATTCTTCCACACCAGGTCCGCCCGTAGGCAATAAATCCCGGAGTTGATCACGTTGATCTTCAGCTGCTCCGGCGTGCAGGACTTATGCTCCACGATCTCCAGCACATCGCCGTTGGCGTCCGTAATCACGCGCCCATATCCCGCGGGGTCTGGAACCGTAGTCGAAATCAGCGTGCCCGCAGCGCCGGAACCTGCCTGCTGATCGCGCAGCCGCACCAGCGTCTCCTGCGTCAGCAGCGGAGCATCGCCCACGAGCACCATCAACAACCCGTCCAGCCCGGCGGCTTGCCCAGCACACTGCGCCAGAGCGTGCCCCGTCCCCTTCTGCTCCGTCTGGCGCACGAAGCCGACGCCCGCAGGCGCAAGCGTCTGCTCCACAGCCTCAGCCTGATGTCCGGTGACAACAAAGATGCGTCCCGGCTCGGCCACCGCGCCGGCCGACCGCACCACATGCTCCACCAACGCGCGTCCCCCAGCGCGGTGCAGCACCTTGGCTTGTTTCGAACGCATGCGGGTGCCCAGCCCCGCGGCTAGAATGACAACGGTCGTATTCATGGTCTGTTCTCTGTAGATCGGTGTTCGCGCGCTAGTTCGACAGTGATGGCCCCGATGGCCCCGGCGTCGTGCCGGATCTTGGTTTGCTGCCGTTGCCCGGCCATGCGCACCAGATTTTCGTTGATCACCCGCACGCCCAAGCCCTCCAAAGCAGCGTGGTCCGCCACCACCGGCTGCGCGGCCTTGGCCCCATACGCGCGCACCGCGCCCGAGCCCAACACGCCGCTGTTCACCACGCATACATCGACCATTCCCCGCCGATGCTTCCCGCAATGTTTCAGGATGGCCTCCAAATGCCCGGATGCCGTATACCCTAGCGTCTCCCCAGGCTGCGTCATCAGGTTCGCGAAGTAGACCTTCGTCGCCGGCGAACTCGCAATCGCCCGTGGAATCCCTTCCACCAGCAGGTTCGGAATCACGCTGGTAAACAGCGATCCCGGCCCCAGCGTGATCAGGTCCGCCTCCGCAATCGTCGCTAGTGCTTCCTTCAACGGCTTCACCTGCCGCGGGACCAAATGAATCCGCTCGATGGGTTTCTTACTCCGGCCAATGCGCGATTCACCCACGATTACGTGCCCGTCGGCCAACGTCGCCTCCAACCCGACGTTCGCCGCCGTGGATGGGTAGATGCGGCCCGCCACTGCCAGCACCTCGACGGAGAGCTTGACTGCCTGCGCGAAATCGCCCGTCAGGTGCGTCATCGCCGTCAAAAAGAGATTGCCGAAACTGTGGCCCTTCAACCCGCGCCCGCCTGCGAACCGGTAGTTGAAAAGTTTCGCTAGCAGCGTTTCGTCCTGGCTCAACGCCACCATGCAGTTGCGGATGTCACCCGGTGGCAGCACCGCGAAATCCCGCCGCAGCCGCCCCGAACTGCCGCCGTCATCGGTCACCGTCACGATTGCCGTGACTTCCAGTCCGCCCTGCGCCGCCCGCGCATACCGCTTCAACCCGCGTAGCAGCGAGGCCAAACCGTTTCCGCCGCCAATGGAGACAATGCGCAGCGGTCTTGTGCCTGAATTCGATTGCATTCGTTGGGAAGCGTGCTTCCTTCCAGGATCGCACGAGCAAGGATCGCATGAGCCAGCCGGATCACGAAGCCTTGCGGTGGCGGTGTTGCAGACGGAGTTCTTCGGCCTCTTCGTCGTCTTCGGAAACCGCCGGCAGGTCGTCCGCTTCAAAGACCTGATCGCAGGCCAGACAGCGCATGTAGTCGACCCCGTCGCGCCGCATCAAGAACTCGGTCTTCGTGTGTTCGCAATCGGGCATAGGCGGCTGTACACCCTATTTTAGGCAAGCCGCATTTCTTGTCAAGCCCCCTTTTGCGGTGTGATCCCCCCCCCATTCCCCTTAGGACTGGAAAATACTCAGCTGATCTTTCCACCGCGACCGCACCGCAATGAAGTCCGGATGATCCAGATGAATCTCCTGCGAAACCTGTTTGATTTCGTTGTCTTCGGTGACGGAAATGTGCCCCTCCGCCGCCGCCACGGCGAACAGGCAATCGAGCAGCGCCAGTTTCTGCTCCCGCGCCGCCATACGGTCAAACTCGCGCGTTACCAGGAAGTTCTCCGTGCCCCCAAAAAGCTGCGCGCGTGTCTTTGCGATCTGCGTGACGATGACCGCCGCCGCTTCCGGCAGTTGCGTGTGTTCGCGCACAATGCGCTCCATCGCCGCCGTTTCTTCCGCGCTGATCTTGAGGTCGGCATGCGCGATACGGCCCAGGATGTAGCCGAAGCTCGCCACATAGCGTGCCCGGCCTTCTTCCAAATGGTCCAGCGCCTCTACCACTTTGCGCACCGTGTCGGTCTCCGCCGAAGCCCCGCGCGCGGGCTCGGAATCAAATCCGAAAAGCTTCCACAGCGACACTACTCCAGCACGCCCATATCCTGCAGCAGCTTGATGTGGTGCTCAGGATTCACTTCGTCGAACTCGGAGATCGTGATGCCGCCTACTTGGCGCCCGCGATCCAGCAGCACCAGCACCGGCGGGTAGTCGAACTTGAAGACTTCGCGCAGCTTGGCCACATCGGGAGAAATGGGCTTCATCAGCTTACTGTCATTCATGTAGCTCGGGGCACCTTCGGGAACCCGCGTCGGCACGGCCACGAACTTGATATCGCTGCGGAATTTCAGCGGAGCCATACTCTGCCCAACGGCGAAGCAGGTGCCACATTGCGGATCGAAGAAGAACAAAATGACGCGCCCTTCCTGCAGGCTCGTAACCTTTCCGTCAACCGTGATGGAGTCCGGTGCTTGGAGGCCGGTACGGCCCGCGTACGCCACGCCGAAACTGACGCCGACGAATACCGCCACAGCTCCAGCGATCACAGCGGCATTTCTAAGCCCGCGGGACACCTTTGCCCACAATCCCGCGATGGCTGCTGCCGCCAAAAATACAGCGTCTCCGTAAAAGAACCCTGGGCCCACCTTGCGCCGCAAATCAATCGACAATCCGAAGGGCAGCGTCAGTTCCGGAAAACAGCTACAGTCCCGGCCTTGCAGCGCCACATAGTTCCAACCCACGTAACCCATGAACCCAAGCAACAATACGCCCGCCAAAATGGCTCCCCACTGCCGGAACCGCGGAATCAGAATGAGAATCCCTGATGTGGTCTCCAGAACCGCCAGCAGCAACGCCAACGGAAGCGTGAGCGCGTAAGGCACAAGCAGGTTGTCCGCCAGCGCCGCGAACTTGTACGGGTCCACGGCCTTGTAAATCCCTGCCAGCAGAAACACCCCGGCAATGAAAATCGCTCCCGTATGGCTGGCCAAACTCTTCCACGCCGGGAGCTCCATCGAGTGGGGCATCGGGCTTGCTGTCGTACTTGCTTCCATAATTTGTATTTTACCCGCTCCGCCGGGTCCGGTGCCGCAACCCGTGCTTCTGGCATTCTATCCCTTTTGGACGTGAGAAGTGGCCGTTGGTCATGCAAGAATAAGAATTCATGCTAGAAACATCCAGCCGGGTTCGTGTTCCGGCCTCCAGCGCGAACCTGGGACCCGGCTTTGATGCCCTCGGCCTCGGCCTCGATATCTACCTCGAATGCCGCTTCCGCGTGGCCCCCGCCCTCAACATCCGCGTCAGCGGACGCGATGCGCACACCATCTCCACCGGCCCCGACAACCTGATCTGGCAGACCGCCCTGCGCGTAGCCGCCGACGCGGGCCTCACAATGCCGCCCATCGAACTGGAGATCGCCAACGACATCCCCATCGGCAAAGGACTCGGCTCCAGCGCCGCAGCCCTCACCGCCGGCGTCGTCATCGCCAGCGAAGTGCTCAAACTCAACTGGGATCAGCACCGCGTGCTCGACGAAGCAGCCCGCATTGAAGGCCACCCCGACAATGTCGCCGCCTGCGTCCTGGGAGCCATCGTCGCCAGCGCCATCGATTCGGAAGGCAAGGCGCGCGCGGTGCGGCTCGATCTGAACCCGCACTACGGAGTTGCGGTGGTGGTGCCTGATTACGTCCTATCCACTTCGAAGGCCCGCCAAGTTCTGCCGACCACCTACTCCAGAGCCGACGCCGTCTTCAACGTGCAACGCAGCGCCCTGCTCATCGTCGCCCTGGCCACCGGCGTCACCAGCGCATTCCCGACCGCGCTTGAAGACCGCATGCACCAGCCATACCGCTTCCCGCTGGTCCCGGGCCTCGAAGAAATCACCAAGCTGCGAGCCCCCGGCCTGCTCGGCTGCGCCCTCAGCGGCGCCGGACCCTCCATCCTCGTCTTTCACGAACGCGGCCACGAAGATGTCTGCGAACTGGTCCGCGGCGTCTTCCAAGCCCACGGCCACTCCTCGGAAATCGTGTGCAAAGGCATCGCCCACTACGGCTATAAGCTCGACCCCGTTACGCTGTAGCATGAACAGTCTGCTGCGCAAAAAGGGGACTGGCTCGAATTTCGCCGCTTTTGCGAATTTCGTGCCGTACCCTTTTTGCCCCGTCGAATTCTCACCGTTTAGAATCAGCGGCGCACTACACGAAGTGACCATCGCGCTACCCTGGGATAGTGCCCACCAACCGCCTCGCTGGGGAAAAAAGCCCCTATCTGCTGCAACACGCCCACAATCCCGTGGATTGGTTTCCATGGAGCGATGAAGCCTTCGCCAAAGCCCGCTCGGAAGACAAGCCCATCTTCCTTTCCATCGGCTACTCCACCTGCCACTGGTGCCACGTCATGGAGCGCGAATCCTTCGAAAACGACTCCGTCGCCGAACTCCTGAACCGCCACTTCGTCAGCATCAAGCTCGACCGCGAAGAGCGCCCTGACCTGGACCGCGTCTACATGCTCTTCGTCCAATCCGCCACCGGCAGCGGCGGATGGCCCATGTCGGTATGGCTCACCCCCGACGCCAAGCCCTTCTTCGGCGGCACCTACTTCCCGCCCGATAACCGCTACGGCCGGCCCGGCTTCAAGGCTCTGCTGGAACACCTGGCCAACGCCTGGAAAACCGAGCGCGAAAAAATCGAACGCTCTGGCGCGCAGGTCATCGAGCAGCTGCGCGGCCTCGGCAGGGCAGGGAACGACGAAGCCGGCGGCGACCCCCAGGAAGGCCTCGACGCCACCTTCAACTACTACCGCCGCACCTTCGATCCGCGCCTGGGCGGCTTCGGCAACGCCCCAAAATTCCCCCGGCCCAGCGTGCTCAACTTCCTGCTGCGCTACCCCGATAACGACGAAGCCCAGCCCATGGTCTTCAAGACGTTGGAAGAAATGTCCAAGGGCGGCATGAACGACCAGTTGGGTGGCGGCTTCCATCGCTACTCGGTCGATGAGCGCTGGTTCGTCCCGCACTTCGAGAAGATGCTCTACGATCAGGCGCAGCTCGCCGTCTCCTACCTCGAAGCCTATCAGCTCACCCGCGAAGTGCCCTTCGCCGAAACAGCCCGCGCCATCCTCGATTACGTCCTGCGCGACCTCACCCATCCCGAAGGCGGCTTCTACTCCGCCGAAGACGCCGACAGCGCCGCCGACCCTGCCCAGCCGCATCACAAGAGCGAAGGCGCATTCTACATCTGGACCCACCAGGAACTCCTCGACGCACTCGGGCCCGAAGAGACTGCCGCATTTGAAAAGCGCTACGGCGTCGCCCCCAACGGCAACGTCCAGGAAGACCCCCACGGCGAATTCGGGGGCCGCAACATTCTCTACCTTGCTCAAGACGCGCCGGTGAAGCCCGAATCCGTCGCCAAGCTCCTAGCCATCCGCGGGAAACGCCCCCGTCCCCACCTGGACGACAAAGTTCTAGCCGGCTGGAACGGCATGATGATCGGAGCCTTCGCCAAAGCAGCACAAGTCCTCGACGAGGCGCGCTACGCCGAAGCTGCCACCCGAGCCGCCATGTTCCTGCGCGCGAAACTCTGGCGCGACGGTACGCTCCTGCGCCGCTACCGCGACGGCGACTCCGCCATCCCCGCTTTCCTTGACGACTACGCCTGCCTCGCCGCCGGACTCACCGATCTCTACGAGGCCACCTTCGAGCCCGCACACCTCGTCTGGGCCGAACAACTCGCCACACTAGCCATCGCCCGCTTCGAAGATCCCGCCGGTGGCTTCTTCTCCACCCCCGAAGGCCAAAGCGACTTGGTGCTCCGTCTCAAAGACGACTACGATGGTGCCGAGCCCTCTGCGAACTCCGTTCTGGTCTTGGCCCTTCTTCGACTAGCCCGCCTCCGCAATCGCGATGAATTCCGCCAGTCCGCCGAACGCGCCCTCAACGCCTTCGCCGGCAAACTCCGCACCGGAGGCCCCGGACTTCCGCAGATGCTGGTTGCGCAGATGTTCGCCGCAGGCAAGCCTATGGAAATCGTTCTGGCCGGCGAGCCCGCGCCCGAAATGCTGCGCGTGATCCGCTCCCGCTTCCTGCCCAACGCCATCGTCATGCGCGCCGAACACACGCCTGATGCTGCCTCTTACACGCAACCCGGCGTCTACGTTTGTGAAAACTTCGCCTGCCAACTGCCGGTTTTCACCGCCGCCGAGTTGAAGAAACGTCTACAATAGTACCCATGGAACGAACTGCAGCCACTACATTGATGGGCAACCCCTTTACGTTGCTCGGACCGGAACTGAAAGCCGGCGACAAAGCACCCGACTTCACCTCGCTCGACAACGGACTCAAGGCCGTCACGCTTGCCGACACCGGTAACGGCGTGCGTGTGTTCAGCGTAGTGCCGTCCCTTGATACCCCCGTCTGTGACATGCAGACCAAGCGCTTTAACGACGAAGCCGGCAAGATGGGTGACGTCACCATCTACACCGTCAGCATGGACCTGCCCTTTGCCCAGAAGCGCTGGTGCGGAGCCTTCGGCGTGGATCACGTCAAGATGCTCTCCGATCACCGCGACGCCAGCTTCGGCCAGGCCTTCGGCACACTCATCAAGGAACTGCGTGTTCTCAGCCGCGCCATTTTCGTGGTGGACAAGAACAACGTCATCCGCTACGTCGAATACGTCAAGGAAGTCAGCGAGCATCCCAACTACGATGCCGCCATCGCCGCGGCCCGCGCCGCCTCCGCCTAAACTCCTATGAGCGAAGCAGCCTTTGAATCCTGGGGAGTAGACGACGCCTCCGTCTCCGTCGAGTATTCACTCGTGGTGATCGAGGAAATGCGCCACCAGGTCTCTCAAGGGCTGCTGCGTTTCTCGCGCGGCGGAATCGAAGTCGGCGGCGTCCTTTATGGAACCCGCGACGGAGGGAAAATCCGCATCCAGGCCGTGCGCTCCATCCCCTGCGACCACGCAGGCGGTCCTTCCTTCGCCCTCTCCGCTGATGACCGCACACAGTTTGAAACCCAGCTCGCCGACGACGCTCAGGACCCGCATCTTCAAGGCCTGGTCCGCTTAGGCTGGTTCGTCTCCCACACCCGCGGCGAACTCGCCATGACCCAGGGTGACCTCGAAATCTTCTCCACCTATTTCCGCGATCCCTGGCAAGTCACCATGGTCATCCGCCCCGGACGCGGAAGCGCCATGCGCGCCGCCTTCTTCCCCTGGGAACCGGACGGAACCGTTCGCACCGCTCAGGGCCACAAGGAATTCAGCTTCCCGGACCGGCTCACCGGAGTCATCGACGCTCCCTCGCGCGCCGAACGCGGCGAATCCCGCGCCGGATTCCGCTCGCTGCCCCCTCTGCCCACGCCGTTGGCTCCCATAGAGCCGCCTCGCTCCTCCGTCCCCTTGACCGTGTTCGAAGGATCGCAGTATCTTCCCAAGCCCATGCCTGAACGCAAGGTCTGGCCCTGGCTGGTGGGCGGATTGGCCGTGCTCGCCGTGGCCTCCTTCTTCGCGCTGCGTTTCTTTGTGCCCGCGGCCCCGCCCGAATCCCTGGGCCTCGTGATGACCGAAGCGCAGGGCCAGTTGCAGATTCAGTGGAGCAATACTTCCAAGACCATTGTCCGCGCCACCAAGGGCCAGCTCAACATCACCGACGGAACCGCCGTGGAACGCGTCGCGCTGACCCGAGGCCAGCTCTCAGACGGCCACTATCTCTACACCCGCAAAGGCGGCGATGTGGAGGTCCGCATGGAAGTCGATGGCACCGGAGGGGCGCTTGCCGAATCGTCCCGTTTTCTCGGCCGCGCCCCCGTTGCCCCGCCGTCAGCCGCGGATTCGCAACTCCTCGAATCTCAGCGCACCGCGTTGCAAGCCGAGGTCGACCGCCTAAAAGGCCAGAACGCAGCTCTCACCGAACGCATTCAGCAGTTGGAACGCACACAGAAGATTCTGGAGAGCCGCCTGACTCAATCGCAGTAACGGCTACTGCCGCCGTGCACCGCGCACAGCGCCCTTCGGTTGGAACAATTGTTCCGCCATCTGCTCCGTAAGCTGGAGCGTGAAGTTCACGTTGTTCGCGCTGGCGCTGACTTCCGGCATCACCGGCAGGGGAGCCTGCGGAGCCGCCATCGTGATCAGTAACCGCAACACATCCGCCAGAGCCTGCGCGTCCTGCGCCGAACCCGTCTGCGCCTGCCCGTGCATCGTGATCGTGCCCCCGAAGTTCAAGCCGCCCGAAACCTGACCAATCTTCCCCAGCACGTTCTGCATCATCTGCGCCTCGGGCGGAGCATTGGCAGCGGGCTTCCCCTGCAGTTCGCTCAATCCGGCCGCCACCGCCCACGCCTGCGAAGTGGCGCTGATTTCGACAGCCCTTGCCGTCAGCGCCCCCGTGGCGCGCCCGCCGATCCACCGGTCCACCGCCGCCTTCACCGAAGCTCCGTCGCCGATCACCACCGTGGTCCCATCCAGAAACGCCACCCTCTCAGCACCCGTCCCGCCCATCAGCGTGATGCCCCGGTAGTTCTCCGTCACCGCGCCGGTCCTAGACGCCAACGCCGCCAACTGGCCGACTTGGAATGAGCCATGCCCCGCCACCAGTCCTGCGCCCGGCCCCGTCGAACCCGCCACCATTTCGGTCAAGTCCGTACGCGGATCAAAACCCGTCGCGGCCTTAAGCTTGTCCAGCTCCGCCATCGGACCCGCCTGGGACAGCACGAACTGCCCAAACGCCGACGCCTTCGCTTGCCCCAGTTGCACCCCCGCGACGATCTTTGCGTCGGGCATCAGCAGCCCCAGCAACTGAGGGTCCGCCGCGCCCCAAACGGAACTTCCAACGGCCAGCAGTACAGCAGTGGTTTGAAAAAGTCTCATAACTCTCAGACGGAGTTCTGTGCCGAAAATTACTTCGCCTTCGCCTTCGCCGCCGGGACTACTTTGATGTTGTACAGCGTGTAGTCGTCCGCGTAGACAGTCGCTTCAATCTGATCGCCCGTCTTGATCGCCTTCAGAATGTCGACCTTGTCCACCTTATACGGCATCGTCATCGCGCCCATGTAGCCTTCCACGTTGCCGTGGTCCACCGTGAGCACATCCTTGCCCACATCAGTGACCTTGCCCTTCAGCGTGAACTGCTTGCCCTTTTGCTGCGCCACAGCGGAAGGCAGTAGCATCGCCACGAACGCCGCCAGCACTACCATCCATCGACTCATCTTCTACGCCCTCCTCTTGCCGATCAACGTCTCCACCAGGAACGACAGCGTGCGCATATCCGCCACATCGGCTGACCGGTGGTGATAGTGCGCCCCGCCCGGCCGCGCGAACGCGTGCCCAGCTTCCGGATACTCAAAAATCTTCGCATCCTTGCCCTTCAACGCGCCCGTCACTTGCGCCACGGCCTCCGCCGGAGCATACGCGTCCTGCCCGCCATAATGCAGCAGCAACGGGCAGGCAAGCATCGGAACTTTGTCCAGGTGCTTCTCAATTCCCACGCCATAGTAAGACACTGCCGCGTCCGGAGCCTCGCCCGCCGCCGTGAGGAAGGACAACATTCCACCCCAGCAGTAACCCACCACGCCCACATTGCCCGTACACGCCGGATGCTTCCGCAAAAACGAAACCGCCGCGCCGATGTCCCGAACCACCGCCGCATCGTCCATCTTCATGCGCAACCCGCGGGCTTTCTCCACGTCACTCTCTGTGATGTTTGCGTCCGGCTCCACGTTCCAATAAAGATCCGGGCAAATTGCCGTGAACTGCCGCGACGCCAGAAAATCGCAAATCTTCTTCATGCTCTCCGTGACCCCGAAAATCTCCTGGATCACAACAACACCGGCCCCTTTCGGTGCCTTCGGCAGTGCCATATAAGCGGACATCTCGCTGCCCGCGGCGTTAGGAACGCGAATCATCATAAGCGACTATGATAGCGAACTGGGGTGACAAGAAGCTTTGACTCCATAGCCTGGGCGCGGTACCCTGTCTTGCGGCTGAGCGTAGCGAAACATGTTTTCAAATGAGCGTAGCGAAACATGCTTTCAAATGAGCGTAGCGAAACATGCTTTCAAATGAGCGTAGCGAAACATGCTTTCAAATGAGTGGAGCGGAATATGTCACCTAAACAACGATTGCAGCGGGGACTAGTGCTGACCAGCGGTTTTGTTGTCGCATTGGTCACCGGTTCCTGCCCGGTAGCAGCGCACCATTCCTTTGCGGCGGAATACGACGGCGATAAACCTGTGTCCATCCAAGGCGTGGTCTCGAAAGTCGCCTGGGTCAATCCCCACGCCTACATCTACGTCACCACCAAGAATGCTAAGGGCAAGGCGGTTACCTACGCGTTTGAGACCAGCAGTCCGAACGCTCTGCTACGGCGTGGCTGGAAGCGGTCGACGCTGAAAGAAGGCGACGGCGTCACGGTGGACGGCTATCTCGCCAAGGACACGCGACCGCTGGCCGATGGCTCCATTCATGCCAACGCGCGCCTCTTCACCACCGCAGCAGGCAAGACGGTGTTCGCAGGATCGTCCGGTGGCGACTACGGTCCTGCAAAGTAGATCGGAGCATCCCATGAAACTGTACTGGCTAAGTTCCCTCCTGGCGGCGACGCTCCTGCTCATCCCCGTGCACTCCGGTGCCCAAACGAAAGCGAAGGCGAAGGCCGTGGCATCAAAAGCAAAGGCCGCTGCTCCAGCGAAAGACCTCGGCGGACCCGGAGGCGTCATCGCCGTCAACGGAGTCCGTGACGAAAATCTGCCCCCGCCCCCGGTAGGCCCCACACCGCGCACCCCCGACGGCAAGCCCGACCTCTCAGGCGTCTGGCTGAACGGCAACTACAACTTCGCCAATATGGGCGTTGCCCTGCCACTGCAACCCTGGGCGCAACAACTCGAAGCCAAGCGCCGCGCCGCTCAAAGCAAAGACGATCCTGAAGCCAAGTGCTTGCCCACAGGTGTTCCCCGCATGACGCCCTATCCGTGGCAGATCGTTCAGTCGCCCAAAGTGGTGGCCATCTTGCTCGAAGGTCCACTGCACACCTACCGGCTGGCGTACCTCAATCGCGCCCATCCCCAAGGCGAAGACCTGGAACCCACCTGGATGGGCGACTCGATCGCCAAGTGGGAAGGCGACACGCTGGTCATCGACACCATCGGGTTCAATGACCAGACCTGGCTGAACGGCCGCGGCACTCCGCACACCGACAAGCTGCACGTGATCGAGCGCTACACCCGCCCCGACCTGGGACACTTGGATGTGGAGGTCACCATGGAGGATCCCGGAGCCTTCACCAAACCCCACACCTACAAGCGCCAGCACATCCTGAGCGAGACCTGGGAGATCCACGAGTTCGTCTGCAACGAATTCAACATCGATGCGGATCGGCTAGTGGGAAAATAGAAGACGTGGAATATCTGCCCTTCGCGCTGGCAATCGCGTTGGCTGCACTGTACGCGCAGCAACCCGCGGCCGACATCATTCTCACCAACGGAAAAATCATCACCGTCGATGATCGCTTCTCCATTGCCCAAGCAGTCGCAGTGCGCGGGGAGCGGATTGTTGCGGTGGGCACGAACCAGGAGATCGCGCGGTTTGCGGGCCCCGGCACCAGAAGGATTGACCTTCGTGGGAAAGCGGTGATCCCCGGCCTCATCGACAATCACGCGCACATCATGGAGGAGGGCGCCATCTGGAAACAGGAACTGCGCCTGGACGGAGTGGAGACGCGCAAACAGGCCCTCCAATGGGTCCGCGCCAAGGCCGCCAGCGTTCCGGCGGGAGCCTGGGTGTACACCCTGGGCGGTTGGTCGATCGACCAGTTCACAGACGATAAGCGCCACTTCTCGCGCGAGGAACTGGATCAAGCCGCGCCCAACAACCCCGTGCTGCTCCAGTTCACCCGCTCGCATACATTCTTAAATAGCAAAGCGATCCAAGCCATCGGGATCGACGCCATGAAGGATGCCTGGATTGTGCGCGACCCCAGTGGTCGGCCGACGGGCGTGATCGAGGCGGGCGGCATCGCGCAGGTGGGCCGCGCGATCCCTGAGCCACCTAAGGACATTTTCGAATCCGGCAGCATGCAGATGATCCACGACCTGAATCGCGCGGGCTTGACGGCGTCTGGAGGTCCATGCCCCGCCGAATTCATCCCCTCCTTCCGCGAGTGGGGCCGCGCCGGCAAGTTGAATCTGCGCTTCTTCTGCTTTTTGACCGCAGGTGGCGCGTCCACTCCGCAACAAGTGGACGCGCTGCTCCCGAAGATCGCGCAACTGAAGCCGTTCCAGGGAGACTTGTGGGTGGATGAGACCGCCTATGGCGAAAGCGTCTATCAACCTCTGCACGACAATATGCTGGCTCCCGTGACGAATCCCACACCGGAGCAACTTCTCCAGTGGCGGCGCGTAGCTACCGAAGTGGCCAAAGCGGGCCTGGCGCTGCACGTTCACGCCACCATTGAGAACACGATCACCACGTTTCTCGACCAAATCGAATGGATCGACAAGCAGTATCCGATCCGCAACTTGCGCTGGACGCTGGCGCACGTGGATCAGATCAACGCCTCGCATTTGGAGCGCATGAAGAAGCTGGGCATGTACGCCGCTGTCCACGCTCGGCCGACGATCATGGGCCAAATCTTCAACCGCTCGCACGGGGATCGTTCGTTCGATATGCCCTCTCTGAAACTGGTGCAGGATAGCGGTATCGTGTGGGGCCTGGGGACGGATACCTTTGAAGTGAATCAGTATCGCCCCTTCACCACCCTGTGGTGGGCAGTGACAGGCAAGATGGTCGGAGGCGCCACCGTTCTGCGCCAGACGATCAGCCGCGAGGACGCGCTGATCGCGCATACGCGCAAAAACGCTTTTCTCATCTTCCAGGAGAATAACCTGGGTTCGATTCAAGCGGGCAAGCTCGCGGACCTGGTGGTTCTGGATCGGGACTATTTGACCATCCCCGCGGACCGGATCAAGGATATTCAGCCGGTGCTGACAATGGCCGGCGGCAAAATTGTTTACGAGTAGTGGCAGTAGAATGGATTGCACGAGGGATCACCAATGGCATACGCACGCTACATCGCGGTTTCGATAATCGGGGCCGGACTTCTGTACGCACAGAGCGCGGAAACCTATAAGACGCGCCTCTCTCCCATCGCGGCCACTGGACAGGCACGCGCGCAAGTCTCCGGCCTCGGCAACGCCACCGCCGTGCTCAACGGAGCCAAGCTCACCATCACCGGAACCTTCGACGGTCTCAAGACCCCCGCCACCGCAGTCAAGCTGCATGAAGGCGTGGCCCTCGGAGCCCGCGGCCCGGCCATCCGCGACCTCACCATCACCAAAGCCCCGAACGGCAACCTCAGCGGCGCGGTCGACCTCAACCCCCAAGAAGTAGAGCACCTTCGCCAAGGCCGCCTCTACTTACAGATCTACAGTGAAAAGCCCGCCGACGGAACCCTGTGGGGCTGGCTGATCAAATAGGAGACAACATGCCCGGACGGAACAAACACCTTGTAATCGCGCTCACTGCGGCAACCGTGTGCAGCGTCGTAGTCCTCACCGGCCAGCAACCCGCCGGTCCCTTCACTGCGGCCCAAGCCACCGCCGGAGCCACCGTCTATCAGGCCAGTTGCTCCGGCTGCCATGGACCCGACCTCGCCGGCCGCAATGACGCCGCCCCGCTCGCCGGCCAGCAATTCATCGGCGCATGGGGAGGACGCACCGCCAATGACCTGGTCGCCTTCATCCAAAGCGCCATGCCGCCCGGCGGCGGAGGCAGCCTCACCCCGCAGGCCTACCTCAACGTCGCCGCCTACATCCTGCAATCGAACGGCGCGCGCCCCGGCACTCAACCCTTCGCCCTCGGCTCCACCGTGGCCATCCGCTCCATCGCCACCGGACAAGCACAACTCAAGCAAGCGCCTGCCCCCGCCGCCGCGAAACAAGCCAAGGGACCCGCCGAAGTCCGAGGCCTCACTGTCACCGGCGAAGTCCGCAACTATACCCCCGTAACCGACGCCATGCTGCGCAATCCAGACCCGGCGGATTGGCTCATGATCCGCCACGACTACAAAGCCACCAACTACAGCGCGCTCAACCAAATCAACGCCGACAACGTAGGTGACCTCCGCCTCCAGTGGGTCTGGGCCATGAATGAGGGCAGCAACCAGCCCGCCCCGGTGGTCCACAACGGAACCATGTTCCTCAACAACGCAGGCAACTACCTGCAAGCCCTCGACGCCCGCACCGGCGACCTGATCTGGGAACATCGCCTTGGCACCGTCGGCGGCAGCTCGCAACGCGGCATGGCGCTGTTCGAAGACAAGGTCTACGTCACCACCGGCGAAGGCCGCATGTGGGCCGTGGACGCCCGCACTGGGAAAGACGTCTGGAACACCCTCATGACCGACAACGAAGGCCGCGCCCGTGGCACCAGCAGCGGACCCATCATCGCCAAAGGCAAACTTATCCAAGGGCAGGGAGGTTGCTCCCGCTATCAGGAAGACAAGTGCTTCATCAGCGCCTGGGACGCGCAAACCGGCAAGGAAGCCTGGCGCTTCTACACCATCGCCAAGACCGGCGAACTTGGCGGCGATACCTGGGGCGGCCTCCCTGACCTCTTCCGCGCAGGCGGCGAAACCTGGATCACCGGCAGCTACGATCCTGACCTGAATCTCACCTATTGGGGCATCGCGCAATCCAAACCCTGGATGCGCCCCAGCCGAGGCTCCGGCAACGGCTCGACTCTGTTCGCCAACTCCACCGTCGCACTCAACGCCGACACCGGCAAGCTTCAGTGGTACTTTTCTCACGCCCCCGGCGAATCGCTCGACCTCGATGAAGTCTTCGAGCGCGTGCTGGTCAACGACAACGGCCAGCAGTACGTCTTCACGATCGGCAAACACGGCATCCTGTGGAAGCTGGACCGCAAGACCGGCCAATACATCGCGCACAAGGAAACCGTCTTCCAGAACGTTTTTACTTCGTTCGATCCCAAGACCGGCGAGCCCCACTACCGCAACGACATCATTGAGCAGCGCGTCGGCGAATGGGTGCAGAGCTGCCCCACCTCCGAAGGCGGCAAAAATTGGCAGGCGATGACGTATCACTCGGGTACCAACCAGTTGGTGGCGCCTGTCGCGCAAAGCTGCCAGGAGATGAACGCTCAGGAAGTCCCCAAGGTGGCCGGTGGAGGCAGCGCAGGCGGCGCAGCCCGCAGCTTCTTTGAATCCCCCGGCAGCAACGGCAACGTCGGCAAGTTGGCGGCGTATGACGTGCGCACGCTCAAAGAGAACTGGAAAATCGAGCAACGCTCCCCGTTTTTAACCGCCGTCCTCTCCACTGCAGGCAACGTCGCCTTCGTCGGCGACATGAACCGCATGTTCAAAGCCGTGGACGTCCGCACCGGCAAGGTCCTGTGGGAGACGCGCCTCGGGACGTCGGTGCAAGGCTTCCCCATCACCTTCACCGCCGGCGGCAAACAGTACGTAGCCGTTACCACCGGCCTAGGCGGCGGCAGCACCCGCGGCGTGCCCACGGTGCTCGCCCCCGAAGTGAAGTACCCCAGCTACGGCAACGCGATGTACGTCTTCGCGCTGCCGGACCGCCGGTAGTCTCTTCGCGGCACGGCGGAGTATTGTTACGATGAATGATACTCTCGCCATGCCGCTCCGGTTCTACAACACACTCACCCAAAAGACGGAAGAATTCTCCACCCGTGACAACGTGGTGCGCATGTACACCTGCGGACCCACTGTCTACAACTACGCCCACATCGGTAACTTCCGCAGCTTCATCTTCCCCGATATCCTCCGCCGCTGGCTCCGCGCCCGCGGCTTCACGCTCAAACACGTGATGAACATTACCGACATTGACGACAAGATCATCCGTGATTCGGTCAAGGCCGGCAAGAGCCTGGATGAGTTCACCTCCGTCTACACCGAAGCATTCCTTGCCGATACCGCTTCTCTCCGCGTCGAACGGCCCGAGCACATCGTCTCCGCCGTCAAGCACATCCCCGAGATGATCGAGGCCGTGCAGCAGCTCACCGAGCGCGGGCATACCTACGTCAGCGAAGGCTCCACCTACTACCGCATCTCCACCTTCCCTGAATACGGCAAGCTCTCCCACAACGATTTCAGCGGCATCCGCGCCGGAGCCCGCGTCGACAATGACGAATACGACAAGGACGACGCGCGCGACTTCGTGCTGTGGAAAGCGGCCAAGGAAGGCGAGCCTAGCTGGGACACGCCCATCGGCGTTGGGCGGCCCGGGTGGCACATCGAATGCTCGGCCATGGCGATGAAGTATCTGGGTGACCAGCTCGATATCCACACTGGCGGGGTCGATCTCACCTTCCCGCATCATGAGAACGAAATCGCGCAGGCCGAAGGGATCACGGGCAAGCAGTTCGTGCGCTTCTGGCTGCACGCCGAGCATCTGAGCGTCGATTCGCAGAAGATGTCGAAGTCCTTGGGGAATGTCTACACGCTGCGCGACTTGGGCGAACGCGGGTTCCCGCCGGAGGCGCTGCGATATTTGCTGGGATCGGTGCCGTATCGCAAGAAACTGAACTTTACGTTTGATGGATTAAAGGCCGCGGTCACATCGATCGAACGATTGCGCAACTTCCAGTTGCGGCTTTGGAACACGAAGCTCACCGAAGGGACAAATCCTGCCGCCGAAGAACGCGCCCGGGTCGCCGATAGCGCTTTTGATGAAGCTATGGACGATGATCTCAACACTGCTGAGGCCCTCGGGGCCGTCTTTGAATACGTCCGCGAAACCAATTCCGCTCTGGACTCCGGCGATTTCCGAGTCGGCAATGGTCCATCGGCCTTGGCCTTCCTAGCAAAGTTCGATTCTATCTTTGACGTGCTTAGACCAACGGTGCTCTCGGTTAGTATGGCGCCTACAGAAATCGAAACCTTGATCGCCGAGCGCGCGTCTGCTAAGAAAGTTCGCAATTTTGCCCGCGCCGACGAGATCCGCAAGGAACTTGCAGATCACGGCGTCGTTTTGGAAGACACCAAAGACGGCAAAACCAACTGGAAGCCCGCTCAATCATGAAGATCGAATCGAAAACCGTCCATTGGGGAGACCGGCAGAAGCCGGGCTCGTATATTCCTGTCACCACCCCCATCTACACCGCGGCTAGCTACGTGTACGATTCGATGGACCAACTGGACCGGGTCTTCGACCTACAGGAACAAGGTCCATCCTACGCGCGCTACGACAACCCCACCCGCAACGCCCTAGAAGAAGTCATGCGCGAACTAGAAAGTGGAGCAGGTGCGATCGCCTGCGCCTCCGGCATGTCAGCCATCCACATGTCCGTGCTCGCGGCCCTGCTGGACCGCCCCAAACGAGTCCTAGCCGCCAACATGATGTACGGCGCAACCACCTCGATGCTCATGAAGATCTTCGACCCCATGGGCGTCGAAACCACGCAGGTCGACCCCTGCGACCTAGCCGCCTTCGAAGCCGCGCTCATCGCCACCAAGCCGGGGGCAGTGATCACCGAGACCATCGCCAACCCGCTGTTGCGCGTGCCCGCGCTCGACAAAATCGCCGAGCTGTGCCGCAAAGCCGAAGTCCCGCTAATCGTCGACAACACCTTCGCAACGCCGCTGCTGGTGCGCCCGCTCGAACTCGGCGCGAGCATCGTATGCCACAGCGTCACGAAATATCTTGCCGGCCACGGCGACGTGCTCGGCGGCGTCATCATCTCCGACGCGACGCATTTCGACACCATCCGCACGTTGTCCCGCACCATCGGCCCCGTGCTCGGACCCTTTGAAAGCTACCTCACCATGCGCGGGATCAAGACGCTGGCGCTGCGTTACGAACGCCAGTGTGCCAACGCGATCCAAGTCGCCCAGTGGCTTGGACAGCATCCACGCGTCGCGCGCGTCTACTTCCCCGGCGACCCGCAACACGCCGACTCCGCCGCCATCGCCCGCTTGTTCCCGAAGAACAAATTCAGCGGCCTGGTGGCCTTCGAAATCAAAGACGCCGATAAGCCCAAGATCTTTCGCTTCATGGAACGCCTCAAGATGATCGTGCGTGCTACCTCGCTCGGCGACGTGCACACGATGATCCTCTACCCGGCCATGGCCTCGCACCGCGATCTCTCACCCAAGCATCGCGAACGCCTAGGCATCCACGAAAATCTCGTGCGCATGTCGATCGGCATCGAAGCCATCGAGGACATCCTCGCCGACCTCGATCAGGCCCTCAACTGAGCTGCGCGCACGAATAACGTCTGCGTCGCCCAATACGTCATCCAAATCAGCGGAGCCGCCACCAACTGCCACGGCTCCTCGCGCCAGTACTGCTGCGTCAACGGCCAGCTGGTCACCATTTGGAAAACGAACACCGCCACTTGGGAAAGGCTGAACAGCAGCAAGTACCACAATCCGAACCGCCGGCCCAGCAAATACACCGTCCAGAACAACACCGGCAGAACTGCGCCGAAGACAAGCAGCAGCGTGTCCAGCGACGCCCACGAAAGTGACTCCCACTGCCGATAGCCCGCAAAGATGAGCTCGCCGATTCCCAGCAGTGCTGCCAGCCAACCAGGAACGCGCGTCGGCAACCCGCGCCACACACAACCGAAGTAGCAGGTCCACACCAGCGGGTCCACGATGGCGACCAATGCCACCGAGATTTGATCCATCACGCCGCTCGAATTCCACGACGGAATCAGGTTTGCCACCCAGTAGTGCAGCCCGCGCAGTAAAACTCCGATGGCCGCCCATAGCGCAGCCTGTTTCAAAGTCATGAAGTCCTCGCTGTTCGAAGTAAGAAGTATACCTGCCCGATTGCAAACGCCGCCGTGCTGGCCGCCCGCGACTCAAATCGCGGAGCGCCGAGCAACGCGCCCGTGACCATCCCTGCCAGCGCGCCCACCGCTCCCGCGCCTTCCAGTGCCGCCAAGGGGACCATCCACCGCGCCAGCGCCGCCCCGCGACCGCGCCACAACAGCACCAGCAGGACCACCCACAGCAACGTCATCGCATAGAACGCCATGACCGTGAGCCAGCCGAATCCGCTGAGCATCCACACAGTGCCGATACTGCTCAGCACCGCCAACACCCGCGGCACCATCGCCACTCCGGCCAGCACGATTCCCACGCGGCGCGGCAACACAACGAACGCGACGCACCACGCAAGATTGGCCCACCACGGCACTAGCTAAGTTTCGAGCGCACCCGCTCGCTCATGACTTTGCCGTCCACGCGCTTGCCCGCGAGCTTCGCCTGCGCGCCCTTCATCACCACACCCATCTGCTTGAGCGACGCGCCCGGAGTCTCCGCAATGGCCGCCGCAATCGCCGCGTCCATCTCTGCTTCTGTCGCCGAGGCAGGCATGTACGCCTCAATCTGCACGATCTCGCGCTCTTCCTTTTCCGCCAACTCGACGCGATTCCCCTTACGGAACATCTCCGCCGATTCCTTGCGCTGCTTGATCAGCATGCTCAGAATCTGCAGCTCCGTCGCTTCATCCAGCGGCTTCATACTGTCAATCTCGTGCTTCTTCAGCGCCGTCTTCACCATGCGCACCGTCTCCAGCGTCGCTTCGTCGCGAGCCTTCATCGCCGCCACCATGTCTTTTTGGATCTGATCCAGGAGGGCCATAGGTCTTAGTCTACCAAGCCGCCGAAAAGGCGAAACCGCCTGCGCTACTGCGAAAGATCAGCGGCTTGCGATGGTAGGGCAGGCGGTTTCGCCTGCCAGCAAGCCGCCGAAAACCGCTAGCCGTCGCAGCCCAGGTGGCGCACGCACCACCCAAACAGACCGCGCCCATCTGCCCCCTACGCGACCGCCGGCGGCCCCTGCGGCGCAGGCTGCGACGCCAGCAGCTTCGTCAGCGCGTCGTTGTGCTGCCCCGCGGAGAGCAAGCTCAACTTTGCCCCGCTAGCCAAGATCCGCTGCGTCTCGATGATGTCAAACAGCGCCTTGTTGACTTCCGGCACAGTCGCGAATTCCGACAGCACCCGCCGCAACGTGGCCGGACGAATCGCGGCCGCCCGCGCGAACTCCACCGCCGCCTCGCGTTCGGCGCTGCTGGTGATCACGCTCACCTGATTCGCCCCTGCCTGCCGGATCGCAGACGTCACCTGCCGCAATCGGTTCACCACCTTCTCTTCAATCTGCCGGATCATCCCTACGTCGCGGAAATGCACCTTGCGAATATACACCGAGCCCGTCCGGTAACCCCATTCATTCGACTTCGCCGATACCTCATCACGCACAGACTGGCTCATCTGGTGGCGCGTCTCCAGCATCTCCCCCAGCGGCATGTTGCTCAGGCAGCGCACCGTCGAACTGCTTACGTTCGCCTGCAGCGATCCCCGCGGGTCCGTGTTCTTGAATAGGTACGCCACCGGATCACTGATCCACATCTCATACCAAATGCCGATCCCCATCGGCGCGCCTTCTTCGGAATTGACCGGCTGGCTGCGCAGATACTGCTGATCGAGCCTCAGGTCCAGCGTGTACGTCTTCCCCAGCAGATTAACGATCAGCGCCGCCGGACCGATCTTCGCCGGCAGGATGTGCAGACCCGGGTCATCAATCACGCCCAGCACCTTGCCGAACAACACAAACACCTTGCACTCGCGTTCCTTCACCACCGTGTAGAGCCCGAATAGGTTGCCCAGACCCCGCAGGATGAGTTCTCCCAGAACCAGCGTGATCAGAGTCAGTCCGAAAATACGGAAGAAGTCGATCATCGCGCCACCTCCAGGAAGATCTGCTGCGCTTTTTCATACAATGACAGGCGCACATTCCGCAGATACGCCGCCAGCACCGTGGGCCCGGCCTGGAAGGTCTCCAGTAACTCCGCCGCCTGCGCCCGCAGCGGCTCCATTTCCGCCTGCGCCTTCAACGTCTCGATTTCGACCGCCCGCTTAGATTGCTCAATCTTCTGATCCGCGTGCGCCTGGGCCAGGCTGATATCGCTGGAAACTTGGTTGTGCGCCGTGTTGATCGCCGCCAATGCCGACTCCACTTCGTTGGGCGGATCGATGCCGGTGATCAGACTCGCATCAAACATCACGCCGTACCGCGCCTCGGCGGATTTGCACTCCTTCTCCATGTAATCGTTCAGGTCACGCAGATTCTTGCGCAGATCGTTGATGGAGACGCCGATCATCTCCGTGCCGGGAATCGTAATCGCCGATGGGTCCGTCGAAGGAATCGTGGGTGGCTGATAGGTAAGTGCGGTCTTGGCCTGGAAATTCGCAATGCGCTGCCGCAGCACAGAGACGAAGTAAGCCATCACGTGTACGAAGGGCCGCTTGCTCCCGAAGGTGAACGCGTAGAGATTGCGCTCGCTTACGCGGTAACGGATCTGCCCCGTCAGCCCCGTGTTGAGCTGGTCCTTGGTCACCGCCTCCAGACGCGTCCCGTTCTCGTTCGCCGCCGGATTCTCCAGATCCCGCGCCATGTTCACCGTCATCGTCGCGATGGAAACTTTGTGGATCGTCTCCCACGGAAACTTGAAGTACGGCCCTCCCGGCGGAATCACCCGGACCTGCGGATAGTTGTAGCGTTCTTTCTCCTCAGGCCGCAAATACTGCGCAATCGGGTCGTCGATGGTCGATGGACCCAGCCGTTCCGCCCGCCCAAACCGCGTCTTGACGGCACGCTCGTTCTGGTCCACGGTGTAAAACCCCAGCAGCACGAAGCGGAAAATAAACCAAACCGCTGCCGCGATGGCGATGATGGTGATGTTGTCCATAAGCACTGCTCAGTATACCTGGTAGCGCAGGCGGTTCCGCCTGCGATCCGCGGTCCCGGGGCCGCCACTCTCGGCCATCTACAACGCCGGACCGATGGGCAAGTGCAACTGGTCACTTGATCCCGAAGCGCGCGGACGATGAGGATAAGGGCGTCGACAAGCGTCGGCGCTCTTTTCTCGCCTGCCTATAGTCCCGACTGCGACTAAGTGGACGGCGAAGTTCAGGAGCGCAATTTTGGGGAACTATACCACGGCAGAATACAAAAGAGGCTGATCCTCTACTTCGGAAGCCGCGAGAAGCAACGGGGGATCGCAGTTGGCCCCGAACAACACGTCCAGGTCAGCGCCACCCGCTAGAGAGTTCCAGACGTTTGCGTCGCGGAAGTCCTCTCACCCGAGGATCGCATGAGCCAGGTTCGGGATCGCGTGGAAGACTACCTCAAAATGGGTGTCCCGCACGTGTGGGTACTCGACCCGGAATCGCACGCAACGTACAGCATCACTCCCGCCGAAGGCCACGTTACCCGCCGCGCTGTTGACCGCCTGCCCTTGCACGTTCCCATGATTGCCCGAAATCACAGCGAAGCATTCGTTCGAATCCCCTTCATCCCCTTCATCTGTGGCAAAGAATGCGCTTGCTAGTGGGGAGCGCAGGCGGCCCGCAGGTAGAAGAGTTTTGGCTCAAGATAAATGGGATCAAGGCGATAGGCTCTTTTGTCCGGCTCGCCAGCCCTCGGATAGTGCTACTTTGAGGGGGTGAACCCCGCCCATCAGATTCTTGCCTGAGCGGCCGATAAGAACCATGCCAGCCGCGATCCGTACCGTCAACTTGGCCAAGTCCTACCGCTCCGGCGCGTCGGAGCTGATCATCTTTGAAGGATTGAACCTGGAAGTCGCCCAGGGGGAGAGTCTGGCGCTGGTGGGAGAGTCCGGAGCGGGCAAAAGCACTTTGTTGCATCTTCTTGGCGGTCTGGACAGTCCAACAAGTGGTGAGATAAACTACGGACAGAACAACATTACTAAGCTGTCGGGCGAACAGTTGGCGGAGTTCCGCAACCGCGAGCTTGGCTATGTGTGGCAGATGCACTCTCTGCTGGCCGAGTTCACGGCGGTGGAGAACGTCATGATGCCGCTGCTGATTAGGGGCGAGTCGAGAGATGCGGCCAGCGAAGTTGCACTGGCAAGGCTGGACGAGGTGGGATTGCGCAATCGAGCGGAACACCGGGCAGGCGAACTCTCTGGCGGGGAGCAGCAGCGAGTGGTGTTGGCGCGCGCCCTCGTCGGCAACCCCAGCGTGTTGCTCGCCGACGAACCCACCGGGAGCCTGGATCACAAGACCGGCGAAACGATGATGGACTTGTTGGAAGACCTGCACCGGTCGCGCAAGTTTACTTCGATCCACGTCACTCACAATTTGAATTTTGCGCGGCGGTCGAGCCGCGTTTTGGCGCTGCAAGGCGGGAAGTTGGTGGAGGCACATGTTTGAACGCTACACGGAGAAGGCCCGGCGGGTAATTTTCTTTGCCCGTTATGAGGCTAGCCAGTTCGGAAGTCCCTGCATTGAGACGGAGCACTTGCTGCTCGGGCTGTTGCGCGAAGACAAGGTGCTGACCAACCGGTTCCTGCGGTCGGCGGCGTCGGTGGAGTCCATCCGCAAGCAGATTGAGACGCACACCACGTCGCGCGAGAAGGTGTCGACCTCAGTCGACCTGCCGCTGAGCCACGAGTGCAAGCGCGTGCTCGCCTACGGGGCGGAAGAAGCCGAGCGCTTCAATCACAAGCACATCGGCACCGAGCACCTCCTGCTCGGATTGCTGCGCGAAGAAAAGTGCCTCGCGGCCGATATATTAGGAGAGCGCGGGCTGCGTCTCTCGCAGGTGCGCGAAGAAATCCAAAGGACCAGCGCGGAGAAGAAGGATTCCAACCGCCCCAAGGAAAGTTCTCTGCTCAACGAATTTAGCCGCGACCTGACCCAGGCCGCCATGGACGGCGTGCTGGACCCGCTCGTGGGCCGCGATAACGAACTGGAACGCACGGTGCAGATCCTGTGCCGCCGCACCAAGAACAATCCCGTCCTCATCGGCGAGCCCGGCGTGGGCAAAACCGCCATCGTCGAAGGCCTCGCCCAGCGCATCGCCGACGGCGACGTCCCCAGTTTCCTGGCCGGCAAGCGCATCCTCGCCCTGGACCTTTCTCTGATCGTCGCCGGTACCAAGTATCGCGGCCAATTCGAAGAACGCCTCAAGTCCATCATGAAAGAACTGATCGACAACCAGAACGCGATCATCTTCATTGATGAGTTGCATACCTTGGTGGGAGCCGGTTCGGCGGAAGGGTCGTTGGATGCGGCCAACATTTTGAAGCCCGCCTTGTCGCGCGGCGAGATTCAGTGTATCGGAGCAACTACGCCCGCCGAGTTCCGCAAGTCGATCGAAAAGGACCGTTCGCTGGAGCGCCGCTTTCAAGCCGTGAAAGTCGCCCCGCCCAATGAGGCCGATGCTGTAAAAATCATGTTCGGAATTAAGGAACGGTATGAGAAGTTTCATGCCGTGGCGTATACCGATGAGGCGATGGAGACCTCGGTGTATGCCTCCGCGCGGTTTATTCCGGACCGGTTTTTGCCGGACAAGGCGATCGATTTGATTGACGAAGCCGGTGCCCGGGTGAAGCTGCGCCAGACCACGCTGCCGGCGGACGTGGCGGAAATTCAGAAGCGCATCAAGTTCATTGTGCACCGCATGGAAAACTCCATCGCGAACCAGGAGTTTGAGAAGGCGCGGTTTTATTCGGACGAGGAACGCAAAGAGCGCGAGAATCTGCGCCAGTTACGCTTTAAGTACAACCTGGACGACACCTCCACTGGCGTTGTGACCAAGGACGACATTGAAGATGTGGTGGCGCGCTGGACGGGCGTTCCGATGACGGCCATCCGCGAGGAAGAAGTCTCGAAACTGCTGCGCGTGGAAGAAGAGCTCCACCGGCGCGTGATCAGCCAGGATAAGGCGATCTCCGCTCTGGCCCGGGCCATCCGCCGTTCCCGGGCGGGCCTGAAGTCGCCCAAGCGGCCTGCAGGTTCGTTCCTGTTCCTGGGCCCGACGGGCGTCGGCAAAACCGAAGTCGCACGGGCGTTGGCGGACTTCCTGTTCGGCAGTGAGAAATCACTAATCCGGTTCGATATGTCCGAGTTCATGGAAAAGCACTCGGTGTCGAAGTTGATCGGTTCGCCTCCCGGCTACGTCGGCTACGAGGAAGGCGGCCAACTCACCGAACGCGTGAAGCGTGCGCCGTACTCCATCATTCTCTTGGACGAAATCGAAAAGGCGCACCCGGATGTCTACAACATCCTGCTGCAAGTCTTCGAAGACGGCCAGTTGACCGACGGCCTGGGCAACACCGTAGACTTCAAGAACACGATCATCGTGATGACGTCGAACTTGGGGGCGCGGTTCCTGGACCGCAAGAGCCCGATGGGGTTCACCGCCAGCGGCGCGGTTTCGGCGAAGGTGGAGGACCAGGTGATGGCCGAGGTGAAGAAGTCGTTCAACCCGGAATTCCTGAATCGCCTGGACGAGGTCATCCTCTTTACCAGTCTTGAGGAAGACGACCTGCTGAAGATCACCTACCTGCTGACCGATCAGATCAATGTGAATCTGGCGACCAAGCAGATCAAGATCCACTTGAAGGACGACGCGGCCCGGTACATCGTGCAGAAGACGTGTACGGATCGCAGCTACGGTGCTCGGCCATTGCGCAGAGCGCTACAGAAGTACATTGAAGATCCGCTCAGCGAGGCGCTGATCCAAGGTACCCTTGCGCGGCCGGCCGAGTTTGATGTGTACCTGAACGAGACCGGGTTGTTCTGCCGGCAACTGGTGGAAGAGACGGTTTCGGCGGGCGGCGAAGGCGGAGTTGCCCTGGCGAATGAGCCTCCGGCACCGATCCCGCTTTACATGTTCGAGTGAGAATAAACTAGCCGCACCTAAACGCCGATGGACAAAGGTTCATCGGCGTTTTCGTTTAGGGGAGTGTTGCGTGGATTCTTTACAATTCCAGAAGGCCGAGTTTGCCGGTGGGGAGCGAACCTGCGATGCCTGCAAAGGGGAGTTGCTCGGCGAGTATTACAAGCTCTATAGCGGACAAGAGAACATAAGCGCGAGCCACACGATCTGTGCGGCGTGCGCGGTGAAGGTGGAGGCGGAGCAGGCATCTCCGAGCCATGCTGCGTTGGTGCGAGGCGTTTTGTACGGGGCGGGGATGACGCTGGCGTGCTGCGCTGGCTCCGCGGCGGTGATCATGATCAGTGGGCTGGAGATCGGATTGGTCTCCATCCTGGTTGGATATCTGGTGGGGCGCGCGGTGAAACAAGGAGCGCAAGGGCGCGGGGCTCGGCGATTGCAAGTGGTGGCGGTAGGGCTGACGTATTTGTCGATCACGTTCAGCTACATTCCTGTGGGCATTCAGCAATACCGCAAGCAGAAAGCAGATATCAAGGCGCAAGTGGAAAAGGCGGCATCCGGCGAGGTGGTAACGAGGGTTCCACCGGTGAACTTCGTTATGACGTTGGCTCTGTTGAGCGGACTCGCGGTGGTTTCTCCATTTTTGAACCTGCAGGAGGGCATCGGCGGGCTGCTGGGGATCTTCATTCTCTTCCTGGGGTTGCAACGAGCGTGGGCGATGACGGGGCGCGATCCGCGGCAAGTGACAGGCCCGTTCCAACAGGAGGCTACCGTTGGCTGAGAGATTTTGCGCGGGATGTGGTCAGGGCGTGGACGCGCTCGCATTGAACTGCCCGAGTTGCCATCGGCTGACGCACGCGGATCGGCTGGAGGAGCTGACGCGCGAAGCGCAGGCGTGTGAGGCCAACGACCAAGGCAAGGCGCTGCCGCTGTGGCGTGAAGCGTTGGCGCTGCTGCCGGGGGAATCGAAGCAAGCTGCATTTATCCAGGGCCGCATCGCGGAGTTGCAGGCCAGGGCGTCCGAAAAACCACCGGAGAAGCCGGCATGGATCAAGGGGCTGGGACCGTTCGCGGCGATCGGCTTGGCTGTGTGGAAATTCAAGGCACTCCTGCTCATCGCACTGACCAAGGGCAAAGTTTTGTTGTTGGGCCTCGGCAAGCTGAACACGCTATTCAGCATGCTGGCCTCGATCGCATTGTATTGGAGCCTCTACGGTTGGCAGTTCGCCGCCGGGTTTATCGGTGGGATTTACGTGCATGAGATGGGGCACGTGTGGGCGCTGCGGGCTCTGGGGCTGCGGGCGAGCGCTCCCATGTTTATTCCGGGGTTCGGCGCGTTCGTCAGCCTCTACGATAGTCCAGCGAATGTGCGCGACGACGCACGCATCGGTCTGGCAGGGCCGCTATGGGGCGCGGCGGCAGGCGTGGTGTTCTGGGTGATCGGACTCTTGACGGGAAGCGGATTGTGGCTGGCGGTGGCTCGGTCGACGGCGCTGATCAACCTGTTCAATCTGACTCCGGTGTGGCAGCTGGACGGCGGGCGGGGTTTCCGGGCGCTGGCGTTTCCGCAAAGGCTCGCCGTGGGTGGGCTGATGCTGGTGTTGTGGATGGTGACGGGCGAGGGGTTGTTTTTCATCCTGACGCTAGGGGCGGCGTTCCGGATTTTCTGGCAGAAGGATCACGCGGAGTATCCAGGGGATCAGGCTACGCTCGTGCAGTTCGGCGGGTTGCTGCCGTTATTTGGAGCGATGCTCGGGTTGATTGCGCTGCCGCGGTAGCACGTGTAGGCGCGGGCGCCACCTCGGGGCTAATCATGCCGCAGGGCGACTATGGGGTCGACGCGCATGGCTCGGCGGGCTGGGATTAGGCAGCCTAGCGTTGCCGCAATGAGTAACACGACCGCTACACTTGCGAGCGTCGCGGGATCTGACGGCGACACCTGGATCAAAGACGCTTCGAGCAAGCGGTTCACCGCTAGCGATGCTGCCAGGCCTGCCCCCAAGCCGATGCCAACCGGGATCATTCCCTGCTTGAATACGAGACTCCGAATATCGCTCGCCGTGCCGCCTAACGCCATACGGACGCCGATCTCCTGCGTGCGCTGGCTCACCGAATGCGCGATGACGGCATAGAGTCCGACGGAGGCTAGCAGCAGCGCGATTGCGGCGAACATGAGGAAGAGCGCTCCATAGAACTGGCTGTTCCAATAGCGGCCTTTCAGAACTTGCTCCAGCGTGACGATGTTCCAGACCGACAGATCAGGGTCAATGGCGGCGATTTCCCGGCGGAAAGAAGCTGTGAGTGTTTCGGGAGGAACACGCGTGCGGGCGATGAGCGACATGGAGGCGATGGGCAATTGTTTGTGGGGTTGGTAGACGAGCGCCGCAAACTCCGGCGTGGCTACGGTGGATTGGACCACGTTGGAAGTCACGCCGACGACGGTGAGCCACAGACCGGGCGTATCCATTTCGTAGAAGCGCAGCCGCTTTCCCAGCGGTGATTCGCCCGGCCAGGACGCGGCAGCGAAGCTTTGGTTCACGATTGCGACGGGGAGCGAGGTAGCGGCATCGCGCTCCGTAAAGTTGCGCCCCGCGACTACTTCGACGCGCAGTGTGCGGAAGTACGCCGGGTTCACCAACAACCGCGCAACCCTTGGTCTGCTGGACCTCTCGACGGGTGGAGCGCCGTCCCGTTCGAAGGGAAGGCGTTGCGGCTCCCAGGTGGGCAAGCGGCTGGCGAAGGCGATGGACTCGATGCCGGGGAGCGCTTCCAGACGGGTCCGTAGATGGTCGAAGAAGGCTTGGCGTGATTCCTGGCTGGGGTATTTCGCGGGGGGAAGTTCAAGCCCAGCTTGAAGCGTGTTCGAAAGGTCCACGCCCAGGTCTGTGTTGTAAATGTTCAGAAAGCTACGAATCATCACGCCGGCACCGGCGAGCAAAACGACTGCCAAAGACACTTCCGTGATGACCAGGATTGTGGAAAGACGCTTCGCATGTCCACCACCCGTTGATCCGCGGCCGCCGTCCTTGAGCGTGCTGTTCACGTCGAGCTTCGAGAGGCGCGCCGCGGGAGCGAGGCCGAACAGGATTCCGGTCGCGATGGAAATCGCGATGAGGTAGAAAAGGATGCGCGTGTCCATGGCGTAGTCGACAACCAGCCAGGACTGATGGTCCACCATGGCGAGTTCATAGGCGCGGACACCCCATTTTGCCAGCCACCAGCCGAAGAAGCCACCGATGGAAGAAAGCAGAACGCTTTCGATGAGGAGCTGGCGGATGATGCGCCAGCGTCCGGCTCCGAGTGCGATGCGGACGGAGATTTCGCGCGAGCGGCCAATGGAACGCGCGAGCATAAGGTTGGCCAAGTTCGCGCACGCGATGAGCAGTACGAACCCGACTGCGCCCCACATCGATCCGTAAATCAACGGCGCATTGCGGCCCAGGTAGAACTCGGTGAAGGTCTGCACCACGGGCGGGAATTCTTTCTCTGTCAGCGGGTATTCGTCAGCGAGGCGCTTACCGATGGTGGCCATCTCGGCCCGGGCAGCCGCAGCAGTGACGCCCTCGGCCAAGCGACCGAACGCGTACCAGGTGTTGCGGTTTACGCGCTTCATCACATGGGGCGTTTTCATCAGCGGGACCCAGAACTCCAGCTTCTGTGGAAACGTGAAGCTTCGCGGCATCACGCCGATGATGGACGCGGGGGTGCCGTTGAGGCGGACACTGCGTCCGATCACTGAAGGGTCTTTGCCGAAGCGGCGTTCCCAGAAGCCGTAGTTTAGAATTGCGACGGGTGCGGCTCCGGGGGCTTCATCGGCTTCGGTGAAGTCGCGTCCAAGAATTGGTTGTTGGCCGACGAGCTTGAATGTGTCCGCGCTGACCTCTGTGACGTCGAACCATTCGGGGATACCTCCCTGGTCATCCAGTCTTGAGCGGATGCCGTGAACGAGGGCCATACCCTGGAAGGACTTGGCTTGTTCGCGCCAATCGAGAAAATCAGGATAGGAGACGCAGCAGCCATCGAAGCTGCTGAGGTAGAGGAGGCGGTCCGGCCGCTCCACCATGGGGAAGCCTTTGAACAGAACCGCGTTGGTCACAGTGAAGACCATGGCGTTGATGCCGATGCCGATGGCTAGGGTGGCAATGGCGGTGAGCACGAAACCCGGGTTTTGGCGGAGCCCGCGCACTGTGTAGCGGAAATCTCGCGCCAGCTGTCCCAAGGCGGCCAAGCCCCACGAGTCACGCGTGCGTTCCTTCACTAGCGCTACGCTGCCAAGGTTGCGGCGTGCTGCCCAGCGGGCTTCGTCCGCGGGAAGCCCTTGCGCGGCGCGTTGCTCGGCTTCCTCATCTAAGTGGAACTGCAATTCCTCGTCTAGCTCCTGCTCTTTCCGGCGGCGGTTGAAGAAGTTCATTGAGCCTCCTGATCGGCGGGGTTCAGGATGAGTTCCATGGCTCGGGAAAAGGCTTGCCACTTGGAGCGTTCGGCCTTGAGCTGCTTTTTGCCGAGCGCGGTTAGCCGGTAGAACTTGGCCCGTTTGCCCTTGTCGGACTGCTCCCACGAGGCTGCGATCCAGCCTTTGGCTTCCAAGCGGTGGAGCGCGGGGTAGAGGGATCCGGTTTCCACTTGAAGAAGTTCTTCGGAAGTTCTCTGGATATATTTGGCGATGGCGTGGCCGTGTGAGGGGCCGGGCACTAGGGTTCGCAGGATGAGGACGTCAAGGGTGCCTTGTAGCAATTCCGTTCGCGGCTGCTGCATTGTGTAGTTAGTCTACTACACATTGTGTAGGGTGTCTAATTTCTGAAGGACTTGATCTTGCGCGCGTAGCGCATGATATCGACGCGCGGGGCGGGGCCTAGCGCCTCTATGCGGTCCACCAGCCGAACCAGGAAGAAGATGAGAGCCTCGTCGGCATGGCTCAGCACGACGCGGTCGGTACACTCAAACGACGCTTGGTTCAAGGCACACCCCAGTCGATTTCGTGACTGGGCTTGAGCTTGGCGAGATTGCGGGACAAGGTGGACTTGAAGAATCGAGGCAACCATAGTGAGGAGGGCGCGAGGATACCGGCGAGAATGGGGCGTGTCAGGTCGGTGCGGAGACTCCGTACGGACGCGGCCTTCATGCCAGCATCGCGAAGGGACGGCGCGGTGAGAGTGGATTTCACTTCAAACGTCGCGTAGACGCTTTCCACGGGGATGTAGAGGGCGGACTCGCGTGGAAAAAGCAGGGGCGATTCGAGGTTGTCGAAGATTGCGAGGTCAATCTGCCGGGACCGGTGTCCATTGGAGTTGACGACAAAGACGGGAGCAGTGCGAAAGCGTTTGGGCAGGTAGAGGTTGAAGAGATGGATCCAATCCTGCTCGGATGCCGACCCTTGCGTTGAGCCGTGCTCAAACAAGCTACCGACGGCAAGGTGCGCGAGCATCTCTGTCTGCACACGCCGGAAGACTTCGGCGAGGTTGATTCTTCCGGAGTCTGGGTTGCGTGACATCAACGTCAGCGTACGGTCTATCCGTGGCGATCACGAGGGTGTGAAACGCTAAGTGGTGGCAGTGGGCGAGGATAGGTGCGTGCGTTACCCTAACACTAATGTCAGATCGACTGGAAGAATTACGCCGGCGGCATGCCGCGGCGGAAGCTGGGGGCGGGGCGGAGCGTCTCGCAAAGATGCATGCGGACGAGCGGCTGTCGGCTCGGGAGCGCGTGGAGTTACTGCTAGACGAAGGCTCGTTTGTCGAAACGGACAAGCTGGTGCGGCACCGGTCGCGCGACTTTGGCATGGACCAGCAGGTAATCGAAGGGGACGGGTTCATCACGGGGCACGGATTGATACACGGTCGGCCGGCGTTTGTGTTCGCACAGGACTTCACGGTGCTGGGTGGGTCGCTATCGGAGACGAATGCGAAGAAGATCGTGAAGATCATGGACCTGGCGATGAAGACGGGGGCTCCCATCATTGGATTGAATGATTCGGGGGGCGCACGGATTCAGGAGGGCGTGCTGTCACTGGGCGGCTACGCGGACATTTTCTTGCGCAACACGCTGGGGAGCGGAGTGGTGCCGCAGATCTCCGCGATCATGGGTCCGTGCGCGGGCGGGGCAGTGTATTCGCCGGCGCTGACGGACTTTACGTTCATGGTGGACAAGTCGAGCTACATGTTTGTGACGGGTCCGGATGTGATCAAGACGGTCACGCATGAGGACGTCACGAAGGAAGAGCTGGGCGGGGCGGCGGCGCACAACACGAAGAGCGGCGTGGCGCACTTCCTGGCTCACGGCGATGTGGAGTGCTTGCAGATGATCCGCGAACTGCTGACGTATTTGCCGCAGAACAATCGGGACGATGCGCCTCGGGGGGATGCGGGGGATTCGGTGGACAGGGAGGATGCGGCGCTGGATGGCGTGGTGCCGCCGATGTCGAATGTGCCGTACGACATGTTGGACGTGATCCGGAGGGTGGTGGATCACGGGAAGTTTTTCGAAGTGCAGGCGCTGTGGGCGCGCAACATGGTGGTGGGGTTTGCTCGGATGGATGGGCGCACGGTGGGCGTGGTGGCGAATCAGCCGGCTTTCTTGGCGGGGTGCTTGGATATTGACTCGTCTGTGAAGGCGGCTCGGTTTGTTCGGTTCTGCGATGCGTTCAACATTCCGATCCTGACGTTCGAGGACGTGCCGGGTTTCTTGCCGGGGACGGCGCAGGAGTGGGGCGGGATCATCCGACATGGGGCGAAGTTGCTGTACGCGTTCGCCGAGGCGACGGTGCCGAAGATCACGGTGATCACTCGCAAGGCGTACGGCGGGGCCTACTGCGTGATGGGCTCGAAGCATTTGCGGTGTGATGTGAATTTGGCGTGGCCGAGTGCCGAAATCGCGGTGATGGGCGCGGAGGGCGCGGTGAACATTGTTTACCGTCGAGAGATTGCGGGCGCGGCCGATCCCGAAGCGATGCGGCGGGAGAAAAGTGATGAGTTCAAGGATCGCTTCGCGAATCCGTTTGTCGCGGCGGAGCATGGGTTCGTCGATGATGTGATTGAGCCTCGCCAGACTCGGCGCTATGTGATCCGGGCGCTGCGGATGCTGGAGGGGAAGGCGGACACGATGCCTCGCAAGAAGCACGGGAATATTCCCTTATAGGGCCTTTATAGGTTGTGGGCGGCGGTGCGTGCTCGGGCTTTGGCAGCTTCTTCTTCGCGGTTCTTGGGTGGCGCGGTGGTGTCGAGCGAGCGCAGGAGTCGGGCGGAGACAGCAGCGATTTCATTAACGGCGGAGTGGAAGAGAGCTTCGTTGGATTTCGACGGCCGGTTGAAGCCGGAGATTTTGCGGACGAATTGGAGCGAGGCTGCCTCGATTTCGTCGTGTGTGACGGGCGGGTCGAAGTTGAAGAGCGTTCGGATGTTGCGGCACATTTGGAGGTTAGGATAGCGCAGGGGGTGGTGGAAGCGTCTATCCGCCTCTGGCGTATAATGAAATTGTGGAGCTGATCGAAACTTCGACGTTCACAAGACAAATCGGCGATTTGTTGAGCGACGATGAGTACCGTGAGTTTCAAGTGTCGCTGGCCCGGAGTCCAGAGGCCGGGGATCTTCTCAAGGGCGGCGGTGGGATACGCAAGATTCGTGTCGCCGTCGGGTCGCGTGGCAAGAGCGGCGGGGCTCGGGTTATTTACTATTGGGCGGTCCGCAAGGATAAAGTCCTGCTGCTCTACGCGTACCCGAAGAATGTGGCGGCGAATCTGACGCCCAAGCAGGTGTCGCAACTGGCGAGGGTCGTCAAGGAGGAGTTTGGCGGATGAAGAAAGCGATGTTTGAAGAGCTCTTGGGAAGTGTCCGTGAGGGCGGCGCGATTTTGCGCGGCGAGAAGCGTCCTGCGAAACGGGTAGTGGTCGGCGCTTCTGGCGTGCGTGCGATTCGCGAGCGCACGAGTCTTTCGCAGTCAGAATTCGCGGAGCTGATTGGGGTGAGCGTGAAGACGCTACAGAATTGGGAGCAGGACCGGCGTCGTCCGACGGGTCCGGCGGCTGCGCTGCTAAGCGTGATCGCACATGAACCAAAACTGGCGGTCCGGGCGATTCATCAGGTGTAGGCTCGAGGGTGATCACGTCGGTGTCTGACAAACTGATGGATCCTGGGTGCTAGCAGTTTGAGTTTCGTCATGTCTGCTTCTTCGAAGCGCTTCCCGATTGGATCCTTATATTCTTCGGGAAACTGTGCTGCCTCCCAAACGGCTCTGATCGCTTCCTCCGGTATTTCTGTTGAAAAGTGAGTCTTGACATCTCCGCGTAACTCAATCTTGGTTGCGGCGTGTGCCGCATTCTCCAGGGAAAGACTCAATTCGGTGACGCCATAGAAAAACTGCGCCGGTTGCGTGCAGTAGCGGGTAAAGAGTTCTCGATACTTCAGCAGGTGGACCTCTAGCAGAAGCAGATGCTTTTCGTCCTTTACTGACGCTGAAAGCGCCCTTGCGTGTGCGAGCATCCGGGAGGCTTGAATCCAGCGCACGCGCTCGTTGTTGCCATTTCGGAGCTGCTCGTCAGCCTTTTCGTATGCGGCGAGAGATGCTTCTAGATAAAACTTCGACTTGCTTTCCAGTGTGGCTTTCGAATCATCTCGCATCTTGAGCAGGAGAGCACCCAGAGCTAGTAGTGAACCTGCGGGGGCAGCTACCGTCGGTGCGTGTCAACGACTTTGAGACACTCCGGGATGGAGTTTAGAGAGTATTTTCGTCTGAGCTTTGTGGTTTGTTGATCCAGACCTCCTTTGGAAGGGGCAGCGGAGTAGGGGGCCTGCGGACGAACCTGTCCGGGCGAGCCAAGTA
>CANFEY010000037.1 GCA_947446025.1 Bryobacterales bacterium
CGGACAGGTTCGTCCGCAGGCCCCCTACTCCGCTGCCCCTTCCAAAGGAGGTCTGGATCAACAAACCACAAAGCTCAGACGAAAATACTCTCTAAACTCCATCCCGGAGTGTCTCAAAGTCGTTGACACGCACCGGCGGCGCAGTGTTTAGCGATCACTCCTGACAAAAATGCCTGCGGGTTATTTCTTTGTGACGGGAGCCAGCGAGTCCGCCAGATAAATGCAGCCGATGCCCCCTGCGTAGGCGAGGATGTCGAGGAGGCTGAACTGGGTGCCCATCAGGCGGGCGGCGAGCCGCACGACAAGGTGCCCGCTCGACAGAAGGCGGGCTGGGATCATGGTGAGTTGGAAAAGTTCGATGGCGACTGTGACGACCATCGCGGGAACCGCCACTGGTGCGGTCCTCGAACGAAGGCGTAGAAGTGCGTAGACCATGGCGGCATAGAGGGCGTCGCCGAGATACTTGTCGAAAATCGCCAGACCGGTGTGTATAACGCGCGAAAGGATGCCGAGCGCGATGATGGCGATGAGGTAGCGGGCCCAGCGCCAATCCATTCAGGCCACGCCGAGTTGCGCCAGGTGATGCTGCAAGTGGACGACGTAATCGTCGGCCAGGAACGCCAAGGTGTGGTCCGCCTGCGATCGGTGCCAGACGTGTCCCGCGCAGGCCGGATCTATATTGTGGTGGATGACCGCCGCTAGATGCAGGTTGTAGGACGTCCACGGCGTCACGAGATCCGTCCAGTTGCTTTGTTGATAGGCGTAGGCCTGAACCCAAGCATCCTGGTCATAACCGGGAAGTGTCAGCTCGGGTGCCAGTTGTCGCCGGATGAAGCGCTGATGGTTGTTTGCCGCGGAATCGATAAGGTGGCCCAGGTTTCTTTTCTCGACCACTTGCCAGACGCGGGTTTCGCCCCGGCATCCTCAGGACTTATGGTGCGCAGTTTTGGGAGCGCTTGGTTCACCACCTGTGTCAGTGTCGTTTGCATCGCCCTATTTTAGCTGGATGCGTCCTGCGCCGCCTTGGTGAGTTCGCTGATTTTGGTGCTGGTGACGGCGACGCCTACGGCTCCTACGATCAGGATTGGAATTTGATGACCGCCCACAGCACCAGCGAGAACCGGGCGGCTTCGTCGGAGGGGATGGCGAAGCCTAGCTCCAGGAATTCGCGCGTCAGGGCGTGGACGATACCATGGACACCCCGACCGCCCCCGGCATTCTTATCGTCCGCGAAAGCCCGCGTCGCTCGAGCGAGAGTTAGCGAGTAGCATCAGGTGATGAGTGTTTTTGCTGATAGGCTCGTCCGCGAGGTGGAAGCTTTGGGTCACCGGTGCGTGTGAATTGATCTTCCGGCGGATCAGCCAGAACTGAATGCGGTTGGGGTATGCCAGCTGCATGGGGCTGGGTCTAGAGAAGCTTGCCGGATCCATCGTTGTCGCACATTCCGTCAGCGGACTGTTCTTGATGTCCGGTCGGCGTACATCTCGTGCCGCCAGGATCGAACCATCAACTCCGATTGGTGGGAGGCTGCGGGAGTTGAGCGGCTCCACGTCGGACCCATCGGCATTGACGCCGGTCATTTCCCGCAAGTCTCGAAAGCGCCGCTATTGGCAGCCCTGCCGGACTCGCTCGCCGGTTCCTGGCGGCAACATAGTGCTCGGTAGGTTCAGGGCCGACGAGTACCGGCCAGCAATTCGGGAGTTGAGTATTCTGTCCCCGCTTCAAGTTCCACTTCAAGTTAGTTGCCGGCGTCTTTCGCCGCCTTGGTGAGTTCGCTGATCTTGGTGCCGGTGACGGCGACGCCTAAGGCTCCGGCGATCAGGATTGGAATTTTGATGACCGCCCAGAGCACCAGGGAGAAGCGGGCGGCTTCGTCGGCGGGGATGGCGAAGCCTAGCTCCAGGAATTCGCGGGTCAGGACTTGGAATAGTCCTAACGTCGCGGGGCCCTGGGGGATGACGGCGGCCAGGCGGATCAGCATCATCAAGGCCAGCGCGGCTCCGAAGCTCAGGTGGAAGTTGTACTCCTGGAACATCACGTACACCGGGACCACTTGCAGCAGCAGGTAGGGGACGGTCATCAGCAAGGCCGCCCACAGATACCAGGAATGGCCGATCAGGGCGAGGTCTTCTTGCAGGATGAACCAGCGCTTGCGCCAGCCGGATTGCGGCATGCGCTCGTGCTTCAGGCGGGGGCGGAAGAGGGCGAGGCCGAGCACTACGACTCCGGCCAGGACCACGGCGCCCAGGGTGTCTGCGGCTAGCTCGATCTTCCGGGGCACTTGGATGGCTCGGAGCGCGTATTGGATTCCGGCCCACATCAGAATACCGTCGAAGAGGCGCTCGATCAGCACGCTGGCGATGGAGACGGAGAACGGCAGCTTGGTCCAGCGGCTCACCAGGTAGCAGCGGATGACCTCGCCGGCGCGGATGGGGAAGAGTTCGCTGGCGAATAGGCCGACGAAGACGGCTCGGGTGCCCGCCAACGTGCGGAGCTTGGTTACAGGAGCCAGAATCAGCGTCCAGCGGAAGCCTTGCACGAAGTACACGGTGAGCATGGACAGCACGCCCAGGCCGATCCAGCCGGGGTGCAGAGCGCGGATATCGGAGAGCAGTCTGCCGAGTTGCGCATCGCGCAGCGTCCACACCAGGCTCGCCAGGGAAGCTACATATGTAAGAACCAGGACGGCAATTCGCGTCAAGTCCTATACTACCTCGCCTGACCCAGCGCTTGACATGGAAAGCGCCGCTAGTTTACCGTAACGGTTCGGCTAAACTCGCGGGGAATGCGCCTGCGTGGAGCAATTGGTGGCGGACAAACAAAGCCCAGCGGAGGTGAGGGAACTACTCGAGTCCACTCTTGAGAGTGTGGATCATGCCGAGGAACTCGTCATGCGCACGGCTCGGGAAATGGGCTTCGATGAGGACCAGCAGCATGAGATCGGCATCTCTCTGCGGGAGTGCATGGTCAATGCGGTGGTGCATGGGAATCGCTACAGCTCCAAGAAGAAGGTACACTTTTTCGTGGCGCACACGCCGGAGCGGTTGGAGATCGTGATTGGGGATGAGGGCGAGGGCTTCGACAAGTCCAAGCTGCCCGATCCGCTGGCTGAGGAGAACTTGCTGCGCCAATCCGGGCGCGGGGTTCTGATGATGCAAGCGTTCATGGATGAGTTTGAGGTGGGCCGGCGCGACCCGTCGGGCACTGAAGTTAGAATGGTGAAGTACAAAGCTGCGGCTGGCTAAAAGCTGATGGATGAAGGAGGCGTACTGTGAGTGTAAAACTGACCACCCGCCAAGTGGGCGACGTTACGGTAGTTGATGCAGTGGGACGGATCACGTTGGGCGACGGAGCCACGACGTTCCGCGACACGGTTCGGGATTTGGCCAACGGCGGCAACAAGAAGCTGCTGCTCAATTTGGCTGAGGTGAGCTATATCGATAGCTCCGGGATCGGCGAGATGGTGTCGGGCTTCACCACCATCACCAATCAGGGCGGCCAAGTGAAGCTGCTCAACCTGACCAAGCGGGTCAAGGATCTGTTGCAAATCACCAAGCTGTACACGGTCTTTGAGGTCTTCGACGACGAAGCCCACGGGGTGCGCAGCTTTACGTAGGACTAGGTTGTGGGGCGGCCTAAGTGGTCCGCCCCACAAATAATCAGAGAATTCCCGCCCCCTAGGCTCACTCTACAGTGGGAGGAGTTACGGCGTTAAGGTTTTGGCCTTAGGCGAAAACTGGTACTCCGGCTCATCCGGTACCCACTTATGGTCCCCATCCGAGAGCCTAAAATTTATTCCGTACTACTCGCCGACGATCTGACGCTGGTCAGGGAGGGTTTAGCCGCGCTGTGCAATGCGACGCTGAACTACCGCATCGTGGGTCAATTTTCCGAAGGAGCCGCGGCACTGCGGGCGATCGAGGAGACGCAACCGGATCTGGCTGTGCTGGACCTCAATCTGACGGACCTGTTTACGCTGGAGATCGTCAAGCGGGTGCATGCGGCTAAGCTGAAGACCAAGATTCTGGTACTTTCGACACGCCGGGACCGGAAAACGGTGGTCGAGGCGCTGCGCTGCGGCGTGGCCGGGTTCCTGCTCAAGTCAGCCCCGTCTTCGCAGATGCTGGAGGCCTTCGAGCAAGTGCTGGACGGCAGCGTCTATGTCTCACCGCAGCTGGAACTTAGCAAGATTTTCACCTCCAATCCCAAGAACTCGCCGGAAGACCCCATCGACGGGCTGAGCGCTCGCGAGTATCAGGTTTTCTCGTTCCTGGTGGAGGGCGTACGGGCCAAGGAGATCGCGGCGCGTCTGGAATTGAGCCCGAAAACCGTCGATACGTACCGGGCGAGTTTGATGCGGAAGCTCGACATTCACGACGTGGCCGGGCTGGTCAAGTTCGCCATTCAGCGGGATTTAACTTCGCATTGAGCGGTGCTACTCTGAGGTGGGAAACTCCCATGGCTACGGCAACACACATTCTCACCTACGAAGAGTGGCTCCTTTTACCGACCGTCGAGGACGGCACGGATGAAGTTGTGAATGGAGTGCTCCGTTTCATGCCGCCAACCCACTATCCGCACGCAGAAGTCATAGAGCATCTCATCGCAGCCATGCTTCCGCAGATTGACAGGAAGCGGACACGACTAATGGGCTCCAACCTGGGCCTGATGATCAGCCGCGAGCCGTTGACCTGCCGTTCGCCGGATCTGATCCTCTTCTGGCGCGACCGGATGGAGATCCGCGACGGTTTGTACTACTCGCCGCCGGGCTTGGTGGTCGAGATTATCTCCCCCCCCAAGAATCGCCAGCGCAAGGAAGGGAAGCTGGCCGACTATGCCCGCATCGGGGTGCCCGAGGTGTGGCTATGTGATCCGCCGAAGAAGACGCTGGAAGTACGGCGGCTCAATGAGGGCCACATGGACGCGGTGTGCGTGTTGACGGAGGGGATCGTCGAACCGCAAGAATTCCCCGGGGTAGGCGTTTCTGTAGCGGAAATCTGGCCGGAGTAGGCGCTATAATAGGGGGGTACCATGCCCACCTCCGCCGGCCCCAACAAGAAAGTTATTCTGCTTCGCCCGCGCGGATTTTGCGCTGGCGTGGTGCGCGCTATTGACGTTGTCAAGATCGCGCTAAGTGCTTATGGAGCACCGATTTACGTTCGCAGGGAAATCGTTCACAACCGGCACGTGGTGGAAGAGCTGCGCGCGGCCGGGGCGATCTTTGTTGAGGAATTGACGGAGGTCCCGGAGGGCGAACGGGCGATCTTCAGCGCGCACGGCGTTGCTCCGTCTGTCCGGGAAGAGGCCAAGGCGCGGAAGCTGCGGGTCATCGACGCTACCTGCCCGCTGGTCACCAAAGTCCACCTGGAAGCCAAAAAGTTCGCCAAGCAAGGCTACACCATCGTCCTGATCGGGCACAAGGACCACGACGAAGTCATCGGCACACTGGGTGAAGCGCCCGAAGCCACGGCGCTGGTATCCACCGTGGAAGACGTAGAGACGCTGGTGGTCAAGGACCCCGAACGCGTCGGGTTCATCACGCAGACCACGCTGAGCCTGGACGAAACGCGCGACATCGTGGCGCGGCTGAAAGAAAAGTTCCCTAAGATTGAAGGCCCCGCGGCACAGGACATTTGCTACGCCACGGAAAACCGGCAGGTGGCGGTGAAGGCCGTAGCGCCGCTGTGCGAAGCTCTGCTGGTGGTGGGTTCGCAGAACAGCTCCAATTCACGGCGGCTGGTGGAAGTGTGCGAACAGCTCGGCGTGCCTTCGTATTTGATCGACGACCTGAGCGAAGTGAAAGCCGAATGGCTGGCCGGCATCAACACGGTTGCCGTGACGGCGGGCGCGTCGGCACCGGAGAATCTGGTGGAAGCGCTGGTGGATTCCTTGCGGGAACGCGGTTACACTACCCTCGAAGAAATGGAAGTAAAGGAAGAAGACGTGCGCTTCAACTTGCCGGCGGAGTTGGTGCGCGTGAGCGCATCGCCGCAAGCTGCCCGCGTATGAGTCCTCGCCTCCAAGTCGAAGACGCACTCCTGACCGCCGCTTCACGGGCGTTGGGGCGGGCATCCGACTACCTGTTGAGCCTGCGCTCAGCGGAAGGCTACTGGTGGGGCGACCTAACAGCGGATACAACGCTGGAATCCGACTTCATTTTGCTGGAATTGTGGCGGCACGCGCCGCCGAAGTCCGGGCCGTGGAATCCGCCCTCGCGCGCGCTCATCGATAAGGCCGCACGGTCCATTTTGGCGCGCCAGAATGCGGACGGCGGGTTCAGCATCTACGAAAAAGGTCCGAGTGAAATCAGCGCCAGCGTAAAGGCGTATGTAGCGCTGAAGCTGGCGGGCGTGACGGGTGAGCAGGTGACTCGGCTACGGGAGTGCATCCTGGCGATGGGCGGGATTCAGGCCGCCAATAGCTACGTCAAGATCAACCTCAGTCTGTTCGGATTGTATCCGCGCGAGCACACGCCATCGGTTCCGCCGGAAGGGCTGTTGCTGGGCAAGCTGATTTACGAGATGTCTTCGTGGTCGCGGGCGATCGTGATTCCGCTGTCTATCCTGCACGCCGCCAATCCCCAGCGGCTAGTACCAGAAGGCTTCAGCATCCAGGAATTGTTCGCGCCGGGCAGCATGGCGTTCCCCAATGACGAAGGTTTCTGGAGCTGGCGCAACTTTTTCCTCAAGACCGACAAGCTGGGCAAATTCTGGGAACGGCACGGTTCGCGCAGCGTGCGCACGCAAGCCATCCGCCGCGCCGAGCAGTGGATGCTGGAGCGCACCAAGCACTCCGACGGGCTGGCCGCGATTTATCCGTCCATGATGTACGTGGTCATGGCGCTGGATGTGTTGGGGTACCCGCCGGACCACCCGGATATGCTGGAAGCCACCAACCAGTTCATGCGGTTGATGGTGGACCGCGATTCGAAGTTTTTCTTCCAGCCGTGTTTTTCGCCTGTGTGGGATACGGGCATCGCGGCGCACGCGCTGGGCGAAGCGGGAGCCGCTGCAAACCTGCGGCAAACAGCCGATTGGCTGCTGACCAAGGAAGTCCGGCGGAAGGGCGATTGGAGCAGCAAGCGGCCTGATGTAGAACCCTCCGGCTGGTATTTCGAATTCGCCAACGAGTTTTACCCGGACATCGACGACACGGCGCAGGTGCTGCTTGGCTTGTCGTTCGCGAAGGCCACGGACGCGGCGGCGCAGAAGGCCTGCATGGATCGCGCGGTGGCGTGGCTGCTTGCGATGCAGGGCTCGGATGGCGGCTGGGCTGCGTTCGATGTGGACAACAACTGGGATTTCCTGAGCGCGGTTCCCTTCGCGGACCACAACGCGATGCTGGACCCGACGTGTCCTGACATCACCGGCCGCGTGCTGGAAGCGCTGGCGGCGGGCGGCGTGCCGAATTCGCACCCGGCAGTGAAGCGCGGCGTCGAATTCCTGCGCAAGTCGGTGGAGAAGGACGGCAGCTGGTACGGGCGCTGGGGCGTAGCGTACATCTACGGCACGTATCTGGCACTGCGCGGCCTGCGGGCGTCGGGCGAGGATGATCGCGAGGCGCACGTGTTGCGCGCGGGCGAATGGCTACGCGCGATTCAGAACGCCGACGGAGGCTGGGGTGAGAGCTGTGAAAGCTACAAGAACAACACCTACACGCCGGACCATTCCACGCCTTCGCAGACTGCGTGGGCAGTGCTGGGCTTGATCGCCGGCGGCGATACAACGTCAAGCAGCCTGCACAAGGGCATCGAGTATTTGGTGAACACGCAGCGCGCCGACGGTGGCTGGGATGAAGACCTTTCCACCGGCACCGGCTTCCCGCAAGTGTTCTACTTGCAGTATCACCTCTACCGGAATTCGTTCCCGGTGCTGGCGCTGGCCACGTATCGGAAGACAAAGGGAGCGCAATGAGATTTCCACTGAACCAGGCCGCCAACATGGCCACCTACATCGCCAAGAACAAGCTGCGCCCGAAGCCGGAGTGGCAGCAGAACCTGGCTGCAGTTGAGGACGCGAAGAATCCGTTCCGCATCGTCCACACCCAGATTCCGTCCGCCGGTGCCGCGCGCAAGCCGCATCCGATGATCCACAAGCGCTTCCCGTTGGTCATGATGCTGGAGCCGTTGCACGCCTGCAATCTCACCTGCACGGGCTGTGGGCGCATTCGCGAGTACGAGACCTCCATCAGCAGCCGCTTGACGCTGGACCAATGCCTGGTGGCGGTGGATGAGTGCGGCGCTCCGATGGTCTCCATCTGCGGCGGCGAGCCGTTCCTGTATCCTGAACTCCCGCAGTTGGTCAGCGAAATCCTGAAGCGCGGCCGCTATATTCAGCTGTGCACCAACGGCATGTTCCTGAACAAGAAACTGGACGCGTATACGCCTGATCCGGGTTTGGTGTTCAACGTCCACTTGGATGGCCTGGAAAAGAGCCACGACCTCGCGGTGGAGCGCGAGGGTGTATTCAAAACTGCCATCGAAGGCATTAAGTACGCGAAGTCCAAGGGCTTCCGCGTGTTCACCAACACCACGGTGTATCGCGAGACGGACATGAACGAGATCTGGCAGATGTTTGAGTTACTGGAAACGCTGGGCGTCGATGGGCACACCGTTTCGCCAGCCTACGGGTATTCGTCGGTGAATGATCAGGAGCTGTTCATGACGCGTGAAGACGTGCATGAGAAGTTCAAGGACATTGAGAAGTTCAGCAAGCGTTTCCCGCTGGTTTCTTCGCCCGTGTATCAGGAATTCTTGAAGGGTGAACGGGAGTTGCCGTGCACGGCGTGGGGCAATCCGACGTACAACGTGAAGGGCTGGAAAGGCCCGTGCTACTTGATCACGGACGGGCATTACGAGACCTTCGGGGATCTGATGACGAAGACGCCTTGGGAGAATTACGGGCACGGTAACGATCCGCGCTGCGAATCGTGCATGGTGCATTGCGGTTATGAGCCGAGCGCGGCGTACGGCATCAATGCGAAGTTCAGTGATTCGTTCAAGACGCTGAGCTGGCTCATCAGCTAAGCGTGAAACCGGCACTGGTCACCGGCGCGACCGGGTTCGTAGGATGGCATGTGGCGCGCGCCTTACTCGACCGGGGGCAAGCCGTGCGGGTGTTGGCGCGCAACCCTTCGGCGCTGCGCGAACTCGAAGGCGGCGAGGCGGTCCAAGGTGATTTGCGCGACCCTGCTTCGCTACAGCGCGCCGTGGCGGGCTGTTCCACGGTCTATCACGTTGCTGCAGACTACCGCCTGTGGACCAGCGATCCGCAGGAGATGCATCGCTCTAACGTGGATGGCACACGGGCGATGCTGGACGGCGCCCGGCGGGCGGGAGTCGAGCGCTTCGTCTACACCTCCACCGTAGGCTGCATCGCGTTCCCCGAGGGCAGCATTGGCGATGAGAGTATGGTGGCGCAGCCCGCCGACATGCAGGGGCCTTACAAGCAATCGAAGCTGCTGGCTGAGCACGTAGCGCTGGAGTTCGCGCGCGAAGGCTTCCCGGTGGTGATCGTGAACCCAACTGCGCCGGTCGGCGACCACGACTTCAAACCCACGCCGACGGGAAAAGTCATCGTCGACTTTGTGCGCGGGGCAATGCCGGCATATCTCGACACGGGACTCAACGTGGTTGACGTGCGCGACGTCGCGCTGGGGCACCTGGCGGCGTGTGAGAGAGGCCGGGTAGGCGAGCGCTACATTCTGGGCGCGGAGAACATGACGCTTCGGCAGATCTTTGAAGCGTTGTCGCCCATCGCCGGCCGCAAGCCGCCTTCTGTGCAGATTCCCTACGCTGTAGCTTATGCAGCGGGCGTTGTTTCGACGGCCTGGGCGAATCTGACGGGGCAAGAGCCGCGCGCGCCGCTGGACGGCGTAAAGATGGCGCGGAAGAAGATGTGGGTGCGGCATGAGAAGGCGGCTCGGGAGTTGGGGTATGCTCCAGGTCCGGCGGCGGGGGCGTTGGCTCGGGCGGTGGAGTGGTTTCGGGCGAATGGGCACTGCTGAGGCTAGCTGCAATTCTTTGCGGCCCCTCCCTCACGGAAGGGGCTAGCCGGGGTGCGCGGAAAGAGTGCGCGGAAAGGATTTGGCCCTGCGTGAGTCTGGGGCCTCAATGAGTCATGTTCGACACTATCCTAATTGTGGCCGCCGAGGCTCGCGAGTTTGCAGGGCTGCTCAAGCGGGTTGGCCCGGGTACACCGTTGCGGGTCCCTGATATAGTCTTTGCGCGAGAGATCGTGCTGCGGGGCCAACGAGCCATCCTGGTCGCGAATGGGCCCGGACCGCGCCTGGTGAACCAAATGCTGTCTTCGCCCGTAATCCAAGAGTGGAACGTGACGGAGGTCATCAGCACGGGATTCGGCGGAGCCCTCGACCCTTCGCTCGCGATTGGTGATATCGTCGTAGCAACGGGTGAAATCTGGTCTGAAGACCGCGTCGCGGTCCGTGCAGAGGATAAGCGGCGGCTGCGGGAGAAGACCGGAGCACGAGTGGTGGAAATGGAGTTCGCGGCTGTGCAGGCCAAGGCTCACGAGTGGGGTGTTCCGTGCCGCGCGGTGCGCGTGGTTTCGGACACGGCCGGAGAAGACTTACCATTGGATTTGAATCTGTATCGCGATGCGGAGGGCCGTTTTCAATTGACCCGCATCGCCGTCGCTGGACTCTTGCGGCCATTCACGGTTCTCCCCAGGCTGATGCAGCTGGACCGCAATAGCCGGCTGGCTTCGGAAAAGTTAGGAGAGTTTTTTGTCAACAGCTAGTGTGATGTCCGCGGCCGTGTACCGCGGCTCTGGAGTGATCGGAGTGGAACAGGTGCCTGTGCCGGAATTGGGCGCGGGAGAAATTTTGATCCGCGTGGAGGCGTGCGGCATTTGCCCCACGGATCTTAAGAAGATCGCGTACGATCTGCTGCCTCCGCCGCGCATCTACGGGCATGAAACAGCCGGAGTAGTTGCAGCGGTGGGTTCGCGCGTCACCAAGTACGAACAGGGCGACCGCGTCATCGTGTTCCACCACATCCCTTGCCGCGCGTGCTTTTACTGTGAGCACAAGCTGTATGCGCAGTGTGCGGTCTACAAGAAAGTCGGCGTGACGGCGGGCTTTGAACCCGCGGGCGGGGGCTTTGCGCAGTATGTGCGCGTGATGGACTGGATCGTGGAAGGCGGCGTGGAGAAAATTCCGGACGGCGTATCCTTCGAACAGGCCAGCTTTGTGGAACCCGTGAACACCTGCCTCAAGGGAATGCGCGCCGTGGCTCCGCGGCCGGGCGAGGTGTGCGCGGTACTGGGTCAGGGGCCGATCGGTCTGATCTTCACCATGATGGGCAAGCGCGAACGGCTGCGCGTAGTGGCGACGGACCCATGCAAACGCGGCGCGAGCTGGCGCTACGCTTCGGCGCGGAGGCGGCTTTCGACCCGCGCGATGACGGCTTCGTGCAACACGTTGGCAACATCACCGAGGGCCGGGGGGCTGATCTGGTACTCGTCGCGGCGTCGGCCAAGGGGATTGTCGAGCAAGCCGTGGCCTGCTCCCGCCCTGGTGCCCGCATCTTGCTCTTCGCTCAAACCTCGCATCAGGAGCGCATCGAGGTCTCCGGCGCGGACATTTGCATGGGCGAAAGGACCCTACTCGGGTCGTACAGCTCAGACGTGGATATCCAGAAAGAGTCGGCGGATCTTGTATTTAGCGGCGACTTGCCGGTGGCCGATCTGATCACCCACCGCTACCCGCTGGGAGAAATCCAGAAAGGCATAGACCGCGCTTCGCACCCAGATGAGGTATCTTTAAAGATAGTGGTTTTGCCCCAACAATGAACCTCGCGATGCAGCAGATGGCAGCCGCCGTTTTATACGGCAAAGAAGAGTTGCGCATCGAATCCGTTGCCGTACCAAAGATCTCCGCGGGGGACCTGCTTGTGCGCGTCCGCGCCGCCTTAACGTGCGGTACTGACGTGAAAGTGTTTCGCCGGGGCTACCATGCGCGCATGATCCGTCCGCCGGCGCTGTTCGGGCACGAGCTGTCGGGTGACATCGTGGAAGTGGGCGCGGGGGTCAAGCGATTCCAGGTAGGCATGCGCGTAGTGGCCGCGAATTCGGCTCCGTGCAGTAAGTGCTTTTATTGCAATCGCGGGCAGGAAAACCTGTGCGAAGATCTGCTGTTCAACAATGGCGCGTATGCTGAGTACATCCGCATTCCGGCGCGGATCGTGGAAAAGAACACGCACGAAATTCCGGCGCACGTGAGCTATCAGGACGCGGCGTTGGTGGAGCCTTTGGCCTGCGTGATGCGCGGCTTGGAAGAGACCGGCGTGCGTCCGGGCGATACGATCGCGGTGATCGGTCTGGGACCCATCGGCATGATGTTTGTGCGCATGGCGAAGACTGTGTATCAGGCTCGCGTGATCGCGATCGGACGGCGGCAATCGCAACTGGACCGCGCGGCTCGCATGGGCGCGGATGAGTTGATCCTGAACGACGAAGGTGCGGATGTCATCACCCCTGTTCGCAGGCTCACGGGCGGGCGCGGCGCGGATGTGGTGATCGAAGCCGTGGGTTTGCCGGAAGTCTGGCAACTGGCGATGAAGCTTCTGCGGCGCGGCGGCGTGGTCAATTTCTTTGGCGGATGCCCGGAAGGCACGGAAGTCCCCGTGGATACCGGGAACCTGCATTATTCCGAACTGACGTTACAAGCCAGTTTCCATCACACTCCGGCGCTGATCCTCAAGGCTCTCACCGCGGTGAGTGAAGGCTACATCACGGCCAAGGACTTTGTGAACCGCGTGGAGCCGCTCAGTAATCTGCTCGACGTGATGCAGCACCTCATGAGCCACAACGGCCACATGAAAACCGCGATCATTCCCTAGCGCACCGTGTTTCTCCAGCCCACCGCTTTCCTGGCATCCTCAGATGCGATGGGGCGCGTGTGGACGCTCGAAGAATCGCTGGCCTACACACGCTGGCTTGCGACGCACCATTACGAAAATTTCCAAGTGGTCAGCTTTTTGCTGCCCAAGCGGCTACATCAGGACTTCTACAACGTCTACGCCTTCTGCCGCTGGGCTGACGATCTGGCCGACGAAGTCGGAGACACTGCGGAGAGCCTGCGCCTGCTCGCATGGTGGCGCGGCGAGTTGGAGGGGATGTTTGCAGGGGCTGCGCCGACGCATCCGGTGTTCGTAGCTCTGCAAGGGACAATCAAATGGTGTCAGACACCAATTTCCCCGTTCGCGGATTTGATTAGGGCGTTTGAGCAGGATCAGACCGTGGCGCGCTACCGCGACTTTGAGCACTTGTTCGGCTATTGCAAGAATTCGGCGAACCCCGTGGGCCGGTTGGTGCTGAACCTGTGCGGCTATCGCGATGAGGAGCGCTACGCCTTATCCGACGCGACGTGTACCGCGCTACAGCTCGCGAATTTCTGGCAGGACGTTACCGTGGACCTCAAGAAAGACCGTGTGTACCTGCCGCTCAGCCTGCTGGAAGCCCACAAGTACCCCGTGGAAGCCATCTTCGAGCACCGCTTCGACGACCGCTTCCGCGCCGCCATGCGCGAGGCCGTGGAGATCGCCCGGGCGCTCTTCCTCAAAGGACTGCCCCTTGCCGATCAGGTGGACCGGCGTCTCTCCATCGACCTGGAACTCTTCAGCCGCGGCGGCATGCGCGTGCTCGACAAGATCGAGCAGCAAGGCTACGACGTGTTGACCTCGCGCCCGTCAGTGTCGAAACTAGAGCGAGTCGGCTTGTTGCTGGGAGCCATCCGCCGCCGGGCATTTTCGCGGGCAGCATGACGGTCGACCGGTCCTATCAACACTGCGAACGCGTGGCCCGCTCCCAGGCCAAGAACTTCTACATCACCTTCCTGTTGCTCAGCCGCGATCAGCGCAGAGCCATGTGCGCCATCTACGCCTTCATGCGCTATTGCGACGATCTGAGCGACGATGCGGGCATTGCCGACCGCGCCTCCGCCATCGCGGCGTGGAGCAAGGACCTGGAATCTACGCTGGCCGGCGCGCCGCCCGACAACCCCGTCTGGCCGGCCTTCGCCGACGCGGTGCAGCGCTACAAAATTCCGCACCAGTATTTCCGCGACATGATCGCCGGCGTCAGCTCAGACCTGGAGCCGCGCACCATCGCAACCTTCGATGAACTCTACGGGTATTGCTACCAGGTGGCCAGCGTGGTGGGACTGACCATCGTCCACATCTTCGGCTTCGATTCACCCGAGGCGTTGAAGCTAGCCGAGAAATGCGGCATCGCTTTCCAGCTCACCAATATCCTGCGAGATGTGCGGGAGGATGCAGAGAACGGACGGGTGTATTGGCCTTCGGAGGACCTCGCCCGCTTCGGCGTGGTGCCAGAAGACCTGCGCAAGACCGCGCTGACGCCCGCGCTCAAACGGATGCTGGCCTTCGAAGCCCAGCGGGCCCGCGCCTTTTATGATGAGTCCGCGCCACTGGTAACCATGGTCCACCTCGACAGCCAAGCGTCGCTGCGCGCGCTGATAGGGATCTACTCGCGGCTACTCGATAAGATCGTGGCTGCGGACTACGACGTCCTCTCGCAGCGAGTGCGCGTGCCCACTCCGGAGAAGCTTTGGATACTCGCGCGGTCTAAGTTCCCCAGCTAGAGCCTTGACCGGATGATTTGTTGGCGCGATCTCCTAGACCCGCGCGGGCTAGAAGGGGGTCCGGCACTAGCGGAACACCCAGCGCACGCCGACCATGGGGCCCCACATGGTGCTGGTGACCTTGGTCTCCAATTTCGTCGAAGTATGGAAGTGATACCCCTTGATGCCGCCGATGATCTCCACCTTGCTGATGCGGCCCACGAAGTTGGCTTCGACGTCGTAGTAGCCGCCCTTGCCGGGCAGCGTCATGCCGGAGCCGCGCGATTCGAGGCGGAAGTTGCGGGAGGCGACGTACTCCAAGCCCAGGCCGACGCCGGGATAGAACACGGACTGCTTGGGCTGAATGGGGGCCGGACTGTTCTTCGCCTCGGGGAATCCCAGCGTGGGCAGAAACTTGGTGTACTGCACTTCCCAGAAAGACTTCAGCCGCAGCTTGGCATCGAACGGGGGCACGGGGAAGCTCAAGTAATTCCACGACGCGCGGATGTTGGTGATGCGGTACTGCGTATTGAGGCGTTCGTTGTTCGCGATGTTGGCGCCGAAGATCGCCAGTTTCGCGGGCGCGCGCACGTCGCCCGAATCGTTCACCCGCCAGTAGGCAAGCTCCAGACGGTTGAAGCCGCCGGTGGGAAAGGTCACCATCGCGCCGTCCGCGCGGAACGGCTTGCTGGGGAAGTTCAGAAATCCGGAGGTCGGGTCCGGCACAAATTTTCCAGCGCGGAACCCCGGCTGCCCCGACGTGGGACGCCAGTAATACGCGGTAACGGACAAAATGTCTTCGACGCCCTCACGGGGGGGCTTGGCCTGGGAAACGGGCGTGGGAGCGGGGGTAGGCGGTGGCGCGGGGGCCGGAGCCTGCTGCGCAGCCGCGAATGAACACAAAAGTAGCGAACCAATCCAAACGGTGGATTTCAAACCAGAACCTCTTTCCCTCTGCTGCTCTTACGAGGATAAGCTGTTGCCAGGGGTAATGACAACGCGGGTATACTAGGCTAGACCCGACGTATGTCTCCACCCGCGCTTCGAGAAAGCACCGTCGCCGCCGCGCTACTAATCGATCTGGCGCGCTATCTACAGCAGCGCGGGCTCGATCTTGGCCTGGATCGTTCGCTGCTGGAACAGCCCAGCGGGCGGGTTCGCGGCTTGGAAGCTGAGAGATGCTGGGAACGCGCGGCGCTCCTCTCAGCGGATCCCGATATCGGCCTCCACGCCGCCGAAAACTTCAACACGGGAGCACTCGACATTCTCGGCTACGTGCTGCTGAGCTCCCGTTCCGCCCGTGAAGCCCTGGGCAGACTGGCCCAGTACGCCGCTCTGCTCAATGACGGAATGCGGGTGAAGGTGACCGATGAAGGAGATCGGACGAAGTGTTGGTTCCAGGTGGTGCCGAATCTGGACAACTATCTGGATCGCGAACCCCGGCACGCCATGGAAACAATGGCCTGCGGCACGTTGGTAACGATGCGCCGCCTGACCACGCTGCATGTACGCCCGTTGGCTGTGGCATTCCGCCATCCTCCGCCAGCCAGCACCGCCGAACACCTCCGCATCTTCGGTCCCTGTGTGACCTTCGGCCAAGCTGCTGACTTTATCGAGTTCCGGACCGTCGATCTGTCCGCAAACCTGCTCTCCGCAAACCCCATACTGCTCGAAATGTTCGATGCCCAAGCCAGGCAACTTCTGGGTCAGCTAGGTCAGCGCGGGCGCATCAGCCAACGCGTCCTGGCGATCCTGGCCCGCCGCATCACGGTCGCGGTGCCTGCACTGGATGAGGTCGCCGTTGAACTCGCCATGAGTGAGCGATCCTTGCAACGTGAACTGCGGGCAGAGAACACAACCTATCGGCAACTGGTCGAAGACCTGAAGAAGGAGATCGCGTGCCAGCATCTTGCTCGACCGGGAGCATCGGCGTCGGAAGCCGCGTTCCTCTTGGGCTTCTCCGAACCCAGCGCCTTCACCCGGGCGTTCCGGCGTTGGACCGGCTTCGCCCCGACCGAGTTCCAGTCGGCCTGACGCTACAGACCCCATTCCCAACCGATGTGGAGCGATGCATTGGGTCCCCATTTGGCTACGTCGTACTTGGTTCCCTGTAGCGAAGTCGACCCGGATTGCACCCAATTGCGCGTAAATGCGGCCGTCGGATAGAGGTAAAAGTGCTTGCCGATGTGGTGGTAGTAGCCACCGGTGATACCGAAACTGAGCGGACGGAACTTTGTCTCCCCGCTGAGTTTCTCCGCCCGCAACCGCCAATTCTGGTTCATGAAAATCGCGCCGAGCGCTGGACCGTTCTTCATGGGTCCATTGAATCGATACGTGGTCCGCAGCACTTGCACGGAAGTCGACGTTGCTTTCCAGTGCACCGCATCGTAGTTGTCGTCTCCCTTCAGTAAGAAGCCGGGAACCTCGTAGCGGCCTTGTCCAAAAGCGACTTGGAACTTGCGCACGGTCAGGTTCACCACGCCCGAATACCCGGGCAGCCCGTAGGCCAGCGCGTCGCCTTCCACGGCGATTGAGGCTTTCGGTGTGTCTTGTCCAAACGCAGCGGCGGCCAGGGTAAGTGACAATATCAGGGTTCGTTTCATTTCATCTCCTTGTTGCTGCACCGCTCTGCGATGCCATCCCAGAATGCGGCCAACAGAGGAAATGTTGAATGACCGCCCGCGCCAACCACTTGACCGATTGCGCCAGACTTCTTGACAAGGCCACCCGCAGCCACGGATCATGCCTCTAATGCCATTTGAGATCCCGCTTCCACTGGTCCGCTTCGGGATCCGGCTAATGGTGCTGGCGCTGTACCGCTTCCGCATCGTAGGCAAGGAACATGTCCCCAAGTCCGGTCCGGCTCTGATCATTTCCAACCACCTCTCTCTGATGGACGGGTTTCTCATCGGCTGGGCAGCGCGCCACCGGCGGGTGCGATTCATGATCTTCCGGCCCTACTACGAGCATTGGCTGTCTGGCCCCTTCCTGCGCTCGCTCAAGGCCATCCCTATCGGTACGTCCGGCCCGCGGGACTTGGTGGGAGCGTTGAAAGCCGCTCGTGCGGAGCTGGAAGCCGGACACGTGGTGTGCATCTTTGCCGAAGGCTCGGTGAGCCGCACGGGGCACATGCTGCCGTTCAAGCGCGGCATGGAACGCGTGATGCAGGGGCTCAACGTGCCCATCATTCCGGCCAACCTGGATCGCGTGTGGGGCGGGCTTTTCAGCTTCAAGGGCGGGACGTTCGGCGGGCGGCCTTCGCGCTGGCCGTGGCCTGTGACAGTTCGCTTCGGCAAGCCGCTGCCTGCTTCGACGCCCGCGCATGAGGTGCGGCAGGTTTCCGCAGAGCTGGCCAGCGAATCGTTTGGGGAACGTGCGGAATCCGGTGACACGCTGCCCGCGCGCTTTATCCGCACCGCTCGGGCCAACTGGGGCAAGTTCGCGATGGCGGATTCCATGGGGCGCGAGTTGACCTACGGCAAGGCGCTGATCGGGGCGTCGCTGCTGGCTGGGGCGGTCCGCAAGCGGACCGGAGACGATGCGATGGTGGGGCTGCTCCTGCCTGCCACGGTGGGCGGGGCGCTGGCGAACCTGGGCGTGTCGCTGGCGGGCAAGACTCCCGTAAACCTCAACTTCACCGCCGGCAAGGAGGCGATGGACGCGGCTGTGGAGCAGTGTAAGATCCGCACCGTCCTCACGTCTAAAACGTTTCTGGCGAAGGCCAAGCTCGACGAGCCCGCCGGAGCCGTCTACATCGAAGACCTGCTGAAAGAATTCGGCGGCGGGGCGAAGCTGCTGGCGGCGCTGAAGTGTAAACTGCTGCCGCAGGCGTGGCTGCGGCCCTCGGTGGATCCTTCGTCGCTCGCCACCGTTATTTTTTCGAGCGGCAGCACCGGCGTCCCCAAGGGCGTGATGCTTTCGCACTTCAACATCGTGTCGAATTGTGACGCGGTGCTGGAGGTCTTCAACCTGGACGATCAGGACCGCATCGTCGGCATCCTGCCCTTTTTCCACTCGTTCGGCTTCATGGCCACCGTCTGGCTGCCTATCCTGGCCGGCTGCGGCGCGGTCTACCATCCCGTACCCACGGACGCGAAGGCGATTGGCGAGCTGGTCCAGAAATACAAGGGCACCTTCCTGCTGGCCACGCCTACCTTCTGCGGCACCTTCACGCGCAAGTGTACGCCGGAGCAGTTCGCCTCGCTGCGGTACTGCGTGGTGGGGGCGGAAAAACTGCGCGATCCGCTGCGCAAGGAATTCCAGGAGACGTTCGGCAAGGAACTGCTGGAAGGCTACGGCTGCACCGAGCTTTCGCCGGTGGTCGCTATCAACACGCCGGACTTTTCGTTTGAGAATGAGACGCAGGTAGGCAACAAGATCGGGACCGTCGGCCTGCCGCTCCCCGGCGTGTCCGCGCGCACGGTGGACATCGACACGCGCGCCCCGCTCCCCCTCGGCCAGGAGGGGTTGCTCGAAATCCGCGGCCCCAACGTGATGCAAGGTTACTTGGGCCAACCCGCGAAGACCGCCGAGGCCATGCACGACGGCTGGTACATCACTGGCGACATCGCGGCCATCGACGAAGACGGCTTCATCCGCATCACGGACCGGCTGGCGCGGTTTTCAAAGATCGGCGGCGAAATGGTTCCGCACTTGAAGATCGAAGAGGTCGCCAGTTCGCTCACCGGCGATGCTCCTTGCGCGGTCACAGGCCTCCCTGACGAGCGCAAGGGTGAGCGCCTAGCGCTGCTCTACACCGCGGACGTGACGCCTGAGGACCTGTGGCGGAGGCTAGCGGAGACGGATCTGCCGAAGCTGTGGATTCCGAAGCAGTCCGATATGCACCGCGTGGACGCGTTGCCCGTGCTCGGGACGGGCAAGTTGGATTTGCGCGGCGTGAAAGCTCGGGCGTTAGAACTGGCCAATCCGTCGGTGTAATGCGGTCCGTGTCATTCGTAGCGCAGCGCATCGACAGGGTCCAGGCGGGCGGCTTTACTCGCGGGCCAGATGCCGAAGAAGAGGCCAATGCCCACGCTAACGCCGATGCCGGACATCACGGCCCACAGCGGCACGGCGGTGGGCAGCGTCGGCATTGCGGCGTGGACCACCAGGCTGATCAGCCAGCCGACGCCGATGCCGAGCAAGCCGCCCAGACCCGTCAGCACGACCGCTTCGGTGAGAAACTGCATGACAATATCACTGCGCCGCGCGCCGATCGCCTTGCGGATGCCGATCTCCCGCGTACGCTCGGTAACCGACACCAGCATGATGTTCATGACTCCGATGCCGCCGACGAGAAGACCGATGGAGCTGAAGACGACCAGGACCAGGGCGACCACGGCGGTGATAGAGCGGAACTGCTCCACCAGCTGGTCTGAGGTGGACATGGAGAAACTATCGGGGGCGGCGAAGCCGTCGCGACGGGCTTGGCGCAGCGCGATGCGGGTTTCATCCATAGCCTTGGCCAGTTGGCCTTCGCGCGCCTTGACCATCAGAACGTGGTCGCGAGAGGCGGGAAACATTTTGTGTACCACCGTGTAGGGCACAAAGATTTGCGTGTCGCTTTGACCGGGAAGCGCGGTGGCCGGCTTGTTCATCAATCCGATCACCTGGAACTGCTGGCCGGCAACCGTGATCGTCTTTCCCAATGCGGCTTCGCTGCCGAAGAGGTTCTTGTAGGCGTCCGCGCCGATGACGGCGACCATCACGCGGTGCTGATTTTCGGTTTCGGTGAAGAAGCGGCCCTCGCGCAGGTCGACGCTGCCGGTGTCGCCGTAGTGTTCGTCGGTGCCGGTGAACTGGGCTCCGGTGAGCTCGTTGCCTTTGTAACGCGCGCGGATGATCCCGGCGCCTTGCGGCCGCAGGATCGGGCTGACGTATTCGACCGATGGGCTGCGCTCCTCGATGGAGCGGGCGTGTTCCAAGGAAATCGGCTTGCGTTGCCGGTCGGCGGCATTGCGATTGTTCCCGGTGAGCCCCTGACGGCTGACCAGGATCGTGCTGGTGCCGAAGCCGCGTATGACGCCGGTGACCGCGCCGTCGAGCCCAGCCATGATGGAACCGACGGCGATGATGGTGGTGGTCCCGATAACGACGCCGAGCACCGTTAGCAAGGAACGTGCCTTATTTTCACGAATGGTGGACAGCGCCAGCCCTATGATGGAGAAGATCAGCCGCATCGCTTAGCTCTCCGCCCGCAGTGCGACGATGGGGTCGAGCTTGGCTGCCTGGCGCGCGGGATAGATCCCGAAAAATAGGCCGACAGCGGTGGACAGAAACACTCCCACTGCCACGCCCGACAGCGGCAACTTCATGGGGAAGCCGAAGAATCTCGTCACTACAACGGATGCCAGCCAAGATATGCCGACTCCGATCAGTCCCCCCATCAGCGCCAGAACCGAGGACTCCACCAGAAACTGGTTCAAAATATCCTGACTGCGCGCGCCGACACTCTTGCGCACACCGATCTCGCGGGTGCGCTCCGACACTACGGCGAGCATGATGTTCATGATCACCACTCCGCCTACTACCATGAAGACGGCGACGATGCCGAGGGCCGCGCCTTGGATGGCTCCGGTGATGGCGTTGAAGGCGCTGACCAGGGTGTCAGAGGACAGCACGTTGAAGTTGCTCTTGTCGCCCGGGAGCAAGTGGCGGTAGGCGCGCATCGCGACCTCTACCTCCTCCATGGCTTGCGAAAGATGCGCGTTGTCCTTGGCGAAGAAGTTGTAGCCGATACCGGTGCGCGAACCGTACATTTTGAAGTAGTTTTCAATGGGGATCGAAACGTAGTTGTCCTGCGAACTGCCGAACAGGCTGCCTTTGGGCTTGCCCACGCCAATCACGTCGAACGGCTGTCCGGCGACCATCAGGCGTTTGCCCAAAGGATCAACGGCCGGGAAAAAGCGTTCCTTGATGTCGGCGCCGATGAAGACCACGGGGACCTTGTGGCGGACCTCGGTATCGGAGAAGTAACGTCCGATGGTGATCTCCGTGTTCGTCATGATCGCGCCGTTGTCGGAGTTGCCGAACAGCACCACACCCTGGACCTGGTCGCCGTCGTAGCCAACCGTCACCCCACGCTGGACCGACATGGCTGCTTCGCGGACCAGAGTGAGGCGGCCCTTCAGGTATTCAAACTCCTCCGGACCCAACTGCGGATTTTTGCGCTGCGCTTCCTGAAATGAGCGGGGATCGAAATTCCCCACCGGCGCAAAGCGGACCACTTGGAAGCCTTCGTTGCCCATGGTGGTGGCGCTAGTTGCGATGTAGTTCTCCAGGCCGTTGATGGCGCTCATCACGGAGATCAGCGTGGTGGTGGAAAGAATGATCCCCAGCAGGGTGAGGAAACTCCGCAACTTGCTGCCGCGGAGTGAATCGAAGGCGACTTTGGCCGCCTCCCAAAATGATGCTGTGGATTGCATTGTCTTCTTCTAGGATACGTTGCTAGGGGTGGGGCTGTTCCATCCAGTCCAGGATTGTGTGGTCCAGCCAAAACCGGGGCTGGGTACGGGAGATGAAGCCGAGGTGGCCTCCGTGCTCCACCGGCAACAGCCGGAGGAGTGGATTCCGGCCGAACGCCGGGTGATCGTAGACGTGGAAGGGGACCATGGGATCGTCTTTCGCGATCAGCAGCAGCGCGGGGATACGGATGCGTTCCAGGAACTGGTTGCTGGATTGGGTGGCAAAGTAGTTGGCCGCCGTGCCAAAGCCAAACAAACGGGAGGTGTAGTAATCGTCGAAATCCACAATACTCTTGACCTTGGGTAGGTGCTCCAGTGTGTAGACGTCCGGGGAGAGCAGATTCTTACGGCGGATGCGTTCTTTGAGTCGGTCGACGAAGCGATTTCTATAGATGAGGTTGGAAGGCCGGTTCAAAGCATGGGCGCAGGATGCCAAGTCAATGGGCGCGGAGACGGCTGCAACGCCCGCGAGCAGGCCGATGGCTTCCTCAGCCAGTTCGCCAGCGAGCTTCAGGGTTACGTTCGCGCCCAGCGAGTAGCCGACCACCCAGACCGGTTTTCCGCTCAAGCGGCGGCGTTCGCGGACCACATGCAGCAGGTCACTGGTTTGCCCCGCGTGGTAGCTCATCACTGCCAGCGACTCAGTGCCGCCGCAGCCGCGCATGTTGAAGCGGTGGACTCCGAAGCCGCGTTCCAGGGCGCCGTAAGCCATGCTGCGCGCATAGCCGGACTCACTCGATCCTTCCAGGCCGTGGATCAGGATGACCTCGCCGCGGGCGTCGGGGGGCAACTGTTGGCGGACTAGCACTTGGATGTCCGGCTCGGTTTGGTAGAGGACGCTTGCGGCGGGCCAGCGGAGTTCGCTCACGGGGCGCTGCCAGAAGTTACCGGCAATGGTGGCGAGGTGCGGATTCTTGAAGAAGGGGCTGAAGGGACGCACGCTATTTCGGGGGTGCTCCTAGAGACATCAGCGGGTCGCCTACTACGATATTTTGCCAGCTGAGGGAAGGGATGGAAAGGTAGTAGCTTTCGGCTAGATTGCGGCCCTGGAAGTAAGCGGAAAAGAGGAAGTCCGGGCGGGGGGTCATGACCAGAAATGGCTCATGGACGTGGCCGGTGGCGGCGCTGGCACCTTCGTCGAGATAGTCGGCAGTGAGGGTTTGGGGGCTGCCCGCGAACCACTTGGAACGGCTGTTCCAGTCGCTGATGTTCCATTCCTTGGGGGGGCGGGCGAAGGTACGGGCGTTGGTGGAGACAAATTCGGTGGCGATGGCTCCGGGGAGCCATTCGAATCCCACGCGGCGCTCATGCCGGTTGCGGTCATTGGAGCCCCAGGAGGCGAGGCCGATGACGCCGGTCTGTTTGTAGACCACTTTGGCGGAGTCTTCGAAGACGATGCGGTTGGCGGGCAAGCGGAGGACGGTGTCGCGCAGCCAGTTGTTGCCCTCTCCATCCTCGTCCGCGTTGAGGTCTATGACGAACTTGCCTTGGTTCCTGGCCAGCAGCGCGCGGTCAATGAGGGAGCGGACGCCTTGAAAGTCGTAGGCGGCCAGCCGGGTGACCAGGTAGATGGGGAATTCCGGATGGGTGAACTTAGCAGCCGGCTTTCCAAAGAACGGGTTGCGCAGAGGGCCATTCAGAGGATGGGGCTTGCCGGAATGCAGATCGGTGTAGAGCAGCGCAAGTTCGCTGTCCACGGACGCCGCGTCGCCATTGAGTCCGTCCGTGCCGGGGATGCGCAGGGGAACTCCCTGCGCTACAACGATGTAGAGCACGGCCTCTGTCAGCTTTTGCTGGCGTAGGCAGGCTGCAACCGGGGCGGCGATCAGGCTGGCGTAGCGGGCGCGGTCAATCGCTTCGGTATCGGGGGGCTGGATGCGGCAGACATTTCTGAGGGGAATGGCCCGTTTGCGCACGTAATATTCGCCGATATTACGGGAGAGTGCCGACCGGTCATTGACGACCACCAGAACGTTGGCGGGACCCTGCGCACGTAATTGCGGGCAAGCGCCTATCACGTAGAGCAGTGCGGGTAGAAATGTCCGGGTCAGCATGAACGGGTGCGCTAAACTACTACTGTATACTCAGAGCTCTGCTCCATGGATCTTGACCAGCTCCACACGTTCCTTGAGATTGTTCGCCTGAAGAGTTTTTCCAAGGCGGCGCAGACGTGTTTCCGGACGCAGCCGGCGGTGAGCGCACAAGTCCGGCAGATGGAAACGGAGCTGAACGCGCCGCTGTTTGACCGCCTGGGAACCAAGATTGCATTGACTCCGGCGGGCCACATTTTTGCTCAGTATGCGGAACAGATACTGGGGCTGAAGCGGGTGGCGCAGGATACGATCAATGAGCTGGAGCGGGTTCCCCGGGGCGAACTGATGATCGCGGCCAATGAGGCCACGTGTATCTACGTGTTGCCGCTGGTGTTTTCGGAGTTCAAGAAGCAGTTTCCGAACGTGCAGATTCTGGTGGACCGGTCCTATGGTGCGCGGGTGGTGGAAGCGGTACTGGATAATCAGGCGGACTTCGGGATCACGCAGCTGCCGGTGGAAGAGAAGCGCCTACAGGTGGTGAAAATCCACTCGGATGAGATCAAGGCGTTGGTTCCAGCCGGGCATCCGCTGGCGGGGAATACGCAGATCCTGCCGGAAGATTTGGTCCCGCATCAGGTGCTGCTGCCGAAGACGGGCACCACGCGGCGGCGGCTGGCCACATGGTTCACCGCGGTGGAGGATGACTTGAACGTCTCGATGGAGCTGGACTCCACGGAAATGATCAAGCGCTTCGTGGCGGCCGGCCTGGGCGTGAGTTTTCTGGCCGGGACGCACTGCGCCGACGAGGTGGCGGCGGGGACGTTGAAGGCGATTTCGCTGGGTCCCGAGCACATGGTCCGGCAGCTTGCCCTGATCTACCGGAAAGACAAGGCGCTGTCGAAAGCTGCTTTGGGGTTTATTGAGGTTACACTGAAGAACGCGGCGATTGACGGGTACGGACCCGGCGCGGCACGCGCCAAGGGAAAATGACGCACGCGCCAAGGGAAATGGCGGCACGCGCCACAGGAAAGTGATAGGCGGGCGAAGGCAGAGTAGACGATGCAGCGAGTGACACTGAAGACATCGATAATTTTCATCTCCAAGGGAGACCGGACGCGCGTGTACCGGTCCGTGGGCGAGATTCCGCAGGGCTTGCGTAAGGAGCTGGAGGAATCGACGAACGGCTTCAATTCGGCCACGATTCTGATCGCGGACCGGCGGGGGCGCGAGGAAGTACGGCGTGCGCTCAAGGTGATGCCATCGGCGCTGCGTTCACGGTTCGCGCGGCCACTCGAGACTCCCGAGGCTGCGCCGGCCCCGGCTGCGGCCGTGCCGGAACCGGAGCCGCTGATGGAGCAGGCGTCGGGGCATTGGATCAGGCATTGGATCAAGCTGGCGATTCCGGTGGGAATTGCGCTGGCCACGTGGGCAGCGCTGAGCTTGCGGTAAATTCCTAATACAAGCTTTTTCCGGACCGATACGTTTTTCTGTGGACAACCGCAGAGAACCGCGCAAGCTTCAGGCAGCGCCGCTGGAAGTGGCGGTTCTGGGCGAAGGCCAACCGTGCATGCTGGGCCGCGTGCTGGATGTTTCCAGTCACGGCATGGCGTTGGATCTGCCCTCTCCGGTTCCACCCGGCAGTGCCATCAAGATTGAAGTGGGCGACGCCCTTGTCTTGGGAATCGTAAGCTACTGCACACCGCGCGACGGCGGCTATCGCGCGGGACTCGTCGTGAAACATCGCCTAGCAGGACTGGCGGAGTTGCATCGGCTGAACCGGGCGCTGCACGATAGCGGAATAAAGCATGACGCCGTGCAAACGGAGCACACCACCTCCCTCATAATGAAGGGGTGAAACGCGTCGCCATCTTCGGCAGCCACGGCCAGCTCGGCGTGGAGCTTGCCGCCACCTTTTCCGCCCGCTCCTACGAAGTTTCTGCGTTCGACCATGCCACAGTCGACATTGCGGACTCCGCTGCGGTCGCCCGAGCCATCGCCGGGTGCAAGCCCGCTGTGGTGCTCAATGCTGCGGCGTACAACAAGGTGGATCAGGCGGAGACGGACGCCGAGTCCGCGTTCCGGGTCAACGCGCTGGCCGTGCGCAACCTGGCGATGGCGTGCCGCGACGCCGGCGCGAAGCTGGTGCACTACTCCACCGACTACGTCTTCGACGGTACGCTGGGGCGGGTCTACAGCGAAGAGGACGCGACGCATCCGCTGAGCGCCTACGGGGTCTCCAAGCTGGCTGGCGAGCTCTACGCGCAGGCGTATCTCAAAGACGCGTTGCTCATCCGCACCTGCGGTGTGTTCGGCCCTCACGGCGCGCACACGCCTGGAGGCAACTTTGTGGAAACGATGCTGCGGCTGGCGGCGGGGGGCAATCCCATCAAGGTTGTAGAGGACTTCATCGCATCGCCCACGTATGCTCCGGCGCTGGCTTCACGCAGTGCGGATTTGGTGGAGGCGGGCGCGGCGGGGATTTTTCACATCGGCGGGGGGGCTCCGATCTCCTTCTATGATTGGGCCGCGAAGATTTTTCGCGTTGCGGGGCTGCAGCCTCAGCTGACGGCCACCAATTCGCGGGAGTTCCGAACGCCCGCGCGGCGGCCGCAATTCTCGGCATTGTCTAATGGGAAGATGGAGGCGCTGGGGATTGCGCCGATGCCTTCGCTGGATGTGGCAGTGCGGGAGTACTTGTCAAAGAGGGATTGACCCTAGCGGGCCTAGAGGGTTCGAAGCGGGCGCGGGCTGGTGATCACGTATCCACGAACAACGCTTCACCCGCCGTAGAGCGCTTCATCGATTCCCTGGCTGAGCGAACCGTCCGCTGCATTCTAGCGGATATGTGCAGTCAGCGCGGGTAGGGGTGGCCGCGTAGCGTGGTGAGGGCGCGGTAGATTTGTTCCGCCAGTACCACGCGCGCGAGTTCGTGGGGCATGGTCATGGGCGTCAGCTGGGCGAGAACGTCGGCGCGTGGACGCCACTCGGCGGGCAGGCCGTCGGAGCCGCCGATGATGAACACCAGGTCGCGGTCGAACAGTTTGGTGAAGCCCGCGGAGTCCATGGGTTTGCCGGCGGGGTCGAGCAGGACTTTCAGTGCGCCGGGGTGTTTGGTCCAGGGGTCGAATTTATTGGGGTGGATCTCGCGCATTTCGCAGGTGGCGAAGCGGGTGGAGCGCTTGATGTACTCAGCCGCCATCGCGTTGGCGTGGGTGTCGCGGGCCTTGCCGACGTAGAGGAGGTGGATTTTCACGGTGGACTCCGGCGTCTGTCCGCTTCCTTACGGTCGCGGTTCAGTGGGATTTCCTGTAGAACGCTACGCCGGAGCGGTCTTCGGCGAACTCTACTTGGTCGCCGATGGTGACTCGGTCTCCGGTGATGCGAACCGTGGAGCGCACGCCGTTTTCCTCGATGATCGCGAGCTGGTAGGGCGCGTCGGCGACGAACTGCTCGGGGGCCGCGTGGACTACGGTTTCGGTGTAGACGGTTTTCATGCGGCCCCCAGGATGGTGACTACGGCGGTGGCACCGGAGCCGCCGAGATTTTGGGCCAAGCCGATTTGGTTGCGCGCGAGTTGGCGGTCGCCGGCTTCGCCTCGGATCTGCATCGCGATGTCGCAGAGTTGCGCGACGCCGGTTGCGCCCACGGGGTGGCCTTTGGATTTAAGTCCGCCGCTGGTGTTGATGGGGCGCTCGCCTGTGAGCGAGGTCGCGCCCGACAGTGCGTAGGGGCCGCCTTGGCCTTTTGCGACGAAGCCGAGATCTTCGCTGGCGATAATTTCAGCGATGGTGAAGCAATCGTGGAGTTCGGCGAATTGGATGTCGGCGGGACCGAGGCCGGACATCTTGTAGGCTTTCTCGCCCGCGGCGCGAACGGCGCGGAAGGTGGTGATGTCTTCCTTGGAGTCCAGGGCTACGTGGTCGGAAGTCTGGGCGACGCCGAGGATGCGCACGGCCTTGGAGGTGAATTCCAGCGCGCGATCCAACGGGGCCAGCATCACGGCGGCGGCACCGTCGCTGATGAGGCTGCAATCGTAGACAGTCAGCGGCTCGGAGATGGGCTTGCCCGCTAGGGCTTGCTCCATGGTGATCACCTTGCGCATGTGGGCTTGCGGATTCTTGGCTCCGTTGGCGTGGTTCTTGACGGCGACGGCGGACAGGTGTTCGCGGGTGGTGCCGTACTGGAACATATGGCGCCGGGCGATCATGGCGAAAAGCGCGGGGAAGGTGGCTCCCACGCGGCCCTCGCCGGACATGTCCCCCGCCCCGGCCAGGATCTCGGCTACTTTGGCGGTGCTCTGGGAGGTCATTTTTTCGACGCCGCAGACCAGGACCAGGTCGTGGATTCCGGCGGCCACGGCGGCCACCGCGTGGGCAAAGGCCGATCCGCTGGAGGCGCAGGCGGCCTCAAATCGCGTGCAGGGTGCGCCGGAAATCCCCAGCGCGCCGGCGACGTAGGGGGCCAGGTGATTCTGCCCCACAAACGACGGCCCGGCGAAGTTTCCCAGGTGGAAAGCCTCGACTTGTGAAGGACTTACGTTGGCGTCGGCGAGGCACTTCTGGCCAGCCTCCACGGCCAGCGAACGCAAGTCGCGGTCCGGGAATGCCCCGAAGGCGGTCTTTCCGATGCCGACAATCGCAACCGGTCTCATACTATCATCAGGATAGCGTCTCCACGCTTGGACCGGTAGCGGCGTCATACTTTTTGTGGCAGCTGTTATCACCAGGCTGGAATCGGCCGATTTGAGAACGATGCGGGAAACTCCAGGCACACGTTTCGATGCGGCTCCGTTGTCCCCCGGTGGACAGGCGGAGTTGCAGAACCGTTTTGTGCAGGAAAATATGCGCCGCGTGTTCTTGCTGATTTACCGCATGGTGCGCAACGTGGATGACGCGCAGGATCTGACGCAGGAAGCTTTCATCAAGGCGCTACAGCGGCAGGATCAACTAAAGGACCTGGAAAAGGCCACGCACTGGCTCTCGCGCATTGCGACGAACACCGCCATCGATTTTCTGCGGCGGTCCGGCCGGGTGAATTTTTCGGACATTGAAGACGCGCCGCCGGCCGCGCTGCGGTCGCATGCGGAGAGCGCGGAACAGCGCGTGCTGCGCGCGGAGCATCGGCAGCATCTGGAAGCGGGGCTGGACGTATTGACCGGGCGGGAACGGCTCGCGCTGCTGTTGCGGGATGTGGAAGATATGCCGGCGGAGGAAGTCGCGGACCGGCTGGGATGTTCGAAGGCAACAGTGCGTTCGCACATCGCCAACGCGCGGGTAAAGCTGCGGCGCTTCATGAAGCGGGGTGTAGCATGAGCACGCATCCTTTCGAGACCGAGCTGGCGCTGTATGCGGGCGGCGACTTGCGGGGCTGGGAGCGTTTCCAGACCGCGCTGCATGTTCGCGGCTGCCAGAGTTGCCAGGGTAAGATCACGGCGTTCCGGCAGGATCAGGAAGAACTGCGCGCGTCGGTGGATGAATTGCCCGCGGGCTTAAACTTTGCCAGACTGGCGGCGGAGATGGCGGCGAATATCCGCGTGGGTCTGGAGGCGGGCGAGTGCGTGGCTCCCGTGGTCCGCGAGCCGGTTTCTCCGATTTGGAACTGGAAACCTGCGGCGGCGTTCGCGGGGCTGGTCATGGTGTTCGGGGCGGCTTGGTGGCTGAATATGCCGGCGCTGAATATCGGGTCCAGCGAAGACCGCGGGCCCGTGCTGGAAGCATCCTATGAGGGCGTTGAGTTCCGCGAGAACGGCAGCGGACTGGGCGTGAGCAGTAGCGGGGCGGAGCCGGTGGCCACGTCGGTGAGTTTCGGCGGATCGGCCAGCGCGCGCTATGTGGACGGTGACACGGGCCAGGTGACCATCACGACGGTGTACGTGCAATGAAGCAGCTTCTTCTAGTTTTTACGGTGGCGGTGGCGCTGTATGCGCAGTCTGTGTCTGGCAAGATCGACCTGCCGACGGATTCGCCCGTGGCTGTGCTTTCCGCTGATTTCAGCAACTCCAAGGCGACGGCACGCGGCGGGGCGTATGTGGTGGACGTGTACGCGTCGCTCTCTTTGCGCAATACGACGCAGCGGCGCATCCGGGGGATCACGCTGGCGGTGTATGCTCAGGACACTGCGCCGGGTAAGGGATCAGTTTCCGTGCCGAGTTTGGATGTGGCTCCGGGAGCGGCCTTTTCGGTGCGCATTGAGAACCACTTGGTGCGGCCGCTTGGTTCCAGCAATCCGGGCGTAGAGGTGAAACTCGACGGGGTGTTGTTTGACGATTTGGGTTTCTATGGGCCTGATACTCTGCAATCGCAGCGCTTGATGACCAAGTGGGAACTGGAAGCCCGGCGCGACCGCGACTACTTCAAGTCCGTGCTGAAGGCGTCCGGCGTGGACGGTTTGCGCAAGGAGATGCTGGCCGGCATCGCGCGGCAGGCAGGCAGCCGGGGGCCCGGAGTGCAGATGGTGCGGGGCCGGGCCACCAATCAGGATGCCGAGCGCGAGGTGCAGTTCGCTTCACTGGCGATGCCCGATGCACCCGTGGAAGTAGGCGATGGCGCGGCCCGCGTTACAGCGAGCGAAGCACGCGCGCCGCGCTTTTCCGTGCGCAACCGCTCCGCCAAAGCGGTGGAGCATCTGGAGATCGGCTGGATTGTGAAAGATCAGCAAGGCCGCGAGTTCTACGCTGCCTCCATGCCGGTGGATCTGAAGTTGGCTCCGAATCAGGCCGGGGACGTGCGCCAGGATGCTTCGTTACGCTTCCAGCAACCGGTGGCGATCCAGAGCATGACGGCTTTCGTGGCCAGCGTGGGGTTTGCCGGAGGCGGGCAATGGGTACCGAAGCGCAACGCTCTGGTCCCGGCGTCGCCTGAGGAGCAGCGGCTGCTGCAGATTTACAGCAAGCGCGGCGTGGAAGCGCTGGTGGAAGAACTGAAGAAGTAGGCAGACCGGAGGTCGGCTGCGGGCCGGAGGCCCGCCGTCCAACGTCCAACGACTACTTGGTGCGACCGGCGGCTTTGTTCATATGGCCGGGGTCAGGGTTGTTTTCGATGCACTCGTACTCTTCCACGCGCACCTCAATGGGACGGCGGAAGACGGCTCCCGTGTAGTACGGCTTCTCCAGCGCTTCTTTGTCTTCCACCATGGTCTCAAAGCTCAAAGACCCGTCCGTGTTCAGGGTGTAGCGCTCCACTACGTGCATGGATTCTGAGTGAATGGACGCGCCGCCGGCGATCCAGCTTTTGTCGTTGAAGCCGATGGTGTCTACAACAAACGTGTCGCCTTCCCAGCGGCCTACCGAATCGCCCATCCAGGTGGGCACCAGGTCGTCGGGGTGCTGGAGTTTCGCATCGATGGGAATACGGCGCCACGCGCGGAATGCCTCGTGCAGGATCACGACTTGCTTGGGCGTCTGCACGATTTCGAGCGGCATCGGCATGGTGGAGATGCGGGGCACTCCGGGCAGCAGGCAGTAGAGCGTGGGATCGTCGAGCGCGGCGTCGAGTGGTTTGCGCTTGGCCTCCCAGTCCGGCTTGTAGGCTAACGGTTCGCGGCGGATCGGATGGTTGTCGATGGGCGGCAGAGGGTGCAGCGGGGGCGCGCCCGCCTCACCGTTGATGCTGACGCCGCCGCTTTGCCAGACGCCGCTGAGATCGGGCTTGCCGTTGGCGGCTCGCGGAATGGGGCGGCGGACTACCTGCGGGCCTTTGGCTTTCGTCTGGCCCTTCGCTTGGCCCCAGAGCGGTGCGGACAGGCAAACAGCCGCGATCGCGAATGGAAGAACTCGTGCGGTCATGGCTACTGCCCCACCGGGCCAAGGAACTTCTTGGTCCCATCCGTGAAAGTGACTTCGCGCCCGGCACCGCTGTTGGAGCCGTCCTTGGCCTTGTAAGCCGTGACAGTGATGGTGGACCCGACCTTGAGGATGTCGCGCGGGAAGCCTGTGCGTTTGAGGGTGTTTGGCGGGTAGCCCTCCAGCGACCATGTAGTTACTTTGCCGGTGGCGTCGGTCACGTCGACGTGCACGTAGGCGTGCGGATTGGTCCATTCCACCTTGCTGACCTTGCCGGTTACGGTGATCATCGTCTTTGAATCGTACTCCGCCGCAAAGGAGTGGTGTGCGTGTGCGGGAATGCTAGCGGCCAGGATTGCCAGAAGGATGTAGCGCATAGAAGAAGCCCCGGCGAGTATCGTAACGCGCGCCGGGGCTTGGGGTCAATACTGCGAGACTTCGTTTTAGAAGTCGAAACGCATGTTCAAGGTAACCGTTCGGTTACCAGCCGCGGTAGTGATACGGTTGAACGTTTGGGGGTTGTTGATGTTGGTTCCAGGATTGCCCCAGATCGGGCGGTTCAGCGCGTCGATCACGTCGGCGCGAAGTGTGAAGTAGCGCGCTTCGCCGAGTTGAATCTTCTTGCTGGCCGAGATGTCGAAGCCCAGCTGGCCCGGTCCAATCAACCCCGGCATGTTGTTCGCCGAGTTGCCCGCGCGGCCCGGGAGCGCGTTCGCGAGAAGAACATTTCCCGAGGCGTCCACGACCACCTGATTCGTCAAACGGCCATTGAGGACCGTCTGGTCGGCACCGAAATTGGGTGGGGTAGCATTGCGAGCGGTGAGGCCGGCAAAGTAGTCCACGTACTGGCCAGGATCCTTCCGTACAGACCCGGGAGTAAACTCGCCCAGGATATCTGCAGTGGTGATCGCGCGGAATCCCGCCGTCCCGACGCCGGTGGTAAAGGTAAGCGGCGCGCCCGAGGCCCACTGGATCACCGGAGCCAACTGCCAGCCGCCGATGATGGGGTCAGCCCACTTCGCGTTGCGGGCGATGTAGCCCTTGGCACCGAAGGGCAAGTCCCAGGTTCCCGCTAACTTGATGATATGAGTGCGGTTATTAGCCAGGATGCCCTTACTCAGGACACGGTTGCGGGGATCGCGCACGCCCGTGTCGCCCAGGTTCTTGGAGAACACGTAGCTGAACTGGCCGCTGAAGCCGGTAGCATAGCGGCGTGTGAGGCTGGTCTGCACCGAATGATAGGTGGAGTTCGAATTGTTGCCCGCCAAATTCACACTGCCGAACTGCGGGTTGGCCACGATGAAGTTCTCCGGCAGTCCGGCGTTGCGGAGGATTCCCCCAAAGCCGCGCGTGGACAACTGTGTGGTGGTGTTAATGTAGTTCGCCAATCCGCCGACATCTCCGTTGGCGATAAATTGATTGGTGTTCTGGAACAGGCGGAGCGCCCGCGAACCTGTCATCGTGGACCCATTGACCGTGCCGATCGTCCCGCCAAAGTTCGTTCCCGCGAACATCCGGTCGAACAGCGGGGCATTGCCGCCGGCGCGCGTGATATTGAAGGCTTCCAGAAGGCCGTTTTCGATGATGTTAGTTTCGTTGATCTGCGTGTTGGTCCATAGCTTGGTGCCCTTGTTGCCCACCCAGCCGACTTCCAGCGTGAGGTTGCGGGCCACTTCATGCTGCAAGCTGAGGTTGAAGCTTTGGATATAGGGAACCTTGCGATCGTCCGCGTAACCGGTGATGCCGGTGGACCGCGTAGAATCGAGCGGCACCGGCGAAAACGGCTTCGCGCCGCCGGTGGGCACCGGTACGACGCCCGCGGCGGGCAGGCCCGCCAGATCCAAGTATCCCTGAGCCGCGTAGTTCAGGTTCAGCGCGAATCCCGGCAAGCTGCCGATGTTGCCCGAGTAACCCAGGAAGTCCACCGCACCCGCATAGTTGATTCCGTATCCGCCGCGCAGTACAGTCGAGCGCTTCAGCCACGGCACATTGTAGGCGAATCCGAGCGACGGGGCCAGGTTGTTCCAATCGTTACCAAAGATCAGCTTGTCCGCATTCGGCGAAAACTTCCCGACGAATTCCGAGGTGGTCAGCGCTCCGCTGCTCGCGTAAGGGGCCCATTGCGCGTTCGCAAAATTGGTGCCGGAGATACCGAATAAGCCCGATTGTCCGCCCTTGAAACGACCGCCCAAACCGAGCGAATCGTACGGGGTGCCGTACTTGTCATAGCGCAAGCCGAAGTTCAAGGTCAGGTTTTTGGTCGTCTTCCAGCTATCCTTCAGCCAGAAGTTCCAATCGTTCTGCTGATGCTTGCGCCGGAACAGAATCGTGGTGCGATAGTCGGACCAATCCGTCGCTGTCGGGCTATTCACGAAATACTGCTGTCCGATGGTCCCCACGGAACCGGCCAGGTTGGCAAGCAGGCTCTGCGCCGGACCAATATCAAGAGCGTTCAGTCCAGGGAACGCCGCCGCAGTAATGCCGGTGATCGCAACGCTGCCCGCACCCAAGGTAACCAGCGGACGAGTCGTATTCTGTCCGCCGCCGTTGAGGCCTTCCGAAAAGAAGCGATCCAGCTCGCCGCCGAATTGCACGGAGTGTGCGCCGTGATTCCAGGTGATGGTGTCGGCAATCTGCTTCAACGGGCTGTTGGTGTAGCGCGGCGTCGAAACGTTCAGGTTCGCGTACTGGCCCAAACCCAGACCACCCGAGGCAATATATTGGAAACTTCCATCCGGCCCCTTTGGATAGGTTGCGCGCGCTTCTTTCGCCGCATCCGTGAGGTTACTCTCGGCGGCGCCGAAACAGCAGCCGGTATCAAAAGCGGAAAGACCTTCCCAGGTATCGCGCTTCGCACCGAAACGGAATTCGTTCAGCAGGCTCGGTGAAAGTACGGTGGTGTATTGGATCGTATAGAAATTCGGCTTGCGCACTACCGCGCCGGAGTACCCACCCGGGAAGTCGGTCAAGCCTGTCTGCCCCGTCACGCCGAAGTCTTTTTCGCGCGTCATGGTGAAGCTCAGCTTGTTGGCGTCATTCACCTGATAATCGAAGCGGGTGGTGAGGTGGTCGCGATTGGGATTCGCACTCTGGCCCGTGGCGCCATCCACGCCGTATTGGCGGCGATACCAGCGGTACCCGGCGGTGTTCAACCCGTCGCCCACGCTGTAGTCGTTCGGAAGCGGCATACGCGGCAGCATCTGCGAACTGACCCACACATTGTCGATTTTGGTGCGGTTGGGATCGCGGACATCGGTGAAGACGTTAAATTGATTCAAGAAAAGCGAATTGCCAGCCGCGTCGCGCGAGAGAATATTGCCGGCTAAGTCCACGGAGGGCGTCCCGGAAAGCGCGTTGCCGTTGCGCCGGCTCACGCCGCCGGCGGCACCGGAGGTCAGATAACGGAACACACCGTTGCGCGCCGACTGGGTCAGCACGACCGAGGTGGTCAGGAGCTTCTCAACGTAGCGCTGATTGTCGATCAAGACCATGAAGAACGCCTTGTTCTTCACGATCGGCCCGCCCAGGCGTCCGCCGTACTGGTTGCGATTCGTGTAACTCTTCTGCGCGCCGCGCAGGTTCGCGAACCAATCGTTGGCGCTCAAAGCCGAGTTGTTGTTGCTGTAGAACAACGCCCCGTGATAGGCGTTGCTGCCCGCGCGTGTGCGCATCTGCACTTGCGCCGCGCCGCGGCCTTGCGCAGGGTCCACGGTGTTCGTGCTGACGCGGACTTCTTCCACCATGTCTGGGCTGGTGAAGATCGCGGAGTAGGCACCGTTGGAATCGTTGTAGCGACCGTCGTTGGTGATTAGGCCGTCGCGGGTGGTGTTCACTTGGCCGGTGCTGGTGCCGGAGAAGTTGGGCACTTCCGCTCCGAAGGCGTTGCGTAGGGTGACGACACCGGGCGAGGTAGCCGCCAGATCCAGCACGTTGCGGCTGAGCACGGGCAGCGTCAGCACCGCGCGTTCCGAAATTACCGCGCCGACGGAGGCCGTGGTGGTGGTAAGCGTGGTGTCGGCTTCTTCGATGACCTCAATGGAGGTCGCCGCACCTTGCACCTGTAGCGTAAAGTTCAGGCGGACCTGTTGGCCCTGGCCCAATTCCACCTTGGTGAAGGTGGCGGTGTTGAAGCCGCTAGCGTTGGCGCTGACCGTATAGACGCCCGGCTGGAGGCTGGGAAACTCGTAATTGCCGGTATCGTTGGTTTCGCGGTTGTTGACAATGCCGGTGTTGTCGTTGGTGGCGACAACCTTTACGTTGGCAATGACCGCTCCGGTGGCGTCGGCGACGGTGCCGCCGAGGACGGCGTTGACCTGGCCGAACGCCGCGGGTGACAGGCACGCGGCTAGAAACAATCCTGAAATACGCTTAGAAAACGGCATACGAGCTCCTCAACCCAAAGACCTAAAGAGACTTAAAAACAAGGATAGCCCATTGGCCGACCTGTGTCAAAAATTTGAAGCCCCAGGTTTACACCCGGGGCTAGCGGTCGTCCTGGCAAATGTACTCGAACATTTCGCCGTTGGCGACAAAGCCCGCCGCGCCGGATTCATTGATCACGCCGCGGGCGGTCCAAGGGGCGGTGTAGGCTCCCGGATCATCCACCGTGATTTCGTATTCGAGCGAACCCAGCGTGGGGCGCGAGAATTTCTCCGTCAGATGCGCCTGCTCCGTGGTGGGGTAAGAACCCATGATCCAGACCTTCTCGTTGAGGCCCACTGTGTCCACCACCAGCGTGTCGCCTTCCCAGTGGCCGATGGAGTGGCCCAGCGAGGTGGGGCGCAGGTCTTCGGGCTTGGGATGCATCCGGCCATCGGTGTAGATCACCCGCCAGGAATGCGCGCCGCCCATCTGTAGGATGAAGACGCTTTTGAGATCTGGCGCGTCGATAATTTCAAAGCCGGGGGCGAGCAGAAATTCGGGACCCGGGGCAGGCTTGCAATCAATGTAGGGAGGCCGTGTGAGCTTTTGGCTCGACTGGCGGTAGGTGAACAACTCCTTGGCCCATGGCTGGAACGGGACGGTGCCCATGGGACGGCTGGCGAATCCCGGGCGCAGTTCCCAGTAGCCCTTGGCGTCCTTAGCTGCTCCCAGATTGACGCGGCCATCGGGCCAGCGAGGCGTGGGCAGCACGGGGCGGATCGGTTTGGGCGGAGCAGCTCCTTTTCCCTTGGCTCCGGCCTTTCCGGCGAGCGGGGCAGGCGGAGCATCCTGCGCGAGAAACGGCACAGCCAACGAGAGGCAGGCCAAGCTGAGCGCCAGAGTGGGTAACGTTCGCGTCATCTTGGCTCCTAGCGCATCGTGAGCTTTGCGCCACTGGAGAGGATCAGCGTGGTGGAGTTCACCGCGCCCACCCAGTTGTTGCGCGGGTCCTTGGACAGCGCGCCGCCGGTGACGGTGATGGTGTCACCGATTTTCACGGTGCTCTTCGTCCAGCCGCCGCGCAGCAGCGCGTAGGGGGGGCCGAGTTCGAAGCGGATGTTCTTCGTCGCGCCGCCGGCGTCCTTCACGTTCGCATAGAGGTAGGCGTGCGGATTCTGCCAATCGAGCTGCGTCACCACGCCCGTGAAGTCGGCGATCTTGGAGGCGTCGTATTCGGCGTCGAAAGAGTGGTGGGCCCCTGCGGGCAGTACAAACAAGGTCGGTGCCACGCAGAGGATGAGGGCAAGCAGTGTGGTTCGCATGTAATTCTCCTTAGTTGCGGATGAAGGTCGATTCCGCGTTCTCCTCACAGAAATATTCCTGAATCTCTTCGTCCGGAACCCACTGGATGGTCCAGCCGCCGGTCCAGGGGCGCGTGTACGTCTTGGTGTCGTCCACGGTCACCTGGTAGCGCAATGTGTTGAGATCGGTGCGCGTGAAGCGCTCGGTCAGGTGCAGGGATTCGGTGTGCGGCAGGCCGCCGTTCGAAAACCAGAATTTTTCGTTGAAGCCGACGGTGTCGACGACCAGTGTGTCGCCTTCCCAATGACCAACCGAGGTGCCGTAATACGCCAGCACCAGATCCTCTTTGTTCCCCACCGGACGCCCGTCGGTGTAGACGATGCGCCAGTTGCGGTCGCCGCCGCCTAGCAGGATCAGTACGCGGCCCACTTCGGGCTGCTCCACGAACTGGAATCCTTGTGGGCTTTGAAAGTGGCGCACGCCGCCGGGAGGCATGCAGCGGTTGTAGGGATCGTCTTTGAAGAGCGTCCGCTGCCGGTATTCGTAGGCGGCCTTGGCCCAGGGCTGGAACGGAGCAACTTTGTCGGCGTCCAGGATGTTGTTGAGTAGTCCGTCGCGATTCATCGAGATGTTGCCGGCGGTGGAGTCGACCAGGACGGTGGAACTGGGTGGACCCCAGTAGCCCTTCTTGCCGGGAGGCGGGCCGAGCCGCACGTGTCCATCGGGCCAGCGGGGAGCAGGTTGGCTCTTGCCCTTGGCAGCGGCTTTGGCTTTGGCGGTGAACAGCTTCGCGCCGGTCTTCGCTAGCACAATGGAAGTGGCCAGGACCTGCCGCCGCGTGTCGCGGGCCGGGATGCCATCCACGCTGACCACGTCGCCGATGTTGAGCGCGGTGCGCTTCCAGCCGTCTTTCTCAAGGTCCAGCGGGTTGCCGAATTCGACGGCCCAGTTGGCCACGGTTCCGTTGGCGTCCTGGATGTTGACGCTAAAGAAAGCGCTCGGCGTCACCCAATCGATGCGGGTGACCACGCCCTTCAGGCTCATCTTGCGACTGTTGTCGTAGGCCGCCGACGGCGCACGCTGCGCCCAGGCCGCACCCAGCAGCACGCCGAAACCCAACGCGGTGGCTAGCAGAAATCTCTTCATCCCTAGTCCCTGGTCAACTTGAAGTTTCCGTTGACGGCGCCCTGCTTCCAGCTGCCGGTGACCGTGCGGTGATACGAGCCCATGTCTTCCATCTTGCCTTCCGCAACCAGATGGACAGGCTTGCCCGCCGCGTCCTTGACGTCGGCTTCGATGCGGACCATCCAATTCACGGGGTCCAGTGTCACCGCCGCGGTGGCGGAATCCGCCCCCGGGTTAATGACGCCCTTGGCAGCCTTGCCATCCCAGGTCATCACCACGGTGAGCTGGTGGCGGTCCGTGGGCGATGCGCCCCAGTCCCCATTCCAAGTCCCGGTCAGCGGATGCCCTTGCTGCGCGGGGATAGCCACGGTGATACATGCCAATAGAAAACCCAACTGGAACACACGTCTCCGCATACATCCTCCTCAAAACGTCACTATTGGGTATAGCACTAAAGTGCGCAGAGAACAATCTGCTTTGCGGGAGTTACTCGGGTAGAGCACCAGCTTCCGACTCAGAGGCCCGCGCCTTGACAGCGGCAATGGCGTATGGATTCGTCCGCCCGGCCAGGTAGGCCAGTAACTCGCGCAGGAACAGAATCTCTCCGGCCAACTCGAGGCTTTCCTCCACAAGCACCAAGAGTCCGAACCCGAAGTCCGCCTCGTAGGCATTTTCAGAGTACCGTAGCGAGCCGAGCATTTCGATTCCGATCGCCCCTAAGCAGAAAATGGCTCCGGCGCGGACGAACGCCCACGCCGTCTTGCGGGGCAAGCGGCTCAAAAATCCCCATAGCGCGGCGACGAACACCAGGACCGCCGCGCTCCCCGGAATCACCCAGGCAAAAAAGAAGATCCCGTCGACATTCAGAATCCTCCGGAGTGGCACCATGAGAGCTTCGTGGAAGGAAGCCGCCTCGTCCATGGAGAGCAAGACAAAGACCAGGGACATTCCCAGCCAATACCGGCGCTCCCCTCGTCTGCGCTCAATGAAGAAAATTGCGAAGAGCGCCTGCGCGCACAAAATCAGGTTTATCGAGGAGAACCATGCCGGGACCGAATTCTCGCTATCGAGATTGAATCGGTTTACAAGCTCGCGGAGGGACACCGATTCTATGCTGTCGGCGGTCACAAGCGCGGCGACGCCAGCCAGGACCACCAGGACTGCTGACCAGACATGGAGCTTGAAGAACGCCCTACGCCACTCGTCCACGACCGGGACAGCGGTGGCAGGGATCTCATTCCTATTCCTACGCTGCGGACTATTCACCGAACTCGCCCTGCCGTTCCTTTATCCATCTTGGTGATGGGTGCCGAGCCTTTATGGGCGGACTTCTGGACCCGCTTATTGGCCAAAGATGAGATCCGATCAGACATAGGATGTAGGCTACTATACACGTTACGACGATGTGGGCACAGCTGCGTGTTTTGAGGCCCCAGGCTGACGCCTTGGGCTACCCCGTTCACCAGAGCGGGGCCCTCCTATGGCTGCTCGCTCTCTCGATGCCCCTTTGGGCGCATGACATCGCGGGCGACGTGAAGGTCCAGGCGTACTTGAAACCCGATGCGCAGACGATCCATCTGGTGCTGCGCGTGCCGCTGAAAGCGATGCGCGACATCGAGTTCCCGCAGCGCGGCAAGGGGTTCCTCGACGTAGAGCGAGCGGACAAGCAACTCCGCGACGCCGTGACCATGTGGATCGCCAGCGTGGTGGAGGTGTACGAGAACGACGCCCGCGTCGGCGCGCCGCGAATAGTTGGGGTGAAGGCGTCGCTCGAATCGGACCGGTCGTTTGTCGCTTATCGCGACGCACTTGCGCACATTACGGGCGAGACGAAACCCATCGGCGACGTGCCGGTGGAGCAGGTGATGCTCGACGCAGTGCTCGAGTACCCCATCCGCTCGGAAGCATCGCAATTCTCTATCCGGCCCAAGCTGGAACGGCTCGGAATGAACGTGGTCACCGTGCTGTGGTTCCTACCCCCTTCGGGCACGGTGCGGGCATTCGAGTACAACGGCGACGCGGGCTTGGTTCGCCTCGATCCGAGTTGGCTGCAAGCGGCGCTAACCTTCGTGCGCCTGGGCTTCTTCCACATCCTGGACGGCATCGATCACCTGCTGTTCCTCTTCTGCCTACTCATCCCGTTTCGCAAGCTGCGGCAGTTGCTGTGGATCGTGACCAGCTTTACCGTCGCGCACTCGATTACACTGATCGCATCCGCGTTTAATTTGGCTCCCGGCGCGTTGTGGTTTCCACCGCTGATTGAAACGCTGATCGCGGCGTCCATCGTGTACATGGCGCTCGAAAACATCGTGGGGGGTGCGAGCGTCCATCGCCGCTGGATGATCAGCTTCGGCTTCGGGCTGGTACACGGCTTCGGGTTTTCGTTCGCGCTGCATGAGACGCTGCAATTTGCGGGATCGCATTTGGTGACCTCGCTGCTGGCATTCAACGTGGGCGTGGAATTGGGGCAGGTGCTGGTGCTGCTGGTGTTGGTTCCGGCCCTGGCGCTGCTGTTCCGCTACGCCGTCGCGGAGCGGATCGGCACGATCCTGCTTTCCGCACTCGTCGCGCACACCGGCTGGCACTGGATGTGGGAGCGTTGGGAGATCCTGCGGAAGTTTTGGTGACAGATTATGATCGGGAACGTGAGTTTTGAATAGGTGTCCCTCTACAGCCAGCATGTTCTGCCTCGCCTGATAGCGGGCGCGATGCGTGATCGCCGCTTTGTTCCCTACCGGCAGCGCGTGCTCGCCTTAGCGGAGGGGCGGGTGCTCGAGATAGGCGCGGGGTCGGGCGTCAATCTTCCCTTTTATTCGGACCGCACGACGGAGATCGTAGGCTTGGAGCCGCATCCGAAACTCCGCGCGATGGCTGAGCGGGCGGGTCTGCGCGTAATCCAAGGCTCAGCGGAAGCGATTCCGTTGGACAGCGCGAGCGTGGATTGCGTCGTGACCACATGGACGTTGTGCTCTATTCCTGATGCCGCCGCCGCGCTGGAGGAAATGCGGCGCGTGCTGCGTCCCGGCGGGCGGCTGCTGTTCGTCGAACACGGACTCGCGCTGGACGCAGGCGTACGGCGTTGGCAGCAACGGTTGACGCCGCTGTGGAAACACATCGCGGGAGGATGTCATTTGGATCGAGACATCCCCGGCTTGATACGCAAGGCTGGATTCGATATCGTGCAGTTGGAGACAGGGCACATGGAGGGTCCGCGGCCAATGACCTTCATGTACGAAGGGTGGGCCATATGATTCGAGCCGGCGCGTTCGCGACGTTACTGGCCATGCGTTGCCTGGCCCAGGCTTCGCTTGAATTTGACGCGGCGGCGATAAAGCCTCCCAATTCGCAGGGCAGGCTCCTGCGCCCCAGGATTTCTGGTGGAGGGTTGACGACGGAGAGCGCATCGCTGCGTAGGCTGATCGAATACGCCTACCAAATACTTCCGCTCTGACTGAAGGTCCCGGCTGGCTCGACTCTGAAAAATGGTCTGTCGCGGCAGTGGGTTCAGAGACGGCAACGCCCGCGCAAGTTCGACTAATGCTGCAAAAGCTCCTCGCGGACCGTTTTCACCTAAAGCTGCGTATGGAGGGAAGGGAGCAAGGCACCTATGCGCTCTTGGTCAAAGGTCCAGAGAGGGTGAAGGCCAAGATTTCAGCCGGAAGACCGGGTGAACCACTTGGATTCACCTCGAGCACCCGCAGCCTCGGGGCGCTTGTCAACTAGATGAAGTTTCAGAACTACATCATGGCGGCGCTTGCGTTGGAGCTGTCTCGTGAAGTGGAGCGGATGGTGTTCGATCAAACCGGGCTGACGGGCGAATTCAATTTCGTGGTGGAGGCGACGCGGCAACAAGAGGAGACAAATCCGTTCGCAGCACCCATTGCGCCGTCGCTCGGCGACATCGGCCTGCGGCTGGAGTCCCGCAGGGGTCCCGTGGAGATCTATGTCGTGGAAGCGGCGGAGCGCCCGTCGGAAAACTAACTCCGCAGAGTCGGCGAGGCCGCTCTAGCTGTCGGTCGCAGCTGCGCGTCTTCCAGCCGCTTGGCCTCCTGGAAGGTAAAAACCATGCGGTGGATCACGGTGATGGTCCCAAGCACCGCAGTCACCCACAACACCGGTGCCATACGATCAAACAGCGCGCCGATGATGATGAGCACCACGCGCTCCGGGCGTTCGAGGAAACCGACCTTGCAAGTGGGAATCGTGTTCTCCGCACGGGCGCGGGCATAGCTGATCATGACGCAGGCCATCATGGCGAAAATGCTCAGGACCACGTAACCGGGACGATTGATGCCGCCATACCAGAGAATGAGGCCGGCGAAGACCGCCAGGTCCGAGTAGCGGTCCAGCACGGAATCAAAGAAGCCGCCGAAGCGCGTCACCCGATTGGTCTCGCGCGCCACACGGCCGTCCACCATGTCAAACAGTCCGCCGCCGACGATGACCCAGCCGGCTGCCCAGAATTGTCCGCGGGCCATAAGGAAGCCGGCCCAGCTGCTGATGACCAGACCGAGGAACGTTAAGACGTTGGGGTGGATACGCGATAGCGCCAAGCCACGCACGATCAAGCGAATGATCGAGCCGCACGCAACGCCGATGCCGTGGGTGAAAGTCACTTTACCCTTTTAGCTGCCAGCAGCCAACTGATGGATCGTCAGCAATTCTACTATTTCCATCTCGCGCGCGCCACCGGGGATGTTGATCTTGATTTCGTCGCCGACCTTCTTTCCCAGCAGGCCGCGGCCGATGGGCGACGCGGTGGAGATGAGACCCTTCGCTACATCCACGTCTTCGCTGGTGACCAGCTTGTAAGTAATGCGCTCGTCTTTTTTTGTGTCGAGGACGGTAACTTTGGAACCCAGACCAACGCGGTCTTTCGGGATCGTGGACATGTCGATCATCGAAATCTCGCGCAACCGGCCCTTGAGCTGGGAGAGGCGCGCGTTCACCCACGCCTGGCGGTCTTTGGCGGCATGGTATTCGGCATTTTCGCTGAGGTCGCCGTATTCACGGGCGCGGAGGATTTCGCGCGGCAACTCCACGCGGAACTCGGTATCGAGCGCGGCGATTTCCGCTTCCAACTTCTTGATCAGTTCGTCCATGGAAAAGTGCTGCTTCCTGCGATTATAGCGCGTGACGGGATTAAGGTGACGGATTAGGGACGATACGTCGCGCTCTGGATATCGGTCTCCCAGACCTTTACCTCGCGCACGCGGACGGGTACGGGGACATCCTTCAGGCCCGCCGACACGTGCGCATAGAGGTACTCGGCGATGCATTCGGCGGAGGGATTTTTCTCCTCGTTGAAGGGCGCCACGTCGTTGAGGTTCTGGTGGTCCAGACGCTGCATCACCTCTTGCATCAGAGCCTTGACGTCGAGGAAATCCACCAGCATGCCGGCTTTGTCGAGCGTGTCGCCCTCGATGGTGACGTGGACCTTGAAATTGTGGCCGTGCAGGTTCTCACACGCTCCCTTGTAGTTACGCAGGGCATGCGCGGCGGCGAACGATTGTTCTACTGTGACTTCGTACATTATTTCCTATCGATTCATTTCTTGGTGATCTTGGTGAAGAAATTCTCGACGTCGGCGCGCTGCATGGTGAAGCCGTAGTGCGGCAGGCTGTCAAAGAAGATCTGACCGTAACTGGTCTTTGTAATTCTATTATCCAGGATAGAGAGCACTCCGCGGTCCGTCTTACTGCGGATGAGGCGGCCGAAGCCCTGCTTGAGCGCGATGGCGGCTTGCGGGATCTGATAGCCGCGAAAGGCGTCGCCGCCGTCGTCTTTGATGGCCGCGATGCGGGCTTCCACAACCGGGTCACTGGGGACGGCGAAGGGCAGCTTGTCAATGATCACGCAGCTCAGCTGATCGCCGGGGACATCGACGCCTTGCCAAAACGACGAGGTCGCGAAGAGTACCGCATTGGGCGTGCGGCGGAAGTCTTCGAGCAGTGCGCTGCGCGGGGCGGTGCCTTGCAGGAACGTCGGATAGGGGATCTCCAGCGACACGCGGTCGTACACCAGCCGCATTTGCGAGTAGCTAGTGAAGAGCACGAAGGCTCGGCCCTTGCTCAGTTCCAGCAGCTCGACGATTTCCAGCGCGGCGGCGGCGGTGAAGGCTTGGTTGCGCGGGTCCGGCAGGTGTTGTGGGACGTACAGCAGCGCCTGGTGCTGGTGATCGAAGTGGCTCTCGACAATTTCCGTGCGGGCGTTGCGCATGCCCAGGCGCTGCTGGACGAACTCGAAACCGCCTGCGACGGCGAGCGTGGCGGAGGTGAGCACCACGGTGTCCACGGCGTCGAAGAGCCGTTTGTCGAGCATGCCGGAGACGTCAATCGGCGTCGCTTGCAGAAACGTCCTGCGGCCGCGCTTCTCGATCCAGTAGACGTAGCGCTTGTCGCGGCCTTCCATCCAGAATTCGAGGCGCTTCATCATGTCGCGAGCGCGCGCCATCAGCGGGAGCGCTTCGTCGGGAGCAGCCTTGGTCAGCTCCATCTGCAGCGCGACCATTTCCAGTGCGTAGCCCACGTTGCGATACTCTTCTTCGTGTTTCTCCAGGAACGCGTCGTGGGATTTGAAGCCGGAGCGGCCTTCCACGGCTCCGAACAGCCCGAAGAATTGCGCGGACTTGTCGCTCAGCGTGATCAGAATCCTGTCCAGCTCCTGCGAGCCGAAGTTTTTCCGGCCGGCTAACGCCGCCGTGTCGCGCGCGAAATCGTCGACCTGCGCGCTGGAGATGCTGACGCCGAAGTATTGCCCGGCGGTGTCCTCCACCTCGTGCGCTTCGTCGAAGATGACGGCTGCGTAGTCGGGTAGAATAGCTCCGCGCTCATCGCCCTTCACGTTGAGGTCCGCGAAAAAGAGGTGGTGGTTGACGATGATCAGGTCGCTCTCATTCGCCCGCACGTGCATCTGGGTGATAAAGCAGCGGTCGAACTGGGTGCACTTCTGGCCGGTGCAGGCTTCGGCGCGGGCGTCGATCTTGTGCCAGGCTCCACTGTTTTCAGGGAGCTGCTTGATCTCCGCGCGGTCGCCGGTCTCCGTAGTCTTTTCCCAGTCGCGGATGATCTGGAAGTCGGCGACTTCTTCGAGGCCGGTGAGGATAGGCTCTTTTTCAGCGTCGTAAATCTTCTGACGGCATGCGTAGTTGTTGCGGCCTTTCATGTAGCATGCTCGGAGCTTGCCCAGGTGTTTTTCGAGGAACGGGATGTCTTTGAAGAAGAGCTGTTCCTGGAGGTTCTTGGTGCCGGTGGAGATGATGACGCGTTTGCCGGAGAGGATGGCGGGGACCAGGTAGGCTAGCGTTTTTCCGGTGCCGGTACCGGCTTCGACGATCAGGTGGCGCTTATCGGCGAGGGCGCTTTCGACGGCCTCGGCCATGCGCACCTGTCCCTCACGGAATTCGTAGTTGGGGTGCCATTCGGATAGCAGGCCCTTCTTGCCGAAAAACTGGCGGACGGTGAGGGATTTGGTGGTTGAGGCCACTACCAAACGATTTTAGCAGTGGCCCCAAATGGGTGCTTAGTCAACCCGCACGGCGGAAACCGTGCCGCTGGCTTCGTTGGCGGTCAGAATGTAGAGCTTACCCTTGGTCCGGAAGAATTTCACACCTTCCGGGTTGTTGCCCGTAGGGGCGAGACCGATCACATTGGGGGTGGACGGGATGGTGACATCCACTAGCGCGACGGACGCCGCCCGCTCCAGGCCGACAGCGACCAGGATACGGCCTTTGTGTTTGGTGACGTCAAGAACTTCCGGCTCCGAGCCGCCGCGGTTGCTGCGGCTGTCGGGGTACACATTCGCCGCCGCTGCGGCAGCGTCCAGTTGGTTGCCGGTGTCGCCCACGAATGCGCCGGTCTTAGCGTTAAACACACTGACAGTGCGACCGCCGCGAGGACCGCTGCTTCCGGCGGCGTTGGCGGTGTCGCCTTCGTCGGCGGTCACGAAGTACTCGATGTCGTCATCGTCATCCTCATCCTCGTCCTCGTCTTCGGCTGAGCGGGCATCGCGTCGACCGCCGTTCTTGTTGTCTTCATCGTCGTCCTCGTCATCGATTTTGAAAAGAGCGATCCCATCCGGCTCACGGAAGGCCGTCAGCGCGTTGGCGACGGGAACGTAGCCGCCGGTGGTGGTGAGGTCGGCGTCGTGCGTCGTTTGTCCGAGACCGAAGTAGGTGAGGACCTTCGTTTTCAGGTTCAATGCCACAACGCCGTTGTTTTCCTGTAGCGTGACATAGGCAAATTTGTCGTCATCGGAGAAGGCGACACTCTCCGGCTCCAGGGCCGTCTTCGCTACAACATTTGTCGGCGAAGGCGAGTTGCTGCAAGCTATAGACAGAGTTGTTGCGAGAAACGAAAAAAGGCAGAGCCCAGAAAGACTCTGCCTTTGATTCGAAGGTGAAACAGCGATGGGGTTACAGGGCTAGGGCTGA
>CANFEY010000038.1 GCA_947446025.1 Bryobacterales bacterium
ACGGTGCGGCCAAGGTTCATCCCTCATGGTGTCAGCCTCGTGTTTCGTCTTCTGGTATTTCAAATCGCGGCAACTCAAAAGAGGCCTCAACCGCCTACTCTTCAGTTAGTTGCCGTCGGCGTGTCGCGCGTTAGCCGGACACTACTGTCCCTACACAATGAGCTCGAGACCGCCATACGCACAGTCCGCAACATCGCCGCCGAACTGCGGCCCGGCGTACTCGATAGTCTGGGTCCCTCCGCGGCCTTGGAATGGCTGGCGCGCGACTTCGAAGACAAGTTCGGCATCCCTTGCGAAACCAGCATCCAGACCTTTCCCTCCGATGACAACATCGCCACCACCCTGTTCCGTGTGGCACAAGAGGCTCTCACGAACGCCGCCAAGCACGCCTCTGCATCCAGGGTTTGGCTAAGGTGCTACCAACACTCCGGGTCCATCTACCTCGAAATTGAGGACACCGGCGTAGGAATTGCGGAAACAGACTTGCGAAAGGGCGGTCGCTTTGGCCTAATCGGCATGAGGGAACGGGCCGCATTGGCGGGCGGGTCCCTGACAATGACGCGGGGCGAGACCGGCGGCACGCAACTTCGGATGCAACTCCCCGTCGCAGGAAAGGAATCAACGCATGCGATTTCTCATCGTGGATGACCACGCCATGATCCGCGAAGGACTCAAGCGGACACTCGATGTCGAATTTCCCGGATCCCACATCCTGGCCGCATCCTCCGCCGCCGAAGCCCTCGCTGCCCTTGACGCCGAGGGTGGCCAAGTGGTCATCCTCGACCTCAGCCTCACCGGCCGCGACGGCCTCGAACTGCTGCGCGAAATCAAGGACCGTAGTCCCCACTCCCGCGTCCTCATCCACACCATGCACACCGAGGAGCAATTCGGAGTCCGCGCCCTGCGCGCCGGGGCCGACGGCTATGTCACCAAAGACCGCCCCGTCGAGGACCTGCTCACCGCCGTGCGCCGCCTGCACGCTGGCAAGCGCTACATCAGCAACAACCTTGCCGAACGCTTGGCCGACGTAGTCACCAGAGGCGGTGACATCACCCCCATGCCCGACGCCCTCTCAGACCGCGAACACCAAATCCTGCGGATGATCGTCTCAGGAAAAAGTCCTACCGAAATCGCCAACGACCTTCACCTGAGCATCAAGACCATCAGTACCTATCGCGCTCGCATGCTGGAGAAGCTCGACCTTCACAGCACAGCCGACTTAATCCGGTTCGGCCTGGAACATAATCTAGCCTAGAAAAACTCCGAAACTCCGGTAGGGAGATTCCTACCTAGCCAGCAGGCCGCCATCAATCGCCATTGCCTGCCCAGTAATAAACGACGCCTTGGCGGAACACAGGAACAGCACCGTCTGAGCTACTTCTTCGGCTTCCCCGAACCGTCCAATCGGATGCGCCGCCAGCAGCGCAGCCGCCCGCTCCGGCGGAAAGGCATCCGCCATCTCGGTCCGGATCACCGCCGGACAGACCGCGTTCACCCGGATTCCCTTGGTAGCAAACTCCAGCGCCGCCGCCTTCGTCGCCCCGATGACGCCGTGCTTCGACGCATAGTAGGCGATGCCGCCCGGCCCGCCGATCTGCCCCGCGACCGAAGACATGTTGACGATGGCTCCGCCCCCGCCCGCCAGCAGCGCGGGAAGCTCGTACTTCAATGAGAGAAACACGCCCGTCAAGTTCGTCCCGATCACCGTATCCCAGGTCTCCAGCCCGTAAGCCGGCGTCGGGACAAACGGCGTGCCGATGATCCCGGCGTTATTGAACGCGCAATCCAGGCGGCCCCAACGGTCCACGGTGGACTGAACCATCCGCTCCACCTGCGCCGGTTGCGTGATGTCGGTCTGGACGAAAAACGCCTCCCCGCCCTGCCCGACGATCTGTTTAACCACTTCCTCTGACTCCCCCGGACGCCGCGCGGCAATCGCCACACGAGCCCCTTCCGCGGCAAACGCCAGCGCGGTGGCACGCCCGATGCCGGAACTGCCTCCCGTCACCAGCACGACTTTTCCTTCAAAGGTTTTCATACGAATTAGTGTAGTGGAAATGAAGTGAATCAGATGTGGATTTGTTGTGAAACCTGTGCTTGACCCACGGCGCGAAAGCCGCCATGATGGAGTCGTATGGAGCAGGTTGTGGAAGCATCTACCGGAGAGCGGCGCACTGAGGTCATGATGCGGCTGTTCACCGACTATCAGGTGGAACGCTTCAACGAACTCTACTATCAGAAACGCGCGTCGCAGGTGCGCAAGCAGGCTATGTGGGCCAAAGTTGCGTCTGCACTAGCAGCCAGTGCGGCTCTAACCAGCATGCTTGCAGGTAGCCCGCTCGGAACCACCATCTTGCAGCTACTGACCGCGATAGCAGCGGTCTCAGCCGCAATTGGGCCCCTGCTCGGTTGGGACAGCAAGGTGTCGCAGTTGGAACGGGCGATGTTAGGCCACGCAATTGCGAAAGATCGTCTTCGCAATCTACTTCGAGACTTGAAACTTTCCGAACTTACCGAAGCACATCAAGCCCGCGAGGCTGAAATTGTCGCGCTACGCGATGCATTAACCGCCTTTGATGAGCCGCCCAACCAGTCCGTCCGTGAAAAATGTTGGCAACAGGTAGAAAAGGACCTCCCGTCTGACCAGGCATGGTCGCTCATATGAGCGCACAACCTGTGCCTTATCCCACTCGAGGTGGGCAGCAACCGCCGTCGCCACCTCATCGACCTCCGCCCCCGCCTCCACCGCCGAAGCGGTAGCGTCCTCATGACCCAGCGCCCTCCCGGACCAACAGGCTGGCCGCTCTTCGGCGTCATGCCCGCCCTGCGCAACGATGCGCCCGCATTCCTGCAACGCATGGCCCGCCAGTACGGCGACGTGGTCTACCTCCCCACCGCCGGTCAGCAAGTCTACTTCTTCTCCCATCCCGACGCGGTGCGGGACGTCCTGGTCACCCAGCAACACAAGTTCAAGAAGAGCCGCATGCTGGAACGGGCGCGAGTCCTGCTCGGCGACGGACTGCTCACCAGCGAAGGCGCGCTGCATCTCCGCCAGCGGCGCCTGGTCCAGCCCGCTTTCCATCGCGACCGGCTGGCGGGTTACGCCGCCACCATGGTTCAACGCGCGCAAGCCGCCTGCGAGCGTTGGCAACCCGGCCAGACCATCGACATGTCTCAGGAAATGATGCACCTGACCATGGACCTCGTCTCCCGCACACTCTTCAGCGCGGAGGTCGAAGCCGAAGCCGACGAAATCGCGGACGCCTTGAACGGCGTGTTCGGCTTGTTCGACATGATCCTGCTGCCCTTCTCCGAGTATCTGGAGAAGTTACCCCTGCCCGCAATGCGCCGCTTCCACGCGGCCCGGGCACGCCTCGACGCCACCATCTACCGCCTCATCGCCGAACACCGCGCCCGCGGCGTGGACCAGGGCGACCTGCTCAGCATGCTGCTGCTAGCCCAAGACGAAGACACCACCGGAATGTCCGATACGCAGGTCCGCGATGAGGTGCTCACGCTCTTCCTGGCGGGCCACGAAACCACCGCCAACGCACTCACCTGGGCCTGGTATCTCTTGTCGCAAAACCCCCAGGCCGCCGCCCGCATGCACGCCGAAGTGGACCAGGCCGGTGCGCTGTCCATGGACTCACTCCCCGCCCTGCCCTACACTGGAGCCGTATTCTCCGAAGCACTGCGCCTGTTCCCGCCCGCCTGGGCCATCGGACGCCGCGCCCTGGAGGACGTCGAAATCTCCGGCTGCGCCGTCCCCAAGGGCTGCGTGGTGCTCCTGAGCCCCTACGTCACCCACCGCGATCCCCGCTGGTTCGCCGAAGCAGAATCCTTCCAGCCGGAGCGCTGGCTCACACCCGACGACTCCCGTCCCAAGTCCGCCTACTTCCCCTTCGGCGGCGGAGCCCGCGTCTGCATCGGCGAACGCTTCGCCGGGGCCGAAGGCGTGTTGCTGCTCGCCACCATTGCCCGCCGCTGGAGTTTTGCTCTGCTCCCAGGCCATCCGGTGGAGCGCAAGGCCCAAATCACCTTGCGCCCCAAGTTCGGGATGAAGATGACCATAAGTGCAAGAAAAAAATACGTCTACTGACCGGTCAGTGACCGCTCAAGACCAGCCAGATTGCCGCGATCCCTGGGGAACGTGTTAATCTGACCAGCGGGAGATTCGCATTCGCTGCGTTGCTGGCTGGCGCACTCCTCGGCCAGGCGCAACCGGCGTCGGTAACCGTATCAGGCCAGGTGCTGGACCCACAGGGTATGTTTGTCGCCGGTGCCACGGTCCAAACCGCGGACGGACTCGGGCGGAAAAAGAGCGAAACCAAGACCGACGCGCAAGGCAACTTTGCGCTCGACGTACCTACGGAGGGCGTCTTCTCATTGGTTGCCCGAGCCGACGGATTCGACAGCGCTGCCACCCCCCTCAAGCAATATAAAGAGAATACAACCGGCATTGAACTGACCTTCGGCAAGCTCGCCAACGCCAGCGAAGTTCTCACCGTAACCGAACACATCGTCGAACCCGGAGTCGACCAGCGCGATGCGGGAATCTTCACCAAGACCCTCTTCACCCGGGACGACCAGATCTTCCAAACCCTGGGTGCCGGTCTAAGCCTTGGGCAGCACGCGGGCGGCGGGAAATCCCTGGAAGTGCGCCGCTTCGGCTTCAATTTGGACCACGGCGGCACCGGCGGCGGACTGCGTGTAGTGATGGACGGTATCCTCCAGAACTCCATCTCCGGCGGCCACGCCCACGGCTACCTGGGATCCATCAAAGGTCTGAGTCCAGAGATCGTGGAGAATGTCGACCTGATAAACGGCCCCTTCAACGCACAGTACGGCGATTTCAGCGGCCTCGGCGTCGTCAAAATCGACACCCGAACGGAAATGCCGCAGGTGCTCACCGGGCGCGTCCAGTTCGGCCAGTTCAACACACGCCGCGCCTTCGGATCGTACAGCCCCACCTGGAATCAGACGCGCGGACAGATCAGCCTGGAATCTTCCTACACCGACGGACCGTACAAGCGGAAACTGCAATACCTCCGCAACAACCTCACCGGCGCGCTTTCCCGCAACCTCTCACCCACCCAGGTGCTGACCTTCCGCATCTACGGCGCAACCAACAACTCCTATGCCGCCGGACAACTCCCGGTAGACCAGATCGAAACCGGCAAGCTAGAACGGTTCGGCAACGTCGACCCGAATGACGGCAACGCCTCCACATCCGGCACTTTCGCCACCTACTACTCCAAGAGCTTTGCCGACGGCAGCAAGCTCCAGGTGGACGGCATGGTCAACCGTCTGCTGTTCGATCTCTTCAGCAACTTCACGTTCTTTCTGGACAACCCCGTGACCGGCGACGGTTTCATCCAGCACGATTCCCGTTTGCAGGAAGCCGTAAACGTGCTGTATCAGAAACCCCACAGCTGGGGCACGAACTTCGGGACGCTGTTCACCGGCATCAATGTTCTCTCCAACCAAATCAACTTGAAGCTCAGCGGACGCTTGCAGCGCGTGCCGACCGACCTGCGCACCTGGGCCCAGACCGACATCACCAACACCGGCTTCTTCGGCCAGGAGAACCTAGTTCTGGCCAACGGAAAACTGCGCCTGGATCTGGGCCTGCGCTACGACACCTTCCACTACGGCATCCAGGACCGCATCCTCGCCGAGGACCCGCGCATCGTGAGAACTTCAGGCGCGTGGCAACCCAAACTGGGCATCGCCTATACCCCGGTGTTGGGAGTTCCTCTGACCCTGCACGCCAACTACGGCCGCGCCGTAACCAGTACCAACGCCCGCGCGCTCATCGAAACTCCCGGCAGCGCCCTCACCGCCCAGACCGACTTCTACATGGTGGGCACCTCGCACAACTGGACCAAGTTCTCCTTCGCGACCAACGGATTTTGGATTGACCGAAACCTCGAAACCATCTACGCCGCCGATAACGGGACCACGGAGTTCACCTCGGCCAGCCGCAGCTACGGCTTCGAAGCCAAATCCTCTTACCAGATCAACCCATGGCTCTCCTGGAACGGCAGCGTATCGAAGGTGTTCAACTCCTTCTACCGCGTCACGCCCCGCGAGTACATTGACCGGGCCCCACACTTCACCGTCTACTCCGCGTTCACCGCCTCCGATTGGAAGGGCTGGAGCGGCTCCATCCGCATGCGCGCCATCAATCACTACCGCCTGAACGGCGAAGGCAACGGCGGCGCACAAGTCCCCGGGCACACCGTGTGGGACTTCAGCATGGCCCGCAAGCTCACCAACTGGATCGACCTAAACTTCTCCGCCGACAACGTGTTCGACAAGAGCTACTACGAAACATTTGAGATGTATACGTCGCAGCTCAAAGGCCAAGCCGCACTGGAGCGGGTCCACGGCACCCCCGGCTACGGCCGCACCATCATCGCAGGCGTCACCATCAAGCTATTCCCCAAGGCCCGCTAGCGTGTAGCGCTCCCCTCCGTGCGAAGATGGATTGGGTTCGATATGCAAAGATTGCTCGCCACCGCGTGCTTGTGCAGTGCCGCCGCCCTGGCGCAGGTCCCCCGTCAGACGCCCCTTCCCGGGCAGCAGCGAACCACGCCACGACCTCAACCGGCACCCACTGCCACCCGGACCGCCGCGCTCGAAACCCGCATCACCGACGGCACCCTGCGGCGTCTCAACACCCGCGAACTCATCCTACAGTCCGAAGATGATCGCATCATCTGGTACCGCATCGCCGACAACCTCGATCTATCCAGCGATAAGTTCCACCCCGGCGACCAACTGCGCGTTACCTCCACCGAAGATGACGCTGGCAACTACACCGCCATGGAAGTCGAGTGGGAATCCGCCGCAACCGACGAGGACCGCACCCGCGCGCTGCTGACTTGGGACCTCCCCGAACAAAACGAAACCAGCGACCGCGTCCGCACAGGCCCACTCCCGGAGCGCCCTGACGATGCCGCCATCACCAACGCCCGTGAAGCCGCCGCGAACTTCGTCGAAACGCTCCCCAAGTTCGCCGCCAAGCAGAACACCACGCGTTACGTCCAGGAATCCGCCCGAGCACAGTGGCGCGCGCTCGACGTAGTCACTGCCGACCTGGTCTACAAGAACGGAGCCGAGGACTACTCCAACATCAAGGTCAACAACAAAGCCACCAACAAACCCTTCAAGGAAATCGACGGCCTCCACAGCACCGGCGAATTCGGCAGCATCCTTGCCAACCTCTTCGACCCCGAATCCGGCACCGACTTCGCCCGCCCCAGCCAAGTGGACCTGCGCGGGCGCAAAGCCTGGAAGTACCGCTTCGAGGCTCCCCGCGAACGCTCCGATTTCCGCATCACCACGCCTTCCCAGCTCTACTACTCCGGCTACGGCGGAGCTGTGTGGGTCGACTTCGACACATCCCGCGTGCTGCGCCTGGAAATGCAGGCCCGCGCCCTGCCCAAGGCGTTCCCCTTCGATACGGTGGAACTGACCATCGACTACGAATTCATCCGCCTCGAGGGAGCCAAGCAGTTTCTCCTCCCCACTGAATCCGAAGCGCTGAACTGCATCCGAGGCACCAGCGTCTGCATGCGAAACTCGACATCCTTCCGCAACTACGTGAAGTTCGAAGCCGAATCCAGCATCATTTTTGACAAATGATCACGACGTTTGAAGACGCGCAGCTCCTGTTCGCCCGCTGGAAAGAAGACGTCACACCGCTGCGCATCAAGCTGTGGAGCCCGTCCCTGGTCTTCGAAGCCACCGGCTTCGTCGGCGAATTCACCCACGCCGCGCTCCAGTTGAACGGCCCCGATTGGCAGATGACCGTCCCTATCGAGGCCTCCAAGTTCACCTTCTCAGATCCCCGCGAAATTCCCATTGCCTCCATCCGCAACATCGAGACCGCCCGCTATGAATTCGGCTTGGCGATCGAATTGCCGTCAGGCGACCGCTTGGTGCTGATGGAAATTAAGTCCGGCGGCGGCGACGAAGAAGAATAGTCCGCCGGACTTGCTCACCAAATACCCCGGCCTGCGTCTGATTCTTTCAAAAGGGGGGCCCGGCCTCATGCGGACCAGTCTAGCTTTACTTCTACTCGCGCTCAGCGGCGCGCCATTTCTGCAGGCGCAAAGTGCCGCCACCATTGAATTCGACAACGGCCAGTGGTTTGACGGCAATGGCTTCAAGCGCGGAACCGTCTATTCGGTCAACGGTATTCTCCGCTACAAGAAACCCACCGCCATTGGGCAGACAGTGGACTTGGCAGGCGGCTACGTGGTGCCTCCGTTCGGGGACGCCGATGCGCGCTATTCGGGCACCGCAACCCTGCAATTACTGAGCGAAGGCATCTTCTACGCGCTGGCGCAGGATGGACCGCAAGCCGGAAGCGCTGCCAATACTCCGCAAAACGTGGACGTAGCGTTCGCGGGCGAACCGGAGCAAGCCTCAAGGCCCGACATGATCCGCATCCTCATCGGGCCGAACGGGACCACTGCCTCCGAAGCCACCAACATCGTGCTTCAGTCCTACGCCAAAAAGCTACGTACGGTCGCAAGAATCGATTCCGCAGCCGACTACCGCGCCGCCGTGGCTGCCGACGTCGACCTCATCCTCCGGCTGCCCAACGGCGCTCTCTCCAAAGCGGACGCTGCGCAGACGGCGCGGCAGCGCATTCAAGTGGTCACAGCGGGCGGCACAGCGGAAACCAAAGCGGCCAATCTACGGCTCCTGAAATCCGCACGCGTCGAACTGGTGCTGGCAGGTGATGGAGCGCTGGCCACCGCCCGCGGCGAAGCCTTGCAGTTGCATGCTCTGGGCGTCTTTTCCAACCGTGAACTGCTCAAGATGTGGAGCGAGATCACGCCTCGCGCCATCTTCCCTACACGCCGCATCGGCTATCTGCGGGATAGCTACGAAGCCAGCTTCGTGGTCCTGAAACAGAACCCGCTTAAGGATTTCTCAGCCGCCGTGCAGCAGATCACGCATCGCTTCAAAAAGGGCCGCCAGCTTGCCCTATAATCGGTGGCATGGCCCGCCCGAAGTTCGCAAACGTCGACGACTATCTGGCCGCACAGCCTGACGCCGTGCGGCCTTCGCTAGAAAAGGTGCGCGCCGCGATCCGCAAAGCGCTTCCCAAAGCAGAGGAGTGTATCTCCTACCAAATCCCCGCTTACAAGCTACCGGCGGGCTGCGCGATCTACTTCGCGGGCTTCCAACATCACTATTCGATCTTCCCCGCCGGACCTCGCGTGATCGCGGCCTTCAAGGAAGAACTCTCGCCGTATGAGTTCAACAATAAAGGCACCATCCGCTTTCCCCTCTCAGGGCGCGTCCCAGTAGGTTTGATCGGGCGGATCGCCAAGTTCCGCGCACAGGAAGTTGCGGCCTCCAAATGAGCAGGGCGACCGTGGAACTGCACACCGCCAGCCACGCCGAAGTCCCGGACATGGCCGCTTGCCGCTTGCTCGACCCAGCTGCTGGACCGGCGGATGCGCGCATGGGGGCTTATTTCCGGGGAGAGCACCATCCGCAACTTGCCTTGCTGCCGAGGACAGGCTACGCCGCGTTCGTGGGCGGCACCATGATTGGCTACGTCGCAGGCCACCTATCCACCCGGCAGGGATGCGGAGGCGAGCTGCAATACCTGTTTGTGGCACCGGATTCCCGCAGACAAGGGATCGCCACAACGCTGGTCCGGCACATGGCCGATTGGTTTGCGGAACGCGGGGTCCGGCGCGTGTGCGTCTGCGTCGATGCAGACAGTCCCGCGGCACGGCCCTTCTATCGCAGCCTGGGCGCAGCGGCACTCTCGCCGGAAAAGCAACTTTGGTATGTGTGGGAGGATCTCGAAACTACCAGCGCTCCACGATGAGGAAGCCGGTTTCTACGCGGCCGCTGAGGATGCGGTTCCAAATCACGCGCGCCTCGCCGGAGGCTTCGCGGTGTGCGAACGGCAGCACCTGCCCAGGCTCCAGCGAAGCATCGCCATGTGCCATGCGGAAGCCGCTTTCACTGACATCGACTAACTGGCCCTGCACCTCGGCACGCGGCGTCTGGATCGTCACCGAGCCCTTGGCCTGACGCCTCGGCTCCTTGCGCTGTTCGCGTGGGTTCGCGAGCGGATGCGGCTGCTCCATCACGGTTCTCATGCCACCCCTACATGCTCGCGGCTTGACTCGGTCTGGTAGAGCTTCAACTTCCGGCTCAACGTGCGCCTGGAGATGCCCAGTTGTTCCGCGGCCCGCTGCTGATGCCCGCCTACTTTCGACAGCGCCTCGAAAATCATACGGCGCTCCATCACATCCAGATTTGCTTCAGGCTCCACAGGCGAAACCCGCTCCGGAGACATCGTGCGGAACCGCAAGTCCCCTGCCCCAAGTTCGCGACCGTCCGCCAGGACCGCCGCATGCACCACCGTATTCCGCAGTTCGCGGATATTGCCCGGCCAGGGGTGCGATTCCAGTCGCGCCAACGCCCCCGCCGACAGCGTCATCCCCGGATCATGCTGGGCCAAGAAGTACTCCGCCAACGGACCGATATCCTCGCGCCGCGCCCGCAGCGGCGGCACCGACACCGTGACCTGGCTGAGGCGATGGTACAAGTCGCCTCGGAACCGCCCGGATCCCACCGCGCGTTCCAAATTCTGATTCGTCGCCGCCACCACCCGCACGTCCACGGACACTTTCTTGACGCCGCCCAGCCGGTAATACGGCACCCCGTCCAGCACACGCAGCAGTTTCACCTGCATGCGCGGCTCAAGCTCCGCTACCTCATCCAGAAAAATCGTGCCCTGATGCGCCAGCTCAAACAGTCCAGGCTTCGCCGCCTCCGCGCCGCTGAACGCGCCCTTCTCATGCCCGAACAACTCGCTTTCCAGTAGCTGATCCGGCAGCGCCGCGCAACTCAAATCCACCCACGGCTTTGAGGACCGCAGAGAGTAGTGATGCACCGCGCGAGCGATCATTTCCTTGCCTGATCCGCTTTCCCCCGTGATCAACACCGAAGCATTCGAGCGCGCAATCCGCTCCACCTGGCCCATCAGGTGTGACATGCGCTCACTCGCCACCACGGCGGTCATGCCTAAAACAACCCGGTTCTCATGTTCGGAGCGCATCGTAACTTCTTTACTATCGCTCCAATCCAGCACCCTTGCCCTCCGCTGAACACCTTAGACTGGGCTTGGATTCTTGTGCGATTCCTGAGACAGTTTGTCGCATCCGCAAACACGGAACCTGGCCATTCTGTCTCTCACGAGCTCCCTCTGTGTTGATAACGCGCAGGATTCGGTTTGGCTATCTCCGTGCATTGGTGGACGCATACCCTTGGGAACGATGACGTCCAGCTTTGAATTTGAGCGCGCCGCGGAAGAGGCACTGCCCGCGCTGTCGCCCTCCGCCAACCGCTTCCGCAACGTCGTGGTGGTGTGTGCCGCCGTGGTGCTGGGAGCCAGCGCGTTCTTCTGGCAATCTCCCGATGTTCTCAAGTACCTCACGTTCCTTATCGTGGCCATCGTCATCTCAGCCGCCCGGACCACGTCGCCTTCGGGAGCGGTAACGCTTTCCGCTTCGATGGTGATCACGCTGTTCGGGGTGGCGGAACTCACGCCACCGGAAACGGTGTTCCTGGCCGGTCTGGCCGCGCTGATTCCCGGCCTATGGAAACACATCCGCGTGGAGCCGCAGAAGTACCTGGCGTTCGAGGTAGCTCTGGCCGCCACAGCCGCGGCCATCGCCACGCGCGTGTTCGCATCACAGGTGCTGATCGAACTCGGCGTCAGCAACATCTTCCGCCTCGGCATCGCAACTCTGGTGCTGTTCTACGTCGAGACCACACCGCGCATCGGCTTGTTCGCGCTGGATCAATCGCGCCCGTTCTGGCGCTTGTGGCTCAACGAAACCGGGTGGGCCATCCCGTACTATCTGGGAGGAGCGCTGCTGGCATTCGCCATGAATGCCGTCAGCGTATTTGCGGGATGGCAAACCGTGGTGGCTACGGCTCCGGCGGTCTACCTGATTGTGCGCACCTGGCGCATCTATCTGCAGCGCATGCGCGACCAGCAGATTCACGCCGAAGAAATGGCGTCGCTGCACTTGCGCACCATCGAAGCCTTGGCGCTGGCCATCGGAGCTAAGGACCAGACGACGCACGAACACCTGAAGCGCGTGCAGGTCTATGCCCGCGAACTGGGCAAGGAACTCGGCCTCACCCCCGAAGAACACGAAGCCCTGCAAGCCGCCGCGCTGCTGCATGACATCGGCAAGCTGGCCGTGCCGGAGCACATCATCTCCAAACCCGGCCGCCTCACGCCCGAAGAGTTCGAGAAGATGAAGATCCACCCCACCGTGGGCGCGGAGATCCTCGAACAAGTCCGCTTCCCTTACCCCGTAGCGCCCATCGTGCGCACGCACCACGAAAAGTGGGACGGCACAGGCTACCCCGCCGGCCTCAAGGGCGAAGCCATCCCCATCGGAGCACGCATTCTCTCCGCCGTCGATTGCCTGGACGCGCTGGCCTCAGACCGCCAGTATCGCCGCGCGTTGCCTCTCGATCAGGCCATGGAGATCGTTAAGTCCGAGTCCGGCAAAGCGTATGATCCCCGCGTGGTTGAAATCCTCGCCCGCCGTTATGTGGATCTGGAGCGGCTGGCCCACGTCACGCCCGAGCCCAAACAAACCAAGCTCTCTACCGACGTGAAAGTGGAACTCGGCCAAGCCCCCGCCGTCGGTTTTGAATCCGCCAAGGCGGCCACGCTCAGCAGCGAGAAACCCACGGACTTCCTGAACTCCATCGCCTCCGCCCGCCAGGAAGTACAGACGCTGTTCGAAATCGCCCAGGACCTGGGCAACTCGCTCAGCCTCGACGAAACCCTGTCAGTCCTTAGCGTCCGCTTGCGCCGCATCATCCCGCACAGCTCGCTTGCTATCTGGCTGCGCAATGACGACGTGCTCACCCCTGCCTACGTGAGCGGCGACGACTTCCGCCTGTTCTCGTCTCTCGCCATCCCCGTCGGCCAGGGCCTCTCCGGCTGGGTAGCGGAGAACGGCAAGCCCATCGTCAACGGCAATCCAACCGTCGAATCGGGCTACCTCAACGATCCCAAGATCACCTCCACTTTGCGCTCCGCCGTTGCCGTGCCGCTCGAAGGCAACGGACGCAACGTCGGCGTCCTGGCGCTCTACCACGCCGACCGCGACGCCTTCACCCGCGACCACCTCCGCATCCTGAACGCCATCAATACCAAGATCGGCATGGCCATCGAAAACGCGCTGCGCTTCCGCCAGGCCGAAAACACGGCCACCACGGACTTCATGACCTCGCTGCCCAACGCCCGGTCTCTGTTCTTCCAACTCAACGCCGAACTCGCCCGCTCCAAACGCGGCGACACGCCGCTCACCGTCCTGGTGTTGGACATGGACGGACTCAAGTCCATCAACGACCAGTTTGGCCACCTCGAAGGAAACCGCATCCTGGGCCAGGTGGCGACCGGCCTCAAATCCACCTGCCGCGAATACGACTACGTGGCCCGCATGGGCGGCGACGAGTTCGTGGTCCTGCTGCCCGGCCTCCGCGCCGCTGACGCTAACACGCGCGTGGAGCAGCTCCGCCAAGTGGTCGCCGACGCCGGCGCCGGACTCTTCCCGGACAAGCCGCTCACCGTCAGCATCGGTATTTCCAGCTACCCCAACGATGGCACCGACGCCGAGCAGCTCCTCGCCGAAGCCGACCGACGCATGTACCACGAAAAACAGGACCGCAAGGAAGCCCGCGGCCTAACCCCAACAAATCATTGGGCAGAACAGCTCGCGGCCATCCACCAGGAACCCTACCAGCAAAAACCTGTTGACATGTTCGCCTCATCTTCGCTATGATCTTCTTCTAGGCGAACACCTAGCGAATAAAGAAGGCGAAGGAGTCAGCGATGTCTTCAAAGATCCTCATTGGAACCGCCGGTTGGTCGTACCCGCACTGGAACGGCCTGGTCTACCCCGTCTCGCGCGGCAACGGGTTTCACCCCCTGGAATTGATCGCCCGCCACACGGATACTGTCGAGATTAACAGTTCTTTTTATCAAGCACTTAAGCCAGAGCTTGTAAAGCTATGGGCAAAGAAGGTCGCCCGCAACCAGAACTTCACCTTCACCGCTAAGCTGCACCAACAGTTTACTCACCAACGCATCCTGAACGACGCCGACGTGGCCGCTTTCAAGGAGGGTCTCTACCCCTTGCTGCGCACCGGAAAACTCGGCGCGCTGCTCATGCAATTCCCTTGGTCTTATCGATTTAACGAAGAGAACCGCGACTTTTTCATTAGGGTCCGCCGAGCCTTTCACGAGTTTCCCTTGGTTGCGGAAATGCGTCACAGTAGCTGGATGGCGGAGGAAGCGCAGGGAGTGTTTCTCGACTACAAGGTGGGCTTCTGCAACATCGACCAGCCCGCCTACACCCGAGCCATGCCCCCCACAGCGCTTTTGACCTCCGCCGTCGGCTACGTGCGTATGCATGGGCGCAACCCGCAGAATTCCCTGGGCGCGTACGAAGCTGGTGCCCCCCGTCAGCGCCAGCACGACTATCTCTACTCCGAAGCCGAGCTAACCGAGTGGGCCGACCGCATCGACCGCGTGGCCCGCTTCGCCGAGAACACATTTGTAATCTTCAACAATGACGCCGCAGGTAAGAGTTTCGTAAACAGCCTGCAACTCAAAGAAATGGTGGGGTCCAGAAGGATGCCCGCGCCGCTGGAGTTGCGGCGCAAGTACCCGGTGGAACTGGAGCATATGGGTCCGCTGCAAGCGCAGCAGTGGTTGTTCCCGGCGGTTGCGTAGCAGTCTAGCGTCGGTCGAAAGCTACGACGATTTCGCACAACACGGGATTCAGGCGCTGTAGGACTTGATTATTGGACGGTGTCGGCCAAGGATCAATGGAATACGTTTCGGAATACTCGCCTTGCGGAACGCAGAGAGAAGCTTCCACTCCATCTAATTGTTGCGCTAGCATTCCTCCTTCCCAAGACATTATTAAGCCGGGGAGAAATCGATCTGCCACGACCCAACCAAGAACGGACCACCGTCAAGGCGTTCAAGCTCGCGAAGGGTCAAGCCCATCCGAACCCCTCCGTCTGTGTGCCAAGCGCATGGGGTGCTTGACAGATAGCTCCCGCAGACGTTGAAGTAGCGCAGATGCGAGGCGCTCCTGTCTTCCCCGCCCAAGATTAGTTTCCGTGAGGGATCGTTTTCGTAAAGAGTCGTAACGTACTCTTCACCGCGAATCTCGTCTTCTGGAATTAGCTTCGTCACGGCTTTCCCACCGAGCATCACAGGTCCTACTCGCACACCCTGTACGATGAAGTCGTCTGAATTTTGGACCGGCTGGCACCCCTGAAGCAGAGCAAGAAACGAAAAGGCGGACCCGAAGGCCCGCCTTTGAAAGCTACCGAAGCTGGTCATCGCCGTTATTCGACCGACGGCTCTTCCGCCCCTGGAGCGTTGAGGTCTTCCGACAAGCCGCCCGCATACAGCGCGCGGGTTTCTTCGTCGTAGCCCGGGATGAGGTCGAGCGTCGCGTCGACTTCCGGTGCTTCTTCCTCGACGTCCTCGCCGGCGATGCGCACACCGCGGTAGTAGTCGAGTCCGGTGCCGGCCGGGATGAGGCGGCCCATGATGACGTTCTCCTTGAGGCCGCGCAGGTGATCGACCTTGCCGTTGATGGCGGCTTCGGTGAAGGCTCAGTGCCAGACGTAAGCCCAGTAATACGGCGGGACATAGAGCCCCTCCCCCACGTCGTAACAAGTGGTTTCGTCGTATTCACACTTGCGCGACTGGCTGTAACTTATTCCCTGAACCATGATCGTCGCAACGGCCTCAATTTGCTGGTAACTCTCGTCTGCATAGCTGATAGCACTCGCACTATCAGCTCCAAGGTAGGTACCCACCGAGGCCACCTCCCAAACGTACTGCCTGTAGCTCACCGCAGTCAGGAGGCAACTTCCGGTCCACCCAGCATTGACGGGACTTGCGGAGGCACCCGGGCAATAGTAGAGGCTATCCCAGTATTGGCCATATGCCTGCCCAGAAGCTGCGACGGCGACTACAGAAAGCGCCATGCTCCAGGGGAGCAGAGTAGAAACCAATTTGTTGTTCGACATCAGAATCTCCTCCTCAAACCACCAAACGCTTTTTCTCCAAACCTCTCTTGCAGTGCGATTCGGAAAGCGTCGTATCCGCCCCGCGCGGCGTATGTCAATTCTCCGAACATCTTCTCGCGCATCATTCTGACACGCACATCCTCGCCGGGGAGTATTTTTCGATAGACGTTGGGCTGGTGCATCTCGGCCAAGCTACGCTGGATTTTTTCTAAATCAGCACCGGCACTGTCCAACTGGGAGCGCGTCGCCTTCACGAATTCTTGCTCTTGTAGCAACATCCCCCAAGAGCCCGAGACATCCGGGCCGAAGAAGTCGCCGTCCGCGAAAAGTACTGAATCGACAGACACTCGAGCCATAGGACTGCGGGTTATCATTTGGCTTCGCGACCCAGACGGAACCTGACGGACCATCTCATCAGCCGCGTGGGCACGTATCGCTTCAGTAATCGTCCGGTCGACTGTGACGAGCCGGGAAGCTCCCGGGGCGAGTCCTTCTCGCGGTTCCTGCCATTGGACCTCAGCACCGATTCTGCCGCTCGGATCCAGAAATTCAAACCTCACCACGACCTTGGCAACGGGCCGGTCGGTGGCATTGGTGACAACAATTGCCCTCGAAAGAAAAGCCTCAGCGGTTAATCTCGCTTTGGCATCAACTCCCAAATCCGCCAGGTGTTTGGCGAAAGCGGGTGTCTCCGGCCCATCAACACGAATGCCGGGAATCAGGCTCGGGATGACAGTGAAGGTTTGAGCACTTGCGGCAAGCGTAAGCCATGAGTAGGCCAAGGTCGGCCCGAGGAAATGTACGCGAAGTGACATCTTTCGGTAACTCCTTCCACGAGCAGAGTGCCCCCACCCTGCGCGAAAAGTCAAGAGTTATTTGCGACCATGAAGCAAGAAAAGGGGCGGACCCGAAGGCCCGCCCCTTTCACTACCTAACTTCAACCGACCTATTCGACCGACGGCTCTTCCGCCCCTGGAGCGTTGAGATCTTCCGACAAGCCGCCCGCATACAGCGCGCGGGTTTCTTCGTCGTAGCCCGGGATGAGGTCGAGCGTCGCGTCGACTTCCGGTGCTTCTTCCTCAACGTCCTCGCCGGCGATGCGGACACCGCGGTAGTAGTCGAGTCCGGTACCGGCCGGAATCAGGCGGCCCATGATGACGTTCTCCTTGAGGCCGCGCAGGTGATCGACCTTGCCGTTGATGGCGGCTTCGGTGAGCACACGCGTTGTCTCTTGGAACGATGCGGCGGAGATGAACGAATCGGTGGAGAGTGAAGCCTTGGTGATACCGAGCAGCACGGTCTTGCCGCTGGCCGGTTTACCACCCGCTTCGATGACTCGTTCGTTTTCCTGACGGAACTTAAACTTGTCGACCACTTCCTCTGGCAGGAATTCCGAATCGCCGATGTCGTCGATCTTCACCCAGCGCATCATTTGACGCGTGATGACTTCCAGGTGCTTATCGTTGATGTTTACGCCTTGCAGACGGTAGACTTCCTGGATTTCGTTGACCAGGTAGTTCTGCAGGGCCTTTTCGCCGAGCACGGCCATGATGTCGTGCGGGTTGCGCGGGCCGTCCATCAGCGGGTCGCCGTGGCGGACGCGTTCGCCCTCTTGCACGTTGATATGAACGCCGCGGGGCAGCGCGTATTCTTTCTGTTCGCCATCGTCACCGATGATGAGGATCTTACGCGTACCCTTGGAGATTTCGCCGTACTTGACGATACCGTCGATTTCCGTGATAACCGCGGTTTCGCGCGGCTTGCGGGCTTCGAACAATTCGACAACGCGCGGCAGACCGCCGGTGATGTCCTTGGTCTTGGTTGTAGCGCGCGGGATCTTCGCGAGAACGTCGCCGGCGTGAACCTCGTCGCCGTCCGTCACCGTAAGGTGAGCGTGCATCGGCATGAGGTAGCGCTTTTCGTCGTGCTTCGATCCACCCGGGCGGACGATGACCGCCGGGATGCGTTTTTCGTCGGTGATTTCCATCACCACCCATTGCGAGCGGCCGGTGATTTCGTCGACCTGCTCCGCCATGGTGACGCCATCGATCAGATCCTTGAAGTGGATCGTACCAGTGACTTCCGTGAGAATCGAGAACGTGTACGGGTCCCATTCCAGCAGGACGTCGTTAGCCTTGACCTTTGCGCCGTCGGCAAAATGCACCTTGGCACCGTAGACCACGGGGTAGCGTTCCTTCTCGCGGGCCTTGTCATCCAGGATGGCCAGGATGCCGTTGCGGTTCATCGCGATCAGTTCGCCCTTGGCGTTCTTGACCGTCGCGACGTTGTGGAACTTAACGAAGCCGTTGGACTTCGCGTCTTGCTTCGATTGTTCCGAAGAACCAGTCGCCGCGCCACCGATGTGGAACGTACGCATGGTGAGCTGCGTGCCGGGTTCGCCGATGGACTGGGCGGAAATGATACCCACCGCTTCGCCGCGTTCGACCAACCGGCCGGTTGCCAGGTTGCGCCCGTAGCAGAGCTGGCAGACGCCGCGCTTCGATTCGCAGGTGAGTACGCTGCGGATTTTGACGCGCTCGATACCAGCAGCCTGGATCGCAGCCGCGAGTTCTTCGTTGATGACTTCGTTGACCGATACGATGGTCTTGCCTTCGTAGTCGATCTGATCTTCGAGGGTGACGCGGCCGACAATGCGGTCGCGCAACGGCTCGATGATTTCGCCGGATTCGATGATGGGCTCGACGTAGATGCCGTCGCCGGTGCCGCAATCCGATTCGGTCACGATCACGTCCTGCGCCACGTCGCAAAGGCGGCGGGTGAGGTAGCCGGAATCAGCGGTTTTGAGCGCTGTATCCGCCAAGCCCTTACGGGCACCGTGCGTCGAGATGAAGTACTGCAGCACGTCCAGGCCTTCACGGAAGTTCGCCGTGATGGGCTGTTCGATGATTTCGCCGGACGGGCGAGCCATCAGACCGCGCATACCGGAGAGCTGGCGGATCTGTTGCTTCGATCCACGCGCGCCGGAGTCGGCCATGATGTAAATCGGGTTGAGGTAGCGGCCCGTGCGGTCGTCCTCTTCCATGGTCTTGAACATTTCTTCCGAAACGCGCTCGGTGACCTTGGACCAGATTTCGATGATCTTGTTATAGCGCTCACCGTGGGTGATGGCGCCCTCTTGGTATTGGCCTTCGACTTCGATGACCGCCTTCTGAGCGTTCGCCACCATTGTCGGCTTCTCTTCAGGGACGATCATGTCGTCAATGCCGATGGAGATGCCGGCGCGGGTTGCGTAGAGGAAGCCGAGGTTCTTGACCTTATCCAGCATGCCGACGGTGATGGCCAGACCGAACTTCAGATAGCAGTACTGCACCATCTGCGTCAGGCCCTTCTTTTTGAGCAAGCCGTTGATGAACGGCATGTCGTCGGGCAGCGTGTCGTTCAGGATGACGCGGCCGACGGTGGTATCCATGTACTGCTTGGAGAACTCGATCGGCTCAGTGTGCATCAGGTTCTGGCTGTCGAACGCCTTCACCAGATCGATGACCTTGCCGGTGTGGCGCAGACGAATCGGGGTCAGTGTTTCCACTTCGCCCATCTCAAGCGCAATCAGCACATCGTCAATGGAGGCGAACATGCGGCCTTCGCCCTTGGAACCGGGACGGGCTTTGGTGAGGTAGTAAAGACCCAGCACCATATCCTGCGTCGGCACCGCGATGGGCGCGCCGTGCGCAGGCGAGAGAATGTTGTTCGACGCCAGCATCAAGGTGGAAGCCTCGATTTGCGCTTCCGGCGACAGCGGAATGTGGACCGCCATCTGGTCACCGTCGAAGTCGGCGTTAAACGCCGTGCAAGTCAGCGGGTGCAGCTTGATGGCTTTGCCTTCGACCAGTACCGGCTGGAACGCCTGAATACCGAGGCGATGCAGGGTTGGAGCGCGGTTCAGCATGATCGGGTGATCCTTGATGACTTCTTCAAGGATGTCCCAAACCACCGGGTCCTGCTGCTCGACCAGTTCCTTGGCTTGTTTGATGGTGGTGCAATGCCCGCGCTGTTCCAGGCGATGGTAGATGAAGGGCTTGAATAGTTCGAGGGCCATCTTCTTGGGAAGACCGCACTGGTGCAGCTTCAATTCAGGACCGACCACGATGACCGAGCGGCCGGAGTAATCGACGCGCTTACCCAGCAAGTTCTGCCGGAAGCGGCCCTGCTTGCCCTTGAGCGTATCGGAGAGAGACTTGAGCGGGCGGTTGTTCGCGCCACGCAGCACGCGGCCACGGCGACCGTTGTCGAACAGCGCGTCGACGGCTTCCTGCAACATGCGCTTTTCGTTGCGCACGATGACGTCAGGAGCGTGCAGTTCCATCAGCTTCTTCAACCGGTTGTTGCGATTGATGACGCGGCGGTAGAGATCATTGAGATCGGAGGTGGCGAAACGTCCGCCGTCCAGCGGGACCAGGGGACGCAGTTCCGGCGGGATCACCGGGATCACGTCCAGGATCATCCACTCGGGCTTGTTGCCGGATTTGCGGAAGCTTTCCGCCACACGCAGGCGCTTGGCGAACTTCAGCTTCTTCTGCTGCGAAGCCTCGGTCTTCATGCGCTCGCGGATGTCGATGCTCAGGCCGTCGCAATCGGCGTGCTTGAGCAGCTCCTTGATGCCTTCCGCTCCCATCATGGCGGTGAACTTGCCGGCGTGCTCCTGGTCCAGGGCGCGCTTGCGTTCATCGCTGATGACTTCGGCCTTCTTCAGATCAGGCACCTCGCCCGGATCCACGATCACGAACGCTTCGAAGTAGAGTACGCGTTCGAGCTCACGCAGGGTGATGTCGAGCAGGTAGCCGATGCGCGACGGGAGACCCTTGAAGAACCACACGTGCGAGCAGGGGCTGGCGAGTTCGATGTGGCCGAGACGCTCACGGCGCACGCGGGACAAGGTGACTTCAACGCCGCACTTATCGCAGATCACGCCGCGGTGCTTCATGCGCTTGTACTTGCCGCACAGGCATTCCCAATCGGCGATGGGTCCAAAGATGCGCGCACAGAACAGACCATCGCGCTCCGGTTTAAAGGTGCGGTAATTGATGGTTTCCGGCTTGGTTACTTCGCCATGACTCCAGCTGCGGATCTTCTCCGGAGAGGCCAACGAAATACGGATGGAGTCAAAATCAGCAACGATGTTGGCACGGTCATAGGGTGATGAACGGTACATAGTGTCTCCTGGTTTCTCGTTAGTCGGCCGCCAAAGCGGTTTCCAGATTCTCTGTCGCGCTCTTCATCAATTCGACGTCGAGGCAGAGCGATTGCAATTCACGGATTAAAACGTTGAAGCTTTCCGGGACGCCGGGTTCGGCTGCTGCTTCGCCCTTAACGATGGCCTCGTAGATCTTCGCGCGGCCATACACGTCGTCGGATTTCGCGGTCAGCAGTTCTTGCAGAACGTACGCCGCGCCGTAGGCTTCGAGCGCCCACACTTCCATTTCGCCGAAGCGCTGTCCGCCGAATTGCGCCTTGCCACCCAGTGGCTGCTGCGTGATGAGCGAGTACGGTCCAATGGAGCGGGCATGGATCTTGTCGTCCACGAGATGGCTCAGTTTGAGCATGTAAATGTAGCCGACGGTGACCGGCTGTTCAAACGGCACGCCGCTGATTCCGTCGTGGAGTTGAATCTTGCCCGAGTGCGGCAGGTTCGCGGCCTTGAGCTGCGCCTTGATGTCTTTCTCCGTCGCGCCGTCGAATACCGGCGTGGCGAAGCTGTATCCAAGTGCCTTGGCGGCCCAACCCAAGTGGGTTTCGAGGATCTGCCCGACGTTCATACGAGACGGTACGCCGAGCGGGTTGAGTACGATCTCAACGGGCGTTCCGTCGGGAAGGTACGGCATGTCTTCCTCAGGAACAATGCGCGAGATGACACCCTTGTTGCCATGGCGGCCGGCCATCTTGTCACCCACCGAAAGCTTGCGCTTCATGGCGATGTAGCACTTGACCTGCTTGATCACGCCAGGAGGCAGCTCGTCGCCCTTGCGGAGCTTCGCGATCTTTTCATCGGTGATCTTTTCGAGCACCGCGATCTGGCGCGACGTCATCTCTTCAATTTCGTCGATCTGTTCGTTGAGACGAGGATCCTTTTCCTTCATCTTCATGCGCTTCAAATCACGGGCGCGCATTTTGTCGATCATGTTGCGCGTAAGTTCCGCGCCCTTGGCGAGGAGCTTCTTGTTGGTCTTCTCGTCATGCAGGTCGGCCTGGATTTCCTGGCCGCCGATGAGGTTGAAGAGGCGCTTGGAGCGCTCGTCATTGAGGATGCGCTTTTCGTCTTCGAGGTTGCGGCGCATGCGCTCTTCCGATCCTTCCAGGATCAGCTTGGAGCGTTCGTCGAGCTCGGTGCCCTTGCGCGAGAACACCTTGCAATCGACCACGATGCCTTCGATGCCCGGCGGGCAATAGAGCGACGCATCCTTGACGTCGCCGGCCTTTTCGCCGAAGATCGCGCGGAGCAGCTTCTCTTCCGGCGTCAGCTGCGTTTCGCCCTTCGGCGTTACTTTGCCGACCAGGATGTCGCCAGGCTTGACCGAAGCGCCCACGCGGATGATGCCGCTTTCGTCGAGGTTGGTTAAGAAGCCTTCGGCGATGTTCGGAATGTCACGCGTGATTTCCTCGGGCCCCAGCTTGGTGTCACGGGCGTCCACTTCGAATTCTTCGATGTGAATGGAGGTGTAGTAGTCGTCTTTGATCAACTTCTCAGAGACAACGATTGCGTCTTCGAAGTTGTAGCCGCGCCACGGCATGAAGGCTACGAGAACGTTGCGGCCCAGAGCGAGCTCGCCCATCTCGGTGCACGGACCATCAGCCAGCACGTCGCCCTTCTTGACCTTCTGGCCCTGATAGACGATCGGCTTTTGGTTGATGCAAGTGTTCTGGTTGGAACGCTTGAACTTGGTCATCTGGTAGATATCCGCGCCGACTTCGCGCGACATCTGGCCTTCGTGAGCACCGCTGCCGTCCACGCGAACAATGATGCGTTCGCTATCGACGGAGTCAACTACACCGGCGCGCTTGCAGAGGATAACGGCGCCGGAATCGCGCGCCGTGACGCGCTCCATGCCGGTTCCGACGAACGGAGCCTCGGCACGCAGCAGCGGCACGGCTTGGCGTTGCATGTTCGATCCCATCAGCGCGCGGTTCGCGTCGTCGTTCTCAAGGAACGGGATCAGGCTGGCCGCCACCGAAACAAGCTGCTTCGGGCTGACGTCCATGTATTCGATTTCCGGGGTGTGCTTCAGGATGAAGTTACCGGCTTGGCGCGCGTTGACCAGTTCAGGGATGATGTGGCCCTTTTCGTCCAGGCCCACGTTCGCCTGCGCGACCATGTATTTGTCTTCTTCCCAGGCCGAAAGGTAGTCGCAATGCGCCTCAAATTCGGCGGGGATTTTCTTGGCGGCAAGGTTCTTGTTCGCCTTGGTCATTTCGCCCAGCGTCATCACCTGGCCGACCTTGAAATCTGTGTCGCCCGGATTCATCACGATCACTTCTTCGATGACGTTCGAATCCTTCACGCGGCGGTACGGGCTTTCGATGAAGCCGTAGTCATTGATGCGCGCAAAGCAGGCGAGCGAGCTGATCAGACCGATATTCGGGCCTTCCGGCGTTTCAATCGGGCAGATGCGGCCGTAATGAGTCGGATGCACGTCGCGGACTTCAAAACCAGCGCGCTCGCGCGAGAGACCGCCCGGTCCAAGGGCCGATAGACGGCGCTTGTGGGTGATTTCCGAAAGCGGGTTGGTTTGATCCATGAACTGCGAAAGCTGGCTGGAGCCGAAGAATTCGCGGATCGCCGCCATGACCGGCTTGGCGTTGACCAGGTCATGCGGCATGGCCGTCGACATTTCCTGGTACACGCTCATCTTTTCCTTGATGGCGCGTTCCATGCGGACGAGGCCGATGCGGAACTGATTTTCCAGCAGCTCGCCCACCGCGCGCACGCGGCGGTTGCCCAAGTGATCGATGTCGTCGACGACGCCGATGCCCTTGCGCAGCTTCAGCAGGTACTGAATGGTGTTGATGAAGTCGCCTTCGCTCAGGATGCGGCGGTCCATCGGATTCTTGGCCGGATCATAATCCGCGGGAGCAAAATCCGCGTTCTCGTGGATCTTGATGTTGAACTTCATGCGGCCCACGCGAGAGAAGTCGTACTTGCGCGGGTCGAAGAACATGCCGTGGAACAGCTGCGTAGCGGTGTCCACCGTCGGCGGATCGCCCGGACGCAACTTGCGGTAGATTTCGAGCAGCGCGTCATTCTGCTGCTTGACGGCGTCCTTCTTGAGCGTCTGCGAAAGCACGTTGCCTACGTCGTCCAGCTCCGGGAAGAAGATCTCGATGCTCTTGATGCCCGCTTCCATGACCTTCGCCACGATAGTCGGCGTCAGCTCATGGTTCGCTTCGATGAGAACCTCACCGGTCTCCATGTCGATCACGTCAGCGGCTACATACGCGCCTTCGAGGTCGTTTGATTCCACTTGCACCGAATCGATCTTCGCCTTCTGAATTTCCTTGAAGACGCTATTGGTGATCTTCTTGCCTTGCGTGGCCACCGTCTCCTGGCCCTTGCTGATGGCGTAGGAAAGCTTGTGGCCGATCATGGCCTCACTCACCTTCCACATCAGCTTCTTGTCCTTAAAGACCACTTCGCTGCACTTGTAGAACGCGCGCAGAATGTCGGCGTCCGTCTTCAAACCCAGCGCGCGCAGGAACACAGTCCCGTAGAATTTGCGCTTGCGGTCAATGCGGACGTAGAGCAGGTTCTTGTTGTCGTATTCAAATTCCACCCAGCTGCCACGGTAGGGGATGATTTTCCCAAGGTAGTAGCCGAGCGACTGTTGGCGCTCGAAAAACACACCGGGCGAACGGTGCAACTGGCTGACAATGACGCGCTCAGTGCCGTTGATAATGAAGGTGCCGTTATCCGTCATCAGCGGAATTTCGCCGAAGAAAACTTCCTGTTCCTTGATGTCGCGGATGGTCTTGACGCCCGTCTCGGGATCCTTATCGAAGACGGTGAGACGTATTGTAACTTTGAGTGGAGCCGCGTAGGTCATCCCGCGCTCTTCGCACTCCGGGACATCGTACTTCAACTGCAAACCCACGGGATCGCCGCAGCGGCTGCAGAACGTTACGACGTTGCGATTGAATGTTCCGCAACGGTGGCAGAGGACTTCACCAGTGTGGAACGGATCAGTTTGAATGGTCGCCCCACATGCCGGGTTTTTGCAGGTGGAGCGCAGGTGATGGAGGCCCTTGAGGTTACTGCACTTGCATTCCCAGTTGCCGATGGAATAGTCAACGAATTCGAGCTGGCTGAGGCCGCGGAAATCCGAGATGGGGAAAACGCTCTTGAAGACGCTCTCCAGACCAGTCTCATCGCGCTCACTCGGCAGCAGGTCCATTTGCAGGAAGCGCTCATAGGAGTTCTTCTGAACCTCAATCAGGTTCGGAATCGGGATGGAAGTCTTGATCTTGGAAAAATCGCGGCGTTCCCGGGCTACCGGGATTCCTGTGGTGTTCATGGGTAAGGTCCTCTAATTCACCAGCCAAAATAGCAACACCCCGAGGCGTAAACACACCTCGGGCTTTTGATTCCAGCGCGGAGTATCGCTCCGCAGTTCAGACGAAATGCAAGGCAGTTCGCAGGAAGCAGAAGTCACTGTGACGGTCCAACGTTCTTCCGGTAATCCAATGGTAACAAACGCCTTTTGACCGGTCAAACGGCGCGTCTTTTGGACATGCCTAGAGGGGCGGGTCTTACGCCGCCCCTCTAGACAAAAGAACGGGAACTACTTGACGTCGACAGTGGCTCCGGCGTCCACGAACTTCTTCTTGATGGACTCGGCTTCGTCCTTGTTGACGCCTTCTTTGATGGTCTTCGGAGCGCCGTCCACCAGGTCCTTGGCTTCCTTCAAGCCCAGGCTGGTGACTTCGCGGACGACCTTGATGACGTTGATCTTGTTGGCACCGGCACCGGTGAGGACAACGGTGAACTCGGTCTTTTCTTCCGCCGCCGCGGCAGGCGCGCCCGCCGCTGCCGGAGCCGCAACGGAGGCCGCTGCCGCCGATACGCCCAGCTTCTCTTCCAACATCTTGACCAGCTGCGATGCTTCGAGCAACGTCAAGCCTTGAATCTGTTCCGCAATCGAGTTAATGTCAGCCATGTTATTCCCTTAATCTCCCAATCCTGATATCCGCCAGCCTTTTCTGACTAAGCGGAGAACTTGTTTTCCTTGACGCCCTGATCCACCACCACAGCCAGATTGCGGCCTACGCCGTTCATAGCCGTAACCAACTGCTGCGCCGGTGCATTGATGACCCAGAGCAACTTCGAGAAAAGCTCTTCCTTGGACGGCAGCGATGCCAGATCCTTGATGCCGGTCACGTCGATGACGCGGCCTTCCACCATGCCCGCCTTGAATACGAACGACGGATTTTCCTTGGCGTAGACAGTCAACGCCTTGGCCAACGCCACCGGATCGCCCGAGGTGTAGGCGATGGAGCACATGCCCTTCAACTCCTTGAGCAGTTCCCCCGACTTGCCGTTTTCCGACGCCTTGCCGGCGATGGTGTTCTTGACAACTTTGTAAGCTCCACCGGCTCCACGCACAGTCTTGCGCAGCGCGAAGTCCTGAGCCACGGTCATTTTCTCGTAGCCGGCCAGGAACACGGTTTCAGCTTTGTCCAGCTCGCTACGCAAGCTTTCCAGGTCTTTTTGTTTTTCCGGTTTCTTTTTCATGTGCGGATTCCTAGACTTGCTTGGCGTTATAAGACGTCACGTCCAGCGAAACGCCAGGCCCCATGGTGGAGCAGATGGTGGCGGTGCGGACATACTTGCCTTTGGCTGCGGCGGGCTTAGCCTTAACCACTGCCTGAATTAGCGCGTTGGCGTTCTCGAACAGCTTTTCGGTGGAGAAGCTGACTTTACCGACGCCCACGTGAACCACTCCGGTTTTGTCGACGCGGAATTCCACTTTACCAGCCTTGACTTCGCGGATCGCATTGACCACGTCCGTGGTCACGGTGCCGGTCTTCGGATTCGGCATCAGGCCGCGCGGCCCGAGGACTTTTCCCAGCCGGCCGACGCTGCGCATCATATCCGGGGTGGCAATAACGGCGTCGTAATCGGTCCAGCTTTCGTTCTGAATCTTGGCGACCATCTCATCGCCGCCGACGTAATCGGCACCGGCGTCGGTGGCTTCCTTCAGTTTGTCGCCGCTGGCGATGACGAGGACTTTCTTGGTTTTGCCGAGGCCGTTGGGCAAAACGATGGTGCCACGCACCATCTGGTCGGCATGCTTCGGATCAACGCCCAAGCGGAGGTGGAGTTCAACGGTTTCGTCGAATTTTGCGAACTTAACCTTCTGCACCAGAGGTACTGCTTCCTCCAGCGTATAAGGCCGTTCTTCGACAAGCTTCGCAGCGGCAGTAAACTTCTTGCCAGGTTTTCTCATGATGTGGAATGGTCCTAACGGCTTGTCTGGGCACACACGCCCTCAAGCCTCCCAAAGTGGTTCAGGCATTACTGTAGCAGAATCGAAACGGGTTGCGCAAGGGGGCCGCGGGAGTCAGGGGGCCGCGGGAGTAACCTCGGGTGAGATGGAAACCGCGATCACTCATTGAGGGCGTGCTGCAAGTCTTGCCTTCTCCCAAGTCCGGCCACAGTACAATCGCGAGCAACGCATTCAAGATGCTTCTGGAACTGGCGCAAAGGGGCCTCGGGAACGTGTACTCGGCTGGCTTCAAGATCAAGGAGTACCCTCCGAGCTGGATCGAACCGGATGCGGCGTTCCTGGTCACCGAACGCGTGAAGGCAACAGACCCTGACAGGTACGTCCTGGGTGGACCCGAGATCGCGGTGGAAGTTGTCTCCCCCTCCGAATCGGACAACGACATCGAACGCAAATTGGACCTGATGCTGGGATCGGGATGCCAAGCTGTATGGGTTGTGTACCCGGAGAGCAAGACGGTGCATGTCTTCCCCCCGGACGGCACATCGGTGCGTCGCGGCATCGGCGACACACTGACAGCGCCGTTTCTTGCGGCGGACTGGTCGGCACCGGTGGCCCGCCTGGTTGAATCCTAAAAACACTTGCGGGCCGCCGGTCGTGAGACTGGCGGCCCGCAAGTGTTTGTCGATGCTGCTTAGAATGAGAAGCGGGCGATGAACTGACCGCTGCGGGGCGTACCGTAGACTCCGGCCACGGCTTGATTGCCGAAGGTGCCGAAGCCGGCGGTGAACGCCGTGGCGGCGGGCGTGCTGCCCAACACCGGCGTCGGAGGCGTCGCTACGTTGCCTAGCGTCGGGCCAGGAACAAACTTCCGGTTGAAGATGTTCTGGAATTCAACGCGTACTTGCAGGTTGAAGCGCGCCTCGGGTCCGAACCGGAAGTTACGCGCAAGATTCGCGCTTTCCGCAGGACGGCGGGCATTGCGGAAGAACGGCAACTGGTTCGTCTGAGCGGCCCAGGTGGCGTCCGGAACGTTGCTCCAGGCGGCAGGATTCAGCACCTGGGTGGTACGCGGGTCGAAGCAATGGCAGTCGATATCCAGCGGATCGGTACGCTTGTTGCCGTCCAGATCCGTCCAGTTCACTGACCAAGGGCTCATGTAGCTGCCGTCGGCGTTCTGCTTCAGCTGCGCGAAACCGGCTCCGCGGCCGCCTAGCCATCGGCTGATCGGGTTCGCGGCGGCGTTGGTCGGCCTGCCGAGGTAGGTCCCAGTCTGATAGAACATCGCGCCGGAAATGGCCCAGTCGCGTACGGCGAAGGAGACAACCTTGTTGCCCAAAACCGGAAGCGAAGAGTTGGGGCGCTGCACCTGGTATTCGAAGGAGAGGCGCAATACCTGCGGCGGGTTCGCACCCACAATGTCCTTGCCGGTGGTGGGGTTGTAGATATCGAAGTTGCTCAGATACTGCAAATTCTTCGAGTAGGTGTAGTTCAAGGACGCTTGCAAGCCGTGCGAGAAGCGCTTGTTCAGCGAAAGCTGTAGTGAGTCGTACCAGGTCTTGCCCATCGCACCCGCGGGTTGCAGAGCGTTCGTGTACTGAGCATAGGTCTTGATCGATTGGACTACGGTCTGGTTCCTCGGGAAATTGCCGTACGGAAGAGACACGCCCTTTGCGGCCAGCGTCGAAGCGTTGGCCAACTGGAGCTGCGTACCCAGCAGGGTAGCATCTGCTAAATTGCCCACCGTGAAGTTGTACTTGGCAAGCAGCTGCTCGGAAATACCGTTGAAGTCCTGGAAGCCGCCGGTGGCCTGCCACACGTTGCGGTTTCCAACGTAGGAAGCTTCCACCACCAAGTCGCGGGTGAGTTCGCGCTGGACGCTGAGATTCCACTGGATGGTGCGATCCGGACGGCCCGCGTTCGGATCGATGAATTGAGGGGAAGTGCCCACTTGGCCGACGGGCAGCCCTGTGCCCGAGAGGAACACAGGCCATTCGGGCTGCAAGCTGGAAGGAATTCCATCCTTCAACCGGAAGGTGTCGAAGCCAGCCGCCGGAGTGGCGGTGGTCGCGGAATTGATGACGGATCCGCCTGCGGCGGTACCCGTGGAGTTATACGCGAGTCCGATGCCGCCGCGCAAAACCGTCTTGGAGTTCAGCGTGTAGGCGAGCCCGACACGCGGACCGATACCGTACGGATAGTTCCGGGCGAAGTTGCAATTGCAGGTGGCTTCGTAAATCGCGCCACCGGGATGGCCTCCAGCGGAGGTGTTGGGCGTGCTCAGGCTCAGCGCGCCCAGGCGGCCGTAATCTTCCTTCGGGTAAGTGCCGTAATCCCAGCGCAAGCCGAGGTCAAGGGTCAAGTTACGGCGCAAGCGCCAGCTATCTTGGATGAAGGTGCCCCATTGCTGCTTGGTGCGGCGGTAAACGGCGGGCACATTGAGGGACGCCGTTCGCACGCTGCCCATCAAGAAATTGGCGAAGGTGAAGCCGATGTTCGAGTTGCCGGAGAAGCCGGTTGTGTTGATCAGCGCGGGATTCCACGTGAGGCCCTGTCCTGTGAAGCTGTAATTTCCGTTAGTTGCACCGAATCCAAAGTTGGGTAGCATATCCTGACGGAAATCACCGCCACCCTTGATGGTGTGGTTGCCATGGACCCAAGTGATGGTCTGGGTCATGGAAGGCCGCCGCTCCGCATTCCCGCTCTGACCAGGCGTGCCCAGGACGTTGATACCGCCGGTAGCCGGGGTAACTTCCGCGCCCAGGTTTAAGAACGGGAAGTTCTTGTTCGCCGTCGCGCCGCGCAGACCGATATCGGTGAAAGCGTTGTAATCGGTGTCCTGCGGGCGGGTGTTGAAGCTGAACATCGAGTAGCCCACGCCCATGTGCCAGTTGATGGTCGGGGTCAGCGTGTAGTCGAAGTTCAAGCGATACGACGGACCCGCTTCAAACGTACCCGTATTGCGCGAAATCAGCGAGGGGAAGCCCTCCGCCAAACCGCCCAGCGCCTGCACCGCGGAAGTGGTCGAATTCGACGTGTAGGTAAACGAAATGCGCGCCTTGGAGTTGAAGTTGTGGTCACCCTTTATCGCCGGCGAACTGGTGATGCGCGACGAGGTAAACGGGTTGAAGTAGTTGTTGATCAGTGCCGTACCCTGGTTGGGAAGCGGCACATACTTGGTCAGCACCGCCACGGCCACCGGATCGAACTGCGATGTGGGAATGACGTTGCCAACGTATGGCGTGCGGACATTCAGAACGTTGCCGTTGCCGCCGCAATCCGGCGAAGTGGCCACGTTGCAAGTCACCTGGCGGGTGGAGTTGGGATCGTAGACCGTACCAAGTCTCACCGTGCTGCCCAGCGGATCGACGTAGTCGCGAATCGTCCCGCCCGCGTTCAGTCGCAGGTTGGCATTGGCCGTTACGCCGAAGAGGCCGCTAAAATCGCCCGAGCGGTAGGCTTGCGTGGGAACCGTCGGATAGGTAAAGGTGGTCTGGCGCTGGGTGTCGCGGTATTGTTCCCAGTTGAAGAAGAAGAAGCTCTTGTTGGTGCCGTTGTAGACGCCGGGGATCTTCACCGGTCCGCCGATGTTGAAGCCGTAGTCATGGCGGCGCACGCGATTCTTGAGTTGATTGGCGGAGTCCTTCGAGTTGAGGATTTCGTTCACCGCGTAGTCGTACACCGTGCCGTGGAACTTATTGGTACCCGATTTGATGGAGACGTTGAAGACGGCTCCGGAAGCCGAGCCGAACTCAGCACTGATGTTGCTGGTCTGCACCGCGACTTCTTCCACCGCGTCCGGGCTGGGCTGGGTTCGGGTGGTGATACCGGCGAAGCTTACCTGGCCGAGGATCTCACCGTCCAGACGATACTGAATCGTGTTCTGGCCCTGGCCGTTGACACGCGTGGCCACAAAGCTCTGGATCACGCCGGGAAGAATGTTGCCGATCGCGAACGGGTCACGCACGAAGGTGCCGACGGGCAGCAGCGGCAAATTCTGGATGCTGGCCACAGTGATGTTCTTGACTAGGGTTCCCGTGTCGGTCTGCAGCAGGGTGGCCTCCGCGGTCACAGTCACAGAGTCCGTGGTCGAGCCCACTTCGAGTTGCACATCGAGGCGCTGAATCTGCGCGGCGGCCAAGGTGATGCCCGCGCGGCGGTATGTCTTAAAACCCGTCTTTTCGATGACGATTTCGTACTCACCAGGCCGCAGCTGGGAAATATTGTAGTTGCCGGTGTCCGAGGTCGCGGCGGTGAGCGTTGTCCCCGTGGCCACCTGCGTGGCTTGCACGTTCACGTCGGCCATTACAGCACCTGTTTAGTCGGTAACGGTACCGGCCAGCGTCGCCAAACCGGTCTGCGCGGACAGCATCAGCGCGGAGCAGCACAGCAATAGATACAAATTCAGAAAACGACTCTTTATCAAAGACCCTCCTTCGGTATGTGCGGCCAGTGTCTAGAACGTGAAGCGGCCGATGAACTGGCCGGTGCGGGGCGTGCCGAACGCGCCGCCGTTGCTCAGGTTCCCGAAGGTTCCGAAGCCAGCGATGTAGGCACCGTTGGAAAGCGTGGGAGCCGTTGCAAAGTTGCCCAGTTGCGGTGCAGCCAGGAAGCGCCGGTTGAAGACGTTCTGGAATTCCACGCGGACCTGCAACGCGAAGCGCCCATCGGGACCGAAGCGGAAGTTCCGCGCCAGGTTGGCGCTTTCGCTCGGGCGGCGGGCGGCCCGGAACCCGGGGATGATCTGCGTCTGCGCGGCCCATTGTCCGTTCGGAACCAGATCCCACGCAGCCGGATTCAAGACGATGGTCTTGTTCGGGTCGAAGCATTTGCAGTTGATGTCCAGCGCGTCGGTCCGCGCCTTGCCGTCCAGGTCCGTCCAGTTGACGGACCACGGATTCATGTAGCTGCCGTCGGAGTTCTGCTTCAACTGTGCGCCGCCGGGGCCGCGTCCCAGCAGCCATTGGCTGATGGGCGCCGTGCCCGTGCCGGTGGGCCGGCCCATGTAACCCGCAGTCTGGTAGGCCAGTGCGCCGGAAACCGCCCAGTCCTTCAAAGCGTAACCGAGCACGCCCTCGGCGACCCGCGGCGTCTGGTATTCGAAGAAGATGCGGAGAATCTGCGGCGGGTTGCCGCCGACCACATCCTTGCCATTGACGGGATTGAATACGTCAAAAGCGCTGACGTGCTGCTGGTTCTTTGAGAAGGTGTAGTTCATGCTGGCGGAAAGGCCGCGCGAGAAGCGCTTGGTGACCGTGATCTGGAGCGAATCGTACCAGATCCTGCCCTGCGGTGCGACCGGCGAGATGCCCGAGTTGAACTGAGAGTAGGGCCGGATCGATTGAATCAGTGTCTGCGCCGAACCGCCCGTCACCGGGAAGTTGGAATAGGGCAGAAACACGCCGCGCGCCGCCAGCGTTGAGCGCTGCGCCGTATTGAGGAGGTCCATGCGGGTTTGCAGCATGGTGGCGTCCGCCGCGTTGCCCACAGTGAATCCATACTTGCCAAGCAATTGTTCGGAGACTGCGTTCAAGTCCTGGAACCCGCCGGTCGGCTGCCACACGTTGCGATTGGCAACGTAGGCGGCTTCCACGACCAGGTTCGGAGTGATTTCGCGCTGCAAGGCGATGTTCCACTGGTAGGTGCGGTCCGGACGGCCCGCGTTCGGGTCGATCATGCCCGGCGCGCCGCCCACGGCACCCGGCAGTTGCGGGTAACCCGTGTCATACACGGGCCAGCGGGGCTGAATGGCGGTAGGGATGCCGTCGCGCAGCTTGAAATATTCTTCGCCATCCTGCACGTCGGGCGAGGTAACGGTGCTCACCGCAGTGCCGCCGGCGACAGCGTTGCCCGCGCCGCCGATCTGGCCGTAGGCGACGGCAAAGCCGCCGCGCAACACCGTCTTTGAATTAATGGTGTACGCCATGCCCAGACGGGGACCCACGGCATAGGGGTAATTGCTGGCGAACTTGCAGCTGCAGGTGGCTTCATAGATGTATCCGCCCGGATGGCCCGCGGCGGACGTATTCGGCACAGACGGGCTGAACGCACCCAGACGGCCGTAGTCTTCGCGGCCATAGGTGCCATAGTCCCAGCGCAGACCGTAGTCGATGGTCAGATTGCGGCGCGCACGCCACGTATCCTGCAGGAAGAGGCCCCACTGTCGCGTGGAGCGGCGATAGCCGATCGGCACGCCCAGCTGAACGCTGCGGACGCTCCCCATCAGGAAGTTGGCGAAAGTGAAGCCGACGTTGGAGTTGCCCTGGAACCCGGTCGCGCCCAGCAAGCTCGGTTGCCACGTTACGCCGTTCCCGGTGAACGTATAGATCCCATTGGTGGCGTTGAAGTTGGTCAGCGGAATCATGTCCTGACGGAAATCGGCACCGCCCTTGATGGTGTGGTTGCCGTTCACCCACGTGACGGTCTGGGTAATGGAGGGCCGGCGTTCCGGCTGCACGGAGTTACCGCCGATGCCGATGTTGTTCAAACCGCCCGTGGCCGGCGCGGTCTGCGCGCCCAGGTTGAAGCGGGGGAACATGCGGTTCACGGTGGCACCGCGCAGATTAATGTCGGCCTGCGCGTTGTAATTCGTAGTCAGCGGGTTGTTGGTGAATTCCCACAGATTGTAGCCCAATCCCAGGTGGTAGTTGATGGTCGGGCGGACCGTGTAGTCGATGTTCACACGGAATGAGTTACTGCTCTCATAGGTACCGGCGTTGGTGGTGATCGGCTCCGGGAAGCCTTCGGCCAATCCGCCCAGCGTCTGCACCGGAGACACGGTCTTGTTGCGCGTCCAGGTCAAGGACACGCGGCCCTTACTGCCCAGGTTGTGGTCGCCTTTGAACGCCGGCGAACTGGTGACCCGGCTGGTGGGGATGGGCACACGGAAGTTGTTGATCAGGGCCGTGGTGTTGGCCTGCGGAACGTACTTGGTGAGCACCGAGTTGGCCACGGAGTCAAACAGCGAGGCGGGAATCAGGTTGCCGGGGAACGGAGAGCGCACGCTCACCGATGCGCCTGCGGCGCAATCCGGCGATAGTGCCGCGTTGCAAACCACGGTCTGCGTGGTGCGCGGATCGAAGACCGTGCCCAGGCGGATGGTGTTGCCCAGGGGATCGCGGTAATCGCGCCCGCCGCCAGCATTCACGCGGAGGTTGGCGTTGGTGGTCACGGCCCACAGGCCACTGAAGTCGCCGCCGCGGTAGGCCGCCGTCGGGACCGTTGGAATCGCGGTAGCCGCCGCGATCTGCTTGTCGCGAAGCTGCTCCCAGTTAAAGAAGAAGAACGTCTTGTTGGTGCCGTTGTAAATCTTCGGCAGCTTGATCGGGCCGCCGATGTTGAAGCCGTAGTCGTAGCGGCGGATGCGGTTGCGGAACTTGTTCGCCGAATCGTAAGAGTGCAAGACTTCGTTGGCTTGGTAGTCAAACACTCCGCCGTGGAACTGATTGGTCCCGGACTTCAGCGACACGTTAAAAACCGCGCCTGAGGCGGAGCCGAACTCAGCTTGAATGCTGTTGGTCAGCACGGCGACTTCTTCCACTGCGTCCGGGCTAGGCTGGGTGCGGGTGGTGATGGTCGGTGCCGCGCGCTGGCCGAGAATTTCGCCGTCCAGACGATATTGGATGTTCGCGCCGGGAAGGCCGTTTACGCGCGCCACGCCGAAACCCTGGCTGGTCCAGGTGAGGCCGGCCACAGTCTGACCCACGGAGAAGGGGTCGCGGATAAAAGTGCCGGGAGGCAGCAGTGGCAGATTGCGGATCTGGGCGGTGGTGATATTCGTACCCAACGTGCCGCTATCGGTCTTGAGCAGCGTGGCCTCGGCCGTCACCGTCACGGACTCGGTTGTGGCACCCACTTCCATCTGTACGTCGAGCCGCAGCGTTTGGGATGCGGCCAGCGTGATCCCCGCGCGGCGGAACGTCTTGAACCCCGTTTTCTCAATCTGCACTTCGTATTCGCCTACGCGCAGCTGGGGAATGCTGAATAGCCCTGTCTCGGACGTAGCCGCCGAACTGACGGCACCCGTCGCCAACTGGGTGGCCTGGACATTGACGTCGGCCATTACAGCACCCGTTTGATCGGTGACGATACCAGTCAGCGTAGCCAAACCGGTCTGGGCAGACAGCACAAGCGCACTGCAGCACAGAAAAATACAGATCGAAAGAAAGCGATTCTTCATAGACCCTCCCTGAAACCCCAACGGGCCCGGAGGACCCATTGCAGATTAATGTAGCTCAGAGTGGCGACGGAGTCAACCGGGTACTGTTCCAGCGCCTGACGCCGGTAGGAGCGGCAGCAGGCCGGCGTTGTACAACAGTTCCGGGGTGCGCTCGCCGACTTCGATGAGCTTGGCCTGCATCTCCAGAGCGTTACCGAGTTGCTCGCGTTCTATGGCCATGGCGGCCAGCACCATCCGCGCCAAACCGGAATCCCTCTTAGAAAGAGAACCGGGCGATAAATTGGCCGCTGCGGGGCTGGCCGAACTGCCCTGAATTCCTCAGGTTACCGAATGTGCCGAAGCCCGTGGTGTAGCGCCCGTCGGCGGTCGGAACGGGTACCGTGGTGTAGTTTACACCCACCGAAGGAGCGGGCAGGAAGCGGCGGTTCAGGATATTTTGGAACTCCACGCGTACTTGAAGGGTGTACCGCGATTCCTTGCCGAAGCGGAAGTTGCGAGCCAGATTCATGGCCTCATTGGGACGCCGCGCCGCCCGGAAAAACGGCAGCTGCTGCGTCTGCGCGGCCCACACGCCGTCGGGAACCGCTTCCCATGCGTTCGGGTTCAGCGCTATGGTCTTTTCCGGGTCGAAGCAGTGGCAGTTGATGTCCAGAGGATCGCTGCGTGTCGCGCCAGTGTTGTCGACCCAATTCACTGACCAGGGGCTCATGTAACTTCCGTCGCTGTTCTTCTTGAGCTGCGCGCCACCGGGTCCGCGGCCGAGCCACCGGGAAATCGGCTGCCCCGCCCCGTTGAGCGGACGGCCCAAATACCCCGCGGTCTGGTAGAACAGTGCGCCCGAGATGCCCCATCCTGACACCGCCTGCGACACCCAACGGTTGCCCAATACCGGCATGGACGACGATGGCCGGGGCACTTCATATAAGAAGGACACGCGAAGAATTTGCGGCGGGTTGTTGCCGACGATGTCCTTGCCATTGGCGCGGTTGAAAATGTCAAACGCGCTGGTCTGCTGCAGGTTCTTCGCATACGTGTAATTCGCGTTCAACTGCAAGCCGTTCGAATACCGCTTATTCACCGTAATCTGCAAAGAGTCATACCAGGACTTGCCCAGCGGCGCTGCGGGCGAGATGCCGCCACCGTACTGCGGGAAGTTGCGGATGGACTGGAATACGGTTTGGTTCGTCGGGAAGTTGCCATAGGGCAACCCGACGCCCTTGGCCGCCAGCGACGAGCGGTCCGCCGCGCTCAGTTGGTCCAGCCGCCGGTTCAGCAGGTCCGCGTCGGCTACGTTGCCGACCGTGAATCCAGACTTGGCTAACTGCTGGACGGACACCGCGTTGAAATCGAACAAGCCGCCCGTGGACTGCCACACGTTGCGGTTGCCTACATAAGAGACTTCGACAACCAGGTTGCGCGTGATTTCCCGCTGCACGCTCAGATTCCATTGAAAAGTCCGGTCTGGGCGGCCGGCATTCGGATCCACCAGCGCTGCTGGCGCGGCCGCCAGCACCTGCCCGACAGGATGGTTCAGGCCAGCCAGATACACGGGCCACTGCGGATTTACGCTGGACGGAATCCCGTCGCGCAACTTGAACGCATCATCGCCATCCTGCGGGTCCGCCGGCGACGCCGTGTTCTGCGCCGTGCCGCTGACCACTGGCGTCGAGCCATACGCCAAACCGATGCCGCCACGGATCACCGTGGTGGGCGTGATGGTGTAGGCGATGCCGATCCGTGGACCGATGGCAAAGGGATAGTTGCTCGCGAATTTGCACTTACAAGTCGCTTCGTAGATGAGCGCCCCGGCATGACCGCCCGCCGAAGGATTCGGCTCAGTCAGGCTTAGATTCGCCACGCGGCCGTAGTCTTCCTTCGTATACGTCCCATAATCCCAACGGATGCCGTAGTCCACCGTCAGGTTCCGGCGAGCGCGCCAGGAGTCCTGCAGGAATATTCCAAATTGCTGTTTGGAGCGCCGGAAGGCGATGGGAGTTCCCAGCGTCAAACTGCGAACGCTTCCCATCAGGTACTGCGCGAACCCGAAACCAACGTTGGTGTTCCCCGTGAAGCCTGTCACGCCTAGCAGCGATGGCTGCCACGCGATCCCGTTTCCAGCGAAGCCAAAGTTGCCCGCCGTGTTGGTGAGCGTGCGGGTGGTGAGCATGTCCTGGCGGAAGTCGGTGCCGAACTTGATGCTGTGGTTGCCACGAATCCAAGTGATGCTCACCGTTCCCGACGGACGGCGCTCGGGCGATTGCCCTTGCGGAGTGGGTCCCAACACGTTCAAGCCGCCGACTGCCGGAGTAGTCGTGACTGTCGAGCCGAAGCGCGGAAAGTTGCGATTCAGCGTAGCGCCTCTCAACCCGATATCCTGCAGCGGATTGTAGTCGATTACCACAGACCGGTCCATGAAGTTAAACGTCGACCAGCCCGCGCCGACGTGCAGCGAAATGGTCGGCTTGATCGTGTAGTCGAAATTCGCCCGGTAGGTCGGCGAGGCTTCATAGGTACCGCGGTTCGCGCTGACGGGTTGCACGAAGCCCTCGGCTCCCAGGTTCTGCACGGCGGATTCGGTGTGGTTGTCGGTCCAGGTAAAGGAAGCTCGGCCCCTCGATCCCAGGTTTTGGTCGATCTTCAGTGCCGGAGACCGCGTGATGCGCTGCGTGTCGAATGGGTTGAAGTAGTTATTGATCAAAAGGCCCGCGTCGTGATTGGGTCCCTGCGGCAACGGGATGTACTTGTTCAGCACGGCCAGGGAGACGGGATCAAAGAGAGTAGTAGGGATGATATTGCCGGGAAACGACGAGCGCACGCGCACCAGCGCGCCGGCCACACCGCAATCGCCCGAAAGAGCGGTGTTGCAGGCAACCGTCTGCGTCGAACGGGGATCGAACACCGTGCCCAGGCGAATGGTGTTGCCCAGCGGATCCTGATAATCATGGATCGGGCGCGCGTTGGCACCGGTGGTGGCGGCCATGCGCAAGTTCAAGTTGCCGGAGGCGGTGATGGTCTCGGCGAAATTCCCGCCGCGGTAGGCTTGCGTGGGGACTGTTGGAATCGCGAAGTTCCGCAAATTTACTTTGTCACGGTACTGCTCCCAGTTGAAGAAGAAGAAACTTTTGTTGGTTCCGTTGTAGAGCCACGGAACCCGCACCGGCCCGCCAATGGTGAACCCGTAATCGTTGCGGCGGATTTTGTTCTTCAGGTGAACGCCAGAGTCCTCTGAGTTCAGGAATTCATTCACCATGTAATCGTAGACGGTGCCATGGTACTGATTCGTGCCCGACTTAATGGTGACGTTGAACACCGCGCCGGAAGCCGACCCGAATTCGGCCGCAAAGTTACTGGTCTGGATCGCGACCTCCTCAACCGCATCGGCGCTCGGCTGCGTGCGCGTGGTGATGGTGGCGAATCCCAGTTGGCCCAGGATCTCACCGTCCAGACGGTACTGATTGCTCCCATTGGGCAGACCGTTCACACGCGGCGCGCTGCCGGCCCCGGCGCTCACTACTCCCGGCATTGTCAGCGAGAGCATAAAGGGATCGCGGATGAATGATGTACCCGCGCCCACATTGAGCAGCGGCAGCGCCTGAATCTGCGCAGGCGTGATGTTGTGCACCAGGGTTCCGCTCTCCGTCTTGAGCAGGCTCGATTCGGCGGTGACGGTCACACTCTCCGTGGTCGCGCCGACTTCCATGGCGATATCCAAGCGCAGATTCTGCGCCGACCCCAGCGTAATCCCCTCGCGCCGGTAGGTCTTGAAGCCGGCCTGCTCCACCACGATTTCGTACGGCCCGATCGGCATTTGGCTGATGGTGTAGTTGCCGGTAGCCGAGGATGTGCCGGTAAGAGTGGTGCCGGTGTCCACATGCTTCGCGCTAATGGTAGCGTTGGCCATCAAGGCGCCAGTCTGGTCAGTAACCGTGCCAGTGAGCGTAGCCAAACCCGTTTGCCCGAAAGACACTGAGGCGAGACAGAGGCAGGCGACTGCGAACAATCCAGAGCGAACCTTCATGGGACTCCTCCTGAAGCAGAAATGCTAGCCAAATCTACTTCAGGGAATCCTCAGAGTCAAGCCGCCCTACTGGCCGAAATAGCCAGCGGCCAATTCAGGCTTGTGTTCCAGCGCCTGACGCCAGTAGGAGCGCGCTTCCTCTACTTCACCCTTGGTCTTCAGTGCGTGACCCAGGTTGAGCAGCGCTTCGGCGAAGTTGGGCCGCTCTTGCAGGGCTTCCTGGTAGAGCTTGATGGCGTCGTCGGTGTTGCCGGCGCGTTGCAGCAGCAGGCCGGTGTTGTAGAACAGTTCCGGGGTGCGCTCGCCGACTTCGATGAGCTTGGCTTGCAGCTCCAGTGCGCTATCGAGTTGCTCGCGTTCGATGGCCATGGCGGCGAGGCCGCGCAGCGCGTCCACCGAGCCGGGTTCGGATTCGAGCACCGCTTGGAACGCCTTGGCCGCAACGTCCTGATCGCCTAGTTTCCACTGCGCCAGACCCAGGTTGAGCTGCGCTTCCGGCCACGGGGACCGCTTGCGGGTGCAAGTATCGAAGGCCTCGGCCGCGCCGCGGAAATCGTTGCGCTGCAGACGCAGGTAGCCCAGACGGAACCAGGCGTCTTCCCATTCCGGATTGCGCGCGAGCAGCTTGGAATACAGGCGCTCGGCTTCGTCCTTTTGATCCTGTTGTTCCAGCACGCTGGCCAGGTTGTAGATCACATCGCCCAGGTCCGGCGCGATTTGCAGGGCGCGTTCGTAGGATTCGCGGGCACCCTTGAGGTCGCCGGCTTCCTGGCGCACGATGCCCAGGTTCACATGCGCTTGCTTGGCGTCCGGGCGGATGCGCACCGCTTCGGCGTAGGCCTTGGCGGCATCTTCCTGCTGGCCGGATTTCTGGCGCGCGACGCCCAGGTTGAACCAGCGTTCAAAATGGTCCGGTGTGAATTCGGTGAGCTTGGCGCAGAAGGTGGCCGCCGCGGAATAGTCGTTGCGGTGGAACGCGCACGTGGCCAGGCCTTCCAGGGCCGCCTGCGAGTGCGGACGCTGGGTGAGCAGCTTCTCCGAATAATTCTCGATCGCTTCGTAATCCTTGCGCGCCATGCCGATGGTGATCAAGTTCACCAGACATTCTTCCGACTGCGGATTCTTGGCCAGGATGCCCTGATAGATGCTGCTGGCCTCGTCAAACTTCCACAGCAGTTGCAGCGCCACGGCCTTGCCGAAGAGCGCGGTTTCATGCCCCGGCTGCGCTTTCAGCACATTCTCAAAACACGCCGCCGCGGGTTCCGGCTTCTCCTGATGCAGCAGGCAGATGCCCAGCCCGAGGTTCGCCTCCGGGCGTTCCGGATCGCTGTCGATCGACTTCTGGAAACAGTCCGTGGCTTCCTGCCAGCGGCCCAGCTTTTCATAGCAGATGCCGAGGTTGAAGTTCGCCGTGGGATGGCCCGGAGTTGCGGCCAGCAGCTTCTCATACGTCTTGAGCGCGTCGGGGAACTGTTCCAGTTCGAACTGCAGGTGCCCCTTGGCGGCCAGCACCTCCGGCGTCTCTTCGCCGTTCTCCACGGCCAGGTTCAGTTCCGCCAGGGCTTCGGCCCGCTTGCCTTCCAGGTGCAGCGCGACTGCGCGCGCGAGCCTGGGTGAAGAGGCTGTATTCGATTGATTGTTGGTTTTGCGTCCGCTCATGTTTTGTTTTCCCCGACTGACTCTCTCGAAAATGCTTCGCTACGGTGCCAGGTACGCGAACAAGCGTCCCAGCATGTCGTATTGATGCGTAATTTGTACCCAACCAATGCGGCTCTGCTCGCCGCGATTGGTAAAGAATCCGATGCCGCCGCGTTTCAGGCGCGGCTCATTCCAGCTGTCGATCATCTGGCCTTGAATCACCAGCGAATAGTGGCCGCCTTCCATCACCATGCTCACCCGGTACAGCGAATCGGTACGGGCTTGGAAGGTGACCGGCGTATCCACCCGGTCCACCGGCTTGCCGTTGATCACCGCATAGCGGGTGATTCCCATTTCCGGCACCGGACCGCCCTTCAGCATGACCAGCTTGACCACATAGTAGTTCTGGAAATCCGTGGCGCGCGCCACCCAACTGAGCGCGCCTTTATCGATGGCACCCAGAAATTGAAATTCGTAATCGGTCAATCCGAGCGACGGCTGATACAGCGCGACACGTCCCGGCTGCACGAATCCGGCCTGGTCGAACGACCACTCCGCGGTGGACCCGCTGTGGCTCATCCAATTGTCGAGGCCCGTGCGGAAGTTTTCGTCCAGCCCCACTGCCGCGCGTTCCGCCATGCTCTTGCGCAGATTCGTCATCTGGGTGTTGAGCACGTCGCGGAACTGTTGCGTGGTGGCCTTGGCATCGCTGCCGGGTGCCTGAACGCTGACCTTCGGCAACGACGGGTGGAAGGCCAAACCCAGCGCCAGAGGCACAGCGAACAGCAGCATCTTCAGGTCGCGCGGGGCGTGATTCCAGAAGTCCGCCACGCCCGTCGCCAAACGGCGGACGGGCGGGTCCTGCTCCAGCACGGCGGCTGGAACAACCGGGGCGGACTTGGCGCGGACGGGTTTGAGTTTCGATTTCGGGAAGAGCGCTTCTCCGGTAAGCGGCTCGGCTACGCAGCCGGGGCGCAAGCGCAGATCGCCGCGCGGTTGGATTTTGCCCGCGAGATCGAGGCGGAAGAGGCCCTCGGCCTGCGCGCGCACTTCCGGTTGGCTGAGCGACACCGGCGTGCCTACCGGAAGCTGAACCTGTCCGATGGGCACAAAGGCCTGGTAGCTTACCGGACGGGTGGCCGGACTGACCAAGCAATCAACGGCGTGGCTGTGCGGCAGCGAACGCAAGGGCGCGCATCCAACGGAAGCCAGCAGATCCGCCAACGGATCTGCTCCCGCGGGCTTGCGCATGCGGACATGCTCCATGGCGGCGGCAGGCGTGCGCGGTTCCAGGCTTGCGATGGTACCGGCCATGGGCGCGTGCCAGTCGCGCGCTGGAAAACTTCCGGTCAGCCCCAGCATCTCCGCCGAGGCGGCCAGAGCCAGCGGACGGACAAGAATAGGAGTCGCTGCAGGCCGCGAGAGTTCCACGCCCCGGAACGCCACAAACTCCACGCCATTTCTCGGGCTGGGAGCGGAAGCGGACGTGTGCACCGCCAGAGCAAACAGACTCTCACCGAAAGGGAACGCCTCTTGCTCCATGCGCTCCAACACGTCTCCCCTGGGGGCTAACGTCATCGCTACGTCACGCACCATTACAGGGGAGAAATCCTCGGCCTGGGTGGACGCGTCGGGTGCCGCCGGGAAAGCAGCATGGATCGCCGCCAGGGCAGCAAGCCCGCCCCAGGGCAGCTTAGGTGCCAGAACCGTGCTCCACTCCGGAGAATTCACGATCAACTGCGGGTCCAATTCCGCAACCGCGGTGGCGAACGCAACCGGACGGCTGGGCAGGATTACGGGCAAGGCGCGGACCCCCGCAAGCTGCGCGAACACCGGCTCGGAGGAATGCTCCCGCACGGTACTCGGCGTCGCCGCGGGCGGATGCACTTCGTACTCCACGGGCTCGGCCGCCGCAATCTTCGCGGCCACCGGCGCAATCCCAGTGTTCATCCCAGGCTGGTGCTGCAAGCCTTGCAGCTCAGAAATGACGTCCGGAGCGGGAAGCGGCACAGGAGCCGGAGCCGCAGTAGGTCCAAGAATTGACTCGATCGGCACGGCGGTCTTGTACGCCTGCAGCGCATCGTGCGTCCGGTGCAGAACCTCGACGGCCAGCTGATCTTGTTCTTTCCAATAGGCTTCCTGGTGCGGTTTGGAACAGAACTGCCCCTGCGCGAGCTTCCGGAACAGCGGGAGCTTCCCGTCACAGAACAAACAGCGTGTATCGTCGGACCACGACATTGTCCCCATCGTACGGCCCCCTAGGGAGAAATACTACGCAGTGAAAACCTTAAGTACTGGAAAGTTTTCCAACTTCCGTACTAAGCAAACACTGCTCGCACGGGGCGCGGAAAGCGTCTACAATCCTAACAGGAGGGATCTCCGATGCGGTTGGCACTGATTATTGTCCTATTGGCGGACGTGGCCTGGGGGCAGCAACGCAACGACACCAGTCCGGCCGGATTTGGGCGGATCCTGTTTCCGGGCGGCACGCCCCCGGCGGGCGGCTCGCCGTACGGGCGCATTCTCTATCCAGGGACCGGCGCTCCCGCGGTGACGCGCAACATCCAGGCACCGCCTCCTCCGGCGGCCTCCCACCCCGGACATTCGGGAGCCTCACTGATTCCCTACCCCGTCTTCCTCGGCGGCAACTATCTTCAATACGATCCGCCGCAGGCTCCGCTGGCGAACGCGGGTCAGCAGACCGACGCGCCGGTGGTCATTGTCAACCAATACTTCCGCCCCGACGCGCCGCTCCCCGTGCAGAGTCTCGCCCCCGCGGAACGCGTCGCCCCACGCGAGGAGCCCAAAGTGACGGCGCAAAATCAGGACAAGGACACCATCTTCCTCATCGCCATGAAGGACCACACCATCTACGCCGCCAGCGCGTATTGGGTGGAGGACAGCACGCTGAACTACATCACCATTCAAGGCAGCCAAAACAGCGCGTCGATGGATTTGGTGGACCGTGAACTCAGCGCCCGCCTCAACCGGGATCGCAAGGTTGCCTTCGGGCTGCCGGTGAACTAGCGCAGAAACGCCCCGACCGCTTCGACTACATCGGGGCGTTCCTCCAGCACCAAGTGTCCCGAACCCTCCACCTTGTGAAATTTCAGACCCGGAATGCGCTTCAGCCACTCATCAGCCTGTTGAATCGGCGTGGTGCGGTCCTGGTCGCCCCAAACGAGCATTGATGGAATGGTAATGCGGTGCAGCCAGCGGGTGAATTTTGTATCCATGATGCTGGGGAGCAGACGCGCGAAGCTGGTGCCGTCGCGCAGGGTGCCGGGGCCGGTGGAGTGTTCGAGGATGCGGGGGATGTTGGTGGTGAGGTGGCTCAGCACGTCCTCTGGGGCGATCTTCGAGAAATCCGCCAGTTCGTAGCCGGGGACATCGAGCCCCGCGGGCGCGATCAGGACCAGCTTGCGCACTCGCCGCTTGTGTTCGGCGGTGAACTGCGCGGCCAGACGGCCACCCATCGACATGCCGACCAGGTCAACCTCGGGGATGCCGAGCTGGTCGATCAGTTCCAGGTAGTGCATGACGTAGTCGTGCGTGGTGGTGAGGGTGAGGTCGTCTCCGGATTCGGCCCAGCCGGGATGATAGGGGATGAGCACGCGGTGATGTTGGGTCCACGGCTCGGCGAAGTGCGTGCCGCTGGTGGTCCCCGCGCCGTGCAAATAGAGGAGGGGCGGGCCGCTGCCGGCGGTCTTCATGACGACGTTGATTCCGCGGAGGGAAACGGTATCTGTTTGAAAAGTCATGTTAGTGGTGGCCTGCGGCTCGGATGACGGTGGGTTCGTTTTGTAATTTTACGGGTGCGCGGCGGGGCATACAGAGGTCGTTGAGGCGAGCCATTTTCGCGGCTTGTTCGCCGGCGCGGGCCAGGTCGCGGTCTTTGAATTCGGGCAGGACTTCCTTGCCGAAGAGTTCGATGGACTCGCATAGCAGCTCATGCGGGATGTTGCCGGCCTGGCTGAGGCAGACGACCTGATCGATGCCGACGTTTTCGAATTCGCGCAGCTGTGCGCGCAATCGGTCGGGATCGCCGACGCAATCCTGCAGGCGGCCTTCGGGGTTCGCGAACTCTTTCGGATTGGTGCTGTACTCGTGCCAGATGTCGGTGTTCGCGGGCCGGTGTTCGCCGAAGAAGCTGTAGTGGCCGAGGCCGTAGATGAAGAAGCCGTAGTTTTCGGCACCCAGAGCGAGGGCTTTCGCGTCGTCCTTGAGGCAGAGGAACGGGCAGGCGATGGCGATCTGTGCGTTGACGGCGTACCCGAGCGGTTCGCATTCCTTCTCGAGCGTCTCGTAATAAAGGTCGACGTATTGTTTGGCAACGTCGGGTCCAACGAACGAAAACGTGAGCGCTCCGACTCCCAGGCGGGCAGCTTGGGCGATAGAGGTCCGGTTGCTGCACGCCATCCATAAAGGAGGATGCGGTTTCTGCATCGGCTTCGGACGCACGTTGCGCGACGGCATGCTGAAGTACTTGCCCTCGAACCCCGCGTAGGGTTCCTGCACCATCATCTCGATGGTTTGGCGCGCGGCCTCGAGCATGGCTTGCTTCTTTTCTTCCTGCGGGACGTTGAAGCCGCCGAGCTCGGTTTCCGTGGCTCCCGCGCCGATGCCGAAATCGCAGCGGCCGTTGCTGACGAGGTCGAGCGTGGCGATCCGCTCCGCCACGCGCGCCGGGTGGTTGATGTTCGGCGGCATGTGGACGATGCCGTGTCCGATGCGCGCGTGTTTGGTGCGCTGGCTGCAGGCGGCGAGGAAGACTTCGGGGGCGGAGGAGTGGGCGTATTCCTCGAGGAAGTGATGCTCAGTTGCCCAGACGTAGTCGTAGCCGACGCGGTCGGAGAGTTCGACCTGTTCGAGGGCGTTCTGGAAGAGTTGATGCTCGGAGTCAGGGCGCCAGGGGCGCGGGAGTTGGTGTTCGTAGAAGCCGCCGAATTTCATGACTCTCTATTATGCAGCGAAGGGAGCTCGTGCTGCCACAGGTTTGATTGGCGAAGTGCAGCTTAAGTCGTCAATTACAAACACTTCCGTCTTGGGAAACTATAGTGGAAGTATGGGCACTGATGAAATCAATTGGAGCGACTATCAGTTCTTTGCAGCCTACGTGAAGAATCGATCCAGGCACATCATGGATGAGCGGCAGCATCGTTTTCTCGAGGCGGTGAAGATGACCTCCACGGAACGAAAAGTACGGCTCCACAGGGTGCGGTCCTATGGAGGGTGCAATTGCACCACCCCTCCGTGCCAACATGAGTGAGACACTCCTCGACCGCTAATTACCGAGCAGGGCGAGAAAGAATTTCATCCATGAACAACCATAAGGTTCCGGCGCCAGCGCCAGCGGTATTGCTGCCGGTGGGACGTAGGGAGCCCGAGCGAAGCG
>CANFEY010000039.1 GCA_947446025.1 Bryobacterales bacterium
CGGTGCGGCCAAGGTTCATCCCTCATGGTGTCAGCCTCGTGTTTCGTCTTCTGGTATTTCAAATCGCGGCAACTCAAAAGAGGCCTCAACCGCCTACTCTTCAGTTAGTTGCCGTCGGCGTGTCGCGCGTTAGCCGGACACTACTGAAGCGCAATATAGTCCTATAGGCCCGTTGCGCGCCCGTAAGACTCTTAAAGACCAACTACTTACAGCCAAAGAGGTATGCCAGGAAATAGAAAAAGGCCTATCCCGAAGGATAGGCCTGGATGGGAGAAAAAGGGAAAACTACAGCTTTCGTCTACGGCGGGCGATGTAACCCAAACCTACGAGTCCGAACCCGACGAGCGCCATGGAACTCGGTTCAGGCACGGCGGAGGTTGCGGTCAAAGAGTTGATCTTGAAGAAGTCGTTCGATTCCCCAGCTTGGGCCGCGATCAGCAGTCCCCACACACCGCTGTTCGCTACGAGCGTGACGGTCCGAGTCGGGCAGGGGCAGCCGGGTGTCAGATCTTGCAGGTTGTCCCCGTTGTTGGTATTCACACCGCCGAACCCAGCTGCGCCCAGGGTGGCGAGGGTTGTCACGTTCGCGACAATACTGTTCGCGGCGGTGGTATCGAAGTAGTAGTCCACGTCGGTATCACGGGCGATGATGCTGCTTTGGAGTAGCACCAGGCTCGAGATGGAAACCGGCTGTGAGAAGGTGAGCAGCAGGAAGTCCCGCGCGTCACTGCCGCTGGGGTTGCCGTTGTCGAACTGCCATTGGTCGGTGATGCTGGCACCGGTGGTGTTGTCACAGTTGCTGCTGCCGACGGCCTCGCTTGGGCTTTGGTTGCAGCTGCCAAGGCCGAGGGCCTGTCCATTGAGCACGTCGAAGATCTGTAGGGCGGCCGCGAGAAACGCGCTGGTGCCCGCAGTGTTCACACTGTACGTGCGGGCGGTAACCGTCCAACCCTCCGACGAGGTCCAGGTGGCGCTGTTGCCGTTGGTCGTTCCGTTACCGGCTCCCGTCGTCCCGGTGGAACTGGTGACAGTACCTGGGGTGAACGTAATTGTCGCGGCCTGCAACGCGGCACAACTGAGCAATGCGAGTAAAATTCGTTTCATTCTGACTTTCCTCCGTCCTAAAGAGCATATGTGCCAAAGCTGGGGGCGGCTATGGGAATTCAAGCCCGGTACAAGCCCAAAAAGTACTAGCTGGGACTAGTTCGTTCGTCGGCGGCTCAATGACCGTTCGCCGTCTCCGCGCCCGAGTGCCAATTGATTCATATCCGAAGAGGTAGGCCCAGCGATAGAAAAGGCCTACCCCGGAGGTTAGGCCCCAACCCAAATAAAAAGAGAAGTCTTACTGCTTGCGGCGGCGGCGGGCGAGGACCCCGAGACCTAAGAGACCGCTACCAAGAAGAGCGATTGAACCGGGCTCAGGTATGGTGCCGCGGACCAAGTCCGTGTCCGCCAGGAACGTGAAGCTCTTGCCGTTGTTGAAGGCCTGAGCGCCGCCAAAAGTCAGCGTCATCACGCCGTAGATGTCGTTCTGGGTGGCTTGCGACGAAATCTTGAGGACGTTGGTGTAGGCCGCTACCGCCGTAATGTTGGCGGTTCCGCCAGCTGCATCGTCAACGGTGTAGCCTTGGTCAGATCCGGTCGTGCCGTCGGTGCTACAACTTCCACCGCTTGAGGGGTTGTCGTTGAAGTTTCCCGAGGCGCTTATGCAGCGGTCAAAGGCAACGCCGTTGACCGTTCCGGCCACGACGCCGTTGAAGGTGATTGAGCTGAGCGTAAACGGATTGCCGCTGCCGGTGAGGTTGGTGATGGTCCAGAAGTGGTTGCCGCCAGTGGGGTAGGTGTCCCCGTCCGTGAAGGTGACGCTGAACAAGTTTGCCGCCAGGCAATTTGTCGCGTTGGCGGTCCAGGTACACTGGGCCGTCCCGTTCGCGCCGAAATTTGCCACGATCACCAGACGATTCGCCATCTCTGTTTCCGTGGTGTTGAATTCGTCGATGATCACTGTAAACGGTGTTCCGTTGGACGCGGAAAACGACGTGATCGCGGATGCGCTAAGCGGCGCGAGCGCCAGCAAAAATAGGCCGATATATTTCATGGTCTCCTTGTCCGATTCGAAAGCCTTCTTTGCGGCTCTAGCATTGATCCTAAGTGTCCAATCCGATTGGGGACATAGGAAATCGATCCCGGTACGGACAAGAAAGTTCCGGAACTCCCCACTGGTACGAAAGCAGGCACATGAGCCGGAAACGTAAAACGGGCACCTGTCCGAAGACAGATGCCCGGGAGAAGCTAGGAGTCAATCGGCTGTTACTTGGAAGCCTTACGACGCCGGGCCAGGAAACCAAGACCGAGGAGACCGGTACCCATCAGCGCCAGCGAGGCGGGTTCGGGAACTACACCACTCGGACGGTATTCGTAGTTCACAACCATGGACGAAGACGCCGTACCGATCTGGCCACTGTTGACCAGCATGGAGAGGCTGATGTTGAACGATCCACCGTTGCCCGCCGTTCCCGATGTAAACATGGGATTGTTCGTCGCAGTGCTAGTCGGCGAAATGACATTGACGTTTACGGAACCCGGGGGGGGTGAACGACGCGCCACCGAGATAGGTAAAGGTCACATTGAAGGGTTCCGCGGGAACACCTACGGTGGTCACCGACGAGGTAACACCGACGCTGGCACCGATATAGGATCCCAGGGCGTTGTTGAACGCCGCGCAGGTGTGCGTGTCGTTGAGCACACCCGTGCCGTTGGTAATCGGGCTGTTGCCGTTGTTGAGATCGATTGTGTTACACACAACTTGAATGACCGCCGCATTGGCCGAAGCGGCCAAGCCCGCGAACATGATTGCTGTCAAAAACTTTTTCATATTTCCTCCTAAGTTTCCCCACTGTCTCCGCCCTGGCTCAGCACATGCGCTGTTGACTCAAGGAGCAGGACACGATTGAGCATAGGGAATGGGGGCGGCATCAACAATAGGAAACTGGATTCAGTACAGGTCTATTTAGTACCGTTACAAATACGAAATCCACATAGGACGAACTCTGCACTTCATTGATTCAGATGGAGATACGCGACAGGGACGGGGAACCGGGGCGTTTCTAGGAAATTACTTGCGGGCGGAGAGAATGCTTCCGCCCAGGCCCAGCGGAAGAGGCGTGGGCGAAACGGAGGCAGTGGACAAGCGGGCGTCGCCGACAAAGCCAGCGGAGGGATGCAGAACCAGTTGCGCGCCCGGCTTCAGCACACGCAGCATTTCCGGGACCGCCGCAGCGGGCAGCACGCCGCTGGATACCACGACATCGAAGTTGGCGTCCGGGTAGGCCAGCTTCGCGGTCACCTCGCCGGACTCAAAGCGGATCTTGTCACCCAGGCCCGCTTGCTTGGCTGCCTCACGGGCGGCCTCATTGGCGGCAGTTTCGCCCAGGCAGATCACTCTGCCGGTCTTGAGGCGCTTGGCGGCTTCGAGGCCCAGTTCGTGTGAAAGGCAAAGGATGCGTTCGGTGCCTTGCAATTGCAGCGTCTCAAGGATTTGCTCCCGCACGCGGCGTTGGCCTTCGGTGGCCAGCCAGCTCAAGCCGTAGCCGATGCCGGCAAAGGCAATGCCGATCAGCGTGATCACCACGAACAACGTCGCGGCCGGGCCGGGGTATTCGGCGCGGTTGATGAAGTACAGCACCACGGCGAAACCGATGGTCCAGCCGGCGCGCGAGTACATTTCACGGGCGTTGTGGGTGGAGATGAAGTCCATGGTCATTCTGGAAAAGAGCTTACGCGGGCACCGGGGCGGGCTCTTCGACGATCACTAGCGGCTTCTTGAATTTGCATTCGGCGTTGGGGCACTGGGCCATGGCGCCGGATTTGAGGAACTTCTCAATCAGGTAGCTGCCGCCGCAATCCGGGCAGGCTTCCTTGATGGGCTTGCCCCAGGCCACGAAGTCGCACTTGGGGTATAGGTTGCAGCCGAAGAACGTCTTGCCGCGCTTGCTGCGGCGTTCGACCACTTCTCCCTCGGGGCAATTCGGGCACTTCACGCCGATGGTGTTTTGCTTGACGAACTTGCAAGTGGGGTAGCTGCTACAGGCCACGAATTCGCCGAAGCGGCCGTACTTCTTGACCATCTTGCTTTGGCAAGCCGGGCAGTCTTCGTCCAGCGGCACGTCCTGCGGCTTCTGCGCCGCGCCCAGTTGCTTGGTAGTCTTGCATTCGGGGTATCCGGAGCACGCCATGAAGGTGCCGAAGCGGCCCTTCTTGAGCACCATGGGACGCCCGCAGTTGTCGCAGTATTCGGCGGCATCCTGCTCGGTCATGCCTTCCCCGCCCTCGCCTTCCACCTGGGGCTGGCGGGTATTCTTGCAATCGGGATAGCCGGTGCATGCGATGAACTTGCCGTTCTTGCCCCACTTGATGACCATCGGCTTGCCGCATTTTTCGCAGATGAAGTCGGTGGGCTGCTCCATGCGCTTGATGTCGGTCATGTGGCGCGCGGCGTGTTCCAAATCCTTCTGGAACACCTCGTAAAACTCGCTCATGGCGATGCGCCAGTCGATTTTGCCGTCTTCAATGTCGTCCAGCTGCGCTTCCATGCGCGCGGTGTAGGTGACATCGAAGAGGTCGTTGAAGCTTTCGAGCAGCAGGTCGGTGACGATCATGCCTAGCTCAGTGGGCGTAAACTTGCCGCCGTCTTTGCGGACGTATTCGCGCTCCTGGATGGTCCCCAGAATGGACGCATACGTCGACGGGCGGCCGACGCCGCAGGCTTCCAGTTCCTTAACCAACGTAGCTTCGGTGAAGCGTGGCGGAGGCTCAGTGAAGTGCTGTTCGGGGTCGATGGACTTGAACTTCAGCGTCTCGCCCTGCGTGACCGCGGGGAGCTTGGCCTTGGCCTCTTCATCTTCCTCGTCTTTGACGTCCTTGCCTTCTTCGTAGACTTTGAGGAAGCCGTCGAACTTGGGCACGCTGCCGGTGGCGCGGAACAGGTAGTCCTTGCCGTCCTTGCCCTTGGTGGAAACGTCGATGGTGGTCGAGTCGAACACCGCGGGCGACATCTGACTGGCGATGAAGCGCAGCCAGATGAGGCGGTAGACCTTGAGGGCGTCTTCGTCCAGGTACTTTTCCAGCTGATCGGGCGAGCGCATCGCGGACGTGGGCCGGATAGCTTCATGCGCGTCCTGCGCGTCCTTCTTGGACTTGTAGACGTTGGGCTTTTCGGGGCGGTATTCGGCTCCGTAGCGGTCGGTGATCATGGCGCGGACTTCGTCCAGCGCCTCGCCACCGATGCGCGTGGAATCGGTACGCATGTAGGTGATGAGACCCACCGGGCCTTCGTCCTTGCCCAGTTCGACGCCTTCGTAGAGCTTCTGAGCCAGCATCATGGTGCGCTTGACGGAGAAGCGGAGCTTGCGGGCGGCTTCCTGCTGCAGAGTCGAGGTGATGAAAGGCGGCACCGGATTGCGGCGCTTTTCCTTGTTGACGACCGATTGGACCGTGTAGACGGCGTCAATGAGCGCATCGACGATCTTCTGGGATGTCTCGCCGTTCGGGATTTCCGGGTTTTCCCGGTTGATTTTGGCGAGGTGCGCCTTGAGGACGGGCGCTTTCTTGGCGTTCAGGCTGACGTCAATGGACCAGTATTCGCGGGTGATGAACGCCCGGATCTCTTTTTCGCGCTCAACGATGAGGCGCAGCGCGACGGTCTGGACGCGCCCGGCGGAGAGGCCGCGGCGGACTTTATCCCACAGGAGCGGGGAGATTTTGTAGCCGACAAGGCGGTCGAGCACGCGGCGGGCTTGTTGGGCGTCGACCAGGTTGACGTTGACGACAAGCGGCTTCTCAAACGCCTTCTGGATGGCGGTTTTCGTGATTTCGTTGAACATCACGCGGTAGAACTTGATGCTGCTTTTCTTGTCCTGCAGTTCCTCCTGCAAGTGAGCGCAGATGGCTTCGCCTTCGCGATCAGGGTCAGCCGCGAGGTAGATGGCGTCGGCACCCTTGGCGGCGGTGCGCAGTTCTCCCATGAGCTTCTTTTTGCCCTCGATGACCTCGTAGACGGGCTTAAATTCGTTGTCCACGTCCACGGAAAGGTCCTTTTTGGGGAGATCCTTGACGTGGCCGAGCGAGGCCTTGACGATGAAGTCCTTGCCGAGATACTTGCCGATGGTTTTCGCCTTCGCCGGCGATTCGACGATGACGAGGTTCTTTGCCATGAGAGTTGAGATGCCTTCCTTACCTGAACAACCAAAATCGTAGCACGAAGCGTGGGGCGGGTGCCGTGGAGAGGGGTATTAATAGAGATGCGGGGAGAGGGGGCGGGGATGCAGGCAGCTTGTTTTCTTTTTTGAATCAATGACTTATAATTCTTATCTGTGTTTATCCGTGTCCATCCGTGGCTGGCAAATCTGTTTTGGGGTGAGAGTTTTGCTTCGCCCTGGGCACTAGATTTGGGGGCCACGGATGGACACGGATAAACACGGATTTGAAGATCCTCTTACGGAGGTTGTTTTGGGGGCGGCGTTTGAAGTCGCGAACACATTGGGGCCGGGGTTCTTGGAGAAGGTCTACGAACGGGCGCTGTTGCGGGAATTGGCGACGCGCGGGGTGAAGGTGGATCCGCAGGTCGTCTTCGAGGTCATTTACAAGGGACACTGCGTGGGGGAGTATGTCCCGGACATCCTGGTGGGGGACAGGGTCCTGGTGGAGCTGAAGTGCGTCGACCGGTTCACTAGTGAGCATGCTGCTCAATGCCTGAACTATCTGCGGGCCGCTGGCAAGGCTACGTGTCTGCTGATCAATTTCCAGAAGCCCAAGGTCGAGTGGCGGCGGTTTGTGCTGTGACGGGAATCGCCCGGGCAATAGATTTGGGGGCCACGGATGGACACGGATAAACACGGATTTTAAGATCCTGGGAATCCGTGGCGGAAAACGATACTATGGGTTTCGGACATGCCAAACATCACATACATCTCTCATACCGGTGCCAGCCGCACCGTTGACGTCCTGCAGGGCGATTCGATTATGGAAGGGGCCGTGCAGAACAACGTGGACGGCATTGTGGGGGCTTGCGGGGGGAATCTACAGTGCGCCACTTGCCATGTTTACGTGGACGCGGCTTGTTTGCCCACGCTGGATCCGATGGACCCGGACGAGGATTCGATGCTGGAGTCGGCGGCGGCTCCTCGGCAGATGAATAGCCGATTGAGCTGCCAGATCCGGGTGCGGCCGGAGCATGACGGGTGCACGGTGCGGACGCCGGAGTCTCAGTAACGCCGTGAGCGTCGTCATCGTTGGTGGCGGGCATGGGGGCTTTCAGGCTGCGGCGTCGCTGCGGGCGGAGGGCTACGACGGGTCCATTACCATCTACGGTGAGGAGCCGCATCTGCCGTATCAGCGGCCTCCGTTGTCGAAGGGGATGCTGCTGGGCAAGCAAGAAGAGCGGCACGCGATCTTGCGGCCGGCGGAGTTTTACGCCACGCAACGGATTGAGGTAGTCAGGGGTCGGCGCATCGCTTCGCTGGCTGAGTTGCCGCCGAGCGACTGGGTGATTCTGGCTACGGGGGCTCGGAACCGGGCGCTTCCTCGGGACGGCGTGTTCTACTTGCGGACGCTGGGCGAGACGGCGGAGATCAAGCAGCGGCTGGCCGATGCTCGGGACGTGGCGATTATCGGGGGCGGATTCATTGGGCTGGAGGTGGCGGCGGCGGCTCGGGCGTTGGGGAAAGACGTCACCGTGTATGAGGCTGGACCTCGGCTGATGGGGCGCGTGGTGGCGCCTGTGGTGTCGGACTACTTTTTGGCGCAGCATGAGGCTCGGGGGGTGCGGGTGGTGTTGAATTCGACCGCTGCGCCGGAGGCCGACTTGATCGTCGCGGGCATCGGCGTGGTGCCGAATGACGAACTGGCGCGGGAGGCGGGGCTGGCGGTGGGCAACGGCATTGCGGTGGACGAATTCCTGCGGACTTCGGACCCGCGCATCTTTGCTATTGGGGATTGCGCGGAGTATCCGAATCCTTACGCGGGGGCTCGGGTTCGGCTGGAGTCGGTGCAGAACGCGGTGGATCAGGCGGCATGTGTCGCTCGGGCGATTTGCGGGCGGCCTGCGGCGTATGATGCAGTTCCATGGTTCTGGAGTGATCAGTTCGACATTCACTTGCAGATGACGGGCATCGCTACCGGCTTCGACCGGACAGTGACGCGCGGCGATGTGGCGTCGAACAAGTTTTCGGTGTTCTACTATCGCGGCGGCGAGTTGCGAGCGGTGGACTCGATCAATCGAGCGGCGGAGCACATGACGGCCCGCAAATTGATCGCGGCTCGGGCGCGGGTGACGCCGGAGCAGGCGGCGGATGAGAGCTTCGATCTGAAGTCCGCTATTCTAGCTGGGTGACTTCGCGCATCTGGACCGCCAGCGTCGTGATGATGGTGTGCTCCTGGCTGTCCTACATCGACCGCCAGATACTGGCTGTGCTTTCGCCGACCATCCTGGCGGAGACACACATGAGCGCGCAGGACTACGCGATTGTGGTGGCCGCGTTTTCCTACGCCTACATGATCGCGAATCCGGTGTGGGGCTCGCTGCTGGATTACTTCGGGCTGCGCATCGGGATGCTGTTCGCGGTGGGATTGTGGACTGTGGCGAGCGCATCCCACGCCATGATGGCGGGCTTTCTGGGATTCGCCGTGGCGCGCGCGTTCCTGGGCTTCGGCGAGGGCGCGACGTTTCCCGGCGGCTTCCGCGCGGCGATGGATTCGCTGCCGCCGTCGAAGCAAGCTCGCGGCATCGCGATCTCTTATAGCGGCGGATCGTTGGGGGCGATTGTGGCTCCGCTGCTGGTGGTGCCCATCGCATCGGCATTCGGGTGGCGCTATGCGTTCCTGGTTACAGGCGTATTGGGACTGCTGTGGCTGGTGTTGTGGTGGTGTACGGCGCGGCCTCCGTTTCTGAATGTTCCAGCGCGCAAGCCCGCACGCATCGCCTGGCCCAATCTACTCGAGCGCCGCTTCTGGGCGTTGGTATCGGCATATGCGGTAGGGGCGTTTGCGCTGGGTCCGGTGTTGTACCTGGTGCCGTTGTATCTGAACCGTGCGCTCGGAATTTCGCAGGCCGAACTGGGCACGCTACTGTGGATTCCGCCGTTTGGCTGGGAGGTCGGCTACTTTTTCTGGGGCTGGGCGTCGGACCGATTTGCCGAGGATAAGGACCGGCCGGTGGGGCTGTTCGTGTTGCTGACGGTGCTCAGTTGGCCGCTGGCGGCGGTGACCTTGATGACGACGGTGACGGGCACGATGCTGGTGTTCTTCTGGGCGATGTTCGTCACGGCGGGCTTCATCGTGGTGGGCCTGCGGTCGGGCGCGCGGGCGTATCCGGAGGGGCAGCGGTCGATGGTGGCGGGCATGGCGGCGGGGTCGTGGTCGGCGCTGGTGGCACTGCTGCTGCCGGTGCTGGGGGCGTGGTTTGATCAGAAGCTATACACGCAGTCGTTTGTGGTGGTGGCGCTGATGCCAGTGCTCGGGACGAGCGCGTGGTGGCTGCTGACGCGGGGCCCAAGGGCAGAGCCGGGATCAGTTTGAGTTAAGGCTAAGACCAACAGCGCGGCTTCCAAGCTTCTCTTTGTAGATATTTTCGCGCTTTATAACTTCCTTGTCGGCCATCGTCGTTGGCAGGATCTGGAGTAACGAGAACCGGAATCGTTGAGGGTACCGTGAGTCGCGACGGATCAACTCTGCAAGTTGTTTGTTACCTCCATCGCCAGTTTCTGCCTAGTTCTTCCAGCGACCCCAGATCCCAGCTTCGCCATAGGCGCCCCCGACGTACATATCCCCGGTGGCTTCGGCGAGTATCAGGTAGATACCGGCAACCGCACTCAATGAGGTCTTCCAATCCCGGTGTGCCTCCTTGTTCGCAAAGAGTTCCTTCAATTCATCGTGCGTCAAACTAAACTCCAAGTAGTCAACGAACGGCGGGAGGCGTCGACCGGGCTGGAGTAATTCCAGAACCGGCTTGTCGGTCAGGTTCTGAACCCAAGCAAGCGCACCTCTGCCCCAATCAATGATCAGGCGGTCGCGAAAATCCTTAAACCTGGGGTCAGGCTCCAACTCATAGAAGATCTCCGCGTCTTTGGCGAATTCGCTGTTCCAGTTGCAAAGAGCGACCGCTGGCTCCTGGCGTGTCTGATAACCGCGGACTTTATACACGCCGTAGAAACCCGCGCGATTTTCCGATAGACCGTAAAATGAAACGATTTGCTGGGCCCTGTGAAATCTCGGCTTGGCCTGATAACGCTGGTACATCTCAAGCCGTCCATCCTTCCGTAGTTCAGCCATGGGGAACGCTTGTCTTGATGGCGCACCAACTTCGTATCGAGGGTCGGATCGAAACCCGCGAGCTTCAAAATGTCCGTCAACAAGATTTGCATGGCGTTGACTTTAGCATGTTCGCGGCAGGACCACTAAGACTCCATGCATCAGGCGAGGAGCATACTGTTTTGGGAAGACTGCGCGACTTCCCGCAAGAATCAAAAACCTTGGCAATTGGTAAGATATCCTTGTGGCTTCAGACCAAGTGCTTCGACGCGTCTTGAGTGGGACAGCCGACGCAGCCATCCGGTTCGACGACTTATGCCATTTGCTCGAAAGCTTGGGGTTTGAGAAGCGGGTTAAGGGCAGCCATCACATCTTTCGAAAGCGTGGCGTCGCCGCAAAGGTTAACCTTCAAAGAGCGGGCGCGCAGGCGAAACCTTATCAGGTCAAACAGGTCCGAGCAGTGATTCTGGAAGCAAAGCTAGGTGGCGAATGAGCAAGTACGAAGTGATCATTTATTGGAGCAAGGAAGACGACGCGTACATCGCGGAAGTTCCTCAACTGGCCGGGTGCGCCGCTCATGGTGACTCACAAGAGGAAGCTTTGCGCAACGCACAAGATGCGATTGGGCTGTGGATCGAGACCGCCCAGGAATTTGGCGATGTGATTCCTGAGCCGGTCGGCCGCCGTCTGGTATTCGCTTAGGACCGCCGCTACGGTGTCTGACCCCGATCTCCATAGAACAGGCGTTTGCCGCCAGAGGTGATGGAGCGGGCGTTGGCGGTGCGGGGGAGCTTCTTGGCGAGGATGGCTTGGATGGTGATGTGGTCGCCTTGTTTGAGGTCGCGGCGGGACCAGCCTCGGCGGATGAGTTCGCTTGGGGAGCCTACTTCGACGGCCCATTCGCCTGAGTCTGTTTGCACGTGAATCCAGGCGTGGGGGTTCATCCATTCTACGCGTGCGACGGTGCCTTCTAGCGTCACCGGGCGGTCGAGGTCGAATTCGGCTGTGAGAGAATGGTGCGCAAACAGCGGAAGAGACAATAGGAATGCCAACTTCATCTTCACGTTCGATTCTAGCGCGGCTGCGGGGCATGGAGTCTGCGAAGAATGTCGCGGGCATGGCTCGGTACGGGATCACGGTGACCGATACCTTCGGCGTGCCGATGGGTCCGCTGAAGGAACTGGCGAAGGAGCTGGGGCGGGATCATGCTCGGGCGCTGGAGTTGTGGAAGACGGGGAATCGCGACGCTCGGATGCTGGCGGCGTTCACGGCGGACCCGAAGGTCATGACTCGGGCGGAGATGAACGCGTGGGTGCGCGACTTCGATAGCTGGGATGTGTGCGACGGGTGCGCGATTCACTTGTTGCGCAAGTCGCCGTTCGCTTGGGAGCTGGCGTGGAAGTGGGCTGGCGGAAAGCGGGAGTTTGTACGGCGCGCCGGGTTTGCGATGTTCGCGACGCTGGCGGTGCATGACAAGAAGGCTGCGGATGAGGTGTTTCTGGAAGTGCTGCCGCTGATTGAAGAGATGGCGGGCGACGAGCGCAACTTCGTCAAGAAGGCCGTGAACTGGGCGCTGCGGCAGATTGGGAAGCGGAACCCGGAGTTGCGGAGGGCAGCGATTGAGGTTGCTGCGCGGTTGGCGGAAGCGAGGGAACCGAGCCCACGCTGGGTAGGTAAGGATGCTTTGCGGGAACTCAGTGCGTCATCGAATAGATGACATAGTTCACGCCCATTTTGTACGCCATGGACGCGAACTCTTCCGGGTACAAAGGGTCGTTTGAGAACTCCCACGCGTCGCCTAGGTCCTGATTGAGGAACGCGGCTACCTGGACGCGGCCCTTCCCGTCGCTGATCACGCGCCAGTAGGGGACCACGCCGTTGTTGCGCTCCACCATGCTGCCGCGCTCCACGATCTGGTAGCCCGGGACTTGCAGGCGTTCGCTGAGGTTGTAGACGGTGTGGAAGACGGGGTGGCCATCCTCCAAGTCTTCGACGCGCGCCTCGGGGTAGACCTGGCTCATGCCGTCCATGAATTGGTCCCATTCGCTTTCACCGTGCAGGTCGTCGACGACCAGGAATCCGCCGCGGTCGAAGTAGGCGCGCAGGCGGGCGGCTTGCGATTCGTTGAGCACCCAGTCGCCGCCGCTCACGATGTAGATCCACGGCCAGTCGAACATCTCGTCATCATCGATGTCCACGATGTGTTCGATGCTGCGGCCGTAGATGCGCGTCAGGCGGCGAAGGCCGGTGATGAAGTGGCGCTCGGATGTATTGGCGTCGATGCCCCACGACTGGTATCTGGCCCGATTGCGAATCGACCGGTAGCGGAGGCGGGTGAAGGCGAACTCGGTTTCGTCGTTGGCGTCGCGCGGATCGTCGGCGGGGGACTGCATCTCGCGCTCGTATTTCTGCCAGCGGCGGGCGGCGGAAACGTAAAATGCGCCGCCTAGCAGCAGCGTGACCACGAAGGCTGCTGTCAGGCGGCGCACGTTGGTTACTTGGCGCGGCTGAGTTTGCGGAAGTACTCGGCGACGTCGGGGGCGAAGCCGGCGGGAGTTCTCTCCGTACCGGGGCTGCGGACCTGCCCGCCCTTTTCCTTGTCGAGTTCATTGCGCAGCTGGACTTCCAGCGATTCCAGCTCGGGAAGCACGGTGCGGCTCAAGCGGGCTTCGAGTTCTGGACCCGAAGGATTGCCGATGGCGAGGTTGTTCAACTCGCGCTCGAGCGCGGCAGCCTGACCGGCGAGTTCGCGGTTGTCGCGATTCGCCTGCTGGATGGCGCGCAGGTCGCGTTGCGCATCGCGCACGATCTGGCGCGGGTCGATGGGAACGGCTCCGGCGTTGTCGTAGATGCCTTCAGGGTTGTAGCGACCGTAGCGGTCGTAACCGCCGACCTGTCCACCGGCGTAGCCTCCGTTGAAGCCACCGCCGCCGTTCTGGTTGCCGCCGCCCTGGCCGCCCTGTTGACCTTGCTGGCCCTGGCCTTGACCCTGACCTTTGCCCTGGCCGTCCTTGCCCTGGCCCTGACCATCCTTGCCCTGACCTTGCTGGCCGCCTTGGGCCTGGCCGTCTTTGCCTTGGCCCTGACCGTCTTTGCCCTGGCCCTGGCCCTGTTTGCCCTGACCTTGCTTACCTTGACCTTGGCCCTGCTGACCCTGCTGAGCCGCCTGCTGCTGCATGCGTTCCAGTTGCGCGCGCATCTGCTCGATGGACGCCACCTGGCGCTCCAACTGGCCCTGACCTTCGCCTTGCTGCTGGCCGTCGCCGAGCTTGCCTTGCGCATCCTTCACCGCTTGGCTCAACTGGTCCAGCGTACGGGTGAGCGGAGCTTCCTGCCGCAACCAGGATTCAAGTTGCGCCTGGCTGGCCCGGCGGGCATAGTCGGCACCGTACTGAAGCCGTTCTTTCGCTTGCGCCTGTTGGGCTTCACTGATGCCGTCTTTCAGTTCCCGCGCCGCGTCCGGATCGGACTGGCGCAGCTGTTGCTGCTGCCGGTTGATGTCCCGTTCCAGCTGCTGGTAGTCCTTGAGCAGCCGTTCTTTTTCCTGAGCCAGCTGCTCACGCTGATCTTGCGGGAGCCCCTTACCGGCGGCCGCCTGCTTCATCTGGTTCTCGGCTTGGCGCTGGCGTTCGGCCAGTTGCTGCGCGTTGCGCTGCAGTTGGTCGAGTCCCGCGTTCACGCCCTGGCGCTGCATCTGGCTGCCTTGCTGCTTGGCGTCCTGCAGGCGATCCGCGGCACGGCGGGCGGCGGCATCGGCCTGAGCCTGATCGCCCTTCGCCGCCGCTTTGTTGGCGTCGGCCATTTCCTGCTCGGCTTGCTTCACTTGGTCGAGCATCCGCTCAATTTGGCGTTGCTGAGCGCTCTCCTGACCCTGTTGACCTTGCTGACCCTGCTTGCCCTGTTGGCCCTGTTGACCTTGTTGGCCCTGTTGACCTTGCTGGCCCTGCTTGCCCTGTTGTCCACGGCTCAAGGCCTGCTGGCTCTGCTGCCCTTGCTGGCCCTGTTGGGCTTGCTGTTGCTGCAACTCTTCCAGCTGCTTCTTCAGCTCTTCAGCTTCGCGGCGCAGCGATTCCTGCTCCCAGCGCCGGTCCACGGTCTGCTGCTTGTTCTTGCCCTGATTCTGGGCCGCCGCTGCCTGTTGGCGCTTGGCGAGTTCTTCCAGCTTCTTCAGGATGTCGTCCACCTGCTCCTGTTGCTGTTCCGCGCCGCCGCCCTGCTGGCCACCGCGCGTCGATTGCGCCTGCTCGTATTGGTTCTTCTCGGTGTCGAGTTCCAGGTCGAACAAATTGGCCAGATCGCGGCCCGCGTTCTGACCGCCTCCGCCGCCTCCTCCACCGCCGCCCTGCTGATTGCCGAAGGCGACCTGGATGTCCCGGTTCAACTGCTCGGCGCGCTGCAAGTGTTGCAGAGCTTTCTGCTCAGGGATCAGCGCGTCCTTCCACGCCGATGCGCCGAGCTTCTCGGAAGCCGGACCCATTTCCGTGGCTGCGGCTTCGATCTCCTTGACGAATTCCTTGATGGTCGCGCTCTCGCCGTCGAGTTCGCGGGCCTTGACGCGCTGCGCCAATGAATCCGCCTGGGCTTTCAAAGTCTTTTGCGCTTCGGCCAGGAATTCCGCGCGTTCCTTAGTAGCCGCGGCCTTCTCCACCGCGCTGCCCTTGATGGCCTTGTGCGTCATGGAAATAATGTCACGCTGACGCCGGGAGATTTCCTGCTGCTCTTGTTGCTGACCGCCACCACCGCCACCACCGCCGCCGCCCTGTTGCGACTGGCTGTAGTTCTTCTCAAACGGCATGGCTTGGATGAAGCCGATGTCACTGGCAGCTTCGGTGCGGGCGTCCTTGGCCGTGGCGTAGAGCGAGACCACGTCGCCTGGGACCATGTGGAAGTCTTCGAGGTATAGAGTGATCTGTCCGTCGACCTTTGGGGTTCCGTTGGCCGCCAGGTTGATGATCTTTTCCGGTTCTCCATTGACGGAATAGTGGAGTTGCAACTGCGCCACGCCGAAGTCGTCGGTGGCTTCCACTTGGATGATGACTTCTTCCAGCGGATTCACCTGCGCGTCCGGACCGGGATGCTTGATGCTGACCTTGGGACCCGAGTCTTCCTGCGCTTCAATGAAGTAATCGGGCGTGAGGCGGATGACTTCGCCGTTGACCTTGGCCGCGAAGTGGTACGCGCCTTCTTTTTCGATGGGGACGCGGACGGTGAGGAAGTTGCCTTGCGTGGTCACCATGCTGATCTCGGTGCCGTCCTGCATCACGATCAGGCCGTCGCTCAGCGGCTTGTCGGTCTCCACGGTGAGTTCGGCCTTGGTGCCGACCACCGCGCGCAGATCGCCGCCGGGGTCTTCCACTAGGTCGGCGGACTTCATCCACGACGGATAGTGATAGGTGACCTTGATGTTCTTGACTCCAGGAAGGTCGACGACCTTGATGTGGAAGGTCGGCGACTTGACGCCCGCGGCTTCCACGTAGTACTGCAAGCCTTCGGGTACGGCGGGCAGCAGGTAGCCGTAGGTGGCTTCGCCGGGACGCGGGGCCATGATGGCCTCTTCCCACTTGGCTCCACTGTCATATTTTGCCATCAAGCGGACTTCCTGCGCGGTGAAGCCTTGCAGCGTGGCGACCACGGAAACGTCGGTGCGGCGGCGCACGGTTTCGTCACCCGGTTCCACTTTGAGTTGATAGAAGCCTGCTTCGCCGGCCTTCGGGAGCCCGGCCCACAAGGTCTTCGCGCCAAAGCCGAGATAGCCGGGGGCGAACATGATCAACCACAGGAGCACAGCACCCGCCGCGCCCGCGCCGATGCCGAATCCGAAGATCGACTTCTGCGGCACCACCGTCATGGGAGCAGCCTGACGCGCCGGTTTCAGCGTATCTTCCGCCAGGAGTTCGATGAAGGGATCGCCTTGATCACGGCGGTCCATGTAGGTGAGCAGGCGCTGCTGGAACGCGGGGTTGGCTTGTTCCGCCTTGCGCGCAGCGCGCCGTTCGTTCAAGCCGAGCAGCGGGATCACCAGTCCCAGGCCGATGGCCACCGCGAGAGAAATGAATAGCACCACGCGCGCTACCACCATGCTGGTAGAAGAGAACGCGTAAGCGTTGGTGATCATCACCAAGGCCAGGGTCGCTCCGAGGGCGACGCCGAGAGCGATAGCGGCCCCGCGGCTCCAGGTGAGCATCCGCAGGCGGGACTCAAGACCACGCAGGTATTGAGTCAACTGTTCGCGCGTATTCATGCCTTCGTCATCCTCTCGTAGGACTCTCCAGTGGAGTCTCCTCGGGCCGGACAGATGAACGCAGGTACCGGTTTGCGATCACCGACTCCGCCAATGCTACCAACAACAATAACACCAATAAATACGGCGCGAGGGACCAGGGAGTGGAGGTGGAGCTTAACCCGCTCTGCACCGCCCCTGTGGCTACCTCAGGCTCAGTCCCGGTGGACGCCCAGAGGTCCTGCGTTTCCTTTTCCATCACCGTCAAATCCGACTCCCGCCGGTCGGCATGCGCGGCCACCAGCGTCCGCCTTCCGGCGGCATTTTTCACATCAAAGAAACCTTCCTTTGACACGGCGAAGTTCGGTGCTGAGGCGGCTTCCTCAATCGAAAGCACCCGCTGCCCGTCGGGATTTAGCACTTCCGCGCTGACGCCTTTTTGCTGCGTCCCTGACCTTAACTCAACGAACGAATCCACTCCCAGGTTGACAGGCTGGCTGACGCCGCCTCCGCCCAGGTACTTGACGGTCTCTTGGACGAATGGGACGTAAATCGGTTTGTTGGCGAAATCGTTCTGCCGGTCATCGAGCGACGCGGCGTAGGCGATGACGAACCCTTCGCCCATGCGGCGTTCCACAATCAGGGGCGTTCCGTCACTCAGTTTGGCCAGCACCTGACCTTCGCCGGCCCCGAGCTTGACCGATTGAAAGAACCGGACGCCTTCCATGCGGTCCAGGCTGCGGAGAACCGCGTGATTCTGGTCGATGTCGCCCACGGTCCAGAAGCGCTCACCGGCGCGGGCCGCGAGGTTGGTGCCCTGAATGGGGAGGTCGATCACCGGAGCCTTGTTGAGCACCGCCGAGCCGACGCCCAGGGCTTCGAACAATCCCCCGCCCTTTTCGACGTAGGCCTTCAGCGCGTCGGCCAGTTTAGAGGGCACATTGGCGGGTTCGGAAAGGACCACCACGGCGTACTTGGAGTAGTCGGCGTTGGCCGCGACTTCGGGCCGCAGGGATTCCACAATGAATTCGGAGTCGGGATCAGAGGTCAGCGCCGCGGTGAAGAAGCGCTGCGATTTCGAGTGCAGCCCGTCGTCGATGAAGAGCACTTTCTTGGGGTCGGTGCGTTCGACGGAGAAGGTGTAGCGGTCGTCGGCGGCCAGCGCGTCGGAGGATTCGATGCGGACTTCGCACTTATTGAATCCGTACGATGCTTCAAGGCCGATGAATTCCACCGAACCGCGACCGTTCTCAGCCACGTCGACTTGTTTGGAGCCGACCGTCTTGCCGTTCAACAGCAGCGTGACGTTGCGCTTCGCGGCGGGGGCGTTGAAGCCGGCGATAGTGGCGGTGATGTGGACAGTCTTGGTGTCATAGATGCGCTGCGGCGCGTTCACGCTCTCCACGCTCCAGTTGGACTGCTGTTTGCCGATGGGGTGCAGCACCAGCTTGGTGTTGTCATCCAGGCGCAGGTCAGTGAACCCAGGCGGCATGGCGGATTTCTGCAGGTCACTGATGACGTGGACTTCCAACGGGACGTCGGCCTGCTCACGCAAGGTGCGCAGGTAACGGGCGAGCACTCCGAAGTCGGCGCGGCTGTCGCCTTCCTTGATGGCGGTGACGGCGGCGCGCAGTTGGTTCGGATCGTCCACTTGCTGCGTCATGGCTTCAAGAGTGCCGGAAAGAGCGACCACTTGGGCTTTGGTGCCCGTCCGAATGCCGCCCAACACGCTGGCGGCTTCGCGCTTGGCCAACTCGAGGCGCGAGGTACCGCCCTCGTTGGTGCGCATGCTGAAGGAGCGGTCCACGGCAACTACGGTGAGGCGCTCTCCGCGCTGCGCCGGAGTCGAAAAGCGGATGAACGGCTGCGCGAACAGCAGAGCGAGCAGCAGCAGCATGATGGTGCGCAGGATGAACAGCAGGATGAAATCCAGCCGCCGGTGCTGCACGGAGCTGGTTTCGCGATGCTCGAAGAACATCAGCGAGGGGAAGGGCTTGGGGTCCTGGTTCGACCGCTTCAGCAAATGCAACCAAACCGGCAATCCAACGGCCAGCGCGCCCGCCAAAAACCACGGTGAAAATAGACCCATGTTCTACAACCTCTCTCTCACAGGCGGCCCGTCCGTATCGCTAAGTAACGCCGCAGCGATTCATCCAGCGGCTTACTGGTGTCACACAAGTAATACCCGATGCCGGCGCCTTCGGCCTTCTTCTTGATGGCTTCAAGATGGGACGCCATCTTGTCCTTGTATTCGTGCGTGGCGTAGTCGGCCGAGACCTGCATCTTCGCGCCGGATTCCAGATCCTCGAACAACACCGAGCCTTTGATTTTCGGAGCCAACTCTTCGGGGTCGAGAATATGGAACAACACCAGTTCGCTGCCGCGCGCGCGCAGCGGCGAGACTGCCCGGATGACGGCTTCCGGGTCTTCCCAAAAGTCAGAGATCGCGATGACCAGCCCGCGCTTGCGCAGGAAGTCCACCAGATGACTGAAAGGCCGGATGAAATCGGTGCGCGTGCCCGCCTCGGCCTGATCGATGGCGTGCATCAGCCGCATCATCTGGCCTTGGCGCGACGAAGGCTGCACGAAGTTGCGCACCTCGTCATCGAACACGATGAGCCCGGTGGCATCGCGCTGCAAGTGCGCCAGGTAGACGATGGAGGCGGCCAGGAAGCGCGCGTATTCGAGCTTTTCCATGCCGCGCGAACCGTACGCCATCGATTTACTGGCGTCGATCAGCACCGTGACCATGGTGTTCGTCTCGCCCTTGAAGCGCTTGAGGAACATCTTGTCACTGCGCGCGAAGACGTTCCAGTCGACGTGGCGCAGGTCGTCGCCCGGCATGTATTGGCGGTATTCGGCAAACTCCTGGCTGAAGCCGAAGTCGGGCGATTCGTGCAGGCCGGAAATGAAGCCGTCGACCACAGTCTTGGCGACCAGGTCGAGACTCGAAATCCCGGCGAGTACGGCCGGATCTAGGAAGCGTTGAATCATCGCTGCCCCTGGGCACTACGCCTTCGGGCGCGGAATATGGTCGAGCAACTTCTTCAGGATGTCGTCCTGCGTGAGCTTGTCGCTTTCCGCCTGGAAGTTGAGCAGGATGCGATGCCGCAAGATCGGACGCACCAGCGCGGCGATGTCGTCGTAGGTCACGTGTACGCGCTTCTGCATCAGAGCGCGCGCCTTGGCGGCCAGCACCAAGCTTTGCGCCGCGCGGACCGAGCCGCCGAAGTTGACATACTTCTTCACGAAGTCCGGGGCGCTCACATCAGTGGCACGCGTTGCGCGCACGATGCTCACTGCGTAGCGGGCCACGTCCTCCGCGATCGGCACCATGCGGACTAGCGCTTGGAAGTCGATAATTTCGTCCGGGTTGGTCACGGCTACAACGGTGGATTTGTGCGACGTGGTGGTGAGCCCCAGCACCGCCATTTCGTCGTCGGCGCTCAAGTAGTCGAGCATGACGTTGAAGATGAAACGGTCCAGCTGGGCTTCGGGCAACGGATAGGTGCCTTCGAGTTCGATGGGGTTCTGCGTGGCCAGCACGAAGAACGGCTCCTGGATTTTGTAGTTGTTGCCGCGCACCGTGCAGGTGTGTTCCTGCATCGCTTCAAGCAGCGCCGACTGCGTCTTGGGGGGCGTACGGTTGATTTCGTCGGCCAGCAGGATGTTCGAGAAAATCGGTCCCGGCACGAAGGTCCAGTTGCGCTTGCCGGTCACCTGATCTTCTTCAATGATGTCTGTGCCGGTGATGTCCGAAGGCATCAAGTCAGGCGTGAACTGGATGCGCTTGAACTCCAGTCCCAGAATGTTGCCGATGGTGCGCACCAGCAACGTCTTGGCCGTCCCCGGCAAGCCGGTGATCAAACAGTGTCCGCCGACGAACAGTCCGATGAGCACCTGCTCAATCACCTCGTCCTGCCCGACGATCACGTTGTGGATCTGGCCTACGATTCCTTCCTGCACCTTATGAAAGCGTGCGATGCGGTCTTTGATTTCGCCGGATTCCACGGTCTGGAGAGTTGAGGTTGTCGACATTCGGTTCCGTCTATTGTTCCACGTTTCTAGAGTCTACTGCCCGGTCAGTTCCAACAAGAGTTTCAGCCCCGGCTTGAAGGAGGGCGCCGCTTCCAGGGACTGGTACACGTGCTCCAGTGCCTTTTCGTTCTGCTTCGTCGCGCGATAAGCCAGCGCCAGGTTGTAATGCGTGCCCGCGAGATCAATGGTTCCGCTGGCCAGCGCCGCCCCAAATTCGCGAGCCGCCCCCTGAGGATTGCCCAGCTCCATATGCAGACTGCCCAGCTTCTGGTGCGCGGCTTCGTCCTTGAGGAAGATGAGGTTGAGTTTCTCCAGCGCCGCCGCGGCGGCTTTCTTGTTGCCCGCTTCGGTCTGCATGTCGGCCAATTGCTTCAGCGGAGCCGGTTCGCGGCCTCCGTGCGCCGCATAGGCCTCCAGCGTCTGGATCATGTTCGGCTTGTCGGCCTTCTCCGTGTAGGCTTTGATCAGCATGGTGTAGGCGCTTCCGGTCTCGACGAAATCCGGGTACAGGTCGAGCGCTTCGGTGCCCAGCGCGATCACCTTGTCCCAATCCTTCGCCTTGCCAGCTTCGTTGGCGTCTTTAAGGAGCTTGGTCCAGCGCTCGAAGCCGTCCACAGTCTTCTTGGTCTGCGCTTCCAGCCACGGGAAGAACTGCGCGTCGAACTCTTCCGGCGTGACCTTGAGAACATCCTTGATAACGGTCGCCGTGTCCTTGCGATTCTTAAACCCTTCGATCATGCCGAGCACCGCGTCGTAACCCCACTTCTCCACGATGTAGGTGATCACGCGTCCGCCCTGGTAATAGCTGACGACGACTTGTTCCGGGTAAGAAGGATGGATGTAGCCGCGGTCGAGTTCGGCAATTGGCAGCAGCTTCTTGTCGCGGATAGCGGCCACTTCGCGCGGGGTCATGCGGTCACCCCAATCGGGCGCAATCGCGGTCTCTTCGTACACGGCCACGCCTTCGGTGAACCAGCGCGGCGTGCGGCTCTGCGTCATGTCGAGCACGTAGACGTGGCTCAGTTCATGCCACAAGGTCGCGGCCCAGTGGAACTCACCCGGCGGACGGCCGTTGGGCGAATCCATCGCCACGTAATGCCCGAAGGTGACGCCGAGGATGCCGCCGACTCCGGGAATACCCAGCGTGCGCACTTCAAAGTCCGCGTGGTCTGGATACGCCTCTACTTGGATCGGCCCCTGAATCTTGTGCTTGTACTTCTTCTCATAGGTCGCGATGGCGCGGTCCAGTTCGGCCTTGTAATAAGGCTCCAGCAGCGCGGCTTCTTTCTTATCGAACTTCAGCACCGTGGTGGCCGTCTCAAAGGTCTGAAATTTGACCAAGGTATCCAGCAGCTTCAGCGAATTGCGTACGCTGACGCGCGACGGCTTGGGTCCGTCGTTGAATACGGACTCCAGTTGCTGATGCGCCTCCGCTTCCTTGCCGAAGCGCATCAGCTGGATGCCGAGTTCGGCGCGCGCGCTCCACAGATTTGGTTTCAGTTCGATCGCTTTGCGCAGCAGCGCGATGCCTTCGTCGTAGCGCCGGTTCTGCACGAAGAAGTGCCCCATTGTCTCGTAGGCTTCGCCGTACTTCGGGTTGGCTTTGAAGATGCGGTCGAGCCATTCCGTACCTGGCTTGTCATCCATCTGGTCCATCGCGGCCAGAATCGCCAGGGCCTGAAGGGCCTCGGGATTGATCTGCAACGCTTCTTTGGCGGAGGCAACCGCCTTCTCTGGATTGTTGTCTTCCAGATGCATGTAGGCCATCAGTTCATGCGCTTGATAGAGCTTCGCATCCGCCTTCGCGGCTTTCTCCGCCCACTCCATCGCCTTGCCATCGTAGGATTCGCTGAGCACCTTGGCCAGGCCCAACATCGCGGGCGCATAGTCGGGATTGATCTTCAGCGCCGCTTCCATGTCTTCCTTGGCGTCGTTGTTCTGGTCCGTGGAAAGGAACAGGTACGCCCAGCGCACGTGCCGCGCCGGATCTTTCGGATTGGCCGCCACCGCTTCGGCGAATGCCAGGGACGCGCCGTTACCGTCGCCCAGGCCCCACAAGCCTTCCGCCTTGGCCCACGGATCGCGCGACGTCGAAAGCCGCTGGTAGCAGGCCCGCGCGCCCGGGTCGGCACGGGCCGCAAGCTTCTCGCATTCGAGGTACGGCGCGGGCCCTTGTGCGGACGCGCCCATTTGCCGGAACCAGCGCTGCTCGTCGCCGACGTAGAGAACCGTCAGCACCAGAGCGACCACGACGTATGTGCTTTTCGATTTCATGGCTTATTGATCCATTCCTGACATCGACCTACTGGTCGAGACTCGCTTGAACCTTGGCGAGTTCCAGCAGCAACCCCTGCATCTGCTTGTTGTAGGTAGGCTGATCCGTGGCAGCCTTGCGGTATTTCAATTCGTCGATGGAAGTTTCCAGGTCATCCTTGCGCTTCAACAACGCCTGCTTGGCTGGCGTGGAGGCGATGGCGGACGCAGAACCCAGGTGCAACACCGGGAAACGTCCCGCGAGCAGGCCCTGACCGTTGCCGGCCGATGGGTCGGCTTCGCCTTCCCCCTTGCCCGTGTCTTCCAGAAGAGGATGCTCCGTCGCCAAGCGCTTCTGCGTATCGAAGTAATCCTTGGTCTTGAGCTTCGCGTACTTGTAGGCTTCGAGCGCGGTCAGCGTTTGATTCTTGTCCGTATCGGCCGAGCCGTCGCGGAACGCTTCCACCCAAAAGCGCGCGAACACGGTGGCGTTGCGCTCACTGCCGGACTTGGTCGCGCTGATGATCACGCGCTTGTCTTTTTGCAGCTTCTTGATGGCCCCGCCGCTGCCGCTGGTGGTGAGCACAACGGTCTGCCGGGCCGCGATTTTGTTCAGCGCGTCATTGAGTTCGCTGGCGGAGATGTCCTGGCCAGGGATGTTGAGCTTGTAATCGATGTCGTCATAGCTGCCGTGGCCGATGAACAGCACCATCAACGTATCGTCGGCCTTGGCTTGCGCGGCGATGGCTGAGAGCTTGGCTTGGATGTTGGCCTTGGTCGCATCCTTACCGGACAGCAACTCCACCTTCGCGCCCGCTTCGCCCGCCAGAGCCTTGTTGAGATCCGACGCCCAGCCGGTGAAGCGCTGGTCGTATTCAGGCTCGCCGCCCAGCCCCGCCACCGTGAGATAGAAACTGGTAGCTTGCGCGGAGATCGCGGCAACCGCCGCCAACAACAGAAGCTTTCTCATATGGTCCCCCACTTCCTGCGCAACAGCCACTCCACCCCGCGAATCGCAAGAAACGCGAGGAAAATCGCCGGCATGTCCCACAGATCCTTCGTCTCGCGGACGCTGATGCCGCCATCAGAATAGACGATGTCGTCGGCCAAGCGCTGCGCGTCGTCCGGCTTATAGTAGTTGCCCTTGGTCTCAGCCGACAACTTCTCCAGCAGTTCGCGATTCTGCTCCACGTGGAAATTCTCCGCCGTGCCGTCTTCGCGCCGGAAGGTGAAGGTATCGCGGCCCAACTCTTCGGTGCCGCGTTTGGCGGTCACTTCCACGATGTAGTCGCCTTGTTTGGGAGCCTGCCAATCCACCACGAACGCGCCTGCTTCACTACTGTCAGGAGTCATGGAGATGGTCTCCGTTACGCCTTCGCCCAGAATGTGTGCTTCGACGACGGCGTCATTGGCGGGCATAAACGTCTTGTCCCGAACCTCGGCGCGCAGCTTCGCGGTGGCGATGTCACTGAGCAAGGTCTTCGGCGTCGACCCAGTCACCCGCTGCGGCGTCCCGCTGACAGTCCAGCGCAGGAACTGCTGATAGAACATCTCGTGGCTCATGTCAGCCTTATCCTGCAACATTTGCCAGCGCCAGCTGCCTGACGTGGCGAAGATCGCCGTGCGCCCGCGCCCGTAGTTCATGGTGATCAGCAGCGGCAGTGCCCCGCCCCCGCCGTTCATCGGAACGGCTTCGGCGAGTACGGAGGCACCCAACTTCGGCTCGCCTACGTCTTGCACGTTGCGGATGTACGGCAGTTCGGAAAAGCGCTTGCCGTTCTTCTTAACGTCATCTTCCAGGCGTGTGATCAGGCTTTCGGAACCTTGCGGCGTCAGCCGCACATTCGCCGGAGTCCACTTGAAGGTACCCTTGCGATCCGGCAGCTGGGTCGGCATGGCTTCATGCACCGGAGTCGCCTGCCAGCCGCCGTCGGCCAGCGAATCCTTGCCGCCCAGGAACACCAGCCCGCCGCCGCGCCGATCCACGAAATCCTTTACGTTCTGCAACTGCTGCGGAGTCAGGTACGCCGCATCCACGCTACCGAACATCACTGCGTCAAAAGCGAACAACTCCTCCACCGTGGTCGGGAAGCCGTTGATCTTTTCGAGGTCTTCTTTTGTAGCCTTGCTCACGTTGCCCTGGATGTAGCGCTTGTTCGGAGCCGTGCGCAGCACCGTCAATAGATCGATGGACTGATCGTCCTCCACTCCCCGGCGAACAAACTTGAACTCCCAGCGCGGCTCGCCTTCCAGATAAAGGATGCGCGGAACGCGCTTGTCCACGTTGACCACGCGCGTCAGGATGTTGTTGCGACCGTTCTCTTCTCCCGGCAGCAGATCGATGAAGGTCTGAATGGTCTTCACGCCCGCCTTGCCGGCGTTGAACAGAACGTTCTCAATCTGCTCAGAGCCTTCGCCCTTCAACACTACATCCTGCGCGGCCAGAACTTTGTTGTTGTCGCGAATGGTGATCTTGGCTTTTTGCCCGGTGTAACCGTGCTGATGGAACGTCACCAGCGCCGCCAAACGCGAATCCGGCAGCGTCCGCTGCGGCAGCTCGACGTTGGTGATCTCCAGATCCTTCTGCATCTGCTCACGGCCCAGACCGATGGTGTGTACGGCAATCCGCTGCCGCCGCATCGCCGAGATGGTTTCCAGGTCCACGCCGCCGGTATTGTCCGCGCCGTCCGACAACAGGACCATGGCTCCAATGGGCAAGCCCGCCGCATCCGCCGCGATTTGTTTGAGGCTATCGCCGATGTGCGTGACGGGCGACTGGGCGGCCAACTGCTCCAGCCCTTCAATACGCGACAGGTGGTCTGACATTTTGTAGACGCGCACCTGGAACTTGTCCTTGAGCTTCTGTAACAGGCCGTCGTTGAGCACCTTCGCCCCGCGGTCCTTGCGCGAAAGCTCGCCTTCGTCCTTGGTAGCCATGCTGGACGAATCGTCGATGACCACGGCAACAATGTTCTGCTGCGGTTTCAGCGTAGCCACGCTCAGCGCGGGACGCCAGATCATGAACAGCAGCAACGCCGCCAGCGCGGTTTGCAACAGGCCCACCAGCACGCTTCGAACAGGGTTCGCCGCACCGCCCTTGCGCAGGATCAAAAACGCGAACCCGGCACCCGCCAGCGCGATTCCAGCCCACAACATCCAGACCGGCCAGGCGTTCAAAAATACGAAGCTGCCTTGGTTGTACACAGTCCGCGAATACTTGAAGAAGAATTCAAACATGGTCCGCCGGCGTCTCTTTTCAAAATCCTCTAGTGAGTCAAATCATACACTACGTAGTTGGTCGCAATCCTATATGCCATATTGGCCCACTCTTCCGGGTACTCCGGATCGTTGGAATGCTCTATGGCGTCGCTGATGTCCATATTGTGGCAGATGGCGACGATGATCCGCCCGCGCTCATCGCGGATGGCCCGCCACTTGGGTTCAAAGCCATCGAACTCATAGGGCCGGCCGGAACCCAAGAACTGCTTGCCGGGAATCTGCGTGCGCTTGTCCAAGTCATATAAGACGTGGAATATGGGATCAGAGTTTGCAAGATCTTCCACAGGCCGACTCCCAATGACCTTTTGCAGGTTCTTCATGAAATTTTCCCACTCGTTGGTACCGTGAAAGTCGTCCGTCATGAGGAACCCGCCACGGTCCAGGTAATCGCGCAGCTGGTCGGCTTCGTCCTCGAACAGGTGCCAGTGGCCCGGTTCCACCGCGTATAGGAAAGGCCAGTTGTAGATGTCGTCGGACCCGTCGAGCTCGGCCACGTGCTCCACCGAAGTGGCGTTGATAAGCGTGAGCCGCCGCAACCCTTCCTGAAAGTGGCGGTCGCCTTGCGGATAATCGGTGGCCCAGCCCATCCAGCCAGTGTGCGCGTCGGGATGCAATATGCCGACGGCATCGTACTTGAGCCGCCCCCGGGTCCACTCCGCTGGCACGTCCCAGTCCGGCGGCAACGGCACTTCGCCGACCTTGACTTCAGTGGGTGTCTCGCCCACGTAATCGTGGAAAGGCTTCTGGGCGAGCAAGATTCCCCAGGAGGCCAAGCAGGCGAAGACTAGGGAAAGAGCCGAGCGGGGACGCATCTATAGTGTTGGACTCGAAACTGCGCACTCAGGATAGCAGTTCTAATGCGTTAAATCGTACGTCGCGTAGTTGACCAACACGCGGTGGGCCGCCGAGGCCATTTCTTCGGGATACCAGGCGTCGTTCGAATGCTCCCAGGCATCGCCCAGGTCCATGTTGTGGCAGATGGCAACGACGATTCGGCCCTTGGCGTCGCGAATTCCGCGCCAGCGCGGCCGGATGTCGTCGGATCGCTCCCAAGTGCGCCCATATTGCAACGCCGCCTCGCCCGCGATCTGGACGTTCAAATCGACGTCGGACAGCATGTGGAAGATCGGATCGTCCGCCGGCAGGTCGTCCCAATCGCGGTCCGGGAAAACTTCCCGGATGCCTTCCTCAAATTGCGCCCACTCCTGCAGCCCGTGGAAATCGTCCACCATGAGGAACCCGCCGCGGTCGAAATACTCGCGCAACTGCTTGGCTTCTTCCTCGTCCATGGCCCACCGCCCTACCTCCACGGCATACATGAACGGCCAGTTATAGGGATCATCGGAGCCGTCGAACTCCACCGGCTGCTCCACGCTGCGCACGTCGATCAGCGTAAGCCGCCGCACGCCTTCGATGAGATTGCGGTCGCCACCCGGATAGTCGGTTCCCCAGCCCGTAAACCCGAACGCACCGCGTCCGCCGAAGGTGTGCCACATCATGCGCGCGGTGACCCATTCGTGCGTAACGCGCCAATCCGGGGGCAGCGGCACGCGCTCCTCGCCGGGGTATTCCCGGAACTCTTTCTGCGCGAGCAAGAGTCCCCAACTGCCTAGCAAGAGGAGGAGGAACGCACTGAAGACAGAGCGGAGACGCATCGCGTGCCCAGAATAGCACGACCGAAAAACATGTCACGCAAAGCCGCAAAGACTCGCCAAGCCAGAATTCTTTGCGGAACTTTGCGTCTTGGCGTGAGGGCTTAGACCAGCGAGCTTTCCTGGAACTCGCCGCGCTCATTCATCCAGCAGCGGTACTTGGTGCGAACCTCATTGCGGTTGCGGAAACAAGCATCGGCCTGGAGCATGATCTTAGGTTCGGAGTTCTGGACCAGCTTCTTGGCCGTTTCTTTCGCGGTGGCCAAACCGGAGCATGGGACTTCCGCGCTAAAGACCTTGGGGCTGTCTTTGTGCATCTCCATGGTGCGGACGAAATATTGCATGGTTTAGATATGAATGACTAAATGTAAGCACGGCGCGCCAAGGGGTCCCAGGGACCTGCCAGGCGCGCCTCTCAAACTTTCGGAATTCTTAACGCGCGGGCTCAGCGCCGGGTTCACGGGTCCGCTTTTTACGGTTCCGCTTGCGCGCCAGTGCTGCCTTCACGCGCTTCTTCTCGCCTGGCTTCAAATAGAAGGAGTGCCGTTTGGTCTCCTTGATAATGTCCGCCTGCAAAACTTTGCGCTTAAAACGCCGGAGGGCGCTCTCTAGAGTTTCGCCATCCTGAATGTAAACTTCCGCCACAGATTCTCCTAGATTGCATTTGCGCGCGGCGTAAGTTGGCTCACGCCGCGCACTGAAAATTTCTTACCAGCGATTGCCGCGATCTCCACCGCCGCCACCGCCGCCGCCGCGTCCACCACCGCCGCCGCCGAAGCCACGGCCACCGCCGCCGCCCGCCGGTTTCGGACGCGCTTCATTCACGTTCAGCGCCCGCCCGTTCATTTCCGCACCGTTCAACTGAGCGATCGCATTTTCCGCGTCGCGCTTCTCGGTCATTTCCACGAACGCGAACCCGCGCGGTTGGCCTGTGTCCCGGTCCGTTACAATGTTGACACGTTCGACATTGCCGTACTGCGCAAACGCCGCGTGCAACTCGTCTTGCGATGTCTGATAGCTCAGATTCCCGACAAAGATGTTCGTCACGCCTTGCTCCTTAGATTGGATACCGCATCTTTGTCAAACAAATACCTGCGGCAATCAAGCGGGCCGTGAGTTAAGGCTTCGGCAAAGACCTTTCCACTCTACCACGGTTTACCCCGTCCGTGGGGCCGTCCTGGTAAACTCGGCCTATGACCGCGAATGACTTCCGCCGCCTGGCCCTCAGCTTGGAAGGGGCCGAGGAGGGCTCCCACATGGGCGCCGTTGATTTCCGCGTGGGCGGCCGCATCTTCGCCACCTTGGCATCGGTGGCGCAAGGCTACGGCAACTTGATGCTCACGCCCGAACAGCAGGCCGCCTTCGTGGGCGAAGCGCCTGAAGTGTTCCTGCCCATCGCCGGCGGATGGGGACGCATGGGGATGACGCACATCCGGCTGGCGGAGACCGGCGAAGACGTGCTGGCCGGAGCGTTGCGCACCGCCTGGCAAACGCGCAAGGACGGCAACGCGAAGCCTAAAAAGAAACGCTAGCCCCATGCGTGAGCCTGGGGCCGGGAAATTCAAGCAGCACAACGCTAGCCAGCCGCCGCCTCGCGGATCTGCGCCGCGTGCCGCCGGCCGTGGCCGGACATCAGGTGCAGGAGTTCGGCACCGTTCATTTCCCCGAACCGGGGATGCTTCACGCCCACCGCGTACAGCGCGTCACCGCGTTCCTGCGCGATGCGCACGCTTAAGTCGCGCACGCGATGGAACGCTTCCACCGCTTCCGCTACGGTCTGGTAGCGGCCTGTGGGGACCACGGCTTCCGGTGCCTGCACTTTGTGGGAACGGTCCGCAATCGCCGCGCCTAGCTGCGCTTCCTTCTCGCTGCTCGGCTGTGGCGCATCGAGCACTGAACCATTCGCGATCCAACCCAGGAAGCGCTCCTCGACGATGACCAGATGCTCCAAGCACTCGAGCGCGGACCATCGGCCGGGAGCGGGCTTGGTCCCGGCCTGCTCGTCGGAAAGCGCCGCCACGGACGCGATCACGTCCTGGCGGCCTTCCTCAAGTACGTTGACCAGGGTCATGAATTAGAAAGTAATGCGCGCGACGAGTGTGCCGTTGCGCGGGCTGATGATGGGCGGTCCGCCTTGGCCGCCCAACTGCACCGGGTTCAGCCAGCCGAAGCCGGAAGACGTCGTGCCGTTCGGACGGCGGGCCTGCGGAAGCCGCGCGTTGTTCGCCGTCGGATTGTTCCAGTACGCGCGATTGAAGATGTTGCTGAATTCGGCGCGAACGTTGAGGGCGACACGTTCGGTGATGCGGAACGTGCGGCCGAAGTTCATCGATTCGCTAGGTCGGCGTTGATAGCGGTAGTCGCTATAGTAGGCCGGCGAGGAGCTGAACTTGCCCGCCGGGGGATCGGTCCAAGCCGCGGCATTCAGCAGGAAGGTCTGTTGCGGATCGTAGCAATGGCAGTTGGGATCGACGGTGAACAGCGGCTGCCCCGGCACGCGTTCGGCGAAGGTGCTTTGGAAAGTCAGCGCGTTCAGCGCCGGGTTGTTCTGCGCCGTCGGCACCCCTATCGGCTGACCGCTCTGATACACCAACACCACAGCGTAGGTCCAATCGGAAAGCACTTGCTGGACCACGGTGTTACCGAACTGCACGCGCGGTGTCTGATAATTGGCGGACATGATGAACTGGAACGGAATGTCAAAGACCGACAGGTATTTATTCAGGCCGCGGTTGAAAATGTCATTGAAGACGGCGCTGCCGGTGGTGCCGGGGTTGGGCTCCCGTTCCGAGCCGTTGGCCAAGCCGCGTGACCAGGTGAAGGTGCTGGTGGCGGAAAGACCGTGGGAGAGCCGTTTCGTGCCCTTGACCTGCAAGGAGTCATACCAGGTCTTGCCCAGCGGATTCCAGTAGCTGCTGATGTTGGTGTACTGCGGGAAAGGCCGCAGTGATTGCGCCACGGTTTGGGCCAGCGGGAAGTTGCCATACGGACGCCCGAAACCGCGCTGCACCGCGGCGGCCGCGTTCGCGAAGCCGGAGAGGATGCCGCGATCCGCGGCGTTGTCCAAGCTGAGCCCATAAGCCGCAAGCCGCGACTGAGGAATTGCGTTCATGTCGACCAGCCCGGGTGCCTGCCACCACACGCCGCGATTGGCGACGTACGATGCTTCCACAACGAGGTTGGCGCTGAGTTCGCGCTGCACCCCGATGGACCACTGATACTGGCGCGCGGGGCGGCCCGCGTTCTGATCCATGAAGACCGGTCCAGGGCCCGGCGTGGGGAACGCGGTGGGGAATTGCGACGGATTATAGGCCGGCCACGGAGCAGGACGCAGGCTTTCCGGGATGCCCACGGAAAGGGTAGTGATCGGCGTACCGAACACGGGGCTGTTGGTCTGCGCAGAGGCTCCGGCCAAGCCGCCGGCGGAGTTGTTGTGCTGCGCGGTGCCGGAGTAAACCAGACCGAAACCGGCGCGGATCACCGTTTTCTGGGTCCACTGATAGGCAAGTCCCAAACGGGGTCCGAAGCCGCCCTTGTAGTTTTGCGCTAGGTTGCAATTGCATCGATTCGGACCGAAGCCGTCATATACCGACGCGCCTCTTAGACCGGTGGCGGGATGAATCGCGGTGGGGGAAAGGAACGGCGCGCGGCCGTACTGTTCCCGCAAGTAAGTGGAGTAGTCGTAGCGCAGGCCGTAATCGAAGGTCAGCTTGCGGGTAATCTTCCAGGTGTCCTGCGCGAACAACCCGAGTTGCTGTTTGCCCAGGCGGGGGTTCGTCGGATAGGCGATGGTGACGGAGTTGGCTCCGCCTAGCAAGAAGCTGGCGTAGCCGAACCCGACGTTGGCTCCGGCGAAGGCGTTGTTCTGGAACGGCTGTCCGGTTTGCGCTTGCGAGAATGCGTAGGAGCCGTCGGTGGCACCCACGGAGTCCACCGGGTAGCCTTCTGTCCGGTACTCCGAGCCGAACTTATACGAGTGGTTCCCCTTCACCCAGCTCAAGCTGGCGTTGAAGGTGGGGCTCTGCGTGACGTTGCGTGTGCCCGCCGAAGAACCGATGTTCTTCAAGCCGCCGGTACCGTTGCCCGCCAGCAACCCGGAGATGGGAGAGAAGAAGCGATGAGTGATGCCGCCCTTGAGGCCGACTTCCTTCTCAATATCGTAGTTGGTCTCTTCACCGGTGGTCTTTACGGAGGGCACGTAGAAGTTGGTCTCGCGATAGCCCGCGCCTAAGTGGAGCAGCATGGTGGGCGTCAGCGTGTGATCGTAGTTCAGCCGGTACAAAGGAGCCGGAGCGAACGTGCCGATGGCGGTGGTGATGGGGTCCGGCAAGCCGTCGGATTGGCCCAACGTGGGAGAGATCGCGCTGGTGGTGTTGGTGCGCTGCCAGAAGAAGCTCAGTTTGCCCTTCGAGCCGATGTTGTGGTCGAGCTTCAGCGAAGGCACTTCCGTGATGCGGGAACTTGGATAAGAGTTGATGTAGTTATCCACCAGCGCGTTGGCCAGCGGGCCTTGGGGAAGCGGGACCAGATTCTGAATCTTGACCGCGACGGGATCGAAACGCGACACGGGAATCCGGTTGCCTGGGAACTGCTGCCGCACCTGTCCAGCAGTGGTAAGAGGATCGAAGATCTGGCCTTCCACCAGCGTGCCCCCGAGCGTGTTGGCGATGGAGCGCGCTCCAGTGGCCGGAATCGCGGTAGCGAAGTCGCCGGCGCGGTATGCAGCGGTGGGCACGGTCTGGCGCTGGCTGTTCACTTGGATGGTTTCGCGGAACTGTTCCCAGTTCCAGAAGAAGAACGTTTTGTCCTTGCCGTTGTAGATTTTCGGGATGCGGATGGGCCCGCCCACCGTGAAGCCGTAGTCATTGCGCCGCTGCTGGGGCCGCAGGTTGCCGCCTTGGCCGTTGTCGGTGAACGGAGTACTTGCGTTCAGAGCTTCATTGACGAAGTAGTTGTAGCCGCTGCCGTGGTAGGTGTTGGTGCCCGACTTCATGGTGATGTTCACGTAGCCGCCGCCGGCCTGGCCGAACTCCGCCGCGTAGTTACTGGTCTGCACCGCGAGTTCTTCAATCGCGTCCACGCCCGGTTGGTTCTGCGCCGGTGTTCCGGGGGTTCCGGTGTTCATTGCCTCCTGGCCTTCGATACGGTACGACTGCGTATTGCTGGGCGCGCCATTGATGCGCACATCCGAATTCGGCGCCCAGTAGGTTCCGGGAATCAAACGCAGCACCGCGTTCGGATTGCGGATGCCGCTGCTGCCGGCGTTGGTGCTGCCCACGCCGAGGATGGGCAGCGAGTTCATGCTGTTCGCCGTGACATTGTGGCTAAGCTCTCCGGATTCGGTCTTGAGCAGAGTGGCTTGATCAGTGACGGTGATGGATTCGGCAGCGGAGCCGACTTCCAGCGCAACATCCACACGAATGGTCTGGGCGACTTGCACGGCCAGTGGATTGCGATTGTAGGTCTTGAATCCGGGTGCCGTTACTTGCAACTCATAGTTGCCTACGGGAAGCTGGCCCACCGTGTAGTTTCCAGTCTCAGAGGTGGCCGACGGGTAGATCGCGGCGGTCCCTAAATTGCGGATCTGAATCGCGGCGTTGGCCACCACTGCACCCGCTGGATCGACCACTGTACCGGTGATGGTGCCGCGGTCTCCCTGTGCCTGCGCGGCAACAGAAAGAACAAGTGCAAGAACAAACGCTTGAATACGCATGGACAGCCCCCTGAGTTGTGAAAAACTACTCCAACTATCTTAGAACATGTTGCTGCCTAAAAATCTCAGTTTAGAAGTCTTTGGATATGCCGATTTGCAGGCCCGTGCGCGGTGCCCCGGAAAACCAACCGGCGAGCACGCCGAAGTCGATGGACAAATTATCCCGCAGCGCGAACTTCCCGCCGAACTGGGTCTGCATGGTCGCCTTGCCCAGCGCCGTGCCCTGCCTGGCCGCGCTGCCGTTGATCTCGGCGCCGAGAAGCAGCCTGGGAAGAACGTCGCGCGTGACGGAACCTCCGCCGGCGTAGACGAAGCCTTTGGCGCGCAGACCGACCAAGCCGGTGAGCGTATTACCCGAAAAGATTCCGCCGCTGTTAATGCGCCAGGTCCACAGCCCGACCAATTTCTGCACCACAGCGTTGCATCCGTAATCCGCGATACCGGAGCCGAGTTGCTTCTGGACACTGCCCGCCGGCGTCTCAATCGCGCAGCTCAGCGTGATGCCGGGCATGCGTCCGCTGCTGCTCTCCGGCCGCAGACGAAGTTTGAACGTGATATTGAAATCGCCGTTGCCCACCGTCGCCGGCAGCTGTTGCTGATACAGGGCAATCAGCGGCCCGTCCATGCCGATCTCGAAATTCTTGGTGAGGCCGTAGTTGAGCTGGAACACCGTGGTGCTCTGCTTGGTGGCCGGCAGCGCTGACCGTTGCAACCACGACTGCTGATTGCTGATTTCCAGGTGAAACCGGTGCCGCGTTGTCACGTCCGCGTCGTCGGTGTAGAAAGGTTGTTGCGCGAGTGCGGGACCAGCAAGGGTCCCCGCAAGCATCGCCGTCCGAATCCAACGCATCCCCCTTAGTGTGCCTCAAACCCGCTATATTCCGCCTTCATGTATATGATGGTTGTATACTAAGAGCGTGGCCAGCCGGGATATCTTGGACCAATGCGTAGGGTTCGAATGGGATGAAGCGAACGCCAGCAAGAACTGGGAACTGCATAGAGTTTCCCCAGAGGAAGCGGAGGACATGTTCTTCGGTGAACCGCTGGTGCTTCGCAGAGACGTTCAGCACTCCAAAAATGAAAAGCGTTACTACGCTTTGGGGCGATCCACTACTGGCTGGTGCCTGTTTGCGGCATTTACGGTCCGCGGAAAATTGATCCGCGTCATTTCCGTACGCGACATGAATCAGAGAGAGCGAGGAGTCTATGAAAACCTTGAAAAAACAAATTCCTAAGTTCGCCCTCGAGGATCGGGAACGTGCATTTTGGGCCAAGCAGGATTCGACCGAGTTCATAGACTGGGGTGCAGCGAAACGAACAACCCTGCCGAACCTGAAGCCTTCCGTGCGAACCATATCCCTGCGCCTACCTGTCGCGATGATCGAAGATCTTAAGATCCTCGCAAACAAGCGGGATGTACCCTATCAATCGCTGTTGAAAGTTTTTCTCGCGGAGCGTCTGGATCGTGAGCGCGGGCGTGTTAAGCTCACGGCGTGATCCCGCTCTCCGTACTTGACCTCTGTCCCATCCTTGAAGGCGGCTGCGCCGCGGACGCGTTTCGCAACTCGCTCGATCTGGCGCGGCACGCCGAGGCGTGGGGTTACCAGCGCTATTGGCTCGCCGAACATCACAACGTGCCGGGGGTGGCCAGCGCGGCCACGGCGGTCGTCATCGCACACATCGCTGGGGGGACGCGGACGATTCGCGTCGGCTCCGGGGGCGTGATGCTGCCGAACCACAGCCCGCTGGTGATCGCGGAACAATTCGGCACGCTGGCGTCCTTGTTTCCGGGACGCATCGACCTGGGGCTGGGGCGCGCGCCGGGCACAGACGGCCTCACGGCCAGAGCGCTGCGGCGCGGCAGCGCGGTGGACACGTTTCCGCAGGACGTGCTCGAACTGCAAGCCTACTTGGGTCCGGAGCGGCCCATGCATCCGGTTCGCGCGATCCCAGGCGTGGGGCTCAACGTACCGCTGTGGCTGCTAGGTTCAAGCTTGTATAGCGCGCAACTCGCCGCGCACCTGGGCTTGCCGTTTGCGTTCGCAGCGCATTTCGCGCCGACGGATTTGGCGCAGGCGTTGCAACTTTACCGCGCAGGATTTCAGCCGTCGGCACAACTTGAACGGCCCTACGCAATGGTGTGTATCCCCGTGGTCGCGGCGGAGACCGATGCCGAGGCGGCACGCTTGCTCACATCCTTGCAACTGGCGTTCGTCGCGTTGCGCCGGGGCACACCAAGGCAATTGCCGCCTCCGGTGGACGACATCTGTCAGCATTGCTCGCCCACGGAGAAGGCGGGAGTGGATCAAGCTTTGGCGCGATCCATCGCTGGGTCGCCCGCCACCGTGAGCGCGGGGCTACGGCACTTCATTGCCGAGTTTCAGCCGGATGAGCTTATGATTACCGCCAATATCCACGAACACGCCGCGCGGCTGCGGTCCTTTGAGATCGCGGCGGGGGCGCTGTAGCTGGACAGCAAGATGGCAGGCGGTTTCGCCTGCCGGGAACGACTACCCGTGCAGCCGACCCGAAGAACGGATCTGATAGGACAACGTCTCCAAAATCGCTTCGTCGGTGCCGGTGACGTTGGCATCCTCGGGAAGTTTGGGGCGCAGCTGATTGAGGATCTTCGAAGCTGTGGTGCGGCGCACAGGGCCGTCCAGCGAATCCCGGCGGGCGAGGAACGTCTCAATCAACGCGAGGTCGGCGGGGGTGAGGCCGGAGGTGCTGAGCAGCGCGTCGGTCGAAATTTCCCTGGGCTGGTAGATGAGCGGCTGGATGAGGTCGGTTTCGCGCACCAGGATCGCGCCCACCAGCAAGTCGCCCAGGCGCTTGTGTTGCGAATTAAAGAGCGCCACCGAAATACCGACGGCGTAGAAGAACGGCAGCTGGTCAATGACGCGCATCAGGTTGCGGCCGATGTGTTCGCCGGAAGAAAGTGGGCGGCCGGATTCCTTGATGACGCGGATGCCGACGTAGCGTTTGCCGGGGGTTTGGCCGTTCCACAAGATTTCGTAAATGGCGTAGTAGCCGTAGAAGAGCAGGAAGGCTCCGAAGCCATAAATCGCCAACACCCAGTTGCGGCCCGCACCGACGAGCGCGCCGGATATGCCGAGGAAGAAGAGCACCAGCATAGACACCAACACCACCAACGCCTGAATCAGCGTATCCACGGCGAGCGCGAGAAACCGGCTGCCGATGCCGGCCACGTCCATGCGCAGCGACATCTGCTCCGGCGTTTCTATAGTATGGTGGTCTTGGAGATCAGGGGGCTGCATGGTATCCATTCAGTGGACGGAAAAACGAAGGCCGCATTGGGAGCACTTGGAGCAACTGGTGCGCGGCGCGGGTCACGGCGTGGCGGGGCTGAAGCATGCGGAACTGCAGGAACTCGGGTTGCTGTACCGGCAAACGGCCTCTGATCTGTCCGTGGCTTTGCAAGATTCCTCCAGCGGGCAACTAGCAGCATACCTGAATCAATTGCTCGGGCGCAGTCACCAGTTGGTGTACATGGGGCGGCGTCCGAAGACCAGCGGACTGGTGAGCTTCTACCTGGAGACCTACCCGCGCATCTTTCGCGAGACGCTGCCGCTGACGATGCTGGGGACGGCGGTGTTCCTCTTGGGCATGCTGGCCGCCTGGGCGGTGACGGCGCACGATCCGGCGTTTGCGCACCGCGTGCTGGGTCCAAAGATGATGGACACCATTGAGCAGCGCCGGATGTGGACGGATTCCATTGTCGCGATGCAGCCCGTGGCCGCTTCGCAGATCACCACCAACAATCTCACCGTCACCTTCGCCACGTTTGCCTCCGGCATCACGGTCATCGGTCCTTTCTATATGATGCTGATGAACGGGATGCTGATCGGGGTGATCGGCGCGGCTACGTGGAAGGCTGGGATGGCGCTGAGCTTGTGGAGCTTCGTGGCCGGGCACGGCTCACTGGAATTGCCCGCAATCTTCATTGCGGCGGGTGCGGGGCTGGATATCGCACGCGGGCTTGTGTTTCCCGGCTTGCTGACGCGTAAAGCATCGCTGGCGGCGGCTGGATCGCGAGCCTCAAAGCTCATCCTGGGGACCATTCCGATGCTGCTGGTGGCGGGCACCATCGAGGGGTTCTTTTCGCCCACTGCGGTTCCGGCGGCGATGAAGTTCACGCTGGGCGGGCTGTTGTTTACGGGGCTGTGCGCGTACTTGTGGGGCGCGGCGCGGAAGCCTATAGCAGGCTCCGGTCTTTGACTTCCAGATACTGATTGATCACTGCGTCGGTGAGGTTGCCGGGTTCCAAGTCCACGGCGAGCACGCCTTGCTCGCGCAGGCGGCGGAGCAGGCGTTCGCGGCGTTCCGCTACTTCGATGGCGGCGGCGTAGCGGAACATGTCGGTTTCGGACTGCGGCAACGAATCGGTCAACGTCTTGAGATCCGGCTGGCTGACGGCGGCGAACATCACCAGGTGGCGGCGCGTCATCAGCATGGCGTGTTCGATCACTTCGGGGATGGTGGCGGTCTCGGCAAAGTCAGTGATCCAGATGATCAGCGCGCGCTGCGACTGCGCATGCAACAAGGTTCGCGCGGCCAGTGTGTGGTTGGCTTCGGAGGATTCGGCTTTCACCTGGGCGAGCGCGTTGAGCATGGTGCGAATGTGGCTGGCCCCGCGCCCCATGCCCACCGATTGCTGGATGCCCCGCCCGTACGCGAGCAAGCCCACGCGATCCCCTGACTGCGCTGCGACCTGCGCCAATGCAAGCGCGGCGTCGACGGCGTAATCGAGCTTGCTGACGAACAAGCCGCGTTCCGGATCGTGCACCTGCGCGCGCATTAGGCGTCCTGCGTCCAGGATGATCCACACCGCTTGGCTGCGTTCCACTTGATAGGTGCGGGTAATCAGTTCGTGGCGGCGCGCGGTGGCGGGCCAGCAGACGTTGCGCAGTTCGTCACCTTGGCGGTATTCGCGCAAGGCTTCGAACTCGCGCCCGATGCCGCGTTGACGCCGACGGCGCTTTTCCATTTCCACTTGGCGGCTGCGGATCAGATAGAGCGCGTAGTTGCGGGCCCGCACCAGATCGGGCATCACGCGAACGGGCTGCGCGAGGCTGGCGACGGCCCAGCGTTCGGCGAGACCCAGCGAGGTTCGATAGCGCAGGAAGAGGCGGCCCAGCGCGGCGTCTCCACGCGAATGCGGATGAACGGTGTAGGCCTGGGTGGATTCCCCTGGCGGCAATGGGGCTTCGAGCAACGGCGGTTCATCGCGAAACACCAGCGGAGTCTCATCCACCAGCGACGCGTGCAGCGGCACCTGCGTAGTGTTGTGGACATGAATGCGCGCGGAAGAACGGCGGCCTAGCGACAACGGCTCAGTCCATTGACGCTCCACCTCCAACTGGCGCGGCTTAGGCAGGCGCAACAGGTCTCCGAACCACATGATGAACACGCCGGCATCCCACAAAAACATCGCTACGACGAATTGCGGAGACCACCATGCTGGAATGAGCCACAGCAATCCGATGAGCAGCGCGACCAAGAAGCGGGCGGTAAAAGCAAACGGAAGCCTGCCGCGCGGCTGGGCCGTGGCGGTGACGGTTTGCGGGACTAGAGACTCGGCGCTCACTTGGGAATTTCGACGGAGGCGACCACCTGGGCAATGACTTGGTCCGCTGTGAGGCCTTCGAGGTCGGCTTCAGGTTTGAGCAGGATGCGATGGCGCAGCACGGGCAGCGCGGCGGATTTCACATCGTCCGGCAGCAGGTAGTCGCGGCCATCCATGCCGGCCAGCGCCCGCGCGACGAAGAGCAATCCGACGGCGGCACGAGGGCTTGCGCCCAGAGAGATCGCGGGCCAATCGCGGGTGCGGCGCACCAGCGCGACGATGTAGCGCAGCAAACCGGGCTCAACAGTCACCGCGAGAATTTCCGCGCGGGCCGCGGCGATGGCTCCGGGCGCAAGCGGCGTAAGCTGGATCTCGCCCACGTTGCGCGCGTCGAAGCCTTTGCCGTAGCGTTCCAGGATTTCGGTTTCCTCGGACTCCGACGGGTAGCTGATGCGGATCTTCATCAGGAAGCGGTCGAGCTGCGCTTCGGGCAGCGGGTAGGTGCCTTCGAACTCTACCGGATTCTGCGTGGCCAGCACAGTGAAGTGATCCGGCAGCGGATAGCGGACACCATCGATGGTGACCTGGCGCTCTTCCATTGCTTCCAGCAGCGCGGCCTGCGTGCGCGGCGCGGTGCGGTTGATTTCGTCCACCAGCAGGAGGTCCGTGAACACTGGTCCGCGATGCAGACTGAAGCTGCTGGTGCTCATGTTGAACACGTTGGTGCCGGTGATGTCGGCGGGCATCAGGTCAGCGGTACACTGCACGCGCTGGAAACCCAGACCGCAGATGCGGGCCAGTGCTTTCACGGTGAGCGTTTTCGCCAGACCGGGCACGCCTTCCACCACGGCGTGACCGCCGCAAACCAGCACCAGGAGGAACTGATCAATGACTTCGGCCTGGCCGATGATGACTTTTGATAACTCCGCGCGGACGTGCGCGGTGAGTGCCGAAAGGTGTTCCACTGTCTATTTCTCCTGCCTGAATTGAGGCGCTTTCAATTGCTGGGTATAGCGGACTAACTTCTGTACGAGTTCGAAAGCTTGTTTGGGAGCGAGCTTGGAGGCGCGGGATGCTTCGCCGGCGGCCTGCAGCGTGGCGGATATTTCGGCTTCCGGCAAACACAAACGTTGCGCGGCGGCGCGCGAGAGCTCGGCATCGGTGGCCGTGGAAGGGCGGCCCAGGCGGCGGGCAAGATCAAGCCGCAAGCGGCGATAGGGGACTTCGACGGCCACTGGCGACGCGCCGGCCCGGCTGTAGAGTTCGCCCATCGTGTCCACGAATTCGAGCGGCGAGAGGCGTGAGCGCACGGCGGGCGTGACGATGGGTCCACTGCGGCGGCTGAAGGAGAACAGCAGCACCACCGTGACAATGGCGAGTTGCCACAAGCCCCATGGGATCGGCGTCCGTGCAATGTAGTCCCACAGGCTGCCCTGTTCGCCGTGGAAGTATTCATCCCAGTAGACTGCGCGCGGCCTGCCGTCGGCGTTCGATACTGCGTTGAGGAACAGGCGCAGATTGTCGTTGTTCGGAATGCTCACGTTGGTGAGCGGGGTGGCGGCGGACCACCACACAACTTCCCCTTGTCCCAGGCTGGCCACCACAACTTCGGGCGCCTCGCCGCGTCCGTAAAGGCGCAGCGAGTTGGAATCCCCGGTGTCCCACTTGGCGCGCGCCTTGATGGAGATGGTGTCGGCGTCGCGCGAATAGGCGCTGGGGAGTTCGGCTTGAAGCGGTGAGGGCGTCAGAGTGAACGTGGGCCTGGTGCTGGGCAATGGAAAGAAGGCTTCGAGCAACGGGCCGCAGAATAAGACGCGGCCGCCTTTGGATACGAAGTCGAGCAGCGCCTTGCGGTCCGCGGAGGAAGTGGATGCGGAAGGCTCGGCTAAAATAAGGACGGACTGGCGGGGATCCACGTCGAGCTTGGCTGGTGCCTGTTCCCAGCGGCGGACCGGATGATGCAGGTTCTGAAGCAATAGATACGCGGCCAACGCGCCGTCGGGATCGGCGGAATAGGACGAGGGCACCGGCGAATTGTCCTGCTCCACCACCGGCGAGAGCACAGCGGAGAAGGTGATGATGAGGATACCGAAGATGGCGGCACCCCACAGCAGCTTGGTGTCGGCGGGACTTAGTCGGCCTTGCAACCCAGGGCCTCCAGGTGTTCGAAAGTGCGGGTGACATCATCCGCGTGGATGGGGAGCTTGGCGTACCAGAAGCGTTCCAGGTTCGTCGTGATGCCGGTGAGCGGTTCAAGTTGTGCGGCGGGCAGCGGCGCGGACTTGCGGGTAGGTTTGCGCAGCAGACGCAGACGTTCGCGGGGCGTATCGGTGAGGTTGATGCGCAGCGCGCGGTCCTGTTGCAAGCGCGCGATGGCGGACCAATACGCGGCGCGGATTGCTTGGGGATGATCGCCCTTCGCGGCGGCTTCACGCGCGGCGGCCAGCCATTCCTGCCAGCTGAGCAGCTTGTGTTCGAGCGGCAAAGGCTCGGGCAGAGAGGGGATCTGGTCGGTGCGTTCCCAAATTATGTAGAGCCAGCGGCCGAGGCCCAACACGGCGGCGGCAACCAGCGTCCAGAAGAGCACTTGGCTCCCAGTGGGATGCTGCGCCGCGAACTCAAAGAGGCGGCGCAACCATTCGCCGAGCCACACGATGAAACGCTGCCACAGTAGTTCGAGCGCGCTGGGCGGGGCAACGGCTTTGAATTCCGGCCTGGCCAGGATTGCCTTGAGGGCGTCCGCATCGGTGCTGGCGCTGCGCGTCTGCGGAACGTTAAACGACTGCACTTGCTGCCGCATGCGGGCCACCCACTGATGCGCGGCGGCAGAATGCGATTCCTTCAGGCGCGTTTTCAGCGGCTCAGTGGAGATCGCATAGCTGTGATTCTCCGCATCGATATACCATTGCGTGGGCAGGCTGGCGGACGTGGCGGCCATGTTGTCGTCGATGGAGCGATCCAGGGCGTCGAGTTCCGCGGAAAAAGACTGCGGCGTGTATTGCGCCCAGCAAGCCGAGGCAAGCAGCAGCGCGGCGAGCAGGACCCTCATTGTTCGGGAACCACGGAGCGGAGTTGCGCGCGCGGTATGTTCGCACCTTCCGGGTCCATCATCACTTGCAAGTCGAAGGCTTCCTTGCGGACGCGGAGGTCGTAGTAGAAGATCGAGGTCGCGATGAGAACGATGGGGGTGAGCAAGGCTTCCGCGATAGCGCTGAGAACAGTCTGGACTGAAGCCCAGGAACGTACAACATCCGGGTTGTTGGCGTTCGCGGCGATAATCAGCGTGATGGGGAGAACAACCAAGGTAGAGAGACCGATGGCGACGGCGAAATAGAACAGCATGACCACAAAGGCGCGCCCCGCGAAGCCTTGGGTGAGATTGAAGCTGCGCGACAAGGATTCGCCCGGCCCCTTCTTTTCGATCACCGCGACGGGGACGCAAGCGAGCAGCCGGCAGGCCACATAAATTCCGGGGATGATCAGGAGGATGGTGGCGGCGCCGATGGCCAGGCCGCTCAAGATCACCACGCCTAGCAGGGAGAACATGTCATCCACAACGCGACGCAGAGTGGTTGCCACATCGGCGGGCCTGCCCAAATAAAGTTCGGAGACCGCGAGTACGGTTCCGCCTTGGGCCAGGAGATAGCCCGCGATGGCGGCTACGAAGAGAGCGATGTAGAAAACCACCATCGTCAGGATGGAGCTCATGTTCACCGCACTGGGCAACCACAGTTGGACCAGCGACAGCAGCGTTACGGGAAGCCGTGGAATACCGGCCAACGCGACAAACAACACGAAATGCTGGCGGTACAGCGAGAAGGTCCGGTCGAGCACTTCTCCGAGCGAGAGGGGGCGCAAATCGACAGTAGTCACGCAGGCTCCTGAGCAATTCTACACTGATTTGCGCAAAATCCAAGTGGTCATCGAACGGAGATTGTGAACGACGGTGGTCTTGATGGGATCGACGAGTTGCGCGCCCAGGCGGCGGGTGTGTTCGAGCAGCAGATCGTCGTCGACAAGGTAGCGCTCCGTGCCGTCGCCCATGAGGTAGCGGCGTCCGCCGAGCGGTTTCAACAACCGTTCACTGCCGGTGCGGGAGGCCAGGCGGCTGAAGAAGAGGCCGCCTGGCTTGAGGGCGCGCCAGGCTCCGTGCAGCATGGCGTGGAAGTGTTCATCGTCACGGGCGAAGTGGAGAACGGTGTTGCAGATGACGACGTCGGCGAAGGCGTCGGGGAAGGTGTGCGCTTCGACGGACTCCGCGCGGAAGCGGCCTTCAGGAAGCAGGGATGCGTAATTTGGATCAGGGTCAATGGCGAAGACGCTGTAGCCTTCGCGCAAGAAGTAATGGATATTGCGTCCAGTGCCGCAGCCCGCGTCGAAAATCGTCATGCCGGGGGAAACGTTTCCGCGCAGGAGCTGGTCAAACAGATAGATGTCGATGGAGCCGAACTGCTCTTGTAGCGAGGGCATGAGGAGGCTTCATTGTAACGAAAAAGGCGGTATAGTAGACCTCATGGTTTCACGAAGAACGGTACTCATGGCTCCTTTGACTGCTCCGCTCGCCCAAATTGTGACCGCGCAGGTTCCTGCGGGGAAGATGGTGCTTTCCATTCACCAGAACACGTCCAGCATGGCTGGGTTCCGTGGGTCGCTCGAAGGGTGGGCGAAGGCCGGCATCAAGTACGTGGAGTTGGCGGACCAGCGGCTGGATCAGTGGATCCGGGACGGAGAAACTACGGCGAGTGCGAAGAAGCTGCTGAGCGATCTGGGGCTGACGGCTGTGTCGTCGGCGGCTGTGATCGGCGATCTGTGGCTGGCAGGCGACCCGCACGCGGCGGCGCTGGAGACTTGGAAAAAGCGTTGCGGGCAGTTCGCGGAGATCGGCCTGCAGAAGATTTACTGTCCTTCGACCACCAACCGGCGCGTGACCGCCGATGATTACAAGGCCACGCCTGGGGCGATCCGCGAGGCCGGGGACATTGCCAAGAGTGCGGGCCTGATCGCGATGATCGAATACGCGCACACCTCGACGCACATGGCATCGCTGCCTACGGCGCTCAAGATGATCAACGAGGCCGCGCATCCCAACGTGAAGCCGATGCTGGACTTCTTCCACACCTGGGCGGGGCGCAGCAAGATCGAAGATTTGGACCTGCTGCAGCCGGGCCAATTGCAGCACGTGCATTTCCAGGACATTTTGGACACGCCGCGCGAGATCATCGACAACAACGGGCGGGTGATTCCGGGCGACGGCAACGCTCCGATTGTGAAGATTCTGCAGAAGCTGAAGGAGAAGCAATACTCGGGCGCGTTGTCGGTGGAGTTGTTCCTCGCTCGGCTGACGGGCGGCGATGCGCAGGCGGTGGGCGCGGAGATCAAGCAGAAGTGTGAGAAAGTCATGGCGGCGGCGGGAGTCCTATGAAGCGTACAATCCTCTTCCTAACTTGCGTGGTGGCGTTCGCGCAGAAGCCGGCGGACCCGAAGTATTTCATTCAGGAGCAGGCTCCGCTGCTGGACTATCAGTTTGAGCCGAACAATGGCCTGCAGATTCCGGCCGGGTTCACATTTGGGTTCCCGGGGAATGTCACGTTCGATAAGCAGGGGCACTTGTGGGTTTTGAATCGCGGGCCTGTGCCGGTGACCGAGTTTGATGAGAACGGGAAGATGCTGCGGGCGTTTGGCGAGGGGCTGTTTGGGAATCGTCCACACGCGGTGCGTATTGATCCTGAGGGCAACATTTGGGTCGCGGATGGCAGCACGCATATCCTGGTGAAGTTTGATCCGGCGGGCAAGGTACTCATGACGCTGGGGACGAAGGGCAAGGCGGGCACGTGGGATGAGGCGGCGGGGACGCGGCTGCTGAATCAGCCGAACGAAGTGGCATTCGGGCGCAATGGGGACTTCTTTCTAGCGCAGGGGCACACGCCGGGTGCGATGGGCGATCCTCGCGTGCTGAAGTTCGATAAGAACGGCAACTTCATCAAGACGTGGGGCGGCAAGGGCACGGCTCCGGGCAAGTTTGAAGTGGCGCACGGGATCGTGACCAGTCCGAAGGGCGAGTTGTGGGTGACGGATCGCGAGAATCAGCGCATCCAGATTTTTGATCAAGAAGGCACCTACTTGCGTGAGGTGAAATACGCAGGCCTGCCGTGCGCGCTGGAGTTCGGCGACGGCGTGATCTGGATGGCGAACGGGTTCACGGGCCAACTGCTGAAGCTCGACATGGACGGCAAGGTACTCGCGGCAATGGGGAAGCCGGGTGACGGTCCGGGCGAGTTTGGCGAGGCGCACTATATGACGGTGAGCCCGAAGGGCGACCTGTATGTCGCGGATGTTACGAAGGGTGTGATGAAGTTCGTGAAGAAGTAGCGGTGAAGGTCCGCGACGTCTTGAAATTGCTTCGGCAGGATGGCTGGACGCTGCGCAATGGGGAAGGTCACGGTCGCCGGACACGAATCCGACGAAGTCCCTCCGAAGACGCACAAGACTATAGTGAAGCAGGCGGACTTGCTACGAACAAATACGTAGTCCTCTTCGAGAAATCCACTGCGGGTTTTGGCGCGTACGCGCCAGACCTGCCGGGATGTGTGGCGACTGGCCGCACTTTGGAGGAAACGAGAACGCGGATGGCAAAGGTAATGGAAATGCACCTTGCCGCGATGATGGAAGATGGAGATCCCATTCCCGAGCCATCCCACTTTGAGTTGGTGGAAGCCGTCTAGCTTATTTTCCCCGTTTACTTTCATTCGCAATGGCGCGCCACTGTTTGGATGGGGGTTATCGAACGCCATCCCGCCGGGCATCCTTTCGATGATGCCACCCGACTTGATCTTCCAGTGCCTCCCTGCCGGGAGACTTTTACCGTGCGCGCGAGTTTCCATGGACCTCGCGGCGTTGGCCAGCCAGTACTCTGCAAGACGAACACCTGACTGCTTGGCCCGAGGTTAGCGCTCGGGATCTGGGATGCGGGCGGAGGGAAGTGGGATGTGGTTGAGGGGGCGAGAGATTGAGTTCGGGGAAGGGGCGTGAATCCGAAAAGACTTGGCGCTGTGCCGTTGATCGTGACTTAACGCTGCCCGGTCAGTTTCTTATACTTGTGATCAGTAGTGTCCGGCTAACGCGCGACACGCCGACGGCAACTAACTGAAGAGTAGGCGGTTGAGGCCTCTTTTGAGTTGCCGCGATTTGAAATACCAGAAGACGAAACACGAGGCTGACACCATGAGGGATGAACCTTGGCCGCACC
>CANFEY010000040.1 GCA_947446025.1 Bryobacterales bacterium
ACGGTGCGGCCAAGGTTCATCCCTCATGGTGTCAGCCTCGTGTTTCGTCTTCTGGTATTTCAAATCGCGGCAACTCAAAAGAGGCCTCAACCGCCTACTCTTCAGTTAGTTGCCGTCGGCGTGTCGCGCGTTAGCCGGACACTACTGGTCTGGGATATACTCAAGCCATGAGTACGAGTATGGCCTCGCTTAACGTCTCCCTTCCGTAGTCGTTCAAGGAGTTTGTCGAAACACAGGTAGAGAAGAGCGGCTACAGCACACCGAGCGAGTACGTGCGTCAGCTGCTCCGCGAAGATCAGAAGCGCCGGGCCGAAGAAAAGCTGGAGACGCTTCTGTCCTCCCGCGAGCAGATCGTGATATCGACGAAATCGCGGACTACCTGGCCGACGAGGCAGGTGTGGACACGGCTCTAGCCTTTCTCGCGGCATGAAGCCTACATGCTCGACGTCAGTCAATATACCGCTTCTCGCTTTGGCGGGCCGATTCAAATGAAAGGCTTCGACGCGTAAGCCTCATCTATTCCGCCTAGGAAGGTTCGTGGCCCACCCCCCTCATCCCTCCACCACCTCGAAATCCCCCATGCACTTGCGGAACACTACCCAAGCAACCAAGTAGAAGCAGCTCATCGTCATCAAGATCGGGGCGTAGCCGATGGGGCCGAGCAAATAGCCTGGAATCAGGCCGCTGAACAGAGCGCCGGACATGGAACCGGAGAAAACGCCGCAGGCGTTGGCGGTTGCGGTGGTCCGCGCGGGGAAGACGTCGGAAGGCGTGGTCAGGAGCGTGGTGCTCCAGGCTTGGTGCGCGGCCATGGCCACGGCGAACAGTGCGATGGCCAGGGTGGTGTTCTCCACCACCATGCCGAACGCGGAGAAGGGCATGATGGCGGCGCAGATCAGCATGACGGTCTTGCGGGCCTTGCCGACTGGCCAGCCGCGCCCTATGAGATAGCTCGACGCCGCGCCGCCGGCTAGTCCACCGACGCCTGAAACCGCATAAATGATGCTGAGCGTGTAGCCGCGCTGCGTGGGCGTCAGGCCGCGTTCCGTGGTCAGATACGTGGGGAGCCAGAAGAGGTAGAACCACCACACCGGGTCGGTCAGGAATTTTCCCCAGATGTAACCCCACCCTTTGTTCTGGCGGAGGACGGAGCGGAAGTCCGCTCCCGTGTGGTCATTGCTCGGTAGAGATGGCGTGGACTTCGGCGTGGTGAGCAGCCAAAGCGGGAGCCACAGGAACCCTAGCGCGCCCATGACGGCGAAGCAGGCTTGCCAGCTCCAGCTCGCGGCGATCCAGATGAACAGCGGCGGTCCGATCACGCTGGCGAAGTTCACGCCGGAGTTGACGAAGCCCATCGCCAGCGCTTTCTGGTTGGCGGGGAACCATTCTGCCAGGGCTTTGTTGATGGCTGGGAAGTTGGGGGATTCGCCCAGTCCCAGCGCCAGTCGCAGCGCTCCGAAGTGAAGCGGTGTGGTGGCAAGGGCCGTGAGCATGCCGGCCGTGCTCCAAAATCCGGCGGCGAGGCCGAAGCCGACGCGGGTTCCATAGGTATTGAGGAGACGGGCACCGAAGAGAGCGCCGATGCCGTAGGCGAATTGGAACCAGAAGGTGATTTCTCCGTAAGCGGCTTGGGAGAAATTCAGCTCCTTCTGGATTTCAGGCAGCAGGACGCCGAGGATGCCCCGGTCCAAATAGTTGATGGTGGTGGCGACGAACAGCAGCGCGATGATCCACCAGCGCACGGCCTACGCTTTGCCCTTGAGGGTGGGCTGAGAGCTGCCCATCTTCAGGGTCATCAGCACAAACGCGGCCAGCAGGGAGCCGATGCCCATGATAAGCGCGACCGTGGGCAGGCCCATTTCGGCCTCCAGCAAATACCCGGCGAGGATCGGGGACAGTACCGCTCCGCCGCGGCCGACGCCGACGACGAAGCCGGTTCCGGTGGCCTTCACGTGGGTCGGGAAGGCGTAGGCGACGATGGAGTACAGTCCAGAGATCGCGGCGTTGCCGCAGAAGCCCACGATGATGGCGAGCCACGTCAATGTGGTCAGGTCCGCGGGGCTGCGGCCAAAGGTGGCTACGGCAACCGCGTTCAGCAGAAGGATGGTGACGGTGAGCGGCTTCAGCCCAAAGCGCGCTGTGAGCACGCCGAAGACGGCTCCACCCGCGGCTCCGCCGAGGTTGGCCAGGGCTAGCACCGTGCCCGCGCCGGCTGGGGAGAACTTCATCATCGTCAGGATCTGCGGGGTCCATTTCACCAGGAAGTAGAACGTGAGGATGTGCAGGAAGTACACCGCGGTCACGGTCACGGTGGTAGCGATGAGGGCGGGCGAGAAAATGTCCCCGATGGACTTCTTCTTATCGTCCGCCGTGATGACGGGCAGCGAAGTTACGGTGGGCAGGCCCAACTTCGACAGCGAGTTATTGACCAAGCCCAGCGCGCCTTCCGGCTGTTTGCGGGTCAGCCAATGCACGGATTCGGGAACCGTAAAGTACAGCAGCGGCAGCAGCAGGCCGGTGGCCGTCGCGCCCAGGTAGAAGACCGAGCGCCATCCGTAGGGGCCGATGAGGCTGGAGGCATACAAGCCGCCGAAGCCCGCGCCCAGCGGGTAGCCGATCACCATGATGGAGATGCACAGCGCCCGCGCTTTCTTGCTGGTGAATTCGCCCACCACCGCGTTGGTCGCGGAGAGCATGCCGCCGATGCCGAGGCCGGTGAATACGCGCCAGGCGGAGAGGATCACCGGGCTGGACGCCGAGGTCGCGCCGAGCATACCCGCCGCCATCACGATGAGGCATCCGAGGAGCGTGGGCCGCCGGCCGATCTTGTCGGCGACGCCTCCAAGGAAGATGGACCCGAATGCCATGCCGATCAATTCCATCGAAAGCACGATGCCAAGCTCAGCCCGGTCAATGCCCCATTCCGCGGCGATTCCGGGCGAGGCGAAGGCGATGGAGAGCACATCGAAGCCGTCCATGGCATTGAGTAAGACGGTAAGGACAACCACCACGATCTGGGCCGTGGTCATCTTGGACTGGTCAATTATTTCGCGGGGGTCTGTAGCGGTCATTCGGTTCGGTATCTCCTCTTCCTGCGGCGCAACTACAGTATCATAGCGCGGACCAAGCACGTGGGGCAGGTTCCCGACTGTTCCCGACCTGCCACTAAAAACCGCCGCAGGCAGCGTCGGCGTCCGGGTGGAAGGAAAGAATGCGCTCCAGATGCCCGACAGCGAAAGAGGAGGCGACCATCCCCTTGGCTCCCGCGATGCGCATGCGGCCACCTGCCTGTTCGATGCGCCCGTTGCAGCCGATCAGCATCCCCATTCCGGCGCTATCGATGTAAGTGAGCGAGGCGAGGTCGATGACCAACTTTCGGGCCCCCTCGTCAATCAGCTTGTGAATGGCGCTTTCGATGGATTGCAGCGTATTGCCCAGGTTCAGGCGCCCGGAGAGTTCGACGACGGTGATATCCGGCTCGACGGCGCGCGTTTGGATGGCGGGATGCACTCTGCGATTTTATCAGGACAGCGCCGCGAAAAGTTCGGAGACGCTAATGGAAATTTCCCCTGCGCGAAGGTGTCTGTGTCGCGGACCGGCTCGCCATCCGCGGCGTATTCCCAGCGGCTCGCTTGACCGGGTCGATGACCTACGTAAAGGGCACGCCCCACGCGTGGTATTCCTCACACTTGGCGAGCGTCGCGCCCAGGCGGTCTTCGGGGGAGAGAATTTCGCAACAGAGTAGGACGAGATCGGTGGGGTAGGGGTCTTGGTGCTTCCGGTCCGCAATGACGTCAGCACCAAACATTTGGTAGGCGACATCCGGAGCCAAGCAATCCAAGCACGCGGTATCGTCCCGCAAGCACGGTGCCCGCGGGGAAGCGGCCTTCGTCGGCGGTGGTGCTGGAACGAACCGGAGAGTTGGCGAAGGGGGTTTCGGTAGCCACCTCATTCGCCGCGGCGGGAAGCTTGCTGAGGCAGGCGGGGCAGACTAGCCAGTCGGGTTCCACGGCTCGGGAGCATTGGGGCAGGCAGACAAGATAGAGACAAGATAGGGACAGTATACTCAATCCCCGATCTAGAGAGCCCCAGGCTGAACGCATGGGGTTGCAGCGGGCGCAAATTCTGGTACTATCAGAAACATGACGATCTTTATCCTCGAGTCACGTTCTTAATGGGTGGTTTTTCGAGAGGCATGCCGCCTCGCAGACCTCGAATTCGCGAGAACGTCAATGAAGCCATCCGTGCACGCGAAGTGCGCGCGGTGTTTCCCGACGGGTCGGTTGAGATTCTTCCGACGCTAGTCGCTGTCCGCAAAGCCAAGGATTTGGGGCTGGATCTGATCGTGGTGTCCCCCACGGCGGAGCCGCCCGTTGCCAAGGCCATGGACTACGGCCAGTGGCAGTACGAGAACAAGAAGAAGCAGCACGAGGCCAAGCGCAAGCAGCACATCATCCTTGTTAAAGAGCTGAAGTTCCGCCCCAACACCGATGATCACGACTACGACTTCAAGCTGAAGCACGCCGTCCGCTTCCTGCAAGAGGGCAACCGCGTCAAGGCGGTGGTGCAGTTCCGTGGACGCGAAATCGCCCACGTGGATCTGGGCAAGAAACTGCTGCTCCGGTTCGCTGAGGATCTGAAAGAGTACGGCACCATCGAAGGCCAGCCGCGCCTGGAGGGCCGCAACGCCCACGTCATCTTCAGTCCGGTGAAGGTGGCGGTGCCGGCCAAGGAAGCCAAACCGAAGGATCCGTCCGCGGCCGACCCCCAAACCAACTAACGGAACTTTTGCAAAGCCTCCGGCGTATACTCTTACGCACGGAGGCTTTTTCATGTTTTGCACACAATGTGGCGTTTCGCTGGGTGAGCAGGGGTCGAACTTCTGCCCCGGCTGCGGGAAATCGACGCGCGGGGAGCAGCCCAACTACCGGCCCACGCGGAAGGTTCTCGAGCGCCCCCGGCAAGGCCGGCGGATCGCCGGAGTGTGTGCGGGACTCGCGAACTATCTAGAAGTGGACGTAAGGTTGATCCGCATCCTGGCGGTGATCGGCTTCTTCTGCTATGGCGTCGGCTTCATGGCCTACATCGCAGCGGTCTTTGTCATGCCGAACGAAGAATACGGCGCTCCCAGCAGCGTCTCCGCCCGCTAGCTCTAGCGAAGGGTGGTGTCCATGAAGCCGCTGGCGAATTCGCCACGCACGTTGAAGTCGAACGCGCGGACGCCGAATTGCGAGTAGCTGTTGCCCTGAATCAGTTTGCCGATCTTGCTGGAACTGCGCGTGTGAATCGTGCCCTGCGCGAACTTGAACGTGATAGAAGGGATGTTGGTCGACATCTTGGCGATCCCCTTGTCACTCTTTGACCACCAGTTGGCCAGGAACGGGATCGTCAGAAATGCGTTGTCCGTCTGGGTTCCGGTAATGCTCCAGCCCGCCTTGCCGTCAGGTGAGACCTCCACATACAGGGCCGGGGTGTTGTTCTCTTTCACCAGATCCGCATCCAGCAACGCGGGGATTCCGGCTCGCTCCAGGCGTTGCGCCAGCCGGTCCGAGTCTGTTGCGTAGGCGACCGTGTAGTTGTTGATGTCACCTGTTCCGTCCGGCGAAACCACCATCACGCCGATGTGGGAAACAATTCCAGGAACCGCTTCGAAACCATCCAGCTTAACCGAAGTGCAACGCGCGGCGCGGACGACTACCGTTGCGTCACCGTTTGCGTCGGTCGCAATCACGAAAGGTGCGGGTACAAGCGCCTGTGCTTTTGCTAGCGACACGGGGCCCGTCCCGACGTATTCCACGCAATTCTGAAACTGAACCGGGAACCCACGGTTGTCGGCGGCGAGAGCGAAGCCCGCGCAGAGGAAAAGAGGAAGAAGCTGCTTGTGCATGAGTCTCTATCGGCGACGCGGAGATCTCCCTGCATAAGGGATCTTGTCGTAGTACCCTGTACGCTATTCGTCGTTGACGGGCGGCAGGATCAGCTTCGCCATGGCTTGCTTCAGTTCTTCAATCCCTTCGCCGGTGGCGGAAGAGATCTTAAAGAACGGCAAGTTGCGGCGCTTCGCCACCGCCCGCAGGGAGGCAATGCGCTTAGCGTCCTGCGCGGCGTCGATTTTCGTGGCGACCAGGATCATGGGCTTGGCTGCGAGTTCCGCGGAGAACTTCTCCAGCTCCTTCATCACGATCTTGAAGTCGTCCGCCGGCTTGCGGGTGGAAAATTCGGAAACATCCACCAGATGCGCCAGCAAGCGAGTGCGCTCCACGTGACGCAGGAACTGGATGCCCAGGCCGTGGCCTTCGGACGCGCCTTCGATAAGGCCGGGAATGTCGGCGACGATGAAGGTGCGGTAGTTGTCGGCGTCCGGTGAGACAACGCCGAGGTTGGGTTCGAGCGTGGTGAAGGGATAGTCAGCGATCTTCGGCTTCGCGGCGGAGATGCGGGAGATGAGCGTCGACTTGCCGGCGTTCGGGAAACCCACTAAGCCAACGTCGGCCAGCAACTTCAATTCGAGCTGCAGGCGACGCTCCTGACCAGGCTTGCCGTCTTCGTGTTCGGTGGGAGCTTGATGCGTGGACGACATAAAGCGCGCGTTGCCGCGTCCGCCGCGTCCGCCCTTGGCGACGATGAAGCGGTCGCCCTCTACGGCGAAGTCATGGATGAGGCCGCCTGTCTCGGCGTCCGTGACCACGGTACCCACGGGCACGCCGATTTCCACGTCCGTGCCGTCGTGGCCCTTCTTGTTGCTGCCCTCGCCGTGGCGTCCGCGCTGGGCCTTATGCTCCGGGTTGTAGCGCAAGTGCAACAGAGTGTTGTAGCCGGAAGTGGCCACCATGATGACGTCACCGCCGCGTCCGCCATCGCCGCCGCTGGGGCCGCCCTTGGGGACGAACTTTTCGCGCCGGAACGCCAGGATGCCGTTGCCGCCGTCGCCGCCTTTGACTGAGATGATAACTTCGTCTATGAACATTTTGCCGTCTGTCCGCTTCCTTTACAGTCGCGGTTCGGTGCTGGGGGAGGTAAGGCCAGACACACGAAAGGCCAGGGAGTCCGCTACAACCACGCGGTGGCCCCTGGCCCTAGTGTAATTACTCTGCTGCGGCGACGCTGACGAACTTGCCCATGCGCCCGCGGTCACGGAAGGCGATGACGCCGGTGACCTTGGCGAACAAGGTGTCGTCCTTGCCCACGCCCACGTTCAAGCCGGGCTTGATCTTGGTGCCGCGTTGACGGACGATGATCGACCCGCCGGAAACTAATTGACCGCCGAACGCCTTGACGCCCAGCCGTTGGGCATTAGAATCGCGACCGTTTTTTGAACTGCCTAAGCCTTTTTTATGTGCCATTGGTGCTGACTAAGCGAGGATCTCGCTGACCTCCACGCGGGTGAAATTCTGGCGGTGGCCCTGGGTGCGCCGGTACTGCTTTTTGCGCTTGAACTTGAAGACGATGGTCTTTTCACCGCGGCCGTGAGCCTTGATGGTGGCCGTGACGCGGGCGCTGCCCACTGCCGAACCGGCCTTCACCGCATCGCCATCAGCAATCGCCAACACGCGGCTGAATTCGACCTGCGCGCCCACGTCGCCGGGGAGCGTTTCTACTTCCAGAGACTGACCTGGCGTGACTCGATACTGCTTCCCGCCGGTTTCGATGACTGCGTACATAGGAATCCTTTTCGAGAGAACCTGAGGCCTGACGCGGCTGTGCGTCAGGGACAGAACTTTTAGAGTACTACACTCGGTGCGGCATTTGCCACTCAAAGTTCGAGAGTGCTTTTGGAGCACCCGCAAACGCGGGACCCGCATATTTGTACTAGTACGAATAGTACTCTCCGTGCTAGCGTGAATGCTGTGTCTCATGGAAAATTTGGTGCGTTCGTTGGGGTTGTTTTTGGCTTTGGGAGCATTTCCCGCGTCGGCCTCCACCATTAGTGGGGCTGCCGACTTGATTGGAACGACGTACGACGTGACGATCGGAAACCAGGGACAAAATGCAGGGGAACTGGCAGGCATGACAGTTACGGCCTTGTTTGCCTCGGGTCCGCAGGTAGTTTGCACGTTCGCCATAGTGGGTGCGGATTCAATGTGCGCCGGCGTGGGATTCAACGTCTTTATTTCGCCGGCTACGTCGGAAACACACTCGGCCACCTGGGTGATCTCGAATCTGCGCACGGCAGGGGCGGGTAACCAGCTGCTGTCCGTGGAATTCAACGGAATCCCGGGGAACACCGCGTTCAACCCGGACGTGGATGACTCTAAGGGCGGGAATCCCGGTCATCCTAATGTGAACGCCACGTGCGGACAGACCCAGACAAAAGGGTTCGGCAACTGCCGCTCAGCCGAAACCACTAGTGGCGGGACAACGCTGGCGGAGGCGCAGGTGTTGTACTTCAACGCGCTACAGCTGTCTGGTTCAAGCCCCAATCTGGACCTTTGGGCAGGTCTGCGGTTGACATTCACCAACAACGCGGTGACCTTCGGCGGCGGGCAGGTTTTCGAATTCAAGATCGACACCGACTTTTTGGGCAGCGCATCGATTTCGACGCCTGAGCCCAGCACGTTCGGCATGGCCGGACTCGCGCTGGCCTTTCTGGCCGCGCGGCGGCACCTTACGAAGAATTCGTAACGATTCTGTTTCCACCTCTCTCCCCTGCGTAGTAGTATGTAGAGACAGTCACGGAAGGAGGCGTCCCGATGTCCTTGTGGAAGAGCCGAAAAAAAGAAGAGCAACCCGTCGTAAAGCCTGTTTCGGCCCCGCCTCAGCACCGTTCGGAACCCGCCAAGGAAGGAATCCCTATGTCGACCATGCCCACGCGCCCTATGGAAACACCAGAACCTGTTTCGCGGGGAGGGACGGCGGTTTTGGGCAAGTCCGTCATCGTCAAGGGGCAGATTTTCAGCCGTGAGGACCTGACCATTGACGGCGAAGTGGAGGGCACGGTGGAGTTGCAGGAACACCGGTTGACCGTTGGCCCCAACGGAAAGGTTTCCGCCACGATCAAGGCGAAGGAAATTTGCGTGATCGGGTCGGTGACGGGCAATGTGGAGGCGTCAGACAAGATCGACATCCGCAAGGAAGCGAAACTGGTCGGCGACATCCGTACCGCGCGCATTGTGATCGAAGACGGCGCGTACTTCAAGGGCAACATCGACATCATCCGGACGCCGGCGGCGGCTCCGGCTAAGCCTCAGGCGGTGGCGGCGGCTGCCCCCGTGGCCAAGCCCGCAACCGCGGAAGGTTCGCACTAAGTCTCCGCAGTGCAAACACGGACCAGCAGTGGCCTAGACCAGTTCTGCGCGTCTCTAGAAGACCGCGCGGGGATGACCATTCTGGACCTGGCCGGCGCGAACCAGGGCACCGTCAGCTTTATCACGGGCTACGGGCATGGCTTGTACTCGGACGACCTGTTACTGCAAATGGATGGCTGCTTCGGCGGGCCGGATTTCTTTGAGAACCAGTCCAGCCCGCGCAAGGTGGAAGAATTTCTGGAGCGCGCGCTGACTTTCCCCGACGAGCATTTCGACGGGGCGCTGCTGTGGGACTCCTTGCAGTACTTGTCGGGGCCATTGCTGGAGGCCGTGATTGAGCGCCTGTGGCGGATGCTGCGTCCGGGCAGTCATATGCTGGCTATGTTCAACGCCAATGAGCAGGCCCAGATGGTCGAGTCTTACTCTTACCGGATTGTAGATCATCGCACCATTGGGATGCAGACACGCGGGATGCGCAGGCCCTCGCAGCCTTTCAACAACCGGACACTGGAGAGGCTCTTTCAGAATTTTCACTCCGTGAAATTCTTTCTGACGAGGGATAGTTTGCGCGAAGTTATCGTCCGCCGCTAGTTATACTGCATCTATGTCCCTTGAAGATGAAATGTTTGCGCAACGCCGCAGCCGTGTGGCTGAGGTGGAGGCGCTGGGGTTCCGCGGCTACGGGCAGCGGTTCGATTTCACGCACACTGTAACTCAGGTGTTGGCCGAATATAGCCCGAAGACGGCGGAGGAGTTGGTGGACCGGCCACGGGTGAAGCTGGCGGGCCGCATCATGACGATCCGGCGCATGGGCAAGGCCGGGTTCATGCACCTGATGCAGGCGGGCGAGCGTTTGCAAGTCTATGTACGCAAGGACGGGGTTTCCGAGCGCGACTACAAGCTGTACGAGATTCTCGACATGGGCGACATCGTCGGCGTGGAAGGCTACGTCTTCCGCACTCGCACGGGCGAGTTATCGATTCACGTGGATACGCTGACGTTCTTGTCAAAGATTTTGATGACGCTCCCGGAGAAGTTTCACGGGCTGGAAGATGTGGAACTCCGGTATCGGCAACGCTACTTGGACTTGATTGCGAACGCGGACTCACAGAAGGTGTTCATGACGCGGGCGAAGATCGTCTCGTCACTGAGGCGGCAACTGGAAGAGCGCGGCTTCGTCGAAGTGGAGACGCCGATGATGCAGGCGGTGTACGGTGGCGCGACGGCCCGGCCGTTTGTCACGCACCACAACACGCTCGACATCGACCTCTATATGCGCATCGCGCCGGAACTGTATTTGAAGCGCTTGATCGTAGGCGGGTTGGATCGCGTGTATGAGATTAACCGCAACTTCCGCAACGAAGGCATCTCGACGCACCACAATCCGGAGTTCACGATGCTGGAGTTTTATCAGGCCTACACCGATTACCGCGGCTTGATGGACCTGACTGTGGAGATGCTGAAGCGAACGGCGCTGGATGCCACGGGTTCGACGGTGGTCCAGTATCAGGGCCAGGAACTTGATTTCGGCAACGTGCGGCGTATGTCGATGCAAGAAGCAGTAGGCGACATGACGCTGTTCGGCGACGCGTTGGTGCATGCGTTCGAGGCGAAGGTGGAGCCGATGTTGTTCCAGCCGACCATCATTTACGACTATCCCGTGGAAGTGTCGCCGCTCTCTAAGCGCCGCGAAGACGACCCGCGCTTTGTGGAGCGCTTCGAGATCTACGCCGCCGGCATGGAGATCGGCAACGCGTACACGGAGTTGAACGATCCAGCGGAGCAGTGCAGCCGCTTCCTGATGCAACTGGACCGCAAGGCCGCGGGCGACGAAGAAGCGCACCAGATGGACGAAGACTATCTGCGAGCCATGAGCTACGGCATGCCCCCCACGGGCGGCGAAGGCATCGGGATCGACCGGCTGACAATGATTCTCACGGATTGCAAGTCGATTCGCGACGTGATTCTGTTTCCCTTGTTGCGGCCTGAGGGGGGGATTGGGATGGTGGAGAAGTTGCGGTAAAGAAGAATTCAGAATTCAGAATTCAGGAGTCAGAATTCAGAATGGCTGCTCAACGGGGCGCGAAGACGTTTCAGGATTTGGTGGTGTGGCAGAAGGCGCACCAACTGGTTTTGGGCGTCTACAGATATTCGGCGGCGTTCCCGAAGTCTGAGGTCTACGGGCTGTCGTCGCAGTTGAGGCGGGCGGCGGTATCGGTTCCGGCCAACATCTCCGAGGGGTTCCGAAGGCGGGGGAAAGCGGACAAGCCGCGGTTCCTAAACATCGCGCAGGCGTCGCTTGAGGAATGCCGCTACTATCTAATCTTGGCTCAGGATCTGGAATACGGTCCAAGCACCGAATTCACGGAGCGACTAGAGGAGGTGAGCCGCATGCTAACGCGCTACACCGACACCATTCTGAATTCTGACTCCTGAATTCTGAATTCTTCTTTCTTATGTTTGAACTCTTCATCGCCGGCCGCTACCTTCGCGCCAAGCGCAAGCAGGTGATGATTTCTGTCATTTCGGTCATCTCGGTCATCGGGGTGGCGACGGGGGTCATGGCCCTGGTGATTGCGCTGGCGGTGACCAACGGCTTGCGGAACACCACGCAGCGGACGTTTCTTGCGGCCACTGCGCATGTGATGGTGATGGAGAAGCAACGTGGGCCGGGGATTGAGGGTTGGCAGGCTGTGGCGGGGCGGCTGGCGAAGTTACCGGGCGTGCAAGCGGCGTCGCCGGCGCTGTATGACGCTACGCAGATCAGTACTCCGCTGAACAACCTGGGGATGAGCATCAAGGGGCTCTCCTTTGCCCAGGGCGGGTTCCTGCCCGACATTTTGTTGCACTTGAGGGCCGGGTCGCTGGAGCCAATGCGTGGGAATGACGGGATTCCGGGGATCTTGTTGGGTGTTGAGGCGGCCAAGCAGTTGGGGGCAGAAGTTGGCACGCGGGTAAACCTGCTGATCATGGATGCGACGCCGCTGGGGCCTCGGCCTACATTTGAGACGGCGCGGGTGGCGGGGCTGTTTGAATCCGGAATGTATAACTACGACAACGGGCTCGCGTTCATGGCGCTGGGGGATGTGCAGCGGCTGTGGAAATACCCGGACATCGTCAACAGCATTGAACTGAATCTGAGCGACATCTACGCCGCGCCGGAGGTGGCCAAGGCGGCGGAGGCGGTGATCGGCAAGGAACTGGCCGCGCAGACCTGGCAGGAGCAGAACCGGTCGATTCTAGATGCGTTCCAACTGGAGCGGATGGTCTCGGTGATCACGATCAGCCTGATCCAACTGGTGGCCGCGCTAAACATTCTGACCACGCTGGTCATGATGGTCATGGAGAAGCACCGGGACATCGCGATCCTGATGGCGATGGGGGCCAAGGTGGGGCAGATCCGGCGGATTTTTGTGTACAAGGGCGCGATCATCGGGGGGATCGGGATTGTGCTCGGGTTGGCGCTGGGCTATGGGATCAGCTATTTCGCGGACCGCTATCAGTGGCTGCAGTTGGATCAGACGGTGTATTCGCTGAAGTATCTTCCGCTGGAGGCGAATTGGTCCGACGCGATCTGGATTTCCGCGGCGGCGATGGCGGTGAGCTTGCTGGCGACGATTTACCCGGCCTGGAGCGCGACGAAGATTACTCCGGTGGAGTCGATGCGGTACGAGTAGCTATGCAGCCCTACGGGTGACCGTGACCTTTACGCGGTAGCCTAGCGCGGCCAGCATGCGGATGAGCAGGTCTGTGGAGACGTGTCCGAGGTTGTCGTTCAGCACAGCGGTGACTCGCGACCGGGAGGTCATCGCCCGGCGGGCCAACTCGGCGTGCGTCAGGTTTTTCTGCTGAACAATGCGCCGCAGCCGCTTGGAGAGATCGTGCGGGACCTTCCACTCCTGGGCATCCGCCGCGGAGAGTCCCAGGGCTTTTGCCAGCTCTTCGGGTGTGTGGGCGGCAAATGTTCTTGGCGTGCTCATAGCATCACTTTCAGCCGTTTTCCAGCAAGCCTGATCTCCGCGACCGACGTTGCTTGCGACTTCGTCTCGAACGCGTGGAACACGAATACCCCTTGCACGGACGCGACGTAGTAGAACCCCCGGTAGATCCCATGCACGTCTCGTACTCGAAGCTCCCAGACGCCTGCCGCCACGTCGGGCATTGGCCTGGCTGCCGGTAAACTGAGATGCTCTCCTAACTGGAGGCGCTATAAGCCTCGTCCGATCACGTTCCGCGCTTCTTCCGGTAAGGTTTGAATCACCGCTCGCGCCTTCGGATGAAAAATGACCGGCCTAACTACGGGATGTCTCATATTTGGGACATGGCGGTGGGGTGACCCCCTCTATTGAGACAAACTGCATTGTCACACTTGCCGTTTGCGGTATATTTCTTCACCTCGGCATCGATCACGTTTTCGCACACGGAGGCATACGCCGAATTGAACCCACTGAACAGCGCAAGAAATACAATCGTTTTGCGAACGAACATCTGATGCCTCCCTTTAACCGTTCTTCTTTTTCCCTGCCGGCTTTTTCTTTTTTGCATTCTTCTTTGCAGGCTGTACAGTATCGAAGAAATAGGGGACCGAAAGATTCGAGAACCCCTCGATGACTCGCACACGAAAGGGCCCGTCCACTACCCCACCACTTTCGACGGTGCGCAGGTAGTGTGCTCCATCGGCGGGAGCCGGGCCGAAACCGTAGGTGATCTCAAATCGTCCGTCAGACTTGGGCACGGTGAATTCTTGAATCTGCTTCGGAATTTGAGCCGTAGCGTGCTGAGTAATCGTCCACAACGCGCCGTTCGTATGAGGCCCGTAGGATGCGTTGTAGGGGATGCCCACCGCTTCCACAGTGACGCGAATGACCTCGCCATCCACGACTTCATATTGATTTGGGCCGGTTATTTTCACGATAAAGTCCTCCCAACGGAAATCTTCCCGGGTGGTATTACACAGTTTCCGTGTCAGTGGCGCTACAATTCGCTAACTTCCACGACTATTCCATTTGTCTGTGCAGCGCGGCGCGGAGTTTGCGGGCGGCGCCGCGGCCTACGTGAGCGGCGAGGTCGTCTTCGCTGGCTTGTTTGACGCGCTCGAAGCTGCCGAATTCGCGTAACAGCTTGGTCGATGTTTTGTCGCCGATGCCGGGGATCAGCGCCAGCTCGCCCTTGAGGCGCGACTGGTTGCGGCGCGTACGGTGGAATGTCACCGCAAAACGATGCGCTTCGTCGCGGACCTGCTGGACCAGGTGCAGTACCGGCGAGAACTTGTCCAGGATGACGGGCTCGTCCTCCTGGCCGTAGACGTAAATCCACTCTTCGCGTTTCGCGATTGAGGCTAGCGGCTGATCGGTAATGCCGAGCTCTTCCAGCGCGGCCGCGGCGGCGTGGAGCTGGCCTAGTCCTCCGTCGACGAACACCAAGCCTGGGAACTTCGAGCCCTCCTCCTTCAACCGACCATAGCGGCGCGTGATGACCTCGGCCATGCTGGCGAAGTCGTTGTTGCCTTCCACCGTGCGGATGATGAACTTCCGGTAGTCGGACTTTTTCATCTTGCCGTCCTCCCACACCACCATGCTCGCGACCTTGTCGGTGCCTTGGATGTGGGAGATGTCGAAGCATTCGATGCGGCTGGGCGCGGTTTCCAGATTCAGTGCGTCGGCGAGCGCCTGCTGGATCGCGTCCGACGACGGCTTCAGGACGCGGAAGCGCTGCTCGAAGCTGTGGCGGGCGTTCGACTCCACCAGTGACAGCATTGCTTTCTTGGACCCGCGCTGCGGCGTGTGGATCTCCACCTTGCGGCCGCGGCGTTCGCTTAACGCTTCTTCGAGCACGTCGCGGTCTTCGAACTCGACGGGCACGTGGATGATGGCGGGGACGTAGGGCTCGTTCAGGTAGAGCTGTTTGATGAGCGACGAGAAAAACTCCGGCGCATCGAGCTCGTGCTGGTCTTCCCAGTAGAACTCGCGGCGGTCCACGATGTGGCCTCCGCGGAGGTGGAACAGGTTCACGGCGACTAGGGGCAGCTCGGCGTAGTAGGCGAAGATATCGGTGTCGTCGCCTTCCGCCGTCGCCATTTTCTGCTTCTCGCTGACTTCTTCCACGGTGCGTTGCAGCTCATGCAGCGCGGCGGCTTCCTCATAGCGCATAGCGGCGCTGGCGGCTTCGATGCGAGTCTTCAGCAATGCGCTCAAATCCTTATGGCGGCCTTCGAGGAACAGTCGCGTGTCGCGCGCGGCCTCGGCGTAACGCTCGTCTGTGACCAGGCCTTCGACGCACGGGCCGTGGCAGCGGTGGATGTGGAACTCCAGGCACGCGTGCGAGTGTTTCTTGGTCAGGTCCACCTTGCAGGACGGGACCTTGAAGCTGCGGTGGATCAGGTTCACGATGCGGTACGCCAGGTTGCCTGGGAAGTACGGTCCGTAATAGGTGGACCCGTCTTTCTTCAGACGCCGCGTGACATACACGCGCGGATACTTCTCGCCGGTGAGCTTGATGTAAGGATAGGTCTTGTCGTCCCGCAGCAGGATGTTGAAGCGCGGCTTCCACTGCTTGATGAGATTGTTCTCCAGCGCCAGCGCTTCCTTCTCGTTATCGACGTGGATGTAGTCGATCTGCCGCGCGGTGTGGATCAGCGTGCCGGTCTTGGTGTCATTGAGCCGGTCCTCATTGAAATAACTGCGGACGCGGTTGCGCAGGTTCTTCGCCTTGCCCACGTAGAGCACGGTGCCGTGTTCGTCTTTGTAGAGGTACACGCCGGGCAGCGAGGGAAGCTCGGCTGCACGTTCGCGGAGGTCTGGGTAGAGAGGGCTTATACCTGCATTGTACGGGGGCACAGCCTACAGCCGCTTCCCGTGGGCGACCTGGGCCGCCGTCAGGAACGTGGACGGCAGCGTTCCTTTGCCGCATAGTTTGAAGGATCCGAAGTCTTTGAACCACTCGTCTTCAGGAACATCGGGATGGAGAGCCTTTCGTTCCGCAACTGCGAAAAGATCGTCCTGTGAAATCTGCCGCTCCTGTGCGCGTTGACGCAGATGCTGCCACATCGCACGAGGCAGCTTCTCCCACTGGATCTTGGGCATGGGTTACTGCCCGAGGATTAGGTCCCGGAATTCATCCACCATCCGGTTTTGTGCTCGCGCGTCTGTGTTGGCCAGATTTTGGCTCAGCTTGGTGACGAACTTGCGCTTGCGGGCGCGCTCGTCGAGGCCCGATGTGATCAGTGACTCGATTGCCTTGCTGATGCTGAGGTCTTCTCCGACCGCCAGCTTTTGAACGCGGGCGGCGACTCGGTTGTTCAGCTCTACTCGAAAGCGGGTCCGTGTAGCGGTGGGCATGGCAACCCCCTTATCCCTCACCTCGGCCTCCATTTCGGCCTTCCTTTCCGCCGCCAACGGGACTATACTGTCTCAGATCTGTTCGCTTCACCGCGTCCAATTCAGTCCAGGAGAATACCTCAATGACGATCAAACTGGTTGCATGTCTGGCGATGGCAGCGGCGTTGATGTTCGGGCAAGGAGGCAACGGCACCATCACCGGCACCGTTTCCGATCCTGCCGGGGCGGTTGTGCCAGGCGCGTCAGTAGAGATTCAGAACACGGCCACAGGAGGCATCTTCCGCGGCGAATCGACCAACACCGGGAACTACTCGGTGTCCGGCCTGCCGATCGGTTCCTACGTGGTGACGGTGCAGGCACCTGGATTCAAGACCTACACGCACACCAACCTCGCCGTCGCGGCGACGCAAGTCGTTAAGGAAGACGTCACGCTGCAAGTTGGCAGCACTACGGAAACGGTCACGGTCACCGCCGAGGCCACGCTGCTGAAGACCGAGACGGGCGACTTCACGCACAGCGTCACGCTGAAGCAGATGAACAATCTACCGCTGCTGGGCGTCGGCCTGGCGGGCAATGGACCCACCGCCATCCGCAACCCGTTCAACGTGATTCAATCTCTGCCGGGTTCTTCCGGCTACAACTTGCCGGGCTATAACGTGGGCACGTTCAACGGTTCCAGCGCGCAGGCATCCATCCGCATCGAAGGCATGGACGCGACGCCCAAGGCGCTGGCCTACGAAGCGATGGCGCAGCCCGGTGTGGACGCGATTGAAGAAGTCGCGTTCCAGACCAGCAACTACGCCGCCGAATTCGGCACCACAGGCTCCGTGCTGATGAACTTCATTATGAAGTCCGGCACCAATCAGTATCACGGCACGGGCTATGACTACTTTGTCAACGAATTCCTGAACGCGGGCAACGCCTACAGCCAGAACCTTTCGGGAGGCGGGAAGGTCCGGCCGACGGCCCGCCGCAATGATTTCGGCGGCACGCTGGGCGGCCCACTCAGTATTCCCAAAATCTATGACGGGAAAAATAGAACCTTCTTCTTCTTCAACTACGAGCAGTATCTGGAAACCTCCAAGATTATTCAGAACGTGACGGTCCCCGCGCCGGCCTATTTGCGCGGCGATTTCTCGGCGATCTCACCCAACGGCAACTGCAGCCTGTGCGCCGGCCTCGGAATTCCGTCAACGCCACTGGGCGGCACGCAGTTGGACCCTCTTGGCCGCCAGATTTTTGCCAACACGATCTACGATCCGGCTTCGCGCGCCGCGGCCACGTCCGGCCCTCTAACCGGCCAAGGTTATGCGAATCCGTTCCCTGGGAACATCATTCCTGTGTCCCGCTTCGATCCCACGACGGTCAAGTTCCTGAATCTCGTCGACTCGCTGGGAGTGAAGGCGCAGAACTCCAATCTCATTGGCAACTACCTCGGCGTCGTCCCCAGCCAACGCTATTCGGTGATCCCATCGGCGAAGATCGATCACTCGATTACCAGTAAGGACAAGTTGTCCTTCTACATCCAGGAGACCAATCTGGAGAATCAGGTTTCCCCAGGCGGGCCGCAGGGTGCCGACGGTCTTCCGCTGATGATCGGCGGGTACCGCGGGAATTTCATCAAGGGCTGGGTGGAGCGGTTGAACTACGACCGCACGGTATCGCCGACCATTCTGCTGCACCTCGGCGTGGGCTATTACTACACCACGTTCAGTGACCGCGCAGCATTCCTCGATTTCAAGCCTGCGGATTTCGGTCTCACCGGCTTTGTGCAGAATCGCCAGTTTCCCTCTCTTACCGGCATGTCGAACGCGCTCTTCGGCGGCATGCAAAACATGGGGACCAACGGTCAAATCCAGAGCGTGTACCACGATAACAAGCCCACCTACAACGCCAACGCGACGTGGGTTCACGGCCAGCACACCACCAAACTCGGTGCCGAAGTCTACTACCAGGGAACACCCATCCAGAACTATGCCGGCGTTACGCTAGCCAGCGGAGTGAATGCGACCTCGGTGCCCTTCACTCCGGCCAATGCGTTCCTCGGATTCAACACCGGTTTCGGATTCGCCAGCTGGCTGCTGGGCGACTATAATTCCACCAACCAGTCCGCGCCGAATTCCACCCGCAGGGGCTATCAACAGTGGGGTCTGTTCCTGCAAGACACTTGGAAGGTGACGCGCAAACTCACACTGGATTACGGCTTGCGCTGGGATATGGCCACGCAGAACCGTGAACAATACGGGCGCTTAGGACGGTTTGATCCCACCGCCCCGAACGCCAATGCCGGCGGCCACCCCGGCGCCACGTTGTTCGCCACCACCTGCAAATGCGACTTCTATCAAAAGACCTATCCTTTAGCGTTTGGGCCGCGGCTGGGTGTCGCCTATCAGCTCGACTCCAAGACTGTGCTCCGCGGTGGATGGGGCATCGTCTACACAGCTGTGTTCGGAGCGGGAGGCGGTCTGGTGAGCACCAACGGAACCTATCCTGTGTCCGCCAACAGCCCTGGTTATGTCCCGGCGGCGGCGCAATTCGTGAACATTCAGACCCCCGGCTCCATCGCGACGCCGGCTTTCCCCGTGACCGATCCGAACCGCTTCCCGGTTCTGGGTACAATCGCCGCGCCGAATATGGCCGACGCGAACCAAAATCGCCCGCCGCGCGCCAACCAGTTCAGCTTCGGCATTCAGCGCGAGATTACGCCGAGCTTTGTCATGGAAGCGTCCTACGTGGGTAACCGGGTCGTGTGGCTGAGCGGTCCGCTCGGCTTCTTGAGCCAAATCTCCCCGCAACGGTATGCAGCCAACGGCTTGTTCCCTTACCCGGGAACCGGCCCGTGCGCGAGCGGCGGCGGCGTGTGTGCCAGTTCCAGCTACAACAACAACAACGACCGCGTTCTGTTAGGCACGCCGATCAGTAGTGCTGCGGTGATCCAGAATGCGGCGTTGCGCGGCTTTCCCAACCTTCTCCCGTATTCCGGCTTTCCCACCAACACCACATTGCAGGGCAGCCTTTACCCCTTCCCGCAGTTCGGGAATCTGCTCCCGCAGGGTTCGGCCACCGGGAACACCAGTTACGATTCGCTGCAAATGAAGGCCACCAAGCGCTTCTCGCACGGCTTGCAGGCCAGCGGGGCGTATACCTTCGCCAAGGGCTTTACGCGGGCCAGCCGGCAGGACTTCTTCAATCCCAACAGCAGCGAAAATTCATTGCAGAACATTCCTCCGCACGCGCTGACCTTCAACTTCGTCTACACCACTCCCAAGGCAAACTTCCTCAATAAAGTTGCGAACACCATCCTGGCGGATTGGCAGATCGGCGGCTTTGCAATCTACCAAAGCGGCCAGTTCCTCACGCCTCCTGCCAGCCCCACGGCGAATTTCCTGACCAGCCAGAACACGCGTGTTGCGGGTCAGCCTCTGTACAACGTGGACATCAATGACATCCACAGCTACAGCCCGGGTACGCAACAGGTGCTGAATCCGAACGCCTGGGCTGCCTGCCCCGCGAACGCGACCTGTACTGCTCCGGGGACGCTCTACACCGATTTCCGCGGTCCGCGCCGTCCCGTGGAGAATGCGAACTTTGGCCGCAACTTCCGGATCAACGAGCGAATGAATTTCCAGATCCGCGCCGAGTTCGTCAACATCTTCAACCGCACGCTGCTGCCGAACCCCATCACGACGAACCCGCAGAACCCGGTGACCAAGACCGCCGGGATCAATTCCGGCGGATTCGGCGTCATCAACACCTTTGCCACGCTGGGCAGCCAGCCGACTACCGCGATTGCGCCCATCCTTACGGGAAGGACCGGAACCATGATCGCCCGGTTCACGTTCTGAGGCGGGCAAGCCGCTTATACTGAAGTCGTGAGACGTGCGGCTCTAGTGGTTCTGATTGGCGCGGGGTGCGCGTGGGCGCAGTTGCTGCCGCCCCCACCGCCGGACCCGAATCCGCCCAAATACGCCGAGCCGCCAGAGGAAGACGAATCGCTGGCCACGCCGAAGGTATACAGCTTCAATCCGCTGCAGGCCAAGAAGGAAATCTCCACCGGCGACTTTTACATGAAGCGCGGGAACTTCAAGGGCGCGGCCTACCGTTATCGCGAAGCTACGTTGTGGGACGACGGCAACGCGGACGGCTTCTTCAAGCTAGGTGAGGCGAATGAGAAGCTGAAAAATTTCGCCGCCGCTCGCGAAGCCTTCGAGAAGTTCGCGGGGATGGCCGCGGACAAGAAGAAAGCCGCCGATGCACGGAAGCGTGTGGCAAAATACCCCGCCGAAGTCCCCCGCGCGGACAAAAAGGACGGCGTAGGCCTTAAAGACGCGATTAAGGAAGATCGCGGCGCAACCGCGGACGCTCGGGCGAAGGGAATCCTGAGGTGACCGGCAAGATCGTCGTGCTCTCGGCATGCGGCACGGAGGAAAGTGCCGCGGCTCTGGCCCGCGCGTTAGTCGAACAGAACTTGGCCGCCTGCGTCAACATCGTGCCGGGTGCGCGCAGCGTCTACCGCTGGCAGGGAAAGATCGAAGAAGCCGGAGAGTGGCTGCTGATCATCAAGTCCCGCCGTGATTTGTTCGATCGGCTGCGGGACGCCATCGTGAACGCGCATTCCTACGAAGTGCCCGAGGTGATCGCGCTGCCGGTGGTGGATGGCAGCGAGGCGTATTTGGCCTGGCTCGACCGGGTTCTCTGTGTTTGATTACGTCGTCATTGGCGCAGGCACGGCGGGGTGCGCGCTGGCGGCACGATTATCCGAGGATCCAGCGGTCCGGGTCTTGCTGATGGAGGCCGGGCCGCCCGACCGCGCCCGCCTGATCCGCACGCCGCTGGCGTTTCCGAAGATGTTCCAGACCCCGCTCGATTGGAACTTCTGGACCGAGCCGCAAGTCGGCTTGGCGAATCGCCATCTCTATTGGCCGCGTGGCAAGATGCTGGGGGGCAGCGGGTCGATAAACGGCATGGTCCACATGCAGGCCTGCGCCGCGGATTTCGCCGAGTGGGATGCTCCCGGCTGGGAGGCGATGCCCGCGGATCTGCTGCACTCCGAGCCGGTGGCGGAGTTGAATCCGCTCTCCGCCGCATTCCTGGACGCCTGCGAAGCCGCCGGACTGCCGGGCGCGGCGGCGATTACCGACGCGTCCCAGCCCGTTGCCGCGCCCTTCCGCCTGAACATCAAAAACGGCAAACGCTGGAGCGCGGCGGACGCTTACTTGCGGCCTGCCCTGCAGCGCGGCAACCTTACTGTGTGGACCAGCGTCCACGTGCGGCGCGTGTTGTGCGAAGGGACACGCGCCAGCGGCGTGGAATATTCGCGCGCGGGAGTGGTGCAGACCGTCGCGGTCACGCGCGAGATCGTGTTGTGCGCGGGGGCGGTCGGGTCCCCGCACTTGTTGCTGCTCTCCGGCATCGGCCCAGCAGCGGATCTGGAAGCATGCGGCGTGGCGGTGGTGGCCGACGTGGCAGGCGTGGGCAGGAATTTGCAGGATCATCTGGCTGCTCCCGTATCGTACTTCTGCCTGGAGCCCGTGTCCTTCAGCGGCGCGGCCACGTTCGCCAATGAGTGGAAATACCGGCTGACGGGTACCGGTCCCTTGGCGTCAAACGGCGCGGAAGTGGGCGCAATGGTGCAGTCGAAAGCTGGCCTGGCGGCATGCGACCTTGAGATCGTCTTTGCAGCGGGGCACTACGTGGACCACGGGTTCGCCGCGCCGGGCGGGCACGGGTTCAGCTTGATCCCGGTGTTGCTCACGCCGAAGAGCCGGGGGCGGATTCGCTTGGCCTCCGCCAATCCCGACGATGCGCCGCGGATCGACCCGGGGTACCTATCGGACGCAACCGACCTGGAGCGGCTCAGCGAAGGTGTCCGCTTCGCGCGGCGTTTGCTGGAGCAGGCGGCGCTGGCGAAGTATCGCGGCGCTCCGGTGAATGGGCAGGTGTTGGACGCTGAAGAGCACGTCCGGCAGTGGGGGCAGACGCTCTATCACCCCACGGGGTCGTGCGGAATGGGTTCGGTTGTGGATGCCGGCTTGCGCGTGCTTGGGGTGGCCGGGCTGCGCGTCGCGGACGCATCGGTGATGCCGCAAGTGCCGCGCGCGCATCCCAACGCGGCCACGTTGTGGATCGCGGAGCGGGCGGCGCAACTGCTACGGGCCTAGGCCGAATACAATACGCAGATGGCCTCTTCTGATCTGAAAAGTTTGCTTCCAGAGATCGAGCCGGAGAACCGGCGTCAGTTTCTGGTGACGAAATTGGCCGTCGGCTTTGCGATGGCAGTGAGTCCAGCGGGCGCGCAGACCATCACGACGGACGCGGCTGGCCTGACGGCGGGCGAGGTGCAAATCCCGGTTGCAGGCGGCCAGATTCCGGGCTACCGGGCCATGCCCTCGCGCGGCGGCAATTTCCCCATCGTGCTGGTGGTGCAGGAAATTTTCGGCGTCCATGAGCACATCAAGGATGTGTGCCGCCGCTTCGCGAAGGCCGGCTATTGCGCCGTCGCGCCCGAGCTGTTTGCGCGCCAGGGCGACGTTTCTAAGATCACTGATGTGCAGCAGATCATCAGCACGGTTGTGTCGAAAGTGCCAGATGCGCAAGTAATCAGCGACCTAGATGCCGCGGTCATGTGGGCGGGCCGCAGTTCGCGCGGCAATGCCCAGCGCGTGGCGATTACAGGGTTCTGCTGGGGCGGGCGGATCGTGTGGATGTATGCGGCGCTGAGCGGCAACGTCAAGGCGGGTGCGGCGTTTTATGGGCGGCTGGAAGGCGATTCAAACGCGATGACGCCGAAGAATCCCATCGACTACGCAGGCGGCCTGCGCGCGCCTGTCATCGGATTCTACGGTGCCAAAGATACCGGCATTCCCCAGAGTTCGGTGACCAAAATGAAGACTTCGCTGAGCGTCGTGGACAGCAAGTCTGAGATCAACGTCTATCCCAACGCCGAACATGGGTTCCACGCCGACTATCGTCCCAGCTACAACAAGGAAGCTGCCCAGGACGCGTGGGCGAAGCTGCTGGTTTGGTTCAAGAAGAACGGGGCCTGACGTGCGTGCGCCAAACTTCGCCGAAGTAGACCAGCGCCTCAGGTAACCGGCCGCGGGCTATCATGCGGATCACCTGCATGCCCACCCACGCAAACTGGAGCACCGCGACCGGCTGCGCAAGTCTTGCGTCCGCGAACGGGATGGCGAAGAAGACCAGCATGAGCGCTGCTTCCCACCAGGCCAGACGCATGTTCACCAGGAACAGCAGGCCGATGACGGCTTGCCCAAGAGTGAGAATCAGCTCCAGTTGCTGATGCTCATCGAACGGGATCGGCTGGATGCTGCCCACGCTCCACACGTAGACCACGGAAAGCATCGCGGGCAACAGAGTCCACTGGTTAATGTTGCTGGATACCATGTTCATCAGCGCCATGGGGGCTTTTTCCACTGTGCGCGCCCAGTAGAAGGTCGACGCCATTTCGGGGAATTCGGAGACCAGGGGTGCCACCCATTGAATGAAGATGAACGACGGGATGCCCACCATGGTGGAGATGGAGAGCAGGCTGGCAAGGAACGGCTCGGCTGAAAAGTAGATGAGCAGCCCGCCCGCGGTGAAGAGCGAAGAGATGTAGAAAATCCGTCGCAAGCGGGGGGCGGTGACAATGGTGCGCGGAACAACTTCGAGTTCGTGAATTTCGTCGGGATCTTGCGGCGGCATCCTGCTGAGCACCAGCAGGTAGGCGACGTAGATGGCGGTGAGGACGCCTGCGTCGTAGACCGTGAGGCTCGACTTGGCGGTGATGACCGCAATGTAGAGCAGCGGGCCGATCAAGCCGACCACTTCCACGCACTGTTCCTTTTCCAGCTGGATGAAGTGCAATTGTCCTTCGCCGCGGCGGCGCTTCGCCAGGGATGCCGTGAGGTAGATCACCGGCCAGCCGAAACCTGTGAGCAGGCGCAGCGCGCCCGTAAGGTTTGCGAGCAAGAGCGGGACTTGCTGTTTCCACGCCAGCACGGCTTCGACGGCGAACTCCGGCAGCGTTTGCAGCCACGCCAGGATGGCCAGCGCGAAGCCTTGGGCGATAAAAAACTGCGCCGATTCCGCCGCCCAAGCGATCATCACCGAGGCAATCAGGATCGCCGGCGCGGCCATCAACACCGTGGCCGGATGCACGCTGTCAAGGGGGATCGCGAAGAAAAGGAGCAGTAGAAAATAAGGCGGAGTGCGTTGCTTCAACACTGCTCATGGTACAACGAACTATATGCCCAGTTTTCGCGTCGACACGCCGCAGCGTGCCTATGACGCCATCGTGGAGCGCGGCTGTGTGGGCCGCGTGGCCGAATTTATCCCTGCGCGCGCCGGAATCGTCTTCGTCGTCACCACGGCGGATGTGTGGGAATTGCACGGGGAGCGGTTGAAGCGCGCTCTTGGAACGCGTCCGCATTGCGTGTTATTTTTCCCCGGCGGAGAGCCGAACAAGCGGCTCACGCAGGTAGAAGCGCTGGCGGACCAGATGGTGGAGGCCGGCGGCGACCGCTCCAGCATCGTCATCGCGTTCGGCGGAGGCATCGTCGGCGATCTTGGCGGATTCCTGGCCGCGATTTTCATGCGCGGCATTCCGGTGATCCAAGTCCCGACTACACTACTTGCGCAAGTGGACGCGGCGGTGGGCGGCAAGACCGGAGCGAATCTGGTCAACGGGAAAAACCTCATCGGGAGCTTCCATCAGCCACTGGCCGTGTTGATCGACCCCGACGTTTTGAAGACGCTGCCAGAGCGCGAATACCGGGCGGGCCTGTATGAGATCGTCAAGAGCGGAATTATCCGTGACGCGGAGCTGTTCCGCACCTTGGACGAGCAGTCCGCCGCGGTGTTGCGGCAGGATGCCGCGGTGGTGGAAGCCGTGATCGCGGGCGCGGTGCGCATCAAAGCCGAAGTCGTCACCGCCGATGAACGCGAAGGCGACCTGCGGCGCATCCTCAATTTTGGCCACACCTTCGGGCATTCGCTGGAAGCGGAGACCAAGTACGCACGCTTTCTGCACGGCGAAGCCGTCGCCTGGGGCATGCACGCGGCGACGCACTTGGCGGAGAAGCTGGGACGCGTTTCGTCTGTGGACGCGGACGCGATTCATGCGGTGGTCTCGAAGTACGGACCCATTCCCGCGACCGAAGGCATCGCGGCGGAGCGGCTGGCTGCGCGGCTCAGGAGCGACAAGAAAACTGTGCAAGGCAAAATTCACTTCGTGCTGCCGGTGAAGATCGGCGAAGTGGCGATTGTCTCCGGCGTGGACGACGCGCTGGTGCTGGAATCCATCCACATGGCGCTGCGCGCATGACCACCGGCACCACTCCGCGCGGCGCGGCCAGTGAGCAGGAGGCTTCGCGTTGGGTCCGGGGCATGTTCGGGCGCATCGCCGGACGTTATGACCTGCTCAACCACGTGTTGTCGTTCAACTTGGATAAGCGTTGGCGCGCCCGCACGGTGGATCGTGTGGCGGAAATTCTCACGCGTCCCAACGTCCGTGTGCTCGATTTGTGCTGCGGCACGGGCGACGTATTTCTGGCGATGGAGGAGCGCAGCGGCAAGGCCGTGATCGGCAGCGACTTCTGTCATCCCATGCTGGTGGAAGCCAACCGCAAAGTTGCCGCCAAGCGGTTCCGCACACCGCTGTTTGAAGCCGACGCGTTGGCGCTGCCGCTGGCTGACGCGTCACTCGACCTCATCACCGTAGCCTTCGGCTTCCGTAACCTCGCCAACTATGAGCGCGGGATGAAAGAAATGCTGCGCGTGCTCAAACCCGGCGGGGTGGCGGCGGTGCTGGAATTTTCGCAGCCCACCAACGCGGCCTTCGGTGCGCTGTACGGATTCTTCTCGACGCGCGTGCTGCCATGGGTGGGCGGCATGGTGTCCGGCTCACAGGATGCGTATTCTTACCTGCCGGAATCCATCGGCCGCTTTCCCGGAGCCGATGAACTAGCGTCGCAGATGCGGAGCGCCGGGTTCGCGCACGTAGAATTTGAACGCATGACCGGCGGTGCCGTGGCGCTGCACTTGGCGCGCAAGTAGTCAGAACCGCTTGCGGAACTGGAAGTCGATCCCGAACAACCCGTTCGGATCGCGCACGGCCACGGCCGACCAATTCCGGCTCACGTCCCACTGCACGCGCACGATCTGCTCCTGCGTGCGGTTGAGGTTCGTGATGTAAGTGAGCGTGATGTCCTTGGATACCTGCTGCTCCAGCGTGAGCCGCGCTTGCGGGATGTTGTCGACGCCGGTCAGTGTAGGGTCGATCTTCACGCGGCTCGCGCCGAAGAAGCGCTGCACCTGATTCGACAGCTGCGCGGACAGCGCCTGGCCCATCAGATTCGCGCCCGCGCCCATCGCGCTATTAGCGGAGTTGCTGACCACGCCGGGAGCCGTTTGGCTGGACGAAAGCGACGGATCGCGTCCCACGGCCAGCAGCGCGATGATCTCAGAGGACTGTAGCGGCGGGTCGGAACTGTAGTTTGATTTGAAAGCGTTCATCGTGCCCGATACGCTGATGTTCACCGTGACGCCGCGCGCGCGTGTGCTCAGGTCCAAGTCCATGGTGGATTCGATCTTCACCGGATTCAGGAACCGGATATCGCCGCGTTCCAGCGTGTATTGGTTGCCGAATACTTGCACCAGGCCGCGGTTGATGGTGATCAACCCGCGCAGTCCCGGCCGCGACGGCGTGCCCCGCAGTTGCAGATCCACGTCGGCTTCGACGCCTGAGGCGAGCGACGTCTCCAGCTGGAAATTCGAGCCGTTCACGATCCGCACATCCAGCTGCATGCCCGTGAGGTACTCATTGCCCGTGTCGACGGTGGCCGCAGGCTGCGAAGAATCCGCCAGCAGTTGCCCAAGGTCGGCGCTCACCGTGAAAGCCGAGCGGCTCAACGTGACCGCGCCGGAAAGCGTGCTGGCCTCCGAGGTGCCGTTGAGCGCGAGCTCCGCGTCGAAGGTGGTGCTGACGTCCTGCGGGTAGCGCACGCGAACACGGCGGGCGTGGGCTTGCAGGCGATAGACCAGGGCGTCACCGAATTCCAGGAAGCCGCCGAAGCTCACTTGGCCACCGCCGGTTTCCGCGGTGAGTTGCTGGACGGTGGCCCGGCGGCGATCAAACAGAATGGTGCCGGAAGCGTTGTCGACTCCATTCGGCAGGTCTCCCAGATAGAGCGATGCGCCTGCGAGAGTCAGTTGCCCGCTGACGTTAGGATCCTGCAGGCTGCCTCGGATGTTGGCGTTCACCCCGGCGTTTCCGCGGGCCTGCAAGTCGGAACGCAGCAGTTGCAGAATCACCAGGTCGATGTTGCCGCGCACCGTGAGATTGGCGCTGGCTTGCGCAGCAAAGGGCACCTCGCCTGCAACATCCATCTGCGTATTGCGTCCTGTGAACCGCGCCGCCCGCACAGTTGCGCTTTGCGCCGTCACGTCCAACACAACAGGCTGGCTGTTGCGCAGCGTCACATCCTCCGCCGTCAGACTGAGCCGCGGTGCCGGGTCCTGTTTCGGACTCGCCTGCACGTTGGCTAGGCGCACCTCCGCCCGGAAATCGCGCGGCTTCTGCAACGCGACGTTGATGGTGGCCTCGCCCTCCACAAAGCCCTCCACCGAAGACGCAGGCGCATTTAGCAAAGACTGCAGCGAGTCAATGCTGATGCGGGAGAAACGAATCGTCGCCGCACCCGGCGCGTCACCCTCAAGCTTCCAGGTTCCGCTTGCGTCGATGCGCGATTCACGGAGCGAACCGCTGGCGGTGACCGTGAGATCCGAGCCGCGCGTCTGCGCGTTCAGGGCCGCTTCGCCGATGCTGCGCCCATCCGCCACGATCTGCCGCGCTACGACGTTCGCGCTTGCGGAGGCGAGAGTAAAGGTGCTTCCGCTGATGGACCCGCTGCCTTGCACGCGCCCGCTGAGAATCGCCGATACCGGTGCCGTAATGTGCTGAATGCGCGACGTGGGTAGGTTGCCGGTGGAAGCCTCGAACACAGCATCGCCGGCGCGCCATGCGTTCACCGGATGTTTGTAGGTCCCGCTGAAACGCACCTCGGAGCCTCCATCGTTGAGGATACCGTCGCTGAATTCGATCACCTCCGGCGCATAGCGGATGTTCGCCCGCAGCCGGTCAGCCTTTTCCCCAACCCCGGCGGGGTTCTGCACGTCCAGAGCCGCTACCGCCTCTGGACGGTCCATGGTGCCGGATAATGTCAACATCGCGTTCGCGGTGCCGGAAACAGGCTCCGTTACTCCAGCTTCGCGGGCGGCTTGGGAAAGGTCCACGTTGCGCAGCGTGAGTTGCCCCGCTAGGCCCGCGTTCGCGAAGTCCCCTGTCAACGTGAGCGATCCGGCAGCGGTCGTTCTGCCGCGAACAGCTTGCAAATCGCGCGCGGACACTTCACCCCGGCTCGCGTCGATTTCCGCTGCTACGCTGTCGAAGGCGAACTCCCGCACCTGCCCGCTCACGATGGACGCTTGGCCCCGGAAGCGCGGGTCGTCTAGAGGGCCGGTGACCGTCCCATCCATTGAGACGCTCCCGTTGTTCAACTGAAGCGGCAACTCCACTGGCCCATCCTGCGCGAACTCCAGCGCGGGCAAAACGTCAGCAAGCCGAGTAGTCCGCGCACGCACCCGAAGTGAGCGTCCCAGCGTTCCGTCGACCTCTAGCCGCGTGGCCGGTGTGGATAGCGAAGAGGAGCCAAGCGCGATGGTGCCCTTTGCCTGATCGTAGGTCACGTCGATGTGCCCGGTGAGCGGATCCCCTTCCGCCGCTGGTGTGATCGAAAGATTCGCACTGGTCACCAGGTTCGGTTGCTGCAGCGTGACGCGCGTCTCAAACGTCCCCGCCAGCATTCCATTCCAAGGGATCGCGCGAGCCGTTGCCATGCTGGCCGCGCGCCGTGCATCCAGTTGGATCACCTCGCCTTGAAATTGGAAATCCTTCCACGCATCGAAACGCGCATCGCCGGTGACCGTTGCGCCCAGCGCATGCGCAGTGATGCCGCGCAACACAGCTCCGGCGCGTGAGACCTCAGCATTCGCCCGCATGTCGGCGTCTTCGATCTTCACTAAGTCCTGCACGTAACGCAGCCCCTGCGCGGCCACCTGTCCCCGCGCGCTATACGTGAACCCGCCAGCGAAGCCAACCGTCAGATCACCGTTGAAGGTGCCCGAGCCGGAGGGATCGATGGGGATGCGGAACTCCTCCACCAGGTCACGCAGTGGCGAAGATGCGCGCACCGCCAGTGTGCCATGCGGCGCGCGCAGATCGTCCAGTGTGCCACTCACGTGCGCCGCCATGCCTTGCGCCGTCCAATGCAGCTTCGCCAAGCGCACGCGATTCTGCTCCAGCACGAAGTCGGTACTCACCGCGGAATCAATCGGCTGGTAGCCCGGGGGCGTCACCCGCACGCCTTCGGATGCGAATTGCCCGCGGTAGGACGGAGTTGCCGCGTCATAGGTCATCTTGAGGTCAAGATTCCTGCCGCGGAAGTTGAGCGGCACGCGCTGCTCATCGTATTCCATCATCCCGTCAACGATTTCGTACTCGCCGATCTTCAGATTCAGCAAATCCTCAGACCACAACCGTTGCGGACGCGCCCCCGCGCCAGGGACGTTGGTCGAGCCATCTGGATACACCACGATGCGGATTTGCGGCGCATCCACGCGCAACGAGAGCAGGTCTATCTTGCGCTCAAACGCAGAGATGATCCGGAATCCCACCGTGGCGGAGTTCAGGCGCAGCAACGGATCTTCGCCCGCCGCTTCCTTGCCGTGCAGTACGAAGCGGTCCACCCGCGCCTTCAAGGTGGACCAGTCGAAGCTCAACCCGCCGATCTCCACCTTCGCGCCCGTCGCCCGCTGCGCTTGATCGATGATGCCCTGGCGCAGTTGGTCCAGGAACCATTGGCTGCGCAGTACGAAAATCGCTGCGACGCTCGCCACAATCAGCAGGCCAGCCAGCCCGATCGCAATGCGCTTCAGCCATTTTTTCATTGGAACACCGCCTCGCGGAATTGCACACGCGCCGCCGCACGCGCGGTGATCAGCCACTGGTCCAGCGCTTCCAACGTGTGTTGCCGCCGCAGCAGCTCTTCGATCCTGTCTCGATTCGCTTCAAACGACCCCGCGCCGGGGAGCGTGCCGAAGTATGCCCGCGCTTCTTCCTCGGTAATCTGCACCGCCGGCCGGAAGCGCAGGTCTGTAAACGTGAGTCCGATGAGCCCGGCCAGCAACTGCGCGGCAATATCGCTCTCCGTGATGCCGTAGCGCTTCAGCGCCGTGCTGTAATCCGGGCCGTACTGCTCCCGCAGATCGCTCATCAGCGAAGCCGCGCTGGCCGGCAGCGCCAGATGGCTCTCCGTGGCCTCACGCAGGATGAGAATCTGATCCGCAAGTCTCTCCGCCGACCGCCGCTTCGTTGCCGCGCTCACGTCGACCGGCAAACGGTCCAAGAACGCACTGACGCGCAGGTCCAGGATCACCGCACTCTCCGTGATCACTTGATTACCGACGCTGACGGCGATGCGGTCCAACGGCTCCGCTGCCGCGAATGCGGCCAACAACACGAAGCCAGCGGCAAGGGTTCGCATGTCAGAACGTCTGCCCCAAAGAGAAGTGAAACTGCAACCGGCTGATGCGTTGATTCACGCACTGCAGCGAAGCGTCCATGCATAGCGGAGCCGTTCCCGCGTCCAACAACTGGGCGCGTGTGCCGCCGAAGCCGAAGAAGCGCGGCGAATTCGGTCCGTACGCGATGTCGACGCGCAGCGGACCCACGGGGGTCCGGTAGCGGAAGCCTGTGCCCACGGCGTGCACCATATAGTCGAAGTCTTGCAGATTTTTCTGTCGTACGCGGAAGCTCACGTTGTCCACGCTGGAATATACGTTGCCCATGTCGTGGAAAACCACGCCGCCCAGGTTGTCTCCGATGAGCGGGAAGCGCAGTTCGGTGGAATGGAATAGCAGCGCCGTGCCGCCCAGAGGAAAGCCGGTGACCAGATCGCGCGGACCGGCTTGGTTATCCGGGAATGCCCGCTGTGAAGAGGCGCCGCCCGCGAAGAAGCGTTCCGCGAGCGGAATCTCCGGCAACCCGCCCATGCGTCCGATGTAGCCGAACTGCACGCTGCGGGCCAGCACCACGTCGCGCCGCAGCGGATGGTAGGTGGAATTGCGCAGCACCAGGCGCGTGAACGATGTCTGCGACCCAAACGCCGATGCCGCTAGCGCAACGTCAAAGCTGTTGTAAGTACCGCGATGCGAATCCACCGGATCATCGCGCCGGTCGCGGAAAAGCGTGCCGCCCACCAACCCCACGCGCACGGGGCGGTTGAGCAGCGGGATCAGCGTGGGCGAAATCTTGAGCGAGTTGGTGTCCAGCGTCACCCGCCGGAAGGTGAAGCGTACCTGTCCGGTGAGCGACCGCGAGAGCTTCTGCGACATCTGCACGGAGGCTTCCCAGCGCCGCGCCGCGAAGGTGCGCACGTCGCGCGCATTGTTGAACAGAGCCGAGAACATGAGCGCGAGATTCGGATTGCCTTTGAACTGGGGAGCCAAGTAGTTCAACAGAGCACGCTCCTGTTGCGTGGACTTGAGCGTCTGCAAGCTCAGCGTGTGTCCCAGCCCCAGGAAATTGATGCGGCTCAAGCCGATGGAAATGCGCGGCGCGAAGCCCGCAGCTCCAGCGGGTGCGTTCAAGCTGGTGGTGCCGCCCCCGATGCGTGCAAGCTCCGCGCCCACGCCGAAGTTCAGCGAATACTTGCGCGCTTCGTCGGCATTGAACAGAACGTACTTGCTTTCCTCCCTGCCGTCCGGATTCTGCGTCGCGGTCTGCACCTTGGCGAAGATGCCCAGGTCGTAGAGCCGCTGTTGGCTTTCGCTGATCTGGCTGAGCGAAAGCGCGTCGCCTTCCTTCAGCGAGATGCGGCTGGCCACCAGTGCCGGATCGGTTGTCTCCAGGCCGCGCAGCAGCACGCCGCGGACATACTGCCTCTCACCCGGCTGGATCGTGAACTCCAGGTCCGTGAATCCCTCTGAGGGGCCTGCCGCTTGCGTCCATGCGAACCCCGCGTTCGGATAGCCGGTGTTGAAGTAGTAGGTGAGGATGGCGTCGCGGTCCGCCGCCACGTTCGAGGGGCTGAACGGCTGGCCTTCGGTGGACCGCAACAGGCCTCGCAAGTAGGTCTCGTCTTCCGTGTTCACTCCGGCCAGCGCCAGCTTGCTCACGAACGACTGCCGGCCTTCGATGATTTGCACGTGAACCGTGATGTCGGTATGCACCAACGGATTCTCCAGCACCTCGCTCGTGACCATCACGTCCCGGAAACCGTTGGTCTGGTACAGTCCGCGGATCGCTTCCACATCCTGATTGAGCAGCCGCGGCGAATATCGCCCGGAGCGGTAACGCAAGCGCCCCGCCGCCTGAACGTACATCCGCTCCCGCAGCGTGGCGGTGTCGAAGTACATGTTGCCTTCAATGACGATGCCGTGCAGTTTGTGCCGCGTGCCGCGGTCAATTTGATACTCGATGACAGAGCGCCCCGGCTCCGACTCGGACTCGACATAACGCACCGAGGCGTCGAAGTAGCCCTCCGACTGCATGTACTCAGTCAAGTTGCGCTCGCCTTCCAGCAGCAGACTGCGGTCGACCGTCCGCTCCTGATAAATAGGAACCAGCTGGCGCAGGCGCGACTTGCCGATGTCAGCTCCGATGGCGCGGACCTCAATGCGGGGTCCGTTTTCGATGCTCAGCACCGGGATCACGCGGTTGGTGACGGGGTCGAAATCTTTGCGCTCCAGCGTGACGCGGGCCTGCAGCCGGTCATCCTTCTGCAATTGGCGGCGCATTGCGTCGATGCCTTCCAGTAAACGGTTTTCCGTGAACGGACGCCATCCGGGCAAGGGCAAGGGCAAGAAAGAAATGCCGCGATGCCAGCCCGTGGCCTGCGTCAGACTGCGGCGGGTTTGCTCGGAAAGCGGCTGGGTGCTGGTGAGCTGCATGCCCCCGAAGTGGGCCCGATCCCCGGCGGTCACATCGAAATACAAGCTTGCTTCCTCGGTGGCAGCGGTTCGATCCACGTGACTTTGCAGGGACGATCCGTAAAGTCCGTTGGAACGGAGCCGTTCCTGAATACGAGCCGCTGCCGATTCGACGGCGTCTTCCCGAAACGGCGCGCCCAGGTCAAGCTGCGCCGCAGTTGCCAGCTGATTACGATTCGGGGGTTCGTTCTCACCCCGAATGCTCGCACGGCTAACGAAGTAAGTTGGCGTGGTGGAAAACACCACCGCCACTTCTTCGCCCACCATGGACGCATCCAAGGAGATGTCGCCAAAGCGTCCCGTTGCGTAAAGCTTCTGGATCGCCTCGCGCACGTCAGCCATGCGGAGAGCCGCGCCGGGGCGGACCGGAAGCATGCGGTCGAGTTCGTCACGCGGCAGGGGCTGCTCGGCGGGCAGGAAGTCCACGCGAGACACGGTACGGCCCTCATAGCGAGAGCTCGGGGGAGCGTCAGCACCAGCATCCTGCGCGCGCGCGAGGCTGGCAGCCAGCAGAAACACAAACGTCCGCAATCGCACGTCCTTCAATGATATCCCGTCCAGCGGCGGCAAACCGTTACCCTATATAGAAGTGACGCATTCCGCTGATTCCCGTTACTCCCGCCAAGCCCGCTTTGTCCCGATCGGCGAAGAAGGACAGCGAAGAATTCGCGAAGCCTCGGTAGTTGTGGTCGGTTGCGGCGCTCTGGGCACGGTGGAGGCTGAGATCATGGCCCGGGCCGGTGTCGCCAAGCTGCGCCTCATCGATCGCGACTTTGTCGAATCCAGCAACCTCCAGCGCCAGTTCCTCTACTGCGAATCCGACGCCGAGGCCGCCCTGCCCAAAGCCGTCGCCGCCGCGAAACGACTGGCGCAGGTGAATTCGGAAGTCGACCTCGACCCGCAGGTTGCCGACCTGACCCCCGCCAGCGCCGAGGACCTACTGGAAGACGCCGACCTCATCCTGGACGGCACCGACAACTTCGAGGCGCGCTTTCTCATCAACGACTACGCCGTGCGCGAAGACATCCCGTGGATCTACGCCGCCGCCGTCGGCAGCTACGGGCTAAAGATGCCTGTGATCCCCGGCGCCACCGCTTGCCTCCGCTGCGTCTACCCGGAGCCTCCGCAAGGCGCACAGCCCACCTGCGAAACCGACGGCGTGATCGCTCCGGTTACCGCAACCATTGCGGCGCTCGCCTGCGGCGATGCGTTGCGAATCCTGGCGCGGGGCACCGAGTCGATAGCGGCGCGCATGACCACAGTCGATGTGTGGTCCGGCGAGATCCGCCAGACCAAGCCACCAGCCCGTGACCCCGCCTGCCCCTGCTGCGCCCGCCGCGATTTCGTACACCTCAACGGCCAGCGCCGCGCCCCCATCAGCCTGTGCGGGCGCAATGCCGTCCAGATCCACGAACGCTCCCGCCCGGTGAACCTGGCCGAACTCGCCCAGCGTCTGGCACCGCTGGCCACGGTGCGCTTCAATGAATTCGCCATCCGCGCCATGATTGACTCGTACGAACTCACCGTGTTCCCCGACGGCCGCGCGATCATCAAAGGCACCACCGACCCCGGCGTCGCCCGCAGCGTCTACGCCCGCTACGTCGGCATGTAGCGAGCCAGAACCGCTTGCTCACGCGCGCGGCTCAGTGCTGTGTGGAATGCACGGAGCCGCGACCGTCAGGACCGGTTTCTTACCCCGGCCCTCTAATTTAGCCTAGAAGGAAATACGCCCGATGAAGGTCCCCGTGCGGAACCCGCCTGTACCGCTGGTGGGAAGTATGGTCCCGAATCCCGCGCTATAGAGCCCGGTGTTGTTGCCGGTGGTGAACGTCGTCGGAGCCGCGCTGAAGTTGGCGCCCGCAATCGAAGGCTGCGGCAGCCGCGTACGGTTGAGCACGTTCTGGAACTCCACGCGGATGTGCAGCGTGATCTTCTCCGCGAAACGGAAATTGCGGCTTACGTTCAGGTTCTCCTGGGGCTGCGGATGCCCCGGAAGTAGCGGATCCCAGACTGCTGCGCTCCCCACTGCCCGTTCGGAATGCTCTCCCACGCCAACGGATTCAACACGACTGTCTTGGTCGGGTCGAAGCAATGGCAGTTGATGTCCAGTGGATCGGTACGGAGCTTGCCGTCATAATCGGTCCAGTTGACTGACCACGGATTCATCGGCTGTCCGTCGGCTCCGTTGCGCAGTTGCGCCGAGCCGGGTCCGCGGCCCAGGAAGTTGCTGAGCGGGAAGGTCCCCTGGTTCCCAGGCCTTGCCAGAATGCCGGCGGTCTGATATTGCAAGTACCAGCCGATGCCCCAATTGCCCAGCGCATAGGCGACCGCTTTGTTGGACAGCACCCCAAGGCCGCGGTCGGCCAGGTTGGGGACCTGATACTCCGCGCTCATGCGGAACTGCTGCGGCTGGTCATTCGCACTGAGGTTCTTGCCCAGTTGGCGGTTGAAAATATCGGGCGAACTCATCAGGTCCAGATTCTTGGCCAGCGTGTAGTTTACGTTGGCGGAGATACCGTGGCTGAAGCGCTGCGTCACACTCACTTGCAGCGCGTCATACCAGGTCTTGCCCAGCGGAGCCTGCGACGGGCTTATGTTGCCCGTGTACTGCGGAAACGGCAAAATCGACTGGCGCGCGGTAAGCGTAGTGGGGAAGTTCGAATACGGCAGCACGATCCCCCGGGTGGCCAGCGTCGAACGCTGCGCGGCGCTCAGCGTGGCAATCGGCGTGGTCATCAGCGCACTTTCGGCGGCGCTGGTGAAATCGGTGAAGCCCCGGCCTGTAAGGTCAGACTGTTTCAGAACGTTCACCGCCGCCAGCGCGTTTGCTGTCCACCAGACTCCGCGGTTGGCCACGTAGGATGCCTCGACCACCGTATTGCGCGTGATCTCCCGTTGCAGGCCTACCGACCACTGATATTGCCGCGCGGGCCGTCCGGCGTTGGGGTCCAGGTAGGTGGGCGCGGCGATGACGGCTCCAACGGGCTGTCCGGCGTTGACGTTGAAGTTAGGCCAAATCGGCTGCACGTTGGCCGGAATTCCGTCCTTGAACAGGCCCACCGTCTGGCCGAATCCGGGCGTTCCGGCGTTGGCGGAGTTTACGGACGCGCCGGTCGCCGTGCCCGTGGCGCTGTAGACAACTCCAAAGCCGCCGCGCAGCACCGTCTTGCTGTTGATCTGATAGGCCAGACCCACGCGGGGGCCGACGGCGTAGGGATAGTTCGCGGCGAAGTTGCACTTGCACGTCGCCTCAAAGATCTGGCCTCCGGGATGCCCGCCCGCCGAAGGATTCGGCACCGTGAAGCCGAAGTTTCCGTTGCGTCCGTACATCTCTTTCGCGTAGGTCCCGTAGTCCCACCGCAGGCCGTAGTCTACCGTCAATTTCCGAGTCACCTTCCACGCGTCCTGCACGTAAAGGCTCCACTGGGTCTTGATGGTGTTCGAGGAAGTCGGCTGATTTAAGGCCACGGCACTGAGGTCGCCCATCATGAAGGAGGCGAAGTTGAATCCATGGAAACCCTGGGAAACCGTTGCGCCCTGTAGCGACGTTTGCAGCGTGGAGTTTCCGAACGTGTAGTTTCCCGCAGTCGCCGAGAGGTTGTACGCCGGATACTTCTCCAACCTGTACTCGGCACCCATCTTGTAAGTGTGGTTGCCTTTCACCCAATTGAGCGTGACGTTGCCCATCGGGCGGCGCTCGTATTGGGGACCCTGAATGGCAGGACCCAGCTGCGTCAATCCTCCCACGGCCGCACTCACCGAACCCACGTTCATCTGCGGGAAGTTGCGGTTCAGCGTCGCGCCGCGCAGGCCCAGCGAGGTAAGCGGGTTGTAATCCAGCACCGGCGCTTGGTCGCCGAAGAACAGTGAGTTCCAGCCCGCGCCCAAGTGCAGCAACATGGTGGGCGTCAACGTGTGATCGTAGTTGACGCGCATCACTTTCGCGTAGACAAAGGTGCCGCGCGAAGCGGAGATGGGCAGCGGGAAACCTTCCGCCGCTCCTGGACCCGCCGCGTACTGCGACTCGGTAGATGTGGTCTGCCAGTATCCCGAGAGCCGGCCCTTGGCTCCCACCGTCTGGTCAATCTTGATCGACGGGATCATGGAAATCCGGTCACTGGTGAACGGATTCTGGTAGTTGTTGCCGAACTGCCCACGGTCCGCGTTGATGCCCAACGGCAGCGGAATCATCGCCAGCACCTTCGCCGAGACAGGATCGAAGCGGGCGGCCGGAATCCGGTTGCCCGGGAACTGATCGCGAATCGTGCCGCTCCCGTTGGGTGCCGGCCTGGTGGTCGCCGCATCGAAAATCATGCCGCTGATGACAGGGCGGCCCAAGGGGTCCACGTAATTGACCGCCGCCGCGCCGCTGCCGGTTCGCAGCGGCCGGTTGTTTTCCGCCGTCAGCAGCGGCGAAAAGTCGCCGATGCGGTACGCCGGAATGGGCACCGTAGGAGTCTGCGAGGTCACCAGCGTCTTTTCCTTGTAGGCCTCGAAGCTCCAGAAGAAGAACGTGCGGTTGCTGCCGTCATAGAGCTTGGGAATCCGCACCGGACCGCCCACCGTGAATCCAAAATCGTGCCGCCGCTGTGGTCCCTTGAGCGCCGTGTAGGGTTGCGAGGCGTTCAGGATTTCGTTCACTGCGTAGTCGTAGACCGTGCCGCTGTACTTGTTGGTCCCGCTCTTCATCACCATGTTCAGCACGGCTCCGCCGGCGGTTCCGTACTCGGCCGCATAGTTGCTGGTCTGTACGGCCACCTCTTGCACGGCGTCGGCGCTGGCCTGGGTTTGTTGCGTGTACTGGCGCAGGAAGCCGGTGTTGGCGTTCGTCATGCCTTCCAGCCGGATCTGCACGGTATCATCCGGATTGCCGTTGACCACCATCGTTGCGCCAGCCCCGTAGTCCACTCCGGGGATCATTCGCACCAGCGAAAACGGATCGCGGAAGCCCGCGCCTGTGCTCCCGATGGGCAGGATAGGAAGGTTGTTCATTTGCGAGATGGTGACGTTGTGTACCAACTCGCTCGATTCCGTCTTCAGCAGCGACGTCTCAGCCGTCACCGTAACCGTCTCAGCCGCGGTGCCCACCTCCAGGCGCACGTCCTCGCGCATGGTCTGCTGCGCGGCCAGACTGAAGCCGCTGTGCGTGTAGGTCTTGAACCCGGACATGGAGATGACCATGTCATAGTTGCCCACCGGCAACTGCAACACCGTGTAGTTGCCTGTTTCCGTGCTGGCGCTCTGGTACACCTGCCCTGTGCCCAGGTTGCGCACCTCAATGGGCGCATTGGCGACCACCGCACCGCTAGGATCGGAAATGGTGCCAGTGATGGCCGCAAGCCCAGCCTGCCCCCAGGCGGACATAGCAGCCAGCAGTATCACGACGCACAGCTTCTTCATAAGTGGAGACCCCCCGAGGATGTTACTCGAGGAGTGCGCCGGATGCAAGCGGGTCAGCGGGTCTGCGCCGTAGAGTAATCCGCGAGTGCGCGCACGGCCTGAGCCAGACCCCGCCGGTCCCGGATCACTTGCATCGCAGGTTCCGCCCACAACACGTAGTGTGCCCGCCGCAACGCCGCCGACTGCATCGCCACTGCGCGCGCCCCGGACCCTTCAGGGAAAGGGCAGTCGAGGTACGCCTCGCGCCGGAACGCTACATTGTTCGCCGCGCCGGATCGCACCCGCCCAGCCTTCCGCCACTCCCACCAGCTTGCGGGAGTAGACCCTCGCAGCACGGCCACTTCCGGATAGAAGTGAAATGTCTCGAGCAACGCGGTCATCCAACCGGGCTGCAGAATGCAGTCGCCATCGACGAACGCGATCAACGGAGCCTGCGCCTCGCGCGCTCCCGCAGTCTTCCGCGCCCACGGGTCGCGATTCGCGCACTCCACCTGCCGCAACCCCGGCACCGCGTCCCGTACTCTTCGGAAACCTCCCCGGCCAACCCTGCCCGCTCCACCAGCACGGCTTCCACGGGTCCACCATCCTGCCGGGCGATGCTCTCCAAGCAGCTCCGCAACCTGGCCCAGGATGCCTCGCGCACGGCGAAGCCCGAAACGACGATGCTGACCAGCGGTCGCATAGGACTATATCGTATAGTACTTGCGCGCCAAAATACAGCGAAAAGTCGTTGTAGCCCCATGGCGTAAGACTGGGGCTTCCAAGAAACTTAAGCCCCAAGCTCACGCATGGGGTTAATTCACCCCAGCCGGCAGCCGGTACGCCACGTACTCCCCCGAATACCCCCCGCCGCTGATGGCGACCACGATGTACTGCCGCCCGTCGAGCATATACGTCATCGGCGTGCCGCTCTGCTGCGCGGCCATATACACCGCACCGGCCTCCTGCCCGCTAGCCTTGTTGTAAGCTCGCAGCATCGCGCCCTTCTGGCCCTGAGGCGTAGTGAACGTGCCCGCCTCCCCCGCGATCACCAGCGTCTTCGTTACCAGCACCCCAAAGTTGCCGGCCCGCCCCGTACGCGGGATCGTCAACCCTTTGAGCAGCGGGTGATTGCGGATCTCATCCGGCGTCTCGCCATGCGCCACCTGCCACTGAATCTCGCCGCGATCCATGTCAATTGCCGTGATGCTCCCATACGGAGGCTTGATGATCGGCAGGCCGTCAATCACCAAGCTGCCCGCCGCCAATTCCGCCGCGGGCCCGCCAGTGGAACGGTCCTGTGCCGCCTCCGAACCCGCGCCGCCGGTACGCCGGATGCCCGTCAACGCCGAGCCTTGGACGAAATTCATATCCGTCATATCGGGCGTCCCCGGCACCAGTCCCATCACGCTCACGGAACGCTGCGACGGCGCATAGAGCACGTGCGTCTCAGGATCGTAAGACCCGCCCTGCCAGTTGGTGCCGCCCGAAGTCGCCGCCAGCGCGATGGTCGCCAGCGGACCCTCCACCTTGCTCAGCACGGGTGGCGTGAAAATCGGCCCGATCTGGTAACGCGAGACGCGCTTAACCGCTTCCTCACGCAACGCCGGCGTCCAATCGATCAAGTCTTCCATCGACAACCCCTGCCGGTCGTAGGCAGGCGGCTTGGTGGGATACGGCTGCGTCGGCGAATACCACTCGCCCGGCACCGCGCCTTTCGGCACCGCGCGCTCTTCAATCGGCCACACCGGCTCGCCCGTTTCGCGATTCAGCACGTACACCCACGCCTGCTTGGTGGGCTGCGCCACCGCCTTGATCGCCCGCCCATTCACGTTGATGTCGATCAGAATCGGCGCGCACGGAATGTCGAAATCCCAGATCCCGTGATGCACCAGCTGGTAATGCCACTTACGCGCGCCGGTCTGGAGGTCCACCGCGACCAGGCTTTCGCCGAACAAATTGTTCCCCGGTCGATGCCCGCCGTAGTAGTCGCCCGTGGGCAACTCAATGGGCAGATACGCCAAGCCCAGCTGCTCATCCACCGAAACTTGCCCCCACGATCCGGCGTTGCCCGTGAAGCCAGCCGAGTCCTTGTCCCAGGTGTTGAACCCCGCCTCGCCCGGCCGCGGAATCGTGTGGAAAATCCACAGCCGCTTGCCTGTCCGCACATCGAACCCACGCACGAACCCGCGCACATTGTTCTTCACCCGAGGCACGCCACCCGACTTGTGCGCCGCCCCCACGATCACGACGTTGCGCGCCACCACCGGCGTCGAATGCAGACCCACCTCGCCGGTGACCAAGTCGATCTCCTGGTCGTCATCCAGCTTCAAATCCACCACGCCATCCTTGCCGAACCCCGGCACCCGAGCACCCGTCTTCGCATCCAGCGCGATCATCCGGTACCCCGGCGTGACGTAGAGAATGCTCTCCTGCCGCCCGTCGGTCCAGTAAGCCAGCCCGCGCCCCGAAAGCTGCCGAGGAGCATTCGCCCCGCGCTCGCCCTCGTCTTCGGAATGGATCCACTTCAGCTCGCCCGTCTTCGCGTCCAGCGCCACTACCGCCCGCCGCGTGCCGCCCGTGGTGTAGAGCATCCCGCCAATCATCAGCGGCGTGCCTTCCAGCTGCCCCTCGCGGCTGGGTCCCAAGTTGTCCGTCTTGAAGCGCCAGGCCACCTGCAATCGGTTGAAGTTGCCCGCATTGACCTGCTCCAGCGGCGAATAATGCGTGTTCGCCAGGTCCGCCCCGTAGTGCCGCCATTCCCCCGTCTTTACCTGCGTCTGAGCTGTCAGGGACAGTCCGACGTACAGCGTCCAAACTACGGTTCTCACCAAGCGCATTCTCACACCTCCACCTCCATGGAGTGTACTTCAAACCTAGTCCCGCAGGTGCCGCCTTGGCTATACTCGTGAGAACCTGCATGCCTGAAGATCGCTTGCAAGACGACAGCCTGGACGCGCGCATCGAAGCCCTGACGGCCAGACTCGATCAGTCATTACGGGACCGCCTGGACTTCTTCCGGGAGCAAACCCCTCGTCCCGTGGGCGCACCAGCCCTATGGGTGCACGTGATTCATGGCACCTGGGCGAATCCAGAAGATTCCCGTGAGCGCCCCACATGGTCCGAGCCAGGCGGGCGCTTAGAGCAAAACCTCCGCAAGTTCATAAGCCCTTCCGATGCCGCGAGGATTCGCTTTGCACCGGTTCCTCCCTGGTCCGGAAACAACTCCTTCACCGCCCGCGCTGAGGCCATAGGGCAACTACGGCGGTATCTTGAAGACACTCTCTTTGACAAAAACAAAACCCATGCCATTCATCTGCTGATTGCCCACAGTCACGGCGGCACGGTTGCCGTAGGCGCACTGACTCAATTGGGTCCGCCCTGCGCCCGCGAATTTGCCGGGTTGCTCACCATGGGAACGCCGTTTCTTCAGCGCGTCACGTTGTACGAGCAGCCAGGTAGCACGTCGTTCAATGGCTTCACCGGGTTTGCCGTTGGCCCGCTAAGCTTAGGCTTAGGCTGCGCAGTGGCTCTATCATGGTGGACCCAAGGCCACGGCGGCGTTGCCGCGATGCTGGCCCTGCTGGCCGTTCTCCCCATCGTACTCGCGCGCCTGCCGCGTACCCCACTGGCTGCCTGGATATCGGCTTCCCTGGTCCTTGTCCTCGAACCTTTGTCGTTGTTCCTCTTGGGACTCGAAGGTCTTGCGGATTTCCTGCTGTATTCCATCCCCGCCCTGTTCCTGGGCCTGTGGCTGAACAGCGAGCTGCCCGTTTGGAGGGCCACCCCGCTCGACCGCGGAGATTTGCAACGGGAAGACAAGATGCCGCCCGCGCTTGGTCTCCCCCTGCTTGCCCTGCGTGCCCCCGAGGATGAGGCCAGCCACGCGATCTCCGCAGCCAGTGCCCTGGTTGGACTGAACGCGCTCCTATGGCCAGACCTTCTCGCCAAGGCCCGGGCCGGAACCAAGACGATCGTGGCCTGCACTGTTGCGGCCGCGGCTGTCGTGGTCATCTACTTGCTGGTCACTGGCACGCGCTCCGATCTCGCCCTGCAAGTTTTGGCATTCCCCGTGCTGCTGGTCATCGCCGCGCTGCTGCTTTCCTTAGTGGCCAAGTTCGCCGCCACCTGCTGGCTGGCCCTCGCGTGCGGCCTGGAGGTCTTTGAAGCCCCCGGCGCCATCAAAGTCTACGCCGAGCCGCTCCCCCGCGTCCGCGACTCTCTGAATCAGAACATGGTCCTGCGCATGGTGGTGCCCACCCAGGACGACCTGGCGTCCTTGACCACTCCCGGCACCCTTCGCCACTCTCTGTACGACTACCCCTCCGTCCAACGGTTCATAGCGGAGTGGATCGTGTCTCATTTGCCGGATGACCCGGTGGGGAAGGCGGAATAGGAAGGAATATGGTCGGGGCGAGAGGATTCGAACCTCCGGCCTCCTGGTCCCGAACCAGGCGCTCTACCAGGCTGAGCCACGCCCCGACGAAAAAGGCCCCAAACGGGTGGGGCCCTCAGAAACAGTATAGCACCGGCGCAGGAAGTGGGAGAAAATTTCCGCCGCCGGGGCACTACGGTCTGTGTCCACGCAATTCCATCGCCCCGAACTCGACGCGCTCAGGTTCGGGGCGTTCTTCCTGGTCTTCCTACACCACGCGCTGCCGCACGCCTCGGCGGACTACCCCTTCGCGGGTCCGGCGGCGCAGGCGCTGGCGGCTTTGGCCCGAGCCGGGGCGCTCGGCGTGGACCTCTTCTTCACCCTCAGCGCCTACCTGATCACCGAACTCCTGCTGCGGGAGCATACCTCCACCGGCACGCTCAACATCCCGGCGTTCTACGCGCGCCGCGTCCTGCGCATCTGGCCGCTCTACTACTTCGCGCTGTTCGTGTTGGCTCCCGCGATGGTGTACTTCCGTCCGGGGGACGCGCTGCCGGCGAACTACGTGGCCGGATTCGCTCTGCTCAGCGGCAACTGGATTTGCGCCTTCCGCGGCTACCCTGCCAGTTCGTTCACGCTGCTGTGGTCGGTCTCGATTGAGGAACAGTTCTATTTGGTGTGGCCGTGGTTGATCCGCGGCAACGTCCAGCGGATCGCCGTGTGCGCCGTCGCGATGCTGGTCATCGCCACGGCAACCCGCGTGGTCTTGGCCGCAACCGGCACACTCCACCCCGGCGTTTGGTGCAACACACTCGCGCGCCTGGATTCCATAGCAGGGGGCGCACTGCTAGCCGTCTGGTGCAAACAGCCTCACCCCCGGCTATGGCTCGTCGCCAGCGGACTGCTCGGTCTGCTCGCGATAGGCGGCTTCGCCGATCACGCCGGCTGGATCACCGTTCTGACCTACCCCCTAGCGGCGCTAGCATCCGTAAGCATCCTCCACGGCACAATCGGACAAAGGTGGGGCAGTCGTTTCCGCCTGCCAACCTACTTAGGCAAGATCAGCTTCGGACTCTATGTCTTCCACGTAGCCATCATCGAACTCACAGGCCCGCTCTTCGCGCTCCCCTTCACCATCGCAGCCGCGTCACTCTCCTATCATTTCCTCGAAGCCCCGTTCCTCCGTTTCAAGCAACGCTATGGCTCCAAGAGAGTGAGCGCGCCCGCACTCCGAACGTTACCGCGAATTTGAAACGCAGCGCGCGTCCGGCATATCTCGGACCAGTAGTGTCCGGCTATAAGTCGAACAGATTCAGCTGGTTGAAAAATGGGTCTGATTTTTCTCCGGTATGTTGTAGCTGAAGGGCCTGTAGAATGGGCGTCCGCTCGAAAATGGTGACGCTGACAACCTGTAGGATTTGGTAGAG
>CANFEY010000041.1 GCA_947446025.1 Bryobacterales bacterium
CTGCGCCCTAAACGCTCGGCCTAACGGCCTCGCAGGGCTCCGCTCCGGCAGCGGTCCGCAGGGGGGAAGGAACTGGTTCAAGGAAGAAAAGAAAAGGGACACTTCTATCGAGGGAATTTGGGGGACATTTCTAAAGTGGGTTGACACTGCGACTTCCCCCCGCAGACACCGGCGGCCACTCCTGCTACCATAACCCCCCAGGGGAGACCGCTACGAAAACTTCCAACGTCCGCAACCCTGATTACTTCCACCGCGTGGTGGACTGCCAGTGGGCTTGTCCGGCCCACACGAACGTGCCGCATTACATCCGGCTGATCGCGCAGGGCAAGTACACTGACGCCTACATGGTGAACCGGGAGTCCAATGTTTTCCCGGCGATCCTGGGGCGCACATGCGACCGGCCTTGCGAGCCGGCTTGCCGCCGTGGGCGGCTGGAACCGAACCCCGTTGCGATCTGCCGGCTGAAGCGCGTCGCGGCGGATTTGAAGGGCGACATTTCGCATCTGCTGCCGAAGCCTCCGGAGTTCTCAAACGGCAAGCGGGTCGCGTTGATCGGCGCGGGGCCGGCTTCACTCACGGTGGCGAATGATCTGCGGCCGCTGGGCTACGAAGTCACGATCTTCGAGAAGCAAGCCAAGCCCGGCGGACTGATGCGGACAAATATTCCGTCCTTCCGATTGCCTGAAGCCGTGCTGGAAGAAGAGGTCGGCGTGATTCTCGACATGGGGTGTGAGATTCACTACAACTCTCCGGTGACCAGCTTGCAATCGCTGCTCGCGCAGAACTACGACGCGGTGTTTGTGGGCACGGGTGCGCCGCGCGGGAAGGAACTCGACCTGCCGGGGCGGAACGAGACGGATCGAATCCACATCGGCATCGATTGGCTGGAGTCCGTCGCGTTCGGGCACATCGACAAGATCGGCGAGCGCGTGCTCATCATCGGCGTCGGCAACACCGCGATGGATTGTTGCCGGTCATCGCGGCGGCTCGGAGGCAAGGAGATTCGAGTCATGGCGCGGCGGCCGCGCGGATACTTCAAGGCGTCGCCGTGGGAACTCGAAGACGCCGAAGAAGAAGGCATCCACATCACCATCAACCACGCCCCCAAGCGCTTCGTGGTCGAGGGCGGCGTGCTCAAAGGCATGGAGTTTGAGCGGCTCGAATGGGATGCGGACGCAAAGAAATCGACCGTGGTCGAGACCGTGTTCATCCCCGCAGACGACGTGATCTTGGCGATCGGGCAAGAGAACGCGTTCCCTTGGATTGAGCGCGACCTCGGCATCGAGTTCGACAAGTGGGCCATGCCTGTCGTCAACACAGTCACCTTCCAATCCACGCGCAAGGAAGTCTTCTTCGGCGGCGACGCCGCCTTCGGACCGAAGAACATCATCTGGGCCGTGGCGCAGGGGCATCAAGCTGCGATTTCGATTCACCATCAATGCCAAGGGATCCCCGTCACCGACCGGCCTCCGGATGGGATGAACCTCATCACCCAGAAGATGGGCTTGAGCGAGTGGAGCTACCACAACGACTACAATCCCGCCGCGCGCCAGAAGATGGTCCACGTGGATTTGGTCAAGCGCTTTGAGCAGCTCAATATCGAGGTGGAACTCGGGTTCAGCGCGGAGCAGACCGCACGCGAAGTGCAGCGCTGCCTCAACTGCGACATCGAAACCGTTTTCGTGGAGAAGCGCTGCATTGAGTGCGACGCCTGCGTTGACGTTTGCCCCGTGCAGTGCCTGACCATCACCAAGGATGGCGACGAAGCCGATTTGCGAACGCGGCTGTCGGCACCTGCAACCAATCCGGATCAAGCTCTGTACGCCTCGGAAGTTTTGCCGCAGACAGGGCGCGTGATGGTCAAAGACGAAGACGTCTGCGTCCATTGCGGGTTGTGCGCGGAACGCTGTCCTACCGCGGCGTGGGATATGCAGAAGTTCGATCTACTGAGTCCATATGCGGGAGCCAAATGCACGACGTCCTCCGTACACGCGTAAATGATTTCGCGGTGAAGCTTGCGAATGTGAATGGGACGGGTTCGGCTAGCGCGAACAGCCTGATCATGCAGGCCATCTTCCGCATGGGCATTCCCGTCACCGGCAAGAATCTCTTCCCGTCAAACATCCAGGGCCTGCCCACCTGGTATGAGATTCGCGTCAACCACGACGGCTACGGCGCGCGGGCCCTGGATTACGACTTGATGGTGGCGATGAATGGGCAGACCTACAAGCAGGACGTGCAGGAAGTCCGTCCCGGTGGATATTTGATTTACGATTCCACATGGCCGCTAGACCCGTCACTCATGCGCGAGGACATCATCATCTGGGGCATCCCGTTGGCGGAGATGTGCAACACGCATTTCGACGATCCACGCGCGCGGATTCTAATGAAGAACATTGCCTACGCCGGCGCGATGGTGGCAGCGCTGGATATAGACATGGGCGTCATCGAACAGATGCTCGACGAAAAGTTCGCCGGCAAGCAGGCGATGCGGGCATCGAACTTGCAGGCGCTGAAGCTCGGCTACGACTACGCGAAGGACAACTTCGAGTGCCCTCTGCCGTTCCGTCTGGAGAAGATGGACGCGAACGGTGACAAGGTGCTGATCGACGGCAACACCGCCACTGCCCTCGGGTGCTTGTACGCGGGCGCGACAGTGGCGGCTTGGTATCCAATCACTCCGGCAACTTCGGTGATGGACGCATTCACATCGCTGTGCGCGGAGTTTCGCGTCGATAGGGAGACGGGCAAGAACAACTACCTCATACTGCAGGCCGAAGATGAGCTCGCCGCGATGGGAATGGTCCTTGGGGCAACCTGGAACGGTGCCCGCTCGTTCACTTCTACCGCTGGACCTGGGATCTCCTTGATGAACGAGTTGATCGGCTTCGGGTATTACGCGGAGTTGCCGGCGGTACTTATCGATGTACAGCGGGTGGGCCCATCGACTGGCATGCCGACGCGGACCCAGCAGTCCGATCTGCTGCTGTGCGCCTACGCTTCACACGGCGACACGAAGCACATCCTGCTGTTCCCGGCGAATCCCAACGAGTGTTTCCACTTCGCCGTGAAGGCGTTCGACCTCGCGGATCAGTTTCAGACGCCAGTGATCATGCTCAGCGATCTCGACATCGGCATGAATGACTGGGTTGTCCCTCGCATCCAGTGGGACGACAGCTACCGGCCCAATCGCGGGCGGGTGTTGACCAAAGAAGATCTCGACAATGGCCCGAAGTTCACGCGCTATTCACCGGAAGACGAAAACTTCGTGGCGGCCCGCACGCTGCCGGGTGTGAGCACCAAGGGGTCGTATTTTACGCGCGGGTCGGGACACAACAAGTTCGGTGGCTATACGGAGACACCCTCCGAATATCAGGAAGTGATGGACCGCCTGAAGAAAAAGCACGCGGCGGCCGCCAAGTTCATTCCGGAGCCGGACATCCTCCGGCGCGAGGGGGCGGCATTCGGGGTGATCACGATGGGAGGGTGCAATCCGGCTTGCCTAGAGGCGCTGGAATTGCTCGAACGGCAGGGGACCCCGGCGGACTACATGCGATTGAAGGGGTTTCCCTTCTCCGATGTCGTGGAACAATTCCTAGCCGAACATGAGTTCTGTATCGTAGTGGAGCAGAGCCGCGATGCGCAGCTGAAGTCACTGCTGACGCTGGAGACGGCGGTTCCGAAAGAGAAACTGAAGAGTGTGTTGAGCTACAGCGGGTTCCCGCTGAGCGCGGCGCATGTGGTGAAGGGGATTCTCGAATGCCTTCGATAGCCAAACCGATTGCTAAGCACCCGACGTTGCAAAAGAACGCGCTGGGGTTGACGATTCGCGACTACGAAGGTTCGATGTCCACGTTATGCGCGGGCTGCGGGCATGACTCGGTAACGGCTGGCATCATTCGCGCGCTGTGGGAGCTTTCGACGCCCCCGCACCGTGTGGCCAAGCTTTCGGGAATTGGATGCTCGTCCAAGACTCCGACCTACTTCGTGGGCGGAGCGCACGGATTCAACTCGGCCCACGGGCGCATGCCGGCGATCGCGGGCGGAGCTGTGGCCGCGAATCGGGATCTCACCTACATCGGCATCTCCGGCGACGGCGATTCACTATCCATCGGACTCGGCCAATTGTGTCACGCCATCCGGCGCAATCTGCGCATGGTCTACGTCATCGAGAACAACGGAGTGTATGGGTTGACCAAGGGCCAGTTCTCCGCGTCATCCGACATCGGGTCAAAGAGCAAACGCGGTGAAGCGAACCTGATGGCGCCGATTGATCCGGTGTCGATGGCTCTTAGCATCGGTGCCACGTTCGTAGCCCGCAGCTTCTCAGGCGACAAAGAACAGCTGGTGCCCATCCTGAAGGCCGCGTTCTCGCACAAGGGTTTCGCGCTGATTGACGTAATTTCTCCGTGTGTGACCTTCAACGACCACAAGGGCTCGACCAAGAGCTACCTCTACACGCGGCAGCACGCGATGCGCGCCACGCAAACCGACTTCGTCCCGCCGCAGCACGAAATCTTGGCCGCCATCGGTACCAACGGCGCAACGGCAGTGACCATGCACGACGGCAGCGTGATTCAATTCAAGCAGGTCCCCAAAGGCTACGATCCGACCAACCGCGCCTCCGTCATGCGGTTCCTCGATGAACACCGCGCATCGAACCAGATCGTAACAGGGCTGCTGTACGTGGACCCGAACTCCTCGGACATTCATGAGATGAAGCAGACCTCGGAAACACCGCTCCGCGACTTGCCGTATGACGTGCTGTGCCCGGGCTCGGCGGCGCTGGAGAAGTTGCAGGAAGAGTATCGGTAGCCTGAAATCACGACTCTCGATTTTCAACATCCCCTTCATCCCCTTCATCTGTGGCCAAAGAAGTCTTGAATTGAAGGCCACAGATGAAGGACTGTCCGCAGCACGCCGTGTACCTGCCCCACATGCGAACATAGTAGGTCGATGGCGGACATTCACGAAATTGCATTTGAGATGGCGGTGTCCAGCGTGCGCTTCGGCTCGGGCGTCACGCGCGAAGTTGGCATGGATTTAGCGGACTTGGGCGCCAAGCGGGTCCTGGTGTTGACCGACCCGCTGCTGGCGACAATGAACCCCGTCGCGGTGACGATGGAATCGTTGAGCGCTAACAGGATTGAGGCGGTGCTCTACTCGCGCGTGCGGGTGGAACCGACCGACGAATCCTTCCTCGATGCGATCGAGTTCGCGCGCGGCGGTGGCTTTGACGCATTCGTTGCGGTCGGCGGCGGCTCCACCATCGATACCGCAAAAGCCGTCAATCTTTATGTAACGTATCCGCCCGCCGATTTTCTAGATTATGTGAACCCTCCCATTGGGCGCGGCCTCCCGGTGCCTGGACCGTTGAAGCCGCTGATCGCGATTCCCACTACTGCCGGCACCGGGAGCGAGACTACCGGCGTCGCGATTTTCGACTACGTGAAGATGCACGCGAAGACTGGAATCGCGCATCGCAGGTTGAAACCTACGCTAGGGCTGCTCGACCCGAAAAACACGCAGACCATGCCCACTCAAGTGGCTACCGCGAGCGGACTCGACATCTTGAGTCACGCGGTCGAATCGTACACTGCCCTGCCCTATTCCTCGCGCATGCTGCCGGAAAAGCCTCTGCTGCGGCCGGCATATCAAGGGTCGAATCCCATCAGTGACGTGTGGTCATTGCAGGCGCTGCGGATGGTCTCGCAATACTTGGTGCGAGCCGTGGAAGATCCCGGCGATGACGAGGCTCGGTCGGCGATGCTGCTCGCGGCATCGTACGCGGGTGTGGGGTTCGGGAATGCGGGCGTGCATCTTCCCCATGGGATGTCGTACCCGGTGTCGGGGCATGTGCGCGGGTACGTGACTCCGGGCTATCCGGCGGACCACGCCATCGTACCGCATGGGATTTCCGTGATCTTGAACGCTCCGGCGGTGTTTCGCTTTACAGCCAGCGCCAGGCCGGACCGGCATTTGCAAGCCGCGGAGGCACTCGGCGTGGACGTCACTCGGGCACGCGGTGAAGACGCGGGAAGGATTCTCGCCGACCGCATCACGTGGTTCATGCAACGCTTGAAGGTGCCCAACGGGCTGCGCGCGGTGGGGTATACCTCGTCCGACATCCCAGCACTTGTGGAGGGGACGTTGCCGCAGCATCGGGTGACGAAGTTGTCTCCCAGGCCCGCGGGTCCTGAGGAATTGGCGATGATATTTGAGGAGGCGTTGATCGGATGGTAGCGAGCGGAGTGAAGAGCGTTTCGTTCTACGTGAACGGCGAATGGACGAAACCGGCGGGGCGCGCGACGTTGCCGGTTCACAATCCGGCTACCGGCGAAGTGCTTGCTGAGGTCCCGCTGGCAACTGCGGCGGACGTGGATCACGCGGTGGAGACGGCGCACGCGGGCTACCTGAAGTGGCGCGACGTTCCGGTGGTGGATCGCGTGCAGGTGCTGTATCGCTACAAGACGCTGCTCGAAGCGCACCAGATGGACTTGGCGGCAATGCTGACGGCGGAGAACGGCAAGACGCTGGACGATGCGAAGGCCGAGGTGCGGCGCGGCATCCAGATGGTAGAGGTTGCCTGCGGCATGCCGTCGCTGATGATGGGCGATTCGCTGAATGATGTTGCGGCAGGTATTGATTGCAAGACGATTCGTCAACCGCTGGGCGTGAGCGTGGGTGTGACGCCGTTCAATTTTCCGGCCATGGTTCCGATGTGGATGTATCCTTTTGCCATCGCGTGCGGCAATGCGTTCATTCTGAAGCCTAGCGAGCGTGTTCCGTTGACTCCTAGTTTCGCAGTCGATTTGTTGCACGAGGCAGGCCTGCCCGCGGGTGTGATGACACTGCTGCACGGCGACAAGATGGCAGTCGACACGATGCTGCATCATCCGCTGGTGCGGGCGGTGTCGTTCGTGGGATCAACGCCGGTAGCCAAGTACATCTACGCCAGCGCGGCTACAGAGGGCAAGCGCGTGCAAGCGCTAGGCGGGGCGAAGAATCATTTGGTCGTCATGCCAGACGCGGATGTTGCGAAGACGGTGGAAGCGATCATCGGGTCAGCGTTCGGCGCAGCCGGCGAACGCTGCTTGGCGGGCAGCGTGATGGTTCTGGTCCAGGGCGCGGAGCCTGTGCTGGACGCGCTGCTGGAACGGGTGCGCGGGATGGCTGTGGGCGATGGGTCGAAGGCGGGCACTGAGATGGGTCCGCTGATCACCACGGAACATGCGGGCCGCGTGGCGGGGCATATTCAGCGTGGCATCTCCGAAGGCGCGGTGCCGCTCACGGATGGGCGAGGGCTGCGAAACTCGCTGGGCGGGCATTTTGTGGGACCAACGATCCTGGACCACGCCCACGCAGGCATGAGCATCGCGTGCGATGAAATTTTCGGACCGGTATTGACCGTGCTTCGGGTAGCGACTCTGGAGGACGCGATTCAGACGGTGAACACGTCTCGGTTCGGCAACGCATCGTCGATTTTCACGGGGAGCGGCGGCGCGGCCCGCGAATACACCTCGCGTGTGGAGGCCGGAATGGTGGGGGTCAATATCGGCGTGGCTGCACCCATGGCGTTCTTCCCGTTCGCCGGATGGAAGCAAAGTTTCTTCGGCGATCTGCACGCCCACGGCAAGGATGCGGTGGCGTTCTACACCGAGCAAAAGGTGATCATGAGCCGCTGGTTCTAAATGGTGTCAGACACCATTTGCTGTGGCACACTGTAGGAGACGATGACTCCCGCAACATTTTTGGCCGGATTTGTTCTTGCGCTGGGGCTGGGCGGATTTGCGGTTTGGCTGTGGTTCCGTTCGCAGGAAGCCACTCGCCCGCTGAGCGAATCCCTGGCGCGGCTGGAAGCGCAGATGCGGGAACTAGAGGCGCATCGGCAACACGCGCTGGGCGGCATCGACGCGCATCTTTCTTCGTTAAGCAAAGACACCGTCGCCTTGGCACAGGCGCTCCGAGGACCCAATTCGCGGGGGCGCTGGGGAGAGCTTACGCTGAAGCGGGTGGCGGAGCTGGCGGGCATGGTCCCGCAGTGTGATTTCTTTGAGCAAGTCAGCGCTGACGGGCGGCGGCCCGATATGATTGTTCGACTGCCGGGAGGCCGGGCGTTGCCGGTGGACGCGAAGGCTCCGCTGTCCGCCTACTTGGATGCAGAAGCGGCCCAGGATGCTCCCGCGCGTATTGCGGCGCTGGATAGACATGCGCAACAATTGTGGCGGCACGTGCAGGAACTTTCCGGGCGCGAGTATTGGGGACAATTTGATTCGGCACCAGAGCTGGTGGTTCTATTTCTTCCCGGAGAGCACTTCCTGAGCGCGGCGCTGGAGCGGCGGCCTGATCTTCTCGACGCGGCACTGGCGCGCAAGGTCCTGATCGCCACGCCTGTCACGCTGGTAAGCGTTCTGAAGGGCGTCGCCTTCGGGTGGCGCCAGGAGACGCTCAGTGCCAACGCGGAAGAACTGCGGCGCATTGCGGGTGAGTTCCACGAACGGATGCGGACCTTCAGCGAGGTCCACGTGGAGTCGGGCCGCAATTTGCAGCGCGCCTTGGAAGCCTACAACAAGTCGGTGGCATCGTGGGATTCGCGGCTCCTGCCGTCCTTGCGGCGCATGCGCGAGTTGGGCGTGGGCACCGCTCCGCCGGAGCCAATCGCAATTGACGTAACAGCGCGCGTGCCCAGGCCGGTGGACGACGGGCCTCGCAACCAGACGGTGGTATGACACGGAAGTTCTTTCTAGCTCTTTCGCAGAGTGCCACGCTGCGGGAGTTCATGGAGCGCAGCCCCACGGCTCGCAGGCTCAACCGCCGGTTTATCGCGGGCGTGACGCTAGAGGAAGAGATTGCTGCCTGCGCCAGCCTCGCGGAAGAAGGCATTTGGTCCACCCTGGACCATCTGGGTGAGAACGTCACCTCCCTGGCCGATGGCGAGGCTGCCTGCGCGGCCTATTTGCAAGCGCTGGACGCCATCGCAGCGCGCGGCTTGCCCGCGTCCGTTTCGTTGAAGCTTACGGCCCTAGGGCTGGAGCTATCCGAAGACGCCGCTGTCTCGCATCTGTGCACGTTGGCCACCCGCGCAAAACAAATCGGCAGCCACGTTGAAATCGACATGGAGGACCACCGCTACACGGGGACCACTGTCCGCATCGCGGAGGCGGTGGGCCGCCAAACTGGCGTGATCCGCGTCGCGATTCAGGCGTATCTCCTGCGCACTCCTGCGGACATCGCGAGGCTGAATACGGCCGGAGTAATGGTCCGGCTATGCAAAGGGGCGTACACCGAGCCGGACACAATCGCGCTGCCTACAAAGCGCGACGTGAATGCGGCTTACCTGTCGCTCGCGAAACAGTTACTGGAAGACGGCACCTATCCAGCCCTGGCGACGCACGATGAACGCATGATCGAGGCATTGCTCGCGCACATTCGCGAGCACGCCATCCCGGCGGAACGGTTTGAATGGGAGATGCTGCACGGGGTCCGCCGCGATCTGCAGCGTGACCTGGTGCGGCGCGGCTACCGCGTGCGCGTCTACGTTCCTTACGGAGCGCAGTGGTACCGCTACTTCATGCGCCGGTTGGCGGAGCGTCCGGCGAACGTGTGGTTCCTGGCGAAGAATTTGCTGCGGTAGGCGGCGGACCCAACGGGTACACTAGAAAGACAACCATGGCCTTTGCCACTATTCCTGAAGCAATTGAAGACATTCGCGCCGGCCGCATGTTGGTCGTGGTGGACGACGAAGACCGCGAAAATGAAGGCGACCTCACCATGGCTGCCGGTGCCATCACTCCAGATGCCATCAACTTCATGGCGAAACACGGGCGCGGCCTGATCTGTCTAGCGCTGGCCCCGGAGCGATGCGATCAACTGCACTTGCCGCTGGTCTCACAGATGAACACGTCGCGTTTCGGGACCGCGTTCTGCGAATCGTTTGACGCGGTGGAGGGAACCACAACGGGCATTTCCGCGGCGGACCGCGCGCAATCGATTCAAGTCGCCATCCGCCCTGGAGCGCGTCCGCAAGAACTAGCGCGGCCTGGCCACATGTTCCCGCTTAGGGCTCGGGAGGGCGGCGTGCTGGTGCGCGCCGGGCAGACCGAAGCAGCCGTGGATCTCGCTCGGATGGCGGGCCTCGAACCCGGCGGAGTGATCTGCGAAATCATGAAGGAAGACGGCACCATGGCCCGCGTGCCGGATCTGCTCGAGTTCTGCGCCGAGCACGGACTGAAAATGATCTCCGTCGCGGCGCTCATCCGTCACCGCAGCGCCACCGAGAATCTAGTCGTCCGCCGCGGAGAAGGAACGTTGGACACCGAGCATGGTCCGTTCCGCACACTGACCTACGAGAGCACCATCAATGGCGAGGCGCACCTCGTTCTGCTGCACGGCGATGTGCGGGGCAAGCAGGATGTACTAGTCCGCATGCATTCCCGCTGCGTGATGGGAGACGTATTCGGCTCCACGGCTTGCCGCTGCGGCGCGATGTTGCGCGACTCGCTCAAACGCATCTCAGCGGAACCCGGAGGCGTGCTTGTGTACCTTCACCAAGCCGGCTGGGGTGAACGCAAGCATACGCCGATGCCGGATGGCTCGCCCCGCCCCCTGCACGAATTCGGCATTGGGGCGCAAATTCTCGCAGACCTGGGCTTGTCTACAATTCGAATTCTGACCAACCGGGTGCGTAAGCTGCCTGGCCTCGATGCATTCGGCATCAGCATCACCGGTCAGGTTCCGCTCATTGAGGGATGATAACGGGCTAGCGCGCCGCGACTTACTGCTTCGCGTCCGGGACCTTCTTCATCTGGAACGGAGTGCTTTTCACGATCCCCAGCACGATAGCAGAGAACTTAAAGTTCTGCCTCTCTGACTGCCGCGCTATGTCGCGGACCACCGGCATGTCGCGCGGTTCAACGGCGCGGCCCAGCGCGTAGGTCAGCATCTTCTCCGTCATCGTGCCGACGAACTGAGCTGGGCGCTTCATCAGCGCGTCACGAAGTTCGGTGGGGCCGCTGACCTTGGTTCCGTCGGCGAGTTGCCCCGCGGTGTCGATCTGCCCCCCAAGTTCCTTGGTGCGCCAGCGCCCCACAGCGTCGAAATTCTCCAGCGCAAGGCCGAGCGGGTCCATCACAGAATGGCAAGTGGAACAAGTCGCGGCTTCACGGTGCAGCGCAAGGCGCGCTCTCAACGTAGTCGCGTTGCGGCCGCCCTCGTCATTCTCCTTGAGCGCGGGCACGTTCGGCGGAGGCGCGGGCGGCGGCGTGCCCAGGATCGTCTCCAGGATATATTTGCCGCGCTTCACAGGCGAAGTACGGTTCGATTCCGATGTCACCGTGAGGAAACTTCCCTGCCCCAGGATGCCGCGGCGGTTGGGATCAGCGATCTTCACGCGGCGGAAGTTGCTGCCGTAGACGCCGGGGATGCCGTAGTGCTGCGCCAGACGCTGATTGACGAAGGTGTAGTCGGCGGTGAGCAGTTCCAGCACGTTACGATCCTCGCGCATCACGGCTTGGAACAGCAGCTCGGTCTCTTTGCGAAACGCGTCGCGCAGGTTGGCATCGTAGTTGGGGAACACGTTGGGATCGCGTGGCTGGCTGTTGAGGTTGCGCAGCAGCAGCCACTGGCCGGCGAAGTTGCTGACCATCGCGTCGGCGCGCGGGTCATTCATCATGCGCCGGACTTGGCTGTCCAGCACCTGAGCGCTCTTCAGCTTGCCCTGCGCGGCCAAGCCGATGAGTTCATCGTCGGGCAGGCTGCTCCACAGGAAGAAAGAAAGGCGTGTAGCAAGTTCCAGGTCCGTGAGCCGCCGTGTTGAACCGGGCAGCGCGGACTTCGGATCCGGCTCGCTGCGGAAGATGAATTTTGGATTCGCCAGGATGAGCCGCAGCGCGTTCTGCACGCCCTTCTCAAACGACGCATCCTTGCGGCCGGCCTCATAGAGACTCATCAGCGATGCCAGGTCCACGTCGGACACCGGACGGCGGTAGGCGCGCTTGGCCAACGTGCTGAGAATCTGCTTGGCGCACGGAGCTTCAGCGGCTGCCGTCTTCGGTTGGCACGTAAAGATCGCCTTGCGGCTGGCGGTTTCGCCGGAGCCGGTGGGCTTAAAGGGACCCGTGATTTGCACGTGGTCCACCAGCGGAAGTCCGTTCATGTTCTGTAGATCGTGATCGCGCGTAAAGGACTGCAGCGGCTCGTCGGTAGGCGCCGAATTCCGGCGCAGAAATGCGACCGCCACGGATCGGCGGCCCGCCTTTACAGGAATGCGCGACTTGAGACGCGCATCCAAGGTATCCTTGGCCACACCCAGGTTTTCGTCCGACATGCGGTTGTCGTCTTCACCACCCACGGGAGCCAGGAAGACGCGATCACCGTCGATGGAGACTTCGAGCTCATGCGCGTATTCAAGACCAGTAACGTAGCCGACGATGTTCTGAATCAGGAACACACTGAAGTCGTAGTCGGCATCCAGGGGAAAGTTGTGCTGGATCAGGACGCCGCCGCGCGTGCCCAGCGGCAAGCCTTCCACGTGGTCTTCCTGGGAAAGGTCGGGCGGTACCTGCACGAAGCGGCTGATGGCCGTGGTCTCCATGTCGCCGACGGCAAGAGCGCTCAGCTTGCGCGAGGCTACCAGATACTGATCCAGCAGCGTGGGCGAAACCCGTAGCGCGTCGGCGATGTTGTCGAAGCCGTCGCTTTCATCGTCAGGCGGCAGGTATTCGGCGGGGTCGATTTCAATGGCCAGCAGATCGCGAACCGCATTCGCATACTCGGTGCGATTCATGCGGTGGATGGGTGCGCGGCCCGGGTCGGCGTTGGTTGCCAGGGTGCGGTCGAGCGATGCGGCCAGATACTGAGCCAGCGCCAGCGATGCGGCAGCTTGCGGACGTGGCATGCCTTGCGGCGGCATCTGCCCGCCGTTCAGCTTGCGGATAACCTTTTCCCAGACGACCGCGTTGTCGGCGACCTTGTCGAGGCTGAGCCCTTCCAGGCTGAGTCCACCGGTCTTCAGGCGAGCACTGTGGCAACCGACGCAGTAGGTGTTGACCAGCTGCCGGTGCGCGTCCGCCGGGGAAGCGGACTTCGCGGCGGGTTGCTGAGAATGCGCGACTCCCGCGATCAACGCGATCGCGGTGGCGGCCAAAAGTGTCTTACGCAGCATGAAAGTCTCCATCGATTATTGTAGTCGGATGCAGCCGAGGGCGAAACCCACGCCATTGACCACGGCCTCAAAACTGTGGACACCCGGGCGGGATTCGCGCGTCGTCATGGGCGCGAAGGAGACGGTGGAACCCAGCGTGACTTCCGAGCCCGGTGCAAGTTCGACCCGCCGCAGCTTGAAGACCTTGGGCGAGGTGCCGCGGTTGGCTTTGACGAAATGTACCCGGTAATCCACTTGCAATGTCTGGGCCTTCTTCGAAGTGCTGGTCAAGGTGAAATCGAACTTCAGCCTGCCGCCGATGCGCGGCGACTTCGGCACGAAACGCGCGCTTCCGACGGCGACCTTGGGCACCGCGCCGACGCCCAGAATCGCCAGTGCGCCAGGGTTGCCTGCTTTCACCAAGGACCGGAGCGCATGTTTGATGATCCACTGGCGTTCGTCAGATGCGTCCGCCCACCAACGGCGGCAGATCTCGACGGCAATGCCGGGATGGTCCTTCGCAATGTCGTTCAAGTTGTTCGCAACCGAGCGCCGAACGTACAACTCAGGATCGTCTTTCAAAAGTTCCAGCAGTTCGATCACCGGTGCCGGGTCCCGCTGAAAGTCACGCAGCCTAGAAGCCCAGGGCAGACGCGGCCGCGTGCCCTCGGAGACCAGTCGGCGCACGTGGTGGCTCGGATCAGAGGCCCACAGTCGCAGCCGGCCGAGCGTCTGGCTCGGATACTTCTCCAGAAACGCCCGAATGGAGAACTCCGCCGTGAAGCGCTGCGTGAGTTCGTGTTGCGCCGCCATGGCTGCCTCAAAATTCCCCAGACCATACTTTGAAACGTAGAAGATGTGGGGCAGGTAGCGAAAGCTGTCCAACCCCGTAAACGACTCATCAGGCAATGACCGCAGCAGCACGCTAGAGGCCGCCTCAAAATCCTCGGGCAGATGGCGGCGCAGGGCTTCAGCGATGTGCCAGCCGCGCGCCAGCAGCTCGAGTTGATCCAGGCCATCCAGGCATTCCTTGCAGAACCGAGTCGCGGGGAACTTGGAGTCAGCCCGCACGAAATCGGCGGCGATGCCCTGCACCACCTGCCGGTTGAAGAAAACTTTGAAACTGCCTGCCATCGAAACGGAATCGTACCAAATGCGTCATCCTATAGTAACGATGTCGACACCATCCACGTTCAAAGCAGCCGACCGGGAGCACACCAGCGTCCTAGCCGCGGCGGAGAAACGCACCCTCATCAAGATCGCCAGCAGCCTGCCCATGTGGGTCAATTCGGACCACCTCACCGGGTTGGGTTTCGTTTCACTCCTGGCCGCCGCAGGGTGCTACTGGTACGCCAGCGTCGAGCCCTACGCGCTGCTGGCCGTGATCGTGTTCCTGGTGCTGAACTGGTTCGGCGATTCGCTGGATGGTACGCTCGCCCGCGTGCGCAACAAACAGCGGCCGCGCTACGGCTTCTACGTGGACCACATTCTGGATTGCATCGGCATGTTTTTCCTGATGTCGGGCATCGCGCTGTCCGGGTACATTTCCCCCGCTGTTGCGGCTGCTTTCCTGGTTGCGTATCTTCTGCTCTCCATCGAAATCTACCTGGCTACATACGCGGTGGGGAAGTTTCATCTCTCCTACTGGCGCTTCGGGCCAACCGAGCTGCGCATCCTGTTGGCCATCGGCAACATCGTAGTGTTGTCACGCCCCTACGCCCACATTCTCGGCAAAGAATATTTGCTGTTCGACGTGGGCTTCGCGGTGGGCGCGGCCTGTACTGCGCTCATCCTGATTCAGGCTACCGTGAAGCACACGGTGCAGCTGTATCGAGAAGAAACGAAGTGAAGACGCAGTCATGAAAACGTGGCTCCGATTCAACGCAGTGGGAATCGGCGGGGCTGCCCTGCAGGTGGCCTCGCTATGGTTCCTGACGCGCTTCGGAGTGCACTACCTGTGGGCCACGGCGCTCAGCGTGGAGGTCGCGCTGCTGCATAACTTCTGGTGGCACACACGGTGGACCTGGAAGGGCCGCGACGCCAGCCTGCTTCGATTTCATCTGGCGAACGGGCTAGTCTCGATCATCTCCAACTTGATTTGGATGCGGATCTTCACGGGCTGGCTCGCGGTGCCGGCAGTAGCGGCGAACGTCCTCGCCATCGTGCTTACGTCGCTGATCAATTTTGTCTTGGGCGACCGCTGGGTGTTTGCTCGCTGACGGCCTTCGCGGTCAGCTCCATGGTGGCGCGCAGGGAGTCAATGGGTAGGCTCTTCACGAACGGTCCCACGGCAAACCCCAAGCCGAACGGGATGTCGCGGGAAAGCGAGATCGAACGGCACTCCAAATACACGCCGTTCGCGCGCGGTTCGATGAGCCAATAGGCGTTCAGGCGCTATAGGAATCCATGCCCGGTCCCCAGCGCGAGTTCCTTGCCTTCATCCACCTCGGCGATTCGCGCGGAGCGGGACGTCATGCTCCAGCGGCCGCCCCCCAGGTCCTTGTAGACCACGTCGTATTCGGTGTTGAGCACCGCGGTGAGCACCTTCTTTTTGATGATGCGGAGGTAGACGCGCCACTGGTCACCGTTGTGGCTGATCACACGCGATTCAGTCACCTCCGGGATGTAGATCGTCTTGTAGGCCGCGTAGTTCTGCAGCACCGCGAGCGCCTGTTCCACGGTGGCTCCGGGCACCAACGCCGCGGCGACCCAGTCATGCACCATGCCGTCTTTGACATCAATGGAGCCGTCCTCGCGGGCCGGGCCCACGCGAACCTCCCCCCCGCGCAACTGCCCGTAACGGGCCGTGCCCCCCATCTGCGGCTCGGCGGTCTTCAGATAGGCCTCAAAGGCCGCCGTGGTTTTCGGCGAAAGCGTCGCGCCGAACTGCGCGGAAAGAACCAGCGGGCACGCCAACAGAAGCTTCCACATGGCTACTTCTTTGGACGCGCGGCGTGCGCCAAGGTTTTCTGAATATAGGCTGCCGCGTCCGGAGTTTTGCAGGCAGTGTCCCCGTGGTCCACATCCACCTTCCCGATGCGCGCCGCGGCGGCCAGCGCCTTCTTGGTCAGGTCCGGATTGCGCACGCCGATGGCGATCACCGCCTGGTTCATCCCGGAGCGAGCATAATTCTTCGCGCCGTGGATCGCCTTCTCAATAGTGCGCAGGTGTTCCTCGAAGTATTCGTCAGGTAATTCCTCGTCATGCAACGCGAGCTGACCCAATACGTGATAGCCAGTCTCGGCGACGAATTCCTCTTTCGACCCAGTCCACTCCTCGGCCTTGTCCTGCGCAAACTCGGTGTCAGCGACAAAGCGCGAAAGCATCTGCGCCATCACCGAAGCACGCACCGCTTTGACCCACACGTCGAGTTCTTTCGCCGTGGTCTCGTCGGCATCGGCGATCATGGTGGCCAGCACGCAGGCGTCGCCGTTGCCAGTCGCCCACAGCTTCTGCGCCAGCGCGTGGTCGGTGTCGATCTGCTTGGCGAACTTCTTCATGTCCGCGAAGCTGACCCCGTAAGTATCCTCCGGGTACCCGTGCCGCAAGTAGGTCTTGCGGGTCTGCGCGGTGCCCGCCGCTTTCAGGGTCTTAAGCGTCTCCTCGAGTGTCACAGTTTTATGATACCCGCAGATCTTGAGTCCCAGGAGCCGCCGTCGCATGACGCAGGCCAGACTCGCGGAACTCGTGCTAACCCTCGTCTCCCAACCGAGCGTGCGCGGGCCGCGGTCGGTGACATCTTGCAGGGTTCGGGATCGCGAGGCAGCCTTCAATGTGGTCCGGCGTCCTTCGCATGGCAGGAGCTCACGTCGTGCACAAGTGGCTTACAGCGCCTCTACGCTTGCTCGCAGAGGCGAGCATTGGCTGGCTGGTGCTGATTGCGGTGGGCGCAGTGCTCGCTTGGGCCCTCCACCTGCTGTGGGCAGCCGTCTATGTTGCCGACAATCACACAGGTCTGGACCTGCTGACTCCACCTGAGTGGATTTCCTATTGGATGGACTTCACCGTCTTGCCGTCGTTAGTCGCTTGGCAGGCCGGTCTCAAAACATCCGCACCGCAGCGAGGGCTGGCCTTGTGGGCCGCGTCCATCGTGGTCTGGACGTTCTTAGGCATAGCCGCAGCGCTGCCTTTCGTCACGCTTGTGCTCATGCCGCTCGCTTTACTCTACGGGATATTGTCGGGTGTCGGACAACCGCTTGCTGACGCGCGTCGCTCGGCACGGATGAAGCCGTCGCCCACGCTAAGTTCAAAACCTTCGCCCGCGCGGTCACTGTCGCGTGATTGTGCCGATGGCGCACTCGTGCTGCTGTCGTACTTTCCTCTAAAATCTTCACAGTGGAAGTCTTAACCGCTAAGTAGCGGCACAACTGGCGCATAGGCCTCGAAGCTTCCGCGTATCGAAAAGGAATAGATGCCCTCACAAAGAGACGTACTTGAGTTCTTGCAGGACGGAATACTCACGCCCCGGCAATCCGTCACAGGTGTGGGGGACATCAAGACCGCGTTGTCCGCAGACGGGAACACGGCCCTGATCGGCTGCCCCCAAGAAGACAATTACCAGGGGGCGGCGTGGGTATTTGTCCGCTTTCGCGGAGCCTGGACCGAACAGGCAAAATTGATCAGCACGGGGCACCCAGGCACGGGCTTCTTTGGGCAGAGCGTGGCCTTGTCCGGCGACGGCAAGACCGCGCTCGTTAGTAGCGGCGGCGACCTCGCGGGAGGCACGGCGAAGGTATTTACCCGTTCTGGCGGGGTGTGGACTCAACAGGGTTCGCTCCTCACGGGCGGCGGCGAAATTCCTCAAAGATTTGGGTTCAGCGTGGCGCTGTCGACGGACGGGAATACCGCGATGGTCAGCGACCCTGGAGACAGCGGGGTTGGCGCAGTGTGGGTCTTCGTCCGAAATCAAGGGGTTTGGACAAAGCAGGGTCCCAAGCTGCTCCCCAAAGACGCGGATCCAGCTGGTTATGGCACGTCTTTTGGAGCGAGTATGGCATTGTCGGCAGATGGGGACACGGCCGTAATGGGCGGACGTATGGACAACCGCTCCCTAGGTGCGGCTTGGGTGTTCACGCGCACTAAGGGTGTCTGGGCGCAACAGGGCAAGTTCGTGGGCGACGACCCGAGCCGTACGCTGCCATTTGGCCAGAGCGTGGCGTTATCTGCGGACGGAAACACGGCGCTAATCGGCACCTTTAGCACTGCCGAGCGTCCCGGACAAGCATTCGTGTTTACACGCTCTGGCGGTGTTTGGAAACGAGACGCCGAGATCACCGACGGGTCAATCGGTTTCGGCCATAGCGTTGCCCTCTCTGCGGACGGCAACTTGGCACTGATCGGTTCTCCGAACTTCAAAACACCGTCACCGTCGGGAACGGCCAGTGTGTACTCCCGTACTGGTAGTGTGTGGACCCAGGTGGGCGGTACTCTAGGTGTCACCGATGGGTCCGCCACATCGGCCTCGAATGTGGCCCTGTCGCGCGACGGGCACACCGTCCTCCTTGCCGGAACAACGATGCACAGTCCGACCGTGAAAGCTTGGGCCTTTGACAACGACAAGAAGCTGATCACGCACGTGTGCGTCCTAATGCTGGAGAACCATTCGTTCGACAACATTTTCGGGTTCTCCGACATTCCCGGAATCATCTCCTCCGCCAAGACCAAGTCGAACGAGTATGGGAATTACCCGCCATTCCACGCCTCTAGTCCGGCGCTTCCGAGCATGCCGACGGATCCGGGTCACGAATTCGCCGACGTGGTGGAGCAGCTTTGCGGCAAGGACAAGCCGTATGTCTTCGGGCAGCCCTATCCAACGCTTACCAATTCGGGTTTCGTCTCAAACTACGCCACGACAGTCAGCGAGATCGAGACGGGCAACCCGCGCCCTCCGAACCCGACGGAATACATCGAGATCATGAAGTGCTTCGATACGAAGACACAGCTCCCCGTGATCTATCAACTTGCGACCGAATTCGCGCTCTGCGACCAATGGTTTTCGTCCATGCCCGGCCCAACGTTTCCCAACCGGTTCTTTCTGCATGGCGCGTCATCGTCAGGCTTGGCCGACTCCCCTCCGGACATGAAAAAGGCGGAGTGGGCACTCGGCGGCGGATTCAACTACGAACACGGGTCAATCTTTGATGCGCTAAGTGATTCGGGCATCGGGTCGGCCGTGTATACAGACAGTGCTGGTCCGTTTCTTGGGCTTGGCTGGATTCCTCCCGTATGCGTGATCAAGGGCATTCAGTATATCCTCGATACGGATGATTACGTGCATTTCAGAGACGACATAAAGGACCCGTCGTATCCGGAGGGCTATCATTTATCGAGCCCAATTATGGCGACGCCCACTCTGGATCATTCATAGGGGGGTCTTCGCAGCATCCCATGGACGACGTTTACCGGGGAGAGAAATTGATCAAAGATACCTACGAAGCGATTCGTGATTCACCGTTCTGGAACACGAGTCTCCTGATCATCACCTATGATGAACACGGCGGATTCTTCGATTCCGAGGCCCCACCCAAGGATGTAACGGCTCCCGACGATGCGCCGTTACGCAAAGAGACTACAGACTTTGACTTCAAACAGCTTGGCGTGGGTGTGCCGGCAGTCGTTGTGTCTCCGCTCATCAAGAAAGGGACCGTGGATCACACTGTTTATGACCACTCCTCCGTCGCCGCGACGCTGGAAGACATTTTCGAATTTCCCGCACTGACGAAGCGGGATGCACAGGCGAACAATCTGCATACGAACAAAGAGGGCAAGAAGCACCTGCTGACTTTGTCGGCCGCGAGAACGGATTGCCCCGTTAGACTTGTGGATCCAGCCCCGCGCAAGAGTGCCGAGAGGACCGTCCCGCAATTCAACCCGCGAGATCTGGATCCGCTGCCTGCAAACTCCAACCTTCACGGCTTCTTAGCAGTCCTGTTGAAAACGGAACTGGAACTGTCCGACGGGAGCGATGCGGCGAGGGCGGCGATCATCGAAAGCTTCAAGAACGTGAGGACAAGGGCGGACGCGGGCGACTACGCGGCTCGCGTGACTGAGAGAGCGGAGCGCGCGCGACGGGCGAGCAGATAGCGTTACGCTAAATTCAGAACCTTCGCAACCACGCCCTTTTCCTGCTCAATCTTCTTCTGCAGAAGCGTAATCGCGTAGATCAACTGCTCCGGCCGCGGCGGGCAACCCGGGACATACACGTCCACCGGAATCACCTGATTCACCGGCACCAGCGCATAGTTCGAGAACACACCCGTCGAGGTCGCACAGGCGCCCATCGAAATCACCCACTTGGGCTCCGGCATCTGCTCGTACAAGCGGCGGATCACCGGAGCCATCTTGTTCGACACGCGCCCGGCGATGATCATCAAGTCGCTTTGCCGCGGGCTGCCGCGCATCACCTCGGCACCGAAGCGCGAGATGTCATAGCGCGAAGCAATCATCGACATCATCTCAATCGCGCAGCAGGCCAAGCCGAAGCTCATCGGCCAAATTGCGTTCTTTCGGCCCCAATTGATGAGTTTGTCCAGCGAGGTTGTCAGCACCGAATCGCCGTATTCGTCGATCTCGGGTTCGTCGTCCACGCGCGCAAACAATTCGGGCGGCTGGCTCAGGTGAAATACTGTGTCTTCTGCGGTGTAATCGGCCACTCGCTTATTATACCTAGTTCATTGCTAGCATGAAGAATGGCATCGGAGCGAGCAGCACTGGAACGGGCGGCAGTCGAGTGCGGTATCGAACTCGAATACACCGACACGTGGGGACGCGTCCACCGAGCCTCCGATGAAACCCTGCAAGCGATCTTAGCTGCGTTCAGTAGCCCCGCGCGTAAGCCCAGGACTATAGTCGTCCACCACGATGAGCCGTCGATCACCCTGCCCGTACACTCCACCGGCACAGTCAAACTCGAACTCGAATGGGAAAACGGCGAGCTCGAACATCACTGGTTCTGGATGCCCGAACTCCCCCAGGGCCGCTTCCCTCTACCCGCCCTGCGCCTCGGCTATCACAAACTGCGAGTGTGGGCCGTCGCCAAGCCGCAACTGGAACTGATCCACGAAGCCCGCTTCATCGTGTGCCCACGCCGCACCCGTACCATCGACCAACGCGTGGCGGGGCTGGCGGTCACGTTGTACGGCCTGCGCTCCAAACGCAACTGGGGCATCGGCGACTTCACGGACCTGCAGGCGCTCACCACCACCTTCGCGCAAGCGGGAGCCGCCTTCATCGCGCTCAACCCCCTGCACGCGCTGCCCAACCGCCAGCCCTACAACACCAGCCCATACTTGCCGGAGTGCTCGCTCTACCGCAACTTCATCTACCTCGATCCCGAACGGGTTCCGGGATTCTCGATGGAGGACGCCGATGCCTCCGAGATCGATGCGCTGCGCGCAGGTGAGTTCGTCGAGTATGAGCCCGTGGCCGCTGCGAAGCTCCGGGCGCTGCGTGGCGCGTATTCACGATTCTCGGCCAGTGCGGAATTCGATGCCTTCATCGAACAGGAAGGCGCGCTGCTCCACGACTACGCCGTCTACTGCGCGCTGTGGGCGCACATCCACGCCGAGCATCCCTCCATCTGGTTGTGGACCAATTGGCCGGAGCAGTATCGCGATGCGCGCTCGCAGGCGGTCGCCGACTTCGCCGCCGAACACGCCAACGATGTCCGCTTCTACAAGTTCCTCCAGTGGCAAGTGGACCGCCAGCTTGCAGAAGCGCAGGATCACGCGCTAGCGCTAGGAATGAAGATCGGCCTCTATCACGACCTCGCCCTGGCCACGGATAAGTTCGGCGCCGACCTGTGGGCCAACGGTCCGTTCTTCGCCCAAGGAGCACGCGTGGGTGCCCCTCCCGATGAACTCGCGCCCAGCGGCCAGGATTGGGGCTTCCCTCCCCCCAATCGCGACGCCCATCGCGCCAACGGCTACGAACTCTTCGCCCAAACCATCCGCAAGAACGCCCGCCATGGCGGAGCTCTCCGCATTGACCACGTGATGCGCTTCTTCCGCCTGTTCTGGATCCCCGACGCGCTCACCGCCCGCGACGGAGCCTACGTGCGAGACTACGCCGAAGACCTACTGCGCATTCTGGCGCTCGAAAGCGTGCGCGGCGGCTTCATTGTGATCGGCGAAGACCTCGGCACCGTACCCCCCGGCACGCGCGAACGCCTGGGCGAGGCCGGCATCCTGGGCTACCGCGTGTTGTGGTTCGAACACTGTGCCCCTGGCGAATACCCGCGCCACGCCGCCGTCTCCACCACGACGCATGACCTGCCCACGCTCGCCGGGTTCTTCTCCGGCCGCGACATCGAAGCCCGCAAGGCCGCCGGGCTGGTCAACGAAGAGGAATACCAACAGCAGTGGACCTCGCGCCGCGCCGACATGGAACGCACCGGACAGCTCTTCGCCGCCGCAGGCTTCGCATTTGACGCGCTCGGCTTCGTGCTGTCCACGCCCTGTACCGTGGCAATTGTGAATCAAGAAGACCTCACCGGCGAAACCGAGCAGCAGAATCTCCCGGCCACCACCTGGGAACATCCCAACTGGCGTCGCAAAATGCATGTCGACGTGGCGGACCTGGAGCCATTCGCCGACAAGCTGCGAACGCAGCTCCAACGCAGTGGAAGAGTTTGACCGCATACACTAGAAGAGATGCGATATTTCAGGCTCACCGAAGCCGAACGTGTTTTACCCGACGTGGAACGCCACCTGCGCGACGCCTTGTTCTACAAGGCCGAGTACGAGCGCGTACACAAACAAATCGAAGATACGCTGGAGCGCGTGCGGCAATCCGGCGGAGCCCGCATCGACCCATCGAAGCAGTTGGAACTGCGCGTGGAACGCGATGCCAACGTCCGCAAGCTGCAGGACGCCATGGCGGAGATTGAGCAACTGGGCGCGCTGGTCAAGGACCTCGACATCGGCCTGCTCGATTTCATGGCGCGCTACCAGGGACGCGACGTCTGTTTATGCTGGAAATTGGGCGAAGACGCGATCCGTTTCTGGCACGGCACCGAAGAGGGATTCGGCGGACGCAAGGAAATTGACGACGTCTTCCGGGCGAATCATTCCGGCGAAGCCGTGTCCGGCAGCGGGACCGCGAATTGACAGCGTTCCCACGGGGCCGATAGACTAGATCAAATACATGCTTCTCGCTCGAGAGTTTGTGGACTACATATCGCGTCAGGTCATCGTCAAGCTGACGCCCCAGTGGATTGAGACCACCAACAGCCAGTCGGCGTCGGGGTTCATCGCGGAGGTTATTGAAGAAGACCTCGCCATTGAAGACAAGCTCAACGACGAAGTGCGCGACATGTTGAGCGAGTACAGCGAATACATGCGCCGCGAGGGCGTCAGCTACCAGGACATGTTCCGCAAGATCAAGAACACCTTGATCACCCAGCGCAAGGTAGTGCGGGCCGCCGGGCGCGATACCGGCGACCAGATGAAACTCTCCCGCGACAAAATCAACGACCTGTCCCATAAGGTTGTCGCCGCGCTGCGCAAAAGCCGCGATTTCCGGCTGAAGCGGGAGGCCAACGACGTCCGCCTGGAGATGGTCAAGGTCGTCACAGAACTGCTCCAAACCGAAGAAAAAGTCGACCGCGCCGCACGCACGAAGATCCGCACCATGAAGAAGGAACTCGGCGAAGGCACCGAGGAGTGGGACATTCTCCACAAGCGCTTCTACGCCGAGGAAATGAAGAAGCTCGGCATCGACCTGAGCTAGCACGGCAACAATCATCGTTGGGTTTCACGGCTGTGTTCCAATAGAAGCTTTGATGCCCTTCCCCTCCAGCCGCATTTTTTGGATCGCCCTGGCCGCCCTGCTCCTCATCTCCCGGGCCGCCCACCTCAACATTCTGTGGGCCGATGAGGACTACCATCTTGCGGAGGCGATTCAGCTGCTGCACGGCAAGATGCTGTACCGCGACATCTGGTATGACAAGCCTCCGCTCAACGCGCTGCTGATGCTCGCAACCGGAGGCTGGCCGGGGTGGCCACTGCGGCTCTTCTCCGTCGCCCTCGAACTCGCGGGAGCCGCCGTAGCGTTCCGCTTCGCCAGCCGATTGTGGACCGCGCGCGAAGGCTACCTCGCCGCCGCGGCGTTCGCCTTCTTCCACATCTTCTACTTCGCCTACACCGTAATGCCGCTGGAACCAGACACCTTCATGGTGCTCCCGCACTTGCTGGCCATCTACTGGGCGTGGGACCGGCGGCCCGCTCTCGCAGGATGCATGGCTGGACTCGCCTTCCTGCTCAACACCAAAGGCCTGTTCGTGCTAGCCGCGTGCCTTCTCTTCAACCCCGCCGGTTGGCTGGCACTCGCCGCCGGATTCGCCGCCCCCTGCGCGCTGATGGGCGGATGGCTGCTCTCCCAACACGCCTTTGCCGACTACCTCGATCAAGTCTGGCGCTGGGGATTTCTCTACGCCGCGAACCCGCAAGCCGAACCCGCCTCCGGACCGCTCCTGCGCTTCGCCAGTTGGCTGGCCTTCCACAGCGCTTTGCTCTTGGGTTCGGGCTTCGCCCTGCGCGGCATGCGGGACCGCACGCTGCGCTGGAAGCTGATCGGCTGGATCGCAGTGTCGCTAGCAGCCGTCAGCGTCGGTTGGCGCTTCCCCCCCCGCTACCTGAATCAGCTCTTCCCGCCGTTGCTAATCCTGGCCTCCGCCGGCATCGCCACACTGCTGTCCCGCCGGAGCTGGTGGCAGTTGATCCTGCTGGCCGCGGTCACCGTCCCAGCCGTCCGCTTCTCGCCCCGCTACGCACAACTGCTTGCCGAAGACTGGCGCGGCGCGCGACACGACTGGCGCGACGCCACCATGGACCGCGAAAGCCGCGACGGAGCAGCCATCGTGAACCGCCTTGCCAAGCCCGGTGACACGCTCTTCATCTGGGGTTACCGCCCCAACGTCGCCGTCTACACGCGCCTCCCCATCGTAGGCAAGATGTGGGAATCGCAACCCGTTACCGGTGTCCCCGCCGACCGCCACCTCAGCGTGGAAATCCCGCTCGACGCCATCTGGGCCGCCGCGAACCAGGCAGAACTTCTGCGCACCCGCCCCACCTTCGTCGTCGACGGCCTGTCTTCCTACAACATCGAACTAGACATCTTCAAATACCCCCGCATGGCCGAGTGGATGAAGCCCTACTGCAACATCGGCAAGGCCGGACTCGGCATGACAGTCTACCGTCTATGCGATCCTTAAGAAATATGATTCGTAGATGGATGTTGGTTGCCGCCGTCCTGCCCTTGCTGATAGTGGCGGCCTGCCAGCGGCAAGCTCCCGATGAACAAGTGGCCCAAGAGAAAGCAGCGGACCTGGTCAGCGCGTTCGCCATGGCCGACCCTCAGGCCGCCGCCCAGATCACGCACGGCTTCCATGGCCTCGAAAACGGCTGGCGCTGGGTGGCCTCCAAGTTCGGCGTGACACTCGCTCCACCGGAAGGCTCCGCCGCGCAGCTGGAACTGAAGTTCGCCCTCCCCGCCGCTGTTTCTGATCGCATGGGCGCAGTCACGCTATCGGCCACCGTGAACGGCAAACCCCTGGAACCGGAAACATTCAAGACCGCCGGCAACCAGGTCTACACCCGCGACGTCGGCATGGTCGGACCCGGCCCCATCACCATCGAATTCTCCACCGATAAAGCACTCCCCCCCGGGAACGGCGACGCCCGCGAACTCGCGCTCATCGTCACCCGCGTTTCGCTGCTGGCCAAATAAAAAATCCCTCACTGTAGAAACTTCTTAGCGATCCGCACGAACTCCTCCGTGCCCTCCTGGTCGGGATAATGCCCCAACCCCGGCATCGTAGCGACCCGCACCCGCGCCAACGTATCCTGCAAGCGAATCTGCGCCTCAGGCGGCACAATCCGGCTAGCTCCGCCCAACACGTACAACGTCGGACACTGAATCTTTTCAACGAAACGCCACAGCTCAGTTTCAATGAACCCGCGCGCCAGATTCGGGTCGCGCTTCCACACCATACGCCCGTCGTCGCGCCGCTTCGCCCCAAAGTGAGCATAACTCCGCAGGATCGGCTCCGGCGTCTTCGCATTCGCGCGCTTCAGCGTCTCCACCAACTCATCCTCGCTAGCCCAGCCGTTTGCCTCTTGCTGGACCTGTCGCTGGAACGCCGCCGCAATGTCGTTCGGCCGCTCCGGCCCCACATCCTCCACAATCAGCCGGGCCATCCGCTCCGGATGCAGCCCCGCGTACACCTGCACCACGCGCCCACCCGTCGAATTCCCCAGCAACGTTAGCCCCCGCAACCCAAGCTGATCGACGAAACCCTCCAAATCCTTGACGTAATCCTCCACCAGATACGCCCCCTCCGCCGACCACCCGGAATCCCCATGCCCCCGCATATCAATCGCCATCACGTGATAGTCGCTAGCGAAGCTCGGCGCAAGATGGTCGAACTGGTGCGCCACCCGGCTGATCCCGTGCAGCATAATGAACGGCGGCCTATCCGGCGCCCCCCAATCCAAGTAGTGCAGCCGCAACCCGTTCACCGTGACGAACCGGTCCTCCTGCCCCCACGCCACCATCGCCATCAGACAGAACAATACGTACTTCATCCCTCAGAGTCTATACCCAAATCCATCTGCGTTCATCCCGTTCATCTGTGGCCAATAATCTTTTCCCCAATCCTCCCACCCACTTCCCTAAAACCTCGATCCCCACCCTCCAATCCACTTGCTATCCCGTGGTCATGCCAAAGTCACCCGAAGGAAAAGCACGCTCTTCCCAAAACGCCCTCAAACACGGCCTCTCCTCCAAACAGGTCCTCCTCCCCACCGAATCCGCCGAAGACTACAACGCCCTCCGCGCATCCTACTTCGACCAATTCCAACCCGCCAACCATCTCGAAGCCGAACTCGTCCAGTCCCTGGCCGACACCCGCTGGCGTCTCCGCCGCCTCGCCACCATCGAAACCAACCTCTTCGCCACCCACCCGGTCGAGCGCGAACTCTTCATCCCTGACCAACTCAGAGACCTCGGCGACGAAGTCCTCCTGTCCTGGACCTTCCGTAGCCTCGCCAACAGCGGCTGCACCCTCCAAATGCTCCTCCGCTACGAAGCCACCCTCTCCCGCACCTTTGACCGCACCTTTAAACAACTCCAACTCCTCCAAAATCAACGCCCCAAGAAATTACAAAACGAACCCGCCACTCCCGTAGAGGCGCCCCCAAATACGCAACCCGTTGATCCTTTGCTAACCTTTGCGCCTTTGCGTGACACCGTTTTACCCCACCTCGCCCCCACTCCACCTCCAGATCCAGTAGAATTGCTCTAATCGCATGCCACTCACCATCGGAGACAAACTAGGCCACTATAGCGTGACGGCCCCCTGGGCCGCGGCGGTATGGGAGAAGTGTATCGAGCCCTCGACACCCAGCTGCAGCGCGAGGTCGCGATCAAGGTCCTCCCCGCATCCATGGCCCGCGACCCCGAACGCCTAGCCCGCTTCGACCGCGAAGCCAAAATTCTAGCCGCCCTCAACCACCCCAACATCGCCGTCATCCACGCCATCGTCGAATCCCCCTCTGGCCGCGCCCTAGTAATGGAGCTAGTCCCCGGCGACACGCTGGGTGCACGCATCAAGCAAGGCCCGATGCCACAGGAGGAAGCCCTCAACGTCGCCAAGCAAATCGCCGAAGCCCTGGAAGCCGCGCATGAGAAGGGCGTAACGCATCGCGACCTCAAACCCGGCAACGTCATGATCACGCCCACCGGCTTGGTCAAGGTGCTCGACTTCGGCCTGGCCGCGATGGCTACGCCCGCTGCGCAGTCTATCGACCCCGACAATTCGCCCACGCTCACCATGGGGATGACGCAAGCAGGTGCCATCATGGGCACGGCCGCGTACATGAGCCCCGAGCAGGCGGCGGGGGTGACGGTGGACCGTCGGGCGGATATTTGGTCGTTTGGCGTGGTGCTCTATGAGATGGTCACCGGCAAGCGGCTCTTCAGTGGAGGGGAGTCGATTTCGCACACGTTGGCCGACGTGTTGCGGGCTCCCATCGATTTGGATGTGATCCCTGCGGGGAAAGTCCGCACGCTACTTCGCAGGTGCTTGGACCGGAGTTTGAAGACTCGGTTGCAGTCGATTGCGGAAGCTCGGATTGCGATTGATGCGCCGGAGGAGGGCGGGGCTTCAAGCCCGCCCTCCAAACTCCCTTGGGCGATAGCGGCAATCTTGGGACTATCGGCCGCAACGTTTGGAGCGCTCTACTTCCTCCAACCCAAACCCGAGCAGCCCGTGCTCAACGCCACGCTGCTCCCGCCCGACGGCACGGACTTCTTCTTCAACGCAGGCGTGGCCAACCAGGCCGTCCCCGCCCTTTCGCCCGACGGCACCCGCATCGTGTTCGGAGCCCGGGGCAAAGACGGCAAGGTTCAGCTATGGGTCCGTCGCCTGGACTCCTCCATCTCCACCCTGCTCCCGGGCACCGAAAACGCCGGACACCCCTTCTGGTCCCCGGACAGCCGCTTCGTCGGCTTCGGCCAGGATCAAAAGGTGAAGAAGATCGACGTCCAAGGCGGCCCGCCGTTGCTGGTTGCCGAGATCCCCTCCGATTTCGGCGGCGGCAGTTGGAGCCCGGAGGGCTGGATCCTGATTGGCGGGCGAAGCGCCCCCGCCGCCACACCGCTCCTGAAGGTTCCGGCAGCGGGCGGCAAGCCCGTGCCGGCCGTAGGCATCGAATCCGGCAAGGAAAGCGGCGCGCACAAGTTTCCCTGGTTCCTGCCCGATGGAAAGCACTTCCTGTACACCCCGCAGAGAGAAGGAGACCTTCCCGTCCGCGTGGGTTCGCTGGATGAGCCGGACAAACCGGGCAAGATCGTCGCGCAAGCGCAATCCAACGTGGTCTACGCGCAAGGGCACCTGCTCTACTTGCGCGAATCGACACTCATGGCGCAACCCTTTGACACCGGCAAGCTGGCCACCACCGGCGAGGCAGTTCCGGTGGCCGAAAGCGTGCCCACCTACAGCAATCCTTCCCGCCTGGCGGGCTTCACGGTTTCAACGGACGGACTCCTCGTTCACGCCACAGGCGCCTCCGGCAGCCAGTCCCGGCTGGCATGGAAGGACCGGCAGGGCAAAGTGCTGGGGAACGTGGGCGAGCCCACGGGCCAAATCGGCAATCTGGAGTTGTCCCCGGACCAGAAGAGCGCGGCGGTTAGCTTCGCCGGCGACTTGTGGATCTACGACACAGCCCGCGGCCTGCCAACGCGTTTCACCTTCGACCCCAAGATCGACCGAGAGCCGGTCTGGTCGCCCGACGGAAAGACGCTCTACTTCTCCTCCGACCGCAAAGGCGCTTTCAATCTCTACCGCAAAGCGTCTAACGGAACCGGCACCGAGGAACTCCTGCTCGAAGATTCTCAAGTTAAGACCCCCAGCAGCATCTCACCGGACGGGAAATTTCTGCTGTATCACCGATCCGGCGAAAAGACCCTGACCGATATGTGGAGCCTCCCCCTGCAAAATCCGGGCGCAAAAATGGAGCCGCAGGCATTTCTCCAGACCCCCTTCGTCGAAGGGGCCGGACGTTTCTCGCCGGATGGCCAGTGGGTGGCCTACCAATCCAACGAATCCGGGCAGAACCAAGTGTACGCCGCGCCCTTCCCCGGGCCCGGCGGCAAGCGGCAGATCTCTCCCGCTGGGGGGAACCGGCCCCGTTGGCGCAAGGACGGCAAGGAAATCTTCTACGTCAGCCCAGATGGTCAGCTGATGGCCGCCGAAGTAACCGCGCGCAACGGAACGCTGGAAGTGGGCCAGGTCCAGAAACTCTTCGACGGCATCATCACCAGCCGCGGCACGGTTTACGACGTCTCCGCCGACGGCCAGAAGTTCCTGGTGGTGGACGACGGAGCCACCGCCACCCGCCCGCTGACGCTGGTGCAGAACTGGACGGCGCTCCTGAAGAAGTAGAAGTAACGCTACACTGGGTTTAAGCATCCAAACTTGTAGCAAGGGGACCACTATGAGCGAAACCAACCAGACCAGATTCACCGAACCGCCCCAGGGCGGCGGGGCCAAAATTCCGATTCTCTTCGGCGCGGTGCTGGCGCTGGTGGGTTCCTCGGTTTACAGCTTCATGCAGATCAATGAGCTGAAGGTCCAACTGGCTGACACGCGCGAGATTCTGGCGGGTGAGATCGGCAAGGTAAACGAGTCCTCCACCACCGGCACCAAGACCACGCGTGCCTCGGTGGATGCACTGAAGGCCGAACTCGACGAGGCCAGACGGCAGTCCACACAGTTGGTGGGCCAAGCCAAGATCGAGGCCGCGAAACACGCCGACCAATTGGAAGCCAAGCTGGAACTCGCGCAGGAAGTGCAAGCCGCGCAGACGGCGAAGGTCGCCGAAAGCGTCACGGCTGTTTCCAACGAAGTCTCCGTGGTCAGGCAGGACACCGTGGCGAACAAGGATCGCGTGGCCGCCGTCTCCAATGACGTTACCGCGGTGAAGACGCAGGCCGACGCCACCAAGTCTGAACTCGAAAAAACCATCTCAGCGCTGACTTCCACTCGCGGCGACCTGGGCGTGCAGAGCGGCCTGATCGCCACCAACGCCCGTGAACTGGCAGCCCTGCGCGAACGCGGCGAGCGCGTCTACACCGAGTTCACCTTGGTAAAGGCCAAGACCACGAAAAAGGTCGGCGACTTCCAGATCCGCCTGACCAAGGCCGATCCCAAGAAGAGCAAGTACACCGTGGAAGTCATCGTCGACGACAAGCTGATCGAGAAGAAAGACCGCACGGCAAATGAGCCGGTGCAGTTCCTGATTCCGCGCTCCGCCATCCCCTATGAGTTGGTCGTCAATGAGGTCAAGAAAGACACGATCGTCGGCTACGTCTCAGCGCCGAAGGTGATCGCGTCGCGCAACTAGTCCGTCGATTCCAAACACCACCAGTCCGGCCCACACGCCGCCGAAGCCGATCAGCTGGGATCGCGAGAACGGCTCATGGTAGAACAGCACTCCCGTGGCCAGCTGCAACGTCGGCGCAATGTACTGCAAAATGCCGATCATCGTCATCGGGATCTGCCGCACCGCGGTAGAGAACAGCACCAGCGGCACCGTGGTGACAATCCCCGCGCCGGTGAGGTAGAGCGTGGTAACCGCGCCCGAATGCCCGAACGCCCCCGCGCCGGACTGTTCGGCGTACACCAGGTAAGCCAGCGCCGGGACCGCGGTGATCGCAGTCTCAATGGTGAGCCCATCCAGCGCCCCCAGCGGAGCGATCCGCTTGATCACCCCGTACACGGCGAACGTCACCGCCAGCGTCAGCGCGATCCACGGCACGGCCCCGTAGGCGAACGTCAAATACACCACCCCGGCGGCAGCCAGCCCGACCGCCGTCCATTGCATCCAGCGCAGCCGCTCCCCGAACACCAACACGCCCAGCACCACGCTGACCAGCGGATTGATGAAGTACCCCAGGCTGGTCTCCACAATGAATCCGTGACCCACCGCCCAGATGTAGGCGAACCAATTGCCGCTCACCAGCACCGCCGCCGCTCCGTAGACCAGCAGCACGCGGCGCGAGCAGGCCCGCGTCAGCCGCCTTCCCTGCCCCATCCACAGCGCCACCACCGCCAGCGTCACGAAGGACCAGAAGATCCGGTGTCCGATGACTTCGAGCGCAGGCACGCGGTCCACTTGCTTCCAGTAGAACGGAAACAATCCCCACGCCACGTAAGCCGCAATGGCTTTCCAGATGCCCCTAGACACGTGTCTCCACTATACGAAAAAGGGCGGGCCGGACCGAAGTCCAACCCGCCCTCTCCCAAACACCTGCGGTGCGGCTATTCGCGCTGCGCCATGACGCCGGAGCCGCCCCATTCGGTCTTGTTGCGCTGCGTCTTCCACACCGAATCGCCCCACCAGGAACCGTTGTTCGCCGCGGTCTTGTCGGTAGCTTGCTTCACCTGAGCCTGCACACGATCCGCCGCCGCCTTTTCCATTTCCAAGGTGACGGACTTCTCCACCCCAGCCTGGTCCTTATAGACCACCGTCACCGCGTGCAACGGCGTCGGCACCAGCAGGCGCTTGTGCAGTGACCAAACCTTGTAAAGCGGGTCCTTCTCAGTCACCACCGGCACAATCCGCTCGCTGGTCTTCGACACCACGGCGTACGGAATCACGACCTCCGAGCCTTTGGCGTGCAGCACCATGGCATTGGAGTCCCGGAATTCCAGCTGGGCGCCTGCATTGGCCGCAAAGCCGTCCAGGTTGCCCTCAAGGTAGGTGACCGGTTTCACGTTGTCCGCGGCCAGGGCTGTGCCCGCCGCCAAAAGTAGAGTGATGAGTGAGAAGCGCATGGAGATCCTTTCCAGCACTTCCTATCGGCAGTCCACCGGCGGGACTTTAGGCCTCCGGGCAGAAAAGTACTGCCCGCCCCGCCCTCAGACGCTGCCTTGTCAACCTGAACTTGCGCGCTTAGAAGCGGCGAGGCGGACGGCCCCCGCCGCCCCCTTCCCTAGGTGTCATCGGCCGGGCTTCGTTCACCACCACCGCCCGTCCGTTCAATTCTTTGCCATTGCAGGCGTCGACAGCCCGCTGCGCGGCCCCATCGTCATTGATCTCCACGAACCCGAATCCCCTGGCCTGGCCAGTGAAGCGGTCGCGCATCACAGTGACGCTATCCACGGTGACTCCCGCGCCCTCAAAAAATCCCTGCACTTCCGGCTCATTCGCACTGTAAGGCAGGTTGCCGACAAAAAGCTTCTTCACGGATCTACACTCCTCACTGTCACCTGGGACCCTCAATGCCGCCCCAAGTACGCGAGGTATTATGCCAGAACGTTACACAAGTGTAAAGGGATGGGTGGAACAAAGCTTCCCCGCCCGGTGTCCAACCTGGGAACGGGGACAACATGCTCGAAGTGCGCCAGCTGGTGAAGCGCTACAACCGGATACCTGTGGTCAGCGGCGTGGACTTTTCCATTCGGCCTGGGGAGATCCTTGGCTACCTCGGGCCGAACGGCGCGGGTAAGAGCACCACGGTGAAGATGCTGATCGGGCTGGTGGAGCCAACCTCGGGGGAGATTCTTTTCCACGGCGACAACGTGCGCGGCGACTGGCCGGGGTTTCTGCGGCGCGTCGGGTATGTACCGGAAGAAGCGCATCTCTACTCGCATCTGAGCGGGCGCGAATACTTGCAGCTCACGGGGCGGCTGCGCGGGATGGAGCGCGGGATGCTCGACCGGCGCATGGATGCGATGCTGCGATTGCTGGGGTTGTGGGAGGACCGGCATTCGCTGATTTCGTCGTACTCAAAGGGCATGCGGCAGAAGATCCTGTTGGCGTCGGCGCTGCTGCACGATCCGGATCTGCTCATTTTAGACGAGCCCTTTTCCGGGCTGGATGTGAACATGTCGATGGTGCTGCGCACGCTGATCCGCACGCTAGCGGGCCAGGGCAAGATGATCTTCTACAGTTCGCACGTGCTGGAGGTGGTGGAGAAGGTGTGCAGCTCAGTCGTCATCCTGCGCAAGGGCGTGGTGGTGGCGCACGACAACGTGGCGCGTCTGCGGGAGATTCTGGTGGAGGAGTCGCTGGAGGGGGTCTTCGCTCAGTTGACGGAGCAGGAAGATCCGCAGCGAGTGGTGGACGACATCGTGGAAGTGATGCACTCGTGATCGCCCGACGTTGGCGAGAGACGCACTCCGCCCAAGTGGAACTGCTGCGGCATTTCTGCGGGCAGTTTTTCGAGAGCGAGTTCGTGTCGCGCCCGGGGCAATTGAAGCTATTGTTCACGGGTGTACTGAGCGTGCTGGCGTCTTTGAGTGTGCCGTTCCTGCAGGCGTACTATTCGAAGTATCTGGCGCTGAAGCGGCTCGACGATACGCAACCGTTCCGGCTGGCTGTGATGGCGGATTCGCTCTTTCTGATCACCTTGAACATGGTGGTCATCGGGTTAGTGACGGCGCTTCTGTGGCAGATCCTATTTCCGGACAAGCGCGACTATCTGGCGTTGGCGGCGCTGCCCATCCGAATGGCCGAAATCTTCCGCGCCAAGTTTGTCTCGCTGCTTGGATTCGTGGCGCTCTCATCAGCGTTCATGGCCGTGCCGATGAGCATCGGCTTGCCCGCGATGATGCAGCCGCAAAGGAATACGGCGCACTTTGCGGTGTTCGGACCGATGGGGTACCACATGCTGGGAATCGCGGTGGCGAGCGTCGCGGGAGCGCTGTTCGTGTTCTTCGCGTTGGTTGCCTTGCAGGGTGTGTTGCTCAACGTGCTGCCCTTGCGGATGTCCACACGGTTGTCATTCGCAGTGCAGGCGCTGCTGTTGATCGCATTCCTCGCCGCCGTGCCGGCGGCCATTGCCATTCCGCGGTTCACCTACCAGATGGATTCATGGCCAGAGTGGGCTGCATGGGTTCCTCCGCTATGGTTCTTCGGCCTGGGACAGAGCATGATCGGCAACGTCAATCCACTGGCGGAGTTCGCGCTCATCGGCCTTGCGGCAGCCGGAGCCAGCGCCGTCGCAGCCTATTGGTGGAGTTACCGGCGGCACCGGGTGCGTGTTCTGGAATCCCCGGGCGGATACTCTGGTGGCAAGAGCTGGTCCTTCGAGCCAAATCTACCGCCGCGCGCTTTGGGAGTCTTCGCGTTCATCTCCAAGACTCTGGCACGGAGCCCGCAGCATCGCCTGATCCTAACCGCGTTCGCCGGGATCGCCATGGCCATTAGCGCGAACAGCCTGGTTGGCTCCCTGCGCGTGGCTACCGTACTGGTGGACGCACAGCTCGCGCTTTCGCTCTTCATCCTGGCCGGCCTGCATTACTTGTTCCGGCTCCCCGTGGAGCCGCGCGCCAACTGGATCTTCCGGCTGCCTGAGCCCGGGCACACGGTAAGCTTGCTGAGTGGAGTCGAGTGGTGGATGCTCTATGGCGGTGTTCTCCCCGTCGCAGCGGTGTTCTGGATTGCGGACAGCTGGCAACTGGGGATCGCGCGCGGATTGGTGCTGATGCTGCTCGCTGTGCCTCCGTCGCTGATTCTGGTGGAGGTCTTGCTCTTCCTCACCTACAAGATTCCGTTCACCTCGCTCTATCTGCCGGCGCGGCGCATCATCACGGAGACGCTGATTAAGTACGGCGTAGGCGTGGTGCTGTACATCTCACTCTTGAGCACGATCCTGAGCTGGTGCGCCGCGGGTGTGCAACGCTGGCTGCCCGCGCTCGCGCTGATGCTGGTGGGCTACTGGCGGCTACGGTTGATACGTCTGGATACACAACGGGTAGGACGGATCGAGTTTGAAGAACTGCCGGACACGGTGATCCAGACACTCGCCATCTATCGGGACTAAACGACAATCGCAGCGGAACTCGGGGTCCTGACCCGTTACAGCACGAAGCCGCTCGAGGTGCCGTTGAGGTGCTGGTGATTGACCGCGCCGCGAAACCATCGCAGAATCGAAGCATGGCTTCGTTTCGAGTCGCGCTTGCCAACATACCTTATCCGCGGGACCCCGAGGAATCGGTTGCGCTTGCGGTCGCTGCCGTGGCCGAAGCAGCTGGCCGCGGCGCTGGGCTCGTGTGTTTCCCGGAGTGTTTCATCCCTGGCTATCGTTGGCCTGGACGCAGCGTGCCGCCGCCCGACGCGGGGTTCTTGGAGGCCGCGTGGGCGCGCGTTGGCGATGCGGCTAAGTCGTCGGGAGTCGTCGTGGTCCTGGGAACGGAACGCATCGTCGATGGTGAGGTGCGGCTGACCGCGTTGGTCTTCAAGGCCGATGGCACGCGGGCCGGGTTTCAGGACAAGGTGCAGCTTGACCCCTCCGAAGAAGCGCTCTATTCGCCCGGCAGGGGACGGCAAGTTTTCCAGGCGGGATTGCTGACTTTTGGCGTCGCCATCTGCCACGAGGGCTTCCGCTATCCGGAAACCGTCCGCTGGGCGGCTCGCAACGGGGCGCATGTCGTGTTCCATCCGCACTACTCCGAGGCTGAACTTGGCAGCTACCGGCCCTCGACGTTTGCCGACCCGGCCAATTCGTTCCACGAAAAGGCGGTGCTGTGCCGCGCGGCGGAGAATACCTGCTACGTGGCTACAGTGAACTGCGCTGGCGAGGGATCACCGACGACCTCCGCGGTGGTGCGTCCCGACGGCACGGTGCAGGCGTGGCAGCCTTACGGGCAAGCTGGCTTGCTGATTGCTGACATCGACACGGATTTGGCGACCGGCCTTTTGGCGCGGCGGTTGCGGGATTGACCGGCTCCCGTCTATGGTTGACTATTCTGCGGGACCGGAGGTCCCGCCCGGGTCTGGAGAACCGCCGTCCATTGCGGACCTAATTTTCGGACGGGGTGCGCGCCGCGCTGTCGATGACGATTACCTCCATCGTCTGGTTCTCTGGTTGCATCCGCAGGCCTAGCTCGGAAACGGCGGTAAAGATGGAGGGTCCATCGCCACCGCGAATTGCTCGCGCGGCCTGGTCCAACTTGAAATGAAAGCGGCCCGTGAGCCCGGTGTTGTCGATCACTGGGCGGTCTACAGTGGCGAAATCGGATAGCTGATCAGCGAGTTCGCGCATGGACGTCGCGCGAAATACGAAGTCGCCACCGGTCACTCCGAATGAGGCGCTGTCCGTTGCCGCCGCGGCTTGCAAATTCGGCGTGCCGCGCACCACCAGCGAATAGATGGGCCGCGGGCGCTGCTCGGTATGGAGCGTTAGTTTGAAGCGTTCCGTGAGTAACGCACGCAACATCAAGCGCAATTCGCTCTCGGACGCCGCAAATGGCGGCCTAGCCTGGATGTCGTAACGGGCGTCCTTCAACCAATCCGGTCCCGAGACCTGATAGAAGTGCACGCCGTAGGCCCACTGGATGGCGAAGCTCAGGCTGGCGTTGCGCATGACAAGCGTGGTGGAGGTCACATCCACGCGCTCGCGCCCGCTGCCGTCTGCCCCGGGCGTTGCGGCGGTGGGCCGGATAGAGGCGGCGTCAAATTGAAGCGACTGCCCCACCGCCATCGCCGCGAAGACGAGAACAAGGGCGCGGATTCTCATGCGGACATTTTACCTGTTCTTAACGAACCGGCTACGGCGGGCTGCCGTCCCACTCTCAGAAGCCGGCGCACAAAGCCGCGTTTCAGAAATGGAGATACACAGATGAGAATCCTAGCAACGATGTTGGTGAGCGCCGCGCTACTGACCACGGCCTTCGCGCAGGCGCCGGTTGGCGGAGCCGGAAAGGGCGGCGGACAGCGTCCGCAAGGCACCTACGGAAAGGGCGGGCAGCGGCCCACGGACGCTCCGCAACGCCCCGCAGGCACCTACGGAAAGGGCGGCCAAGGCACCGGCACACCGCCGTCGCTCCCCACCGGCTTCCCCGGCAAGGGCGGAGGCAAGCAAGGCAAGTAGCCGCCACCGACAAGCGCCGGTGAGTTCTTGCTAGACTGAACGGTTTGTGACTCCTGAACTTTTCAAACAAATCGCCAGTCAATGGCTCACCGGCGTGGCCGTTGTCACCGCTACTGCTGCGGACGGGGAACTTTGCGGGATGACCATGAGCGCGGTGACGTCGCTCTCGCTCGACCCGCTGCAGTTTTTGGTGTGCATGGATAAGCGCGCGAAAACGCTGGCCGCCATCGCGCATAGCAAAGCCTTCTGCATTCACTTCCTCAATGAGAATCAGCGCGACTTATCGAATCACTTCGCGCGTCCTGGCGGGGACCGCTTCACCGGCATCCCGCACCGCATCGGCGAAACCGGCGCGCCGATTCTGGAAGACGTCATTGCACTGGTGGAGTGCCGTTTGTTCGAACTGCACCCAGGCGGCGATCACTCTATCGTGATCGGCGATGCCATCGCGGGCGCGGTCCCCGGCGGCCAGCCACTGGCTTACTTTCACGGCGGGTATCGGAAGATCGAAAGCTAGGCCTACTTCAACGCCGGCTTGGTGCTGATCAAATGCTCCAGGTCTTTGTTGTTCTCATTGCAGGCGTATTCAATCAACTCGGGCAATCCGTAGACCGCCTTCAGCGGCGTCAAGGGACGCTCCAGATTCCACGGCTTTGAGTACATCACCGGGTCGATGATGTCGTAGTTCATCACAATCGAATTCGCTGTGCGCGTGAAGCGTTCGATGACCTTCAGCTGGTCACTGTGCTGGTGGCCGGCGGTGTCGAGCCAGGTCTTGTCATTGAGGCCGATGGTCTCCACCACAATCGTGTCGCCTTCCCAGTGGCCGACCGAATTACCCATGAAGCTGAGTTCCACGCGCTGCGGATGCGGGCGGCCATCGAGCGGAATGACGCGCCACATGCTCATATACTCGAACGCGAAGATGAGGTATTCGGGTGTCTGCAGCACCTGCACAGGATACGGCGACTGCATGATACGCGGGACGCCGGGATAGTTGCACGTACCGGTCGGATCGTCCTTGGAGTCATGCACACGGAAGAGTTCGCGGCCGAGGTCGGTGTACGGCACGGTGTCCTCACCCTTGGCTAGGGCGATGTTCGGAGTATAAGGAATGTTCCAGAAACCCTGGAAATTCGGCTTGCCATCGGGCATACGCGGGATGTCCGCCTTCGCCTGCCCGAACGCCCAACCAGCCGTCAATAACAACCCAACAACGATGCGTCGCATACAGGACATTATAGACCTTGCACATCGACATCGCGCGGGGGGTCCGAAAGGTCCGCGATAGCGTAGACGTTTTTGTAGATGGTGTCGCAGATATCCTTCAAGGGCAGATCGTTTTCGTCGTGCCCGAACGGGCCTTCGATCTCCACGCCGATTTCCTCAATGCCGAAGTAGATGTAGGCCACCAGCGCCACATCAATGACCGTCGACCATCCGAAGGTCTCCACCAGCGCGAGCGGCAGCGTGAAGCAATAGATCACCATTGCCCGCCGCAGGTGGACCACGTAGGCGTACGGCAAGGGCGTCTTGCGGATGCGCTCACAGCCGCCCAACGCGTCTATCAACTGCTGAATGTTTTGGTCCAGTGCGACGTTCAAATGGTCCGTGATCAGGCCCTTCTTATAGGCCAGGCGCAAGATTTGCGTAAGCTTCTGCGCCGCGTGGAGGGCCAGGTGTTGTGAGGTGAGCAATTCCACGCGATCCTCCGGCCGCAGATCGTCCGCAGCTGGTCCGATCACCGCGTCGCCGCGCAAGGTGCTCATGACCGTGTAGGGAAATACCGCGGTCCAGCGGACCAGCTGTAGCATCAGTTCGCGGTCGCCGGCCAGATGGGCGTGCCCGCTCCGCACCAGATTGCGCGTCTCATTCACGATGCTGCCCCACAGCTTGCGGCCTTCCCAATAGCGGTCATAGGAGGCATTGGTGCGGAACACCAACAGCAAACCCAGCGCTACGCCGACCAACGAGTGAATCGTGACTGGGATTCCAATGGGCGTAACATACAAGTGGAAGGCGACGACGACTGCAGCCCACGCCACGCAGGTGAGCACGCGTACCGAGATTTCAAGCAGCAAGGTGCCGCGGATATCAAAAAAATGGTCGAACCAACCGTGCGGGTCGTAACGGATCATGTGCCTCTCCGAGCTACACTAGAGTAAACCCCTCCAAAGGCTCCTTTCAACACACATGCTCCAAGCTGGAATCGTCGGACTGCCCAATGTGGGCAAAAGCACTCTCTTCAACGCCATCACGCAATCGCGCAAGGCGATGGCCGCGAACTACCGGTTCTGCACCATCGAACCCAACCAGGGCGTGGTCACCGTGCCGGATGAACGGCTCGGTGTGCTGTCGAAGTTAAGCGGCTCACAGAAGCTGGTGCCGTCGGTGTTTGAATTCGTGGACATCGCGGGACTGGTCAAAGGCGCGAGCCAAGGCGAGGGCTTGGGCAACCAATTCCTGGGCCACATCCGCGAGGTGGACGCCATCGTGCAAGTGGTGCGGTGTTTTGAGAACTCCGACATCGAACACGTGATGGACACGGTGGACCCCATTCGCGACATCGAGATCGTCAACACCGAGCTGGTGCTGGCCGACCTCGACAGCGTGCAGAAGCGCCGCCCGAAGACGCAGAAGCTAGCCAAGAGCGGTGACAAGAAGGCGCAGGCCGAGATCGACCTGCTGGACCGCCTGGAGCCGCATCTGGACGCCGGTAAAGTCGCCTTCACGATGGAGTGTACGCCGGAAGAGTCGGTGGTGATGAATGGGCTGTTCCTGCTGACCGCCAAGCCCACGCTGTTCGCCTGCAACGTTGCGGAAGACGACTTGGCGCATCCGGAGAAGAATCCGTGGGTGGAGAAAGTCCGGGCCTACGCGAAAGAGCATTTGGGCACCCGCGTGGTCGTGGTGTCGGCCGAGATCGAAGCCGAGTTATGCACGCTGCCTCCCGAGGAGCGCGCCGAGTATCTTGAAAGTCTAGGCGTGAGCGAAGGCGGGGCTGGCACGCTAATCAAGGAAGCCTACTATCTGCTCGGGTTGCGCACTTACCTGACCACCGGCGAAAAGGAGACCCGGGCGTGGACGATCCGCGCCGGAGACAAAGCTCCGGTGGCCGCAGGCGTCATCCATTCCGACTTTGAGAAAGCCTTCATCCACGCGGAAACGATTTCTTATGCCGATCTAGTGGCATGCGGGAGTTTTGCGAAGGCCCGCGAGCTGGGCAAGCTGCGCACGGAGGGCAAGGAATACGTCGTGCAAGACGGGGACGTGATGGAATTCAAGACCTTCGTGTAGCGGGGAGAGCCGCTACTCAGATTTCTTGAAGAGATTGTCGAACGCCGCGCGGGCGTCGGTGGCGTTCCTGGGCTCGACAAGCTGGGGTGCCGGGGCGGACATCTGCGGGGCGGCTACGCCATCGCGGGCGACGGTGACGCGCGGCTTGAAGAGCTCGCATGAATTCACGGCGTCCTTGGGCGAGATGCGCAGCGGAACCGGCTTCAGGCACTGGAAGCGGGTGGAGGGTTCGAAGTAGGAACACTGCTTGCAGCAATGCAGGGAGGCGTGGCACTTGGGGCATTCGCTGGGGAAGTCCGACCCGGGCATCAGCATCGAGGCGCAGTTATAACAACGCGAGGCGGCCACAGCCTGCACCATGCGCGGCAAGCGGGGTCCGGTGACGTCCAGGGGGAGCCGGGGTCCCTGCGGAGGGCGGGGACGGTCCTCGCCATGGCCGAAGCCGTTCTGCGAGTAGTCCCGGCTGGACTCCTGGTAGCCGTTCTGTTTGTACTTGCGATCACTGTCCATAGGTTGGATGGCTACTCCTTGCGTGTACCGCTACACCCCTAGCTACCGGGGAATCGGCTTCCTTGGGTTGGCCAAATGGCGAGTTGAGGATAAAACGTTTTGTTCTGCCTTTGTTTTAGGCGTCTGGATTTGGTCCTGTGGTAACAGGGCGAATTCCACGGGATTTTCAACAGCGCCGGGGAACCAGACGAGTCTCGCAGGAGGTTTAGTTGCCCGGACGAAACGCTACGTCTTTATGTACCACGAACCGGCGGGAGAATCCAGTAAATTCTCACATCCCGCCAAACTATCGGCATGGCCGACGGCTGACTTTAGAGTAACACGCGTCCGCAGCCGGTCAACGGTCCGCCCATTTCAGTAAAGTGTTGCAAGGACGATTCAAAGGGTTGTCGAAATGATTGCTACTGACGCGCACGGCGATCCCCAACCGGCCGGTGGACTTGGGCTGGTACTCATGGGAAAAGATCCAGCCTGAACTATTCCGGCCCGAAGAGCCCAGCAACACGACCTCTGGATTGTCCAGCGCGCCGGTGGCCCCTACCCGGCCTACCAAGGCCTCCACGCGGACGTCACTCGGTTCCAGGCCGGCCAAGTCGAGCTCGGCCTGCAGTGGAACTGCCGCCCCGGTGGAGATGCCCGGCGTGCCGACGGCGCAGGATAGGAATTTGACGTTAGGCCAAGCCTCGGCAACGGTGCGGCTCCAGCGGACGCGCTCGCGTGAGGGTTCAAAGCGGTGCTCCAGCAACGTGGAATAGGCAGCGTGGGCCGGCGAATAGAGATTGTCGCGATACTCGGCGATCATGCGTTCGCAATTGAAATGCCCGCTGAGGTGCTTGAGCGATTGCTTGACGCGCTGCATCCATTCGGAGGGCATGCCGTCTTCCCTGCCCTCATAGAAGAGCGGGACAATTTCGTTTTCCAGCAGCGAGTAGAGACTGGACGCGTGCGAATCATCGCGATCAGGTGAATAAATGTCGCGGCCTCCGATGGACCAGCCCCCGGATTTTTCCGCCGCTTCATCGAACCAGCCATCGGGGATACTGAGGTTGAGCACGCCGTTCATGCCGGCCTTCATGCCGCTGGTGCCGCAGGCTTCTTCACCGCGCCGCGGAGTGTTGAGCCACACATCCACTCCGCCCACGAGTTCGCGCGCCACCTGCATACCGTAGTCTTCCACGAAGATCACGCGGTGCCGGATGGAAGGATCGGCGGCGTAGTGAATGATGTCGCGGATGAGCGTCTTGCCGGGGATGTCCTGGGGATGCGCTTTGCCGGCGATGAGCAATTGCACTGGGCGGTTCACGCTGGTGAGCAGGCGCTTGAGCCGTTCCAGATCGCGGAAAATCAAGGTGGCGCGCTTGTACGTAGCAAAGCGGCGGGCAAAACCGATGGTCAGCGCCTCGGGGTCGAGCGCTTCGGACAAGGCGCGGATCTCCGACGCGGGAGCTTGACGCGCCGAGGCGTATTCGATGGCGCGTTCCCGGATAAATGTCACCAGTCTGCGTTTGCGGCGGCGGTGGGCCTCCCACAACTCCACGGGCGGAATGTCGTTGATCTGGTCCCACACCTTGGCGTTGGCGTGGCCTTCGCGCCAATCCGGTTCCAGATACTGGTCGTAGAGGACGGCGAGATCGCCGTTGATCCAGGTGGGCAAGTGGACGCCGTTGGTGACCGAAGTGATGGGCACTTCACGGTCCGGCAGACCGGGCCACAGGTTTTCCCACATCTTTTGCGATACGTCGCGGTGCAGCACGCTCACGGCATTGCAGGACGCCGAGGCGCGGAGCGCGCAGACGGCCATGGAGAAGGGCTCTTGCTCATCGTTGCCGCGATGCCGGCCCAGCGCCACTAGATCTTCAAAGCGGATACCGGACTGGCGGCAATACTCATCGAAGTATTCGCGCATCAGTCCGCCGTCGAACAAGTCGATGCCGGCGGGCACGGGAGTGTGGGTGGTGAAGACGTTGTTGCTGCGCGAGGCTTCCAGGGCCTCTTCGTACGCCAGCCCCTGTTCGGCCATCAGAACGCGGATGCGCTCAATGGCAAGAAACGCGGAGTGGCCTTCGTTCATGTGATACACGGTGGGCTGCAGGCCCAGTTCGCGGAGCGCGCGCAGGCCGCCGATGCCCAGCACGATTTCCTGGGAAATGCGCTTATGCAGGCCTCCGGCATAAAGCTGACCGGTGATATCGCGATGTTCGGGGTCGGTGTTCTGAGGAATGTTCGTATCCAGCAGGTACAGCTTCACACGGCCCACATCGATGCGCCACACCTTAACGAAGACAGTGGCCGCGCCCAGCAGGACACTGACGACCAACTCGCTGCCATCGAGCCGCAGAGCCGGTGAAATGGGGAGCGAGTAGAAATCGTTGACGGGCGAGCCTTCCTGCTGCCAGCCATCGCTGTCAAAGGATTGGCTCATGTAGCCGCGCTGATACAGCAGCCCGATCCCCGCCAGCGGCAGAGACAGATCGCTGGAGGCTTTCAGATGGTCGCCGGAGAGCACGCCCAGGCCGCCGGAGTAAATCGGCATGCAGTCGAGCAGGCCGTACTCCATCGAAAAATAGGCCACCAGCATCGAGGACGCAGAGGTGGACTTAAGATCAGTAGTGTCCGGCTAACGCGCGACACGCCGACGGCAACTAACTGAAGAGTAGGCGGTTGAGGCCTCTTTTGAGTTGCCGCGATTTGAAATACCAGAAGACGAAACACGAGGCTGACACCATGAGGGATGAACCTTGGCCGCAC
>CANFEY010000042.1 GCA_947446025.1 Bryobacterales bacterium
CCTTGGCGGGTTGCTCTCCAGCAGAGCCCGCCTCCGCTTCGCCAGCCGAGGACCAGTGTGGCGGAGAAGAAGGGGTTTGAGTAGCAGAAATCATTAAACGGCAAGTGTGACAATGCAGTTTGTCTCAATAGAGGGGGTCACCCCACCATCACGTGGCATTTCTGTGGCCCATTCATCGGGTGCATCACTCGGACCCGGATTTCGACGTGTCCACGGGCGCGCGCTTTCACCCCCTGGAACCGGTGCTGGTTCAAGCGGTCGATTTAGGCTTGATCCTGTTGCTGGCGCCACCGCCCGCGGCAGTCCTATTCGCGAAACTCGCGGGCGTGGCGAGCAACTTCTTCGAACACGCCAATGCGTCGACGCCGGCATGGGCCGAGCGTATCCTGCGCGCGGGCATCGTCACGCCGGACCTTCATCGGATACATCATTCGCAAGGTATCGTGGAGCAGAACAGGAACTTCGGTGAGATTTTCACCTGCTGGGACCGGCTCTTCGGAACCTATAAGGGGCAGACTGCCGGAGGCGACAAAGCGCTCGTCATCGGTGTAAGCGGCTATCAGGACCCGCGCAGTCTGGAGATGGGAGAAATGCTGACCCAGCCGTTCCACAAGGACCGAGGTAGCGAGTAACTACCAGTATTGCCACTGCCCCCGGCCGAGGACCCAGATCGCCAAGAGCGCGTTGGTCACCGCGTGGGCAAGCACTGCCTCGCCGATGCTGTTGGTTTTCCTGGCCACCGCGGCGAACGCCAGACCGGCCAGAATGCCAGCCAGCCAGCGCTCACCATGCAGCAATCCGAAAGCAACAGAGGAGCCCAGGATGCCAATCCAGGTTGCGGAGCGGAGCGGAACCGTATCGAAATCAACGTTGCCGATTCTGCGCATCAGGAAGCCCCGGAAGGCAAGTTCCTCGGCCAGAGGCACCGTGGTGGTGGCCGCGAGTGCGCGCAACATGATCCAGGTAAGTTGCCACGCCGCGCTCCCTTGGGCTAGCGGTATAGGCATCCCGGCGGAGGGCGTTCCCTGCCACTGGTCGAAGGCCAGCCACAACGCAAAGACGGCAAAGCCGGTGGCCGCGCCCATCCAGCCGATGCTCCAAGAAAGTGTCGGTAGCCGAGCGCGGAAAAACCAAAGTACGGCAGCAGCGGCCAGGAAGCGGAGTCCGTACAGCCACTCGAAGTCCGCCGACGCGGCTCGGGAGAGCATGCCGCTAGCAAGGATGGCGAGAAACGGGATGAGGTAGGCCGCCGTGGGGTTGTCGTCCAAAATTGGCTCACGCCGCGCGGGCGGAAATAGGCTGATCCAACGCAGGCGGGGTGCCAGAATCGTCATTCCAAAGGCGACGCCGTTGAAGGCGATCCAGCCGGCTTGCGAGTGGAATCCACCGGCGGCGATCCGTTCCGCCCCGGCATCCCCGATGAGCAACAGCGCCGCGATGCGAACCGCGTTCAGCAGAAATAGTGTGACTGCTCCAGCCGGGATCAACAGAAACGCACGCGGAAAACGGAAGTCACGGCGGTAGAGCCACAACCAGGCGGCGCTGAAGATGAGCATGAGTCCGACGCCCTCAAGGCCCGAGCACTCTTGCGAAATGATCACGCCGAAGTGGTTCCCTCGGATGCGCAGCCGGCTCGGGTCAATGGTGAGGTTGGGGATGAGCGGGCGCAGAAGAATCTGCACCATTTCAAAGGTGAGGCGTGCGGTGGATTGCCACAGGGACTGGCTCCAAATCACCACGGCCAGGCCGAGTGCGGAGACCAGGCTGGCAGTGATCCAGGCAGAGGCCGGAACGCTGAGAAGGCTTCTCCAGAACCGCCATGGAAAAACACCCAGGCAGGCGGAGAGGACCGCCAGCACGCCCAATAGAAGCCAGGCCGTAACCAGCAGGTTCGGTAGGGTGACAGCGGGCCAATTTCCATACAGTGCGGCAGAGGCAGCGACGAACGCCGCGGCCAGCCCGGAGTGGGCTGCGAGCCAAACCCACCGTAGCTCACCCGCGACGGCTTGGGCCTGTTTCCAGGTCCCCTGGACTCCCGCGAAGGCGGCAAATGCAGCGCTGAAGCCGACCATAAACCGCAGCACCCACGCGCCCATGTATCCGAGTTGTCCAGGCCAGCCGGAGCGGCCCGCCAGGTCAGCCCCGTCCAGCCAGTTCGTCACGGCTAGCAGTTCGACCAGCAGGAACGCGGCAAGGAAGGCGGCTCGGCGCAGGACCACGTTTCTCATTATGCAACTTATGCAACAAAAAACCGGCACCGCCCGAGGGCAGCACCGGTTCTAAGTGTTTGTTTCCAGACTACTTCTTGCGGCGTCCACGCAGGACCAGCAAGCCGCCCGAAACCAGCGCGACGGCTGCACCGGCGGTGTTTCCGTCGATTTCCGGTGCGGTAAATCCCGCCATCGCAAAAGTAGCGGTGCCCAATAGAATGACCAAGGTTCCTAGAATTTTCATTTACATCCTCCTGAGAAGGACGATAGCACATCTAGTACTTATGAGTCACTAGGTACTATACCTTAGAGGAAACTTTTCTCCAGCCGGTCCAGCGTGGCCATGGCCGGGTAGCACTGCTGGATGCTGGCGTTCGGCTCGCGGCCGGCGTGGATGGCGGCGAAAAACTCGCGGTCTTGGAGTTCGATGCCGTTCATCGAGACATCTACATTCGAGACGTCGATTTTCTGTTCCTTGCCGTCGAACAGATCGTCATAGCGGGCGAGGTAGGTGCCGTTGTCGCAGATGTAGCGGAAGAACGTTCCCAACGGCCCGTCATTGTTGAAGGACAGCGACAAGGTGCAAAGCGCGCCCGAAGCCACCTTCATTTGGATGCTCATGTCCATGGCGATCTTGAGGTCGGGGTGGTGCGGACCTTCCAACGCGCGGGCGACAGTGATGGGCTGTTGCGTCTGGTAGGAGAACAGATCGACGGTGTGGCACGCGTGGTGCCACAGCAAATGGTCGGTCCAGGAGCGGGGCTTGCCGGCGGCGTTCATGTTGGTGCGGCGGAAGAAGAACGTCTGCACGTCCATCTGCAGGACCTTCAATTCACCTTCCAGGATCTTCTTGTGAATCCACTGATGGCTGGGATTGAAGCGGCGGGTGTGGCCGCCCATGGCGATGACGCCGGTTTCCTTCTGGGTCTTCAAGAGCAGGTCGGCATCCGCCAGATTGTCGCAGATCGGGATCTCAATCTGCACATGCTTGCCGGCCTTCATGCACTGCACGCCTTGTTCCGCATGCATCTGCGTGGGCGTGGCCAGGATCATGGCTTCGAGGCCCGGCTGTTTGAGGCTTTCGCCCAGGTCGCCGGTGAAATGCGGGATCTTGAACCGCTTGGCGACTTCCTCAGTGGCCGTCTGGTTCCCGCCGGTGATGGTGACAACTTCGATGCCTGGAATATTCTGAATGGCTTCCAGATGCTTTACGCCGAACGCGCCTTGTCCGGCCAACCCAACTTTCATTTTCGTTTCCTCGCTTGAATGGGCGTCCCCCGCGGATGCGGCGGACGCAAACTCTTAGTGTACCTCCGGTAGGGGCTGCGCGAAGAGACTGGTTCGTGGTATTTCTACATGCGATGACTAAGAGCACGCTTCTCTGGCTGACGGCTTGCGCCACACCCGGCTTTGCATCCATGCCATGCGGGGATCTGGCGCGGGTCCCGATTGCGAATACCAAGGTGACGCTGGCTGAGAACGTATCAGCAGCCGGGGACCTTCCGGCTTTCTGCCGCGTGCGCGCGACACTCGCGCCGTCGCCCGATTCTGACATCAAGATCGAGGTGTGGTTGCCGGAGCCCACACGCTGGAACCGCAAGTTCCGGGGCACGGGCAACGGCGGGCTGGGCGGAGGGGCCACCGTCAACACTGCGCCGTTGACCACCGCTATCCGGGCCGGCTACGCCACTGCGGGCAACAATACTGGGCACGAAGGCGGTTCGGACTACGCCATCGGGCACCCGGAAAAGGTCAAGGATTTCGGCTATCGCGCATCGCACGAAATGGTGGTGGTGACGAAGATCCTGATCGGCGGCTACTACGACGCGTCCCTGCAATACTCGCTGATGGCGGAATCGGGAGGCGGCACCATCGCGGCTCTCAGTGCGGCGCAGCGCTACCCGGAAGACTACGACCTGCTGGCGGTGGTCTCGATGTCGTCCTACTTGACGAGGCATACCTTCGGCCAGATGTGGACCTGGTACGCAACCCATGAATCCGAGGCTAGCTTCATCCCGACCGCGAAATATCCGGCGATGCACGCCGCGGCGGTGCAGGCCTGCGATGCCAAGGATGGCCGCAAGGACGGCTTGATCGGCATGGCCGAGAAATGTAAGTTCGACCCCGTGGTGATGGAGTGCAAAGGTGCGGACGCGCCCACTTGCCTGACCGCGCCTCAGATAGCGGCAGCGCGCAAGATCTACGCCGGCCCTAAGAACCCGCGCACGGGCGAGCAGGTCTATTCCCCGCTCTTTCCCGGCAGCGAACTCGGCTGGGGCCAACTTTCCGGCGCGGAGCCGCTGGGAATCCCGGTCGATTTCTTCCGCTACTACGTCTTTGAAGATCCCAAATGGGACTACAAGGCTCGCCCGCTCAATTTCGACGCCGATGTAGCCAAGGCCGACCGGCCTGAAATCGCGGCGGTGAACGCCGTGAATCCCGACCTCAGCCGCTACTTCGCGCGGGGCGGCAAGCTGCTGCTGATTGGCGGATGGGCGGATGCTGCCGTGCCTCCGGCGGTCGCGGTGGACTATTACAAGCAGGTCGTCTCCACGGTAGGCGCAAAGGCAGCCCAGACCTCGATGCGCTTTTTCATGGTCCCCGGCATGGGCCACGGCTTCGGCAGTACGGGCGTGGAGAACTTCACCTTCGACACACTGGCCGCGATCGAGCAATGGAGGCTCACCAACAAGGCTCCCGACCGTCTGGTGCTGAATCATTTCAAGGATGGCAAGCCGGTCGCGCCCTATCCGGTGTGTGCCTACCCTCGCGATACGTGCCAGTAGCGCCGCGCGGGTTTTCTCCCGCAAGCGGATTTGCTAGGGTAGTGCCTATGAAACGGCTGCTTCTAATCGTGGTGTTTTTCTCCTCTACCCTTTCCGCTGCAACTCCGGTGGTCTTTCGCGGAAAAGTGGTGATGGAGGACGGCTCAGAGCCCGGAAAATCGGTTGGCACGCAGCGGATCTGTTCCGACAACGGGACAGGTCCTGGGCCGATCACCGACAAGGCCGGAGTTTACACGTGGCGTATGGATGTGGACTACATGCGCACGCGCCGTTGTTTCATTGAGGCGACGCTGGTGGGGTATGAGTCGACGCAGGTCGACATTTCGGACGTAAACCCGGCGGTGACCGTCAATGTGGCACTTGCGCCCATCAAGCTGTCGCTCAAAGGCAGCAATCCGTATCAGCTTGGCGGTCCGGACAAAGACGTTCCGGCGAAAGGCCGCGCGGAATGGACGGCAGCGATGAAAGCGATCAACGCGAACGACATGCCGGGCGCAACCGCGCAGCTGAAGGCGGCGGTGGAGGCAAATCCGAAGTTCGCGTTGGCGTGGCACGATTTGGGAGTCCTATACGACCTTCAGCGAGATGTTCCGGCAGCGCGCGACGCCTACACCAAGGCCATGGAAACCAACCCAAAGGCGCTGGCTCCATACGCCGCGCTGATCCGGCTGATGCTGCGGGAGAAGGATTGGGCGGGTGTGCTGAAGCAATCCTCCGCGCTGATTCCTCTGGATAAGGACCGCATCTTCGCCGAAGCCTACGCGTTCCAAGCCGCGGCGCACTTGAATCTCAAGGATCTAGCCGCCGCCGAGGCTGCCGCCAATGAAGCACTGAATCCCAAAGCTAAGCACACCTACGTCCGCGCAGAGTATGTCCTGAGCCGGATCCTCGAAGCCAAGGGCGATGCCGCCGGAGCCAAGCAACACATGACGCGATACCTGGAATTGGTCCCCGCCGCGGAGGATGCTGCGCAGATCAAAGCGCACATCGATGGGTTCGGCAAGCCCGGCGCGCCCGAGCCGGAACTGGTGCTGCTGACCCGGTAGCTGCACTTTTTCTGAAAATTTCCTGAGCATTCTTCCCCGCTCAGCCCACTATACCTGTGTGCAAACGTTTGACATGGTGGTGGTAGGCTCAGGTCCTGCGGGGCAGCGGGCGGCGATTCAGGGCGCCAAATCCGGCAAGCGGGTCGCGGTGGTGGAGCGGCGGGAGGTCGTGGGGGGCGCGTGCGTCAACACGGGTACGATCCCCTCCAAAACCATGCGCGAAGCCGTGATGCACTTTTCGGGCTACAAGTACCAGAACATCTACGGCGCGAATTACCGGGTGAAAGAGAAGATCACCATGGCGGACCTGATCTTCCGGGTGCAGCATGTGATCAAGACCGAAGTGGATGTTTCGCACTCTCAGCTCACGCGCAACGGCGTAGAAACGCTGTGGGGGCAGGCGGCGTTCGTAGACCCCAACACGATTCGTGTGGAAAACTCGCGCCAGACCTCTGAGTACCGCGCGGAGATCTTCATCATCGCCACAGGGACCAAGCCGGCTTGTTCGTCAAAGGTCCCCTTCAACAATCGGAACATTCTCAACAGTGACCAGGTGCTAGACCTGAAAGAAATCCCCAAGACGTTCATCGTGGTGGGCGGCGGGGTGATCGGCGTGGAATACGCGTGCATGTTCGCGGCGCTGGGCGTGCGGGTGATCCTGATTGAGCGGCGTCCGCGATTGCTGGAGTTTGCCGATGGCGAGATCGTGGAGGCGCTCTGCTACCACCTGCGCGACCGGCGTGTGACGCTGCGGCTGAATGAGGAGGTCTCTTCGGTGGAAGACTGCGGCGACGGCCGCGTGGTAGCGAACCTGGCGAGCAACAAGAAGATCAACGGCGATGCGCTACTGTATGCGGTGGGGCGTCAGGGAAATGTCGACAACCTGAATCTGGAGGCCGCTGGATTGACCTCCGACGACCGGGGCCGCATCGCGGTGGATCAAGACTACCGGACCAAAGTCCCGCATATTTTCGCGGCGGGCGATGTCATTGGGTTCCCCAGTCTGGCTTCGGTGTCCCGCGAACAGGGCCGCATCGCGGCGGCCAAGGCGTACAACCTGCCGGTGCACTCGAACCCGGAGACGTATCCTTACGGCATCTACACCATCCCGGAAATCTCTTTCATCGGCAAGACCGAGGAAGCGCTGACGGATGCGGACGTACCGTATGAGGTCGGCGTGGCTTACTATCGCGAGATCGCGCGAGGCCAGATCCGCGGCGACACCACGGGCCGCCTGAAGCTGATCTTCCATCGCGACACGCGAGAGATCCTGGGTATCCACATCATCGGCGAGGGCGCCAGTGAGTTGCTGCACATCGGGCAGGCGGTCATGGTGCTGAAGGGCACCGTGGACTACTTCGTCGACACAGTCTTCAACTATCCCACTCTGGCCGAGTGCTACAAGGCCGCTGCATTCAACGGCCTCAACCGCCTGGGATAGCCGGTCCAAATGGTGTCTGACACTATTTGATTACACTAAGATCTGAATGATCGTAGACATTGACGGCGTTTCCCTGCACCTGGCCCATCCCGATGAGCTGCCCGTAACCTGGGTGGGACAAGAAGAAGTGATGCGGCAATTGCTGGCCGCCTGGCTGGTAGTTGACCCGCTGGACCTGCCGATGAATCCGCGTCTGCTGGGCAAGCCCGGCGTGGGCAAGACGACGCTCGCCTACGCCGCGGCCAAGCGCCTGGGCCGCGAGGTCTACATCCTGCAGGCAACCGTCGACACCCGCCCCGAGGACCTGCTGATCACGCCCGTCATCGAAGGGATGTCGCAGCTGCGCTACGTGGCCAGTCCTTTGGTAACCGCGATGCTGCGCGGCGGCGTCCTGATCCTGGATGAAGGCAACCGCATGAGCGAAAAAAGCTGGGCGAGCCTGGCTCCGCTGCTGGATAACCGCCGCTACGTGGAATCCATCGTGGCGGGCATCAAGATTAAGGCCCACCCGTTGTTCCGCATCGTCGCCACCATGAACGACGACGCCAGCACCTTTGACCTGCCCGAGTACATCCACTCGCGCCTGCAACCGCAAATCCTGATCGACTTCCCGGAGCGCTTCGAAGAACTCGCCATCCTCAAAGAAAACCTGCCCTTCGGCGACGACCAAATCCTCAACTACGTCACCGATTTCCTGCAGCACGCCCACGCGGCCGAGGAACGCTATTCCGCGCGCGACGGCATCAACATCGCCCGCTTCGCCATGAAGCTGGCCTTTGATGGAGCGCGGTCCGGCCCCGAACTGCTGCGCACCGCGATCATCCAAACGCTCGGCGAAGAGGCCCTGCGCTATGTCCCTGGACGTTGACCTCGGCGGCCTAACCCGCGGCCGCTACCGATACTTCCCCGTGGTGCCGGGGCGCATGGAGTTCTCGGTCGCGCTGCGGCGCTTGCTGCTCGAACAGAAGCCGCGCGTGGTCGCCGTCGAACTGCCGGACTTCCTGGCCCCCATGTACCGCCGCGCCCTGCAACGCCTGCCGGAGATGTCGGTGATCCTCTACATGGCGCAGAGCGAAGACGAGGACGACCGGGCCATCTTCGTCCCGGTGGAGCCAGCCGACCCCTTCACTGAGGCGCTGCGCACCGCGGAAGAAATCGGTGCCGAGGTTGTCTTCCTGGAGCCGGACACCCAGGAGCGACCGCATATCCACGACGCCTGCCCCGACACCTATGCGGTGCAGCGCATCGGTATGGAGAAATACGTGGAGGCCTACCGCGTCTTCCCGGCGGAACGCACCGACGAAATTTCCGAACACGCCTCCGCCATGGCGTGGAAGCTGCAGGGCGCGCATCCGTACGCCAGCATCGTGGTGGTGGTTTCACTCAACCTGCTCGACCCGCTGTTGGACGCGATGGAGGTCCCGCAAGAACCTCCTGAGCGCCGCCGCGCCTCCGCCGTTCCGTTGGACGTGAAGTTGCTCAACCCGCATCCCGAGAGCCTTGCGGAAATCACCATCGAACATCCCTATTTGCAGGAGCGCTACGAATTCTTCCGCTTGGATCTACAGGGCGAAGCGACGTTGGACAAGCCCCGCGTGCAACTGGATTTGTTGCGCGAAGCCGAGGCCAAATACAAAGAGTCCACCGGCGAGGTGCTGGCGCACTGGCACCGCAGGTCCATCGCCCGTTACACTCGCAACCTGGCGCACGTCGCCGGAGACTTGGTGGCGACGGCGTACGATTTGGCGCTGGCCGCGCGCTCCATCGTGGATGACAACTACGGATGGGAAGTGTGGCAGATGGCGAATCGTTATTTGGCGCAGATGGACCATTCCACGCTCGAGACCGTGAAACTGACGGCGGGCGAGATCTGGTTGAACACCAAACGCCTGCGCATCCGCCGCCGGCTTCCCCGCCCGAAGCAGCGCCTCAAGCCCACCGGCATCAGGCCGCGCAAGAAAGAGACAATCCCCGGCGAATGGGCCAAACAGACCAGCGGCGATGCGATCTGCTCCTACCCGCCGGAAGATCTGGTCATCGAAGAGTATGGCCGGTTCCTCAAGAAGAAGGCTAAGGCCTTGCTCTCCGAGGAGCGCGTACGCGTGGAGCCGTTCACCACGTCCCTGCTTGACGGCATCGACATCCGCGAAACCATCCGCAACTGGCACAGTAAGAAGATCTACGTGCGGCAAGCCGACCGGCTGGCGGGCGAAGTAGGCTCGGTGGTGATCGTTTTCGATGAGGATCGTCAAGACCGGTGCCAGTATCTGACCACATGGCTGGGCGAGCACTCGAATGAATCCGACATGGCGTTCTATTCGACGCATCCCTTCGACAACATCGTCGGCCCGGGCATCGGACGCGCGGAGTACGGCGGACTGCTGATGACGTTGCCTCCGCGCCGTATGTACGACGTTTGGTCGGATACCGACTACGACTTTGCGGAGTCCAAGCCCGAGCGCCTGCTGATGGCGGCGCTGGACTATTCAGTGGAGCGATTCGTGGTGTACGTAGCGGCCAAGCCGCCGCGGAGCATTTTTCGCTCCATCGCCGCGCACCTCAACCGCAAGATTCTCTACGTCCCCATCGGGCAGCTTTCGCCCACGAAGATGAAGCGGCTGCGCGTGGTCCACGTGCTGGATAACTACGACCGCCGTGCGGATGCCAAAGACTACGTCTGGTAGGGCGGAACAGGTTGGCGTACAATCACTGCATGCGATTCATCCTCGTTGGACTAATCCTTGCCTGCGGAATTGCCGCGGGCCAAGGCAAAGGGAAAGCCGCACCCGCGCCGCAGCTTGGCTATGAGGTCCGCGCGGACCGGACGGTGGTGTTCCGCTTGCGTGCGCCGGACGCGTCGGTGGTGCAGGTCACGGGTGACTTCGCCGATGGGGCCACCGCAATGATCAAAGGTGCCGATGGCGTGTGGTCGGCAACGGTTGGTCCCTTGCGGCCGGCTCTTTACAACTACGCGTTCACAGTGAATGGGGCGCGGGTGTTGGACCCGGTGAGCCCAATGATCGGGACAGCGGACCGCAATCCCGGATCATCGCTATTTGAAGTAAAGGGCGATGCGCCCGCTCCGTGGGACGCGCAGAACGTTCCACACGGGACCGTGCATGTGAACTACTACAACTCAAAGAAATTCGGCGGAGCGCTGCGCATGGTCTACGTGTACACGCCGCCTGGATATGAAGCGTCGACGGCGCGCTACCCGGCCATGTATCTGATGCACGGCGCGGGTGGCAGTGAGTCCGCGTGGTTCACCGCGGGGCGCGCGAACATCATTCTGGACAATCTGATCGCCCAGGGGAAGGCCAAGCCGATGATCGTGGTGATGCCGTACGGTCGCGCCGGGATTTCGACCACGCTCGATCCGTCGCCCGCAGCCCCAGCCGCGGCGGGGGCACCCACGTTCCCGCAGGACGTGGTGGAAGAAGTTATTCCCTTCGTCGAGAAGCTCTATCGCATCACGGCGAACGCGGATAGCCGGGCTATCGCGGGCCTGTCGATGGGCGGCAACCAGACGCTGCAGGTCGGGCTCACGCACCTGGACACGTTTCATTACATCGGGGCGTTTAGTCCGGTGATCTTCAACGCCAGCGTGGACCAGGACCACGCCCCAGCATTCGCCGACGTGGCGGCCACCAACAAGAAGCTGAAGCTGTTCCGCATCTACATTGGAGACACGGACACGCTGCTCGAATCAAACAAGAGCTACCATGCGTTGCTCGATCAGCGCGGCGTGAAGCACACCTTCACGCTCACCAAGGAAGGCCACGTGTGGCGCAACTGGCGCGACTATCTGGCCGACTTCGCTCCGCAGTTGTTCCGCTAACGGCGCGAACGGAAGAAGCGCTCCAGAATTTCCGCGCACTCAGCACCCAGCACGCCTTCGAAGATCTCCAAACGGTGATTCAGCACGTCCGCGTCAGCCAGGCGGAACTTGCTGCGCACGCCGCCAAACCGCAAATCCCGCGCGCCGAACACCAACCGCGCGACGCGCGCATTCACCAGGGCACCGGCGCACATCACGCAGGGCTCGAGAGTGGCGTACAGCGTGGCCCCGTCCAGGCGATAGTTGCCGATGGTCTGGGCCGCCTCGCGCAGCGCCAACATCTCCGCGTGCGCCGTCGGATCGTTGCGGGCAATCGGACAGTTGTGTCCGCGCCCAACCACGCGCCCCTCCAGCACCACCACCGCGCCCACTGGCACTTCTCCCGCCTGCTCGGCATCGCGCGCCAGAGCGAGCGCAAGAGTCAGAAATTCTTCGTCGGGCGTCAGACCGGTATTCCTTCGATTACGCAAAGCCCAGCCGGCGTAGGCACGGCACGCTGAAATTCAAATCCGCCATCGCAGAACAACACCCGCCATTCCCCTTCGGTCCGCTCCTTGCCGCCGATCATCAGCATTTCCAGGTCCATCAGCTTCGACGGATCGGGCGCGTTCGGCGGGCCCACCACGAAGTCCACTACCAGCAACTTGCCGTTGGCCGCAATCGCGCGACGGATGTTCTTGAGGATGGTGACGCAGTTCGTATCATCCCAATCGTGCAGGATGTGCTTCATGATGTAGGCGTCGCCGCCGGGTGCAACGGAATCGAAGAAGCTCCCCGCCACGAAGGCGCAGCGCTCCCCGAACGGCGCGAGGATGGGTCCGGACTTGGCCAGCTCCACCACATACGGCAATTCACACAGCGTCGCCTTGAGTGCTGGATGCAGCTTCAGAATCGCGGCCAACAGCATTCCCAGGCCCCCGCCAACGTCCACCAAGTGCTTGAATCCGGAGAAGTCATAGGACCCCGCCACCGCTGGAGCGTGGACCGCGGATAGGTCCGTCATCGCGTTGTTGAAGTTGACGGCCTTCTCCGGGTTCTTCGTCAACCAATCGAAGCCGGACATGCCGAAAACTTTCTCGGGAGCAGGCTTGCCCGTCTCCACGCTCGTCGGCATCGCCGCCCACACCTGCATGTGCCACTCATCCAGCATCATCATTGCCAGGTTACGAATCCCGGCGGGCGAGTCCGAACGCAGGCAGTCAGACAACGGCGTCTTCGCAAAGCTCCCGTCGGGCTGTTCGCTGAACACGCCGATGCTCGCCGTGGCGCGCAACAACCGGTAGAGCGACGGAGCGTGCGTCTTGCTCGCGACCGCCAATTCGGCCACGGACTTGGGGCCAGCGGCCAAATGGTCGGCGATGGCGAAGCGGGCCACCATCCCCATTGCGGCGGAAACCCACTTGCCGGTAATCATCTGGAACATCACTGCGATCGGAGGAGGACCTTGAGCCATCCTCCGATTATAGTCAGCCCCCGCCTATCCTGGGTACGATCCGTTGATGTAGCCGCGCAGTTGTTCGATGGTCTGCTGCTGGGCGTCGATCAACCAGCTGACCAGGTCACCTATGGAGAGCACCCCCACCACATCGTCGTCGTGCAACACGGGCAGATGCCGCAGTCGGCGTGTGGTCATCAGGCGCATCGCGCTATCCAGCGTGTCGTCTTGGCGCACGAACAGGACCGGCTTGGTCATGATTTCCCGCACGCGGGTCTGCTGCGACGCACGGCCCATGAGAACCACCTTGCGCGCATAGTCACGCTCAGTGACGATGCGCGTGAGGTGACCTCCTGAGAGCACCAGCAGGCAGCCGATGTGTTTCTCCGACATCAATTGGATCGCTTCGTAAACAGAGCCTTCCGGCGAAATTGACCACACCGCCGGACTCTTCTTACGAAGCAGGGAGCGGACCGGCTCATCGAACCGGACCGAGGGTTCACTCAACGTCATGGCAGCTTGCATAGCGGAACCTCCACACGAAGCATGGGCCTGAGGACCCTGTATGTCAAGGCCCCCGGTTGCTGTGGGTGTGCGACTCGCCCTATACTCTACCAGATGCCGCGCAGGCATATCTCAAGGGGGCACTACATGCAAAGATTTTTGGTGGGTCTGGTTCTTTGGACTTTGACGGCGCTAGGGCAAGGCGACCGAGGCACGCTTACGGGCACGGTTTCCGATCCGGCGGGCGCAGTGGTAGCGAATGCCGCGTTTGCTGTCCGCAACGTGGAAAACGGGTCTGCCTACCAAACAGCGAGCACGGACACAGGCAACTACACGCTGCCGCAGCTGCCTGCGGGAACCTATGAGATGACGGTGACCGCCGCCGGGTTCAAGAACTTCGTGCGCCAGAATATCGCGCTGCAAGTTGCGCAGACGCTACGCCTCGACGTGGCGCTGGAGATCGGCGCGGCCAGTGAATCGGTAACGGTGACCGCCGAAGTCTCGCTGCTCAAGACGGAAAGCGGCGACCTTAGCCACAACGTCACGGCGGCCCGCATCAATGCCCTTCCGGTGCTCTCCATTGGAGCCGCTGCCGGCAGTTCCGGCATTCGTAACCCGCAAGCAATTGCCAGTCTTCTGCCCGGAACCTACGTAGCCCCGAATGCCACTATGCGTGTGAATGGAGCCCCCAGCAACACCGCGAGCTACCGCATTGACGGCATGGACGCCAGCAATGGCCAGGTCCCGGCAACGCAGGCGCAGGTGCAACCTTCCATCGACGCGATCGAAGAGGTTACCGTCCAGACCAGCAACTTTTCCGCTGAATACGGCCAAGTGGGCGGCGGCTTCTTCAACTATTCGATGAAGTCCGGCACCAACAGCTATCACGGCACGGCCTACGATTACTTGGTGAATGAAGCTCTCAACGCGAACACTCCGTGGGTCGGCGGCACGCGTCCTGTGTCGCGCCGCCATGATTGGGGCTTCACCTTCGGCGGACCCGTGATTGTCCCCGACGCCTACAACGGACGCAACAAGACGTTCTTCTTCTTCAACTACGAGCAGTACCGCGAAGACCAGAAGGTCTCCAACCAAGCCATCACGCTGCCCACGGCGGCGTATCGCGCGGGAGATTTCGCCACCGCGCGCACCGGACGCACGCTTTGCCCGGTAGCTCCCGCGACCACTTGCGCCACCACCACCGATCCGCTGGGCCGCAATGTGCTCGAAGGCACTATCTACGATCCGGCCAGCGATTCCACCGCCCCCAACGGCGCACGCCTACGCAATCCCTTCCCCAATAACGTCATTCCGCTGGCGCGCATGGACGCCGTGTCAGTCAAGGTGCAGGCCCTGATCCCGGCGGGCCTCAACCGCCCCGGCTTCACCAACAGCCTGATCAACAACAGCATCTTCCCCTACCTGAGCCAGCGCCGCACCCCGATTCCATCCATCAAGATCGACCAGAACGTCGGCTCCAACCTGAAGGTCTCCTTCTTCTTCGATCAAACGAAGACGGAGAGCCAGTTCTCCCCGACCCTCGGCGGGTCTGACGGATTGCCCGCGCCGATCACCGCGGCCATCGGTACCTTCATCACCGCGCGCAAGTATCGCCTCAATACCGACTACACGCTGCGCCCCACCATGCTCTTCCACGTCGGTATCGGCTACCAAAGCGACTACTTCACTGACGACGCTCCCACGCTCGACTACAATCCCCAAGCCAGCCTCGGCCTGCGCGGCGCGACTGTGAACCGCTTGTTCCCGAACTTCACTGGCATCAGCAACAACCAGGGCGGCATGAAGAACATGGGACCTGGCTCCAATCGCCACCCGCTGCTCTACGGCAAGCCGGGAGCGAACATGAGCTTGAGCTGGGTGAAGAGCAACCACACGTTCAAGTTCGGCGGCGAGATGCGCCTCGATAGCAACTTGAGCACGTTGTATTCATCCACCAACGGCATCTACGCGTTCAGCGGCAACCAGACTGCGATGCCGAACCTGGCGTCCGCGACCATCGGCGGCGGCACCATCGGATTCCCCTACGCCAGCTTCTTGCTGGGCACAGTGGATTCGGTCCGCATCGCGCCAGTACACAACATCCGTCTGGGCAAGCACCAAATCGGACTCTTCGCGCAGGATACATGGAAGGTTACGCGCAAGTTAACCGTGGACTACGGTCTGCGTTGGGATTACCAGTCGTATCTGAAAGAGCAGTACGGCAGGCTGGCGCAGTTCGCTCCGCTGGTTCCGAACGCGGCAGCGGGCGGCATGCTGGGAGCCGTGCAATTTGAAGGCGACGGTCCAGGGCGCTGCAACTGCAACTTCGGCAAGGTGTATCCGCTGGCCTTCGGTCCCCGCCTGGGCGTCGCGTACCAGATTGACAGCAAGACCGTGCTGCGCGCTGGCTGGGGCATCGTCTACAACACCACGGGCGATTCTAACGGAGCCACGCAAGGCGGCCTCACCGCTCCGCAGGCCGTCAACAGCCCGGCGTTCGGCGATTCCGTCATGACTCTGGCCAACGGCATTCCATTTACGCCGCTGCCTTTCCCGAATTTCGATCCCAGCCAATACCCGCAAGCCGGCTACGCCACCACGCAGGCTCCGCCGACTTGGTATGACCAAAACGCGGGCCGCCCCGCGCGCCAGATGCAATGGTCAGTTGGCTTGCAGCGCGAGTTCCTGCGCGACTTCGTGGTGGAGGCTTCCTACGTGGCCAACCGCGGCGTGTGGTGGAATTCGCCGGGTCTGATCGACGTCAACGCCGTGACGCCGCAACGGCTCGCGGCTGCGGGACTCGATATTACCAACCCCGCGCACCGGGCGAACCTCGCCGCTCGCGTGAATACCGCCGCTGCGGGCGCGTTCCTGAATAAGCTACCCTACGGCGGATTCCCCGGCACCGCCACCGTGGCGCAGTCCTTGCGCCCCTATCCGCAGTTCAGCGCCATCAACGCGTTGTGGGCCCCGCTCGGCAACACCTGGTATGACTCGCTACAGGTGAAGGCCACCAAGCGCTTCTCGCATGGCGTCGACTTTACGGCGACCTACACGAAGCAGAAGAACCTGGCCACAGGTGCGCCCGCAAACGTCGTCGTTCCCGGCAACGGCGGAGGAGCTTATAACGACGTCTTCAACCGCCGCAACCAAAAGTACCTCTCTTCCTTCGATCAGCCGCAGGTTTTCAACATCGCGCTGAACTATACTGCGCCTACGCTGCGCATCGCCGACGGAACGGCGGGCAAGGCAGCCTCATGGGTGGCTCGGGACTGGACCATCGGTCTGTTTGTGATGTACGCGAGCGGCCTGCCCATCTCTGCTCCGGCCGCCACGCAGACCACGCCGCTCACCAACTTGCTGTTCCGCGGAACGTTCCAGAACCGTGTCGCCGGTCAGCCGCTCTACTTGCAGGATCTGAACTGCCATTGCTTCGATCCCAACAAGGAGTTCGTCCTCAATCCTGCCGCTTGGTCCACGCCCGCGGAAGGCACCTTCGGCACCGGTGCGGCCTTCTACACGGATTACCGCTTCCAACGCCGCCCGGTGGAAAACCTCGCCATCGGCCGCACGTTCCGCTTCAGCGAACGCGCGAACCTCAACGTCCGCGCTGAATTCAGCAACATCATGAATCGCGCGCAGGCTCCGAACCCGGCTACTGCGATTACTACGCAAACCCGCAACGCCGCGGGAGCGCCCAGCGCAGGCTTCGGCTTCGTCAACACCAGCACCGTAGGCGCTACCACGCCGCGGCAAGGCACCGTTGTCGCCCGCATCACGTTCTAAATGGTGTCTAAACCGGGATGCCGATCCGCCACAGTCCATACGCAATGGCTTGGCGGATGTAGACCCAGTAGCCCGTCCAACCTCGTTCCTCCGGTCTGACCACCTCAGGCCGGGGGGACCCGTACACCATAATCCCGCGATTCTCCAGCAGCTTCTTCACGCGGAAGATGTGGTATCCGTCGCTGACCACGATGCAGGAGCGCATCTGGAACCGCCGCATGATCTCGGCCGCGGCCACCATGCTCTCCACGGTGCTTTCGCCTTGGGACTCCACCAGAATCGCCTCGGCGGGGACCCCGTGACGGCTCAGGTAATTGTGCGCGACGCCACCCTCGGTATACGTGGGATCGCCCCCCGCCCCTCCCGTGGTCAGGATGCGCGGAGCCAGTCCCTTCCTATACAGAAGCAGCGCGTGATTCAGGCGCGCTTCCAGCACCGGCGAAGGACGTCCGCTATATTCCGCAGCACCCAGAACGATGATCACATCCGCTAGAGCGGCTTCGTCCACGCGCGCCTGCTGCGTGACCTCGCGCGTCACCGCCTCGATCTTCGTCACAGCCCATGCCGCCGTGAGGATCGAGAGGAACAACACCGCAATAGGGATCGGGAGCTTCATGCGCTAAGCTGGACGTTCAGAAACATTGTACCCGCTTGTGACCGAAACTCTACTCAGTGACAAAAATCCGCTGCTCAAGGACGTCCGCAAGGCCGCCCCCCTGACCAGCGAAGGCTTCGCTCTGGCCGAAGGGCCGCATCTGCTTGAAGAGGCTCTACGCAGCGGTGCCGACATCGGGCCGATCCTTGCCACCGTGGCCGCCGTGCTGCCCCCAGGTGCCAAGCGCGTGATCCGCGTCGCCGATGCCACCTTCGCCTCGCTCGCGACCACTGATTCCCCGCAAGGCGTGCTCTCCCTGGTCCGGCCCCGCGCCTGGACTTTCGATCAACTGCTGCACGGGCGCGCGCTGGTCGTGATCCTGGACGGCATCCAGGACCCCGGCAACGCGGGAGCGATCCTGCGCGCCGCCGAAGCCTTCGGGGCCACCGGAGCCGTTTTCCTCAAAGGTTGCGTCAGTCCGCACAACCCGAAGTGCATGCGCGCCTCCGCCGGGTCGATCTTCCGGATTCCCTACGTCGCCGGACTCACCGCCGAAGAACTCCTCGATGTCTGCCGCCTGCCGCTTCACGCGGCCGATGCCAAGGCCACCATCGTCCTAGCCGAGGCGCGGCTGGCCAAGCCCTGCGCGATCATCATCGGTTCAGAAGGACGCGGCGTCTCCCCCGCCCTCGCCGAACGCGCCACAGGCCTCCGCATCCCGACCGTAAAAGTCGAATCCCTCAACGCCGCCGTCGCCGCCGGAATCTTGCTGTACGAAGCGCGCCGCCAGAGGAGCGCACCGTGAGCCTGTTCGACAGCGCCCCGCTGGCTTCACTCGATGACACCAAGCGCCCGCTGGCCGAACGGATGCGCCCCCAGCGCCTCGAAGACTACGCTGGGCAGACGCATATCCTGGGACCCGGCAAACCTCTGCGCGTCCAAATTGAACGCGACGAACTGCAATCGCTGATCCTCTGGGGACCGCCCGGCGTCGGCAAGACTTCCATTGCCAAGCTGATCGCCGGGATGACCCGCTGCGAGTTCGTGCCGTTCAGCGCCGTCTTAAGCGGCATCAAGGAAATCAAGGCGGTGATGCTGGACGCCGAACGCATCCGCCGCACCGGCAAACGCACGGTGCTATTCGTGGACGAAATTCACCGCTTCAACAAAGCCCAGCAGGACGCCTTTCTGCCGTATGTGGAGCGCGGAGACGTGATTCTGATCGGGGCGACAACGGAGAACCCATCGTTTGAGGTCGTCTCCGCGCTGCTCTCCCGAGCCAAAGTCTACGCCCTCAAAGCGCTCACCCAGGAAGAGATTATCGGTCTGCTGGAGCGCGCACTGCCTGTCCTGAACGTGCAAGCGTCGCACGACATCCTCTCCCAGATCGCCGTCCACTCCAATGGCGACGCTCGGTCCGCCTACAACATTCTGGAACTCGCCTCCGGTGTGGCCAAGGATGGGGCACTCGACATCGAGTCCGTGGAATCCGTCCTCGGCCGCAAGATGCTGCTCTACGACAAGTCCGGCGAGGAGCATTTCAACCTCATCTCCGCCCTGCACAAGAGCATCCGCTCATCGGATGTGGACGCCGCGCTCTACTGGCTGGCGCGGATGCTGGCCGCCGGCGAGGACCGTATGTATGTCGCCCGCCGCTTGGTCCGCATGGCGATCGAAGACATCGGCATGGCTGATCCGCGCGCGATGGAGCAGGCCATGGCCGCGCAACAGGTGGTCCATTTTCTGGGCACGCCAGAGGGCGATCAAGCGCTGGGCCAAGTCGCCATCTACCTGGCCATCGCGCCCAAGTCCGATGCGGCGTACAAGGCGCTGAACCAGGCCGTCGCGGTGGCCGAGACCGAGGTCGCCGAGCCGGTCCCCATGCAACTCCGCAACGCCTCCACCAAAGCCATGAAGCAGTGGGGCTACGGCGAAGGCTATCAGCACGCCCACGAATTCGAGGGCGGGGTGAACCAGATGGAATGCCTCCCGGAACACCTGCGCGGGAGGACCTTCTACCAGCCCACGGACCGCGGTGTAGAACAGCGTATTTCCCAACGCTTAGAAGAACTTAGGGCGCGGCACAAAACCCGTTAGGCTTTTCCACAAGCTAGGTCCTAGGACCTTTGGTCACAAGGAAGGTACCTACGTATACCCCTGTAATGGCCCCTCTACTCTATTGCCGGTACACGGTCTGAACAGCACAATGGCTTCAGAGCAAACAGATGCCATTGAACATTGAACAAGCCGGGAACAACGATCGCCGCCACTCAGACCGCTTCCCGATCGAGCGTGAAGTCCACTACCGCGTTCTCAACAAGCGCGCTGGCGACGAACAGGGCGATGGCAAGACCGTGAACATGTCCAGCGCGGGCATTCTGTTTACCACCGAAGAGATGGTGCTTCCCGGCCGCCGGCTGGAGGTCTCCGTCAACTGGCCCGCTCAACTGAATAATAAGTGCGCTTTGAAGTTGGTGGCCCGCGGACGCGTGGTCCGCTTTGAAGACGGCCGCGCCGCGATGGAAATTCAGCAGTACGAATTCCGCACCGCCGCCACAGGCGAGCCCATAAACGTCGCCGCCAACCAGTAACCGATTTTTGCAGTTGTTTTCTCTACCTCTCCTTTACCCTAAATACGCGCCAGGGCTTGTCCCCGGCGCGTTTCCTTTTTTGTACCCCCGGCGACGCGCGGCGGGTCCAATGTGTATAATAGGGATAGTTCCCAATTCGCTTTGCAAGAAATTCCTATGCGCGTTCTTTGCTGCCTTGTTTTGACTAGTCTCCTTCCTGCCCTTCACGCCCAAGCGGGCCTCGGAAGCATTTCCGGCGAGGTCACCGATCCTAGCGGAGCCGTGGTGGCCAACGCCAAGGTCTCCGTGGCCAACGAAACCAACGGCGTGCGCCGCACCCTGGAGACGAACAACTCGGGACTCTTCAGCGCACCCGCCCTGCCCCCGGCCTCCGGTTACGAGGTCACCATTGAAGCTCCCGGCTTCGCCAAGTGGCCGGGCAAGGACATTACCGTCCGCGTCGGCGTCAACGTGGACTTGAAAGTCGCCTTGCAGGTAGCCTCCACCGCGACAGAGATCCTGGTCACGGCAGACCAGCAGTTCACCGTCGATAGCACGAAGAGCGACGTATCAGAGGTCATCGGCACGCGCGAGATTATGGAGCTGCCCATCAACGGCCGGCGCTTCGACTCACTGGCGCTGCTGAGCCCCGGTATCACCACCGACGGCATCTTCGGCTTGGTCACCTTCCGCGGCATGGCCTTAGGCAACTCCTTCCTCACCGACGGCAATGACACCACCAACCAGTATTACCAGGAAGCCCCAGGCCGCACGCGCATCAGTTCGCAGATTTCGCAGGACGCCGTGCAGGAATTCCAGGTGATCAACGCGGGCTACCTTCCCGAATTCGGACGCAGCTCCGGCGGCCTGGTGAACACGGTGACGCGCTCCGGCTCCAATGCCACCCACGGGACATTCTTCTGGTTCTTCCGCAATCGCTCGCTGAACGCGCGCGACCGTTACGCCGCTTTCAACCCGCCGGAAGTGCGCCACCAGACCGGCGGCTCGGTCGGCGGGGCCATCAAAAAGGACAAGCTGTTCTACTTCCTGAACACGGAAATCACGCGCCGCCACAATCCCGTCGCATCGTCCATCACCGGGGCCGCAATTAACCCCGGAACCCGCGGCTTCAACGGCTGCGCCGCGCCTGCAACCACTGCCCAATGCGCCGCCGCTGATGCCATCGTCGCCCGCCACTTTGGCCTGATTGACCGCCGGGCCGATCAGGAACTGTTCTTCGCCAAGCTCGACTACCGCCCCAACGAAACGCACACGCTCAGCATGAGTGCAAACTATCTGCGCTTCATTTCCCCCAACGGCATTCAGACGGCTGCGGCGCTGACCAATGGCGGCGCGCTCGGCAATAACGCGGATTCCACTGTGCGCGTGCGCTATGCCAAGCTCGGCTTGACATCCACGCTCTCCCCCACCGCCGTCAACGAATTCCGCTTCGGCTGGTTCAAAGACCGCCAGTATGACAGCCCCAACGCAGAGCTGACTCCTCCCTTCGGGCAGGTCACGCTGACCGTCAGCGGAATTACCAACCTCGGCGTCGGTTCCGCGTATCCGCGTCTTCTGCCCAGTGAGCAGCGCTTCCAGTACGCCGATTCGCTCAGCCTGACTCACGGCGGCCACCAATTCAAGTTTGGCGTGGACATCGCCAACACCCAGGACGTCACCAACCAAGTCTTCAATGGATTCGGCACTTACACCTACGGCACGGTGACGAATTTCGCGCTGGACCTCAGCGGTAACGCCTCGGGCGCCAAGCGCTGGCAGACCTTCACCCAAGCATTTGGCACCCCCCGCACCGACATCACCATCCGCGACTACGCGTTCTTCGCCCAGGATCAGTACCGCGTCACCAAGAACCTCACCATGAACTATGGCCTCCGTTACGACTACAGCCAGTTGCCGCAGCCCGTGGTGAGCAACCCCGACTATGCCCAGACGGCCCGCATCCCCACGTTTAAGGGCCAAATTGGACCGCGCATCGGCTTCGCCTACGCCATGAACAACAATAAGACTGTGTGGCGCATCGGTTATGGCATCTTCAACCAGCGCTACGGCGGCGGCATCATCAACAGCCTGTTCACCCAGAACGGCGTGTACCAACGCAGCGTGACCTATACCGGTTCTGTAGCGGCCGACAATGCCGCCGGTCCCGTGTTCCCCTTCCGCCTTCCCGCCTCCGACAAGCCCCCCTCCGGCACCTTGAACGTGCTCTTCGCCGGCAATGATTTCCGTCCCAACTACACCCAGAACGGCGACGTTTCAGTGGAGCATCAACTCAACAGCAACATGTCGCTGACCGTCTCGTACCTTTACAACCGGGGCTTCCACATCGTGACCACGCGCGACCTCAACATCGGCCCCCTCGGACCTACCGTCACCTATCGCATCAACGACGCCGCCGGCGCGCAGGTGGGCAGTTACTCCAATCAGGTGTACCTGACCGCGAATCGCGTCGACCGCCGCTACTCCCGCGTGTTGCAGTTGGAGCACGGCGGCAAGAGCTGGTATGACGGTATGGCTGTGTCCTTCAAAGGCCGCGCTGGAAAAAACATCACCTACAATGCGTCTTACACTTGGGCCCACACCATCGACCTTGGCCAGGGACAGGGCGATGACGCGGTCAACCGTTTCGGCAGCTCCATCAGCCTCAACAACCTCTACAACGGCAACTATCGTTTGGATAAGGGCAGCGGCCAGCTCGATCAACGGCACCGCCTGGTGTTGTACTGGGTCGCCGCGCACGACTTCAGTTCGCGGGGTGATCTGCTTTCCAAGTACCTGCTCAACGGATGGCAGCTGTCCGGCACGCTTACCTTCTCCAGCCAACGCCCCACGTTCGCGACGATCAACATCGTAAGCAACGTCACGCGCGACGACCAGGGCAACACCATAGCCCTGCCGTTCTTCAGCGTGAACGGCTTCGGCGGCGATACCCGCGTGCCCTTCTGGGAGAACAACGCTGGGCGCCTGGGCGGTATCAACAAACTCGACGCCCGCCTCACCAAGCGCCTGCCCATCAATGACCGCTTCAACCTCGCGCTCAACTTTGAAGCCTTCAACGTCACCAACAGCCCCTGGGATACCAACATCGGCTCCGGGGCATCGCACAACGCCTACAACGCGACCAACGGCGTTCTCAGTCCGCTGGCCCAATACGGCGTCGGCACGGCTTCCGCCGCGTCTCCCGACGGTACCAACGTCCGCCGGGCCCAAGTCAGTCTTCGGCTGACGTTCTGAGAAAGAGTCAGTCTTCGCTTAACGTTCTGACGGGGGCTTAAAGTCTTCGGTATTGAAAGGGCGCTGCACGCCGTCCGGACCAACCACGTCCAGCTGCAGCGCCACATGAAAGCGCGGTCCCTGGAAATACGACACGCGTATTTCATGCAGTCCGGCCGCCAGCTTCACTTTCCCGGAAACAGTCTCCGGCGCATGCACCCCGTCGTTGTCGACGATTCTCTTGCTATCGATATACAGCCGCGAACCGTCGTCCGATGTGAGGATGAATTGGTACGCCCCCGGCACCTCGATCCACAACCGGCCGGTGTAGTCGATGGCGAACCACTCCACACGGTCCGGCAAGCCGGGGAAACCCTCCATGAAGTCGCGCGGCGGAATCGCCAGGGAGAACGTGTAGACCGTGCCGATGGGCTTCAGTTTCTTGAAGTCCGGCAGCTTCTTGCTGTTCTCCTTGACGGCGTAGATCTGGCCAGTGAGGCCGGTGAGGTAGACGGAAATCCCGAACGTCGGCACCTCATCCTGGGCGTGGAGTGACGCGCTGAGAAGGGCAAGCAGCAAGACGGCGCGCATCACCCTCGAGCGTAGCATGGACGCGTTACCCTGTAATGATGAAGGATCGTACACCCCTTGTCGGGGTGATCATGGGGAGCAAGTCTGACTGGGATACCATGCAGTGCGCCGTTGCAGTGCTACAGCGCTTCGGCATCCCGCACGAAGCGCGCGTAGTTTCGGCCCATCGCACGCCGGACCTGCTGGCCGAATACGCCAAGACCGCGGAATCGCGTGGCCTGCAGGTCATCATCGCGGGAGCAGGCGGGGCAGCGCATTTGCCCGGAATGGTGGCCGCGCAGACCATCCTGCCCGTGCTCGGCGTGCCTGTGGAAAGCCATGCCCTCAAGGGCCTCGATTCCCTGCTCTCCATCGCCCAGATGCCTGCCGGGATTCCCGTGGGCACGGTTGCCATCGGCAAGACCGGTGCAGCCAACGCCGGCCTCCTGGCCGTCTCCATCCTCAGCATCGACTGCCCCGAGCTACAGACCGCGCTCCAGAATGAGCGGGCGAAGGCATGAGCAACCCGATTCTTCCAGGGGCAACCATCGGAGTCCTCGGCAGCGGGCAACTCGGTCGCATGTTCGCCCTGGAAGCCCGCCGAATGGGATACCGCGTCCACACGCTCTCGCCGGATTCGGACACGCCCACGGGCCAGGTAGCGGATGTGGAAATCCAAGCTGCCTACGAGGACCTGGACGCCGTCCGCAGCTTCGCCAGGAACGTGGACGTGGTGACGTTCGAATTTGAGAACGTACCCTCGGCAACCGCCGACGCGGTGGAGACCCTGGTTCCCGTGCGGCCCAGCGGGGCCCTTTTGCACACCACGCAGCATCGAATCCGAGAGAAAACGTTTCTGGCGGGCGCGGGCATCCCCACAGTTCCATTCCGCGTGATTTCAAGCTTCACGGATCTGGAGCGCGCGATTGCTGAAATCGGCTGCCCCGCGGTCCTCAAAACCGCCGGCTTCGGGTACGACGGCAAAGGCCAAGTCAAGATCACGGCACCGAAGGCTGCCGCCGAGGCCTGGACCTCCATCGGCGCGGCGGAGGCTGTGCTCGAAGCCTTCGCGGACCTGGAATGCGAGCTCTCCGTGGTCGCCGCCCGCAGCCTGGATGGCAAGTTCGCGAACTTCGGCGTGGCCGAGAACGCGCACGCGAACCACATTCTGGACGTTTCGGTGTGCCCCGCAAACATCTCCCCCGCCATCGCCGCGCAAGCGGTCGCGATGACGCGCGCCATCCTGGACGCCCTCAAGGCAGTCGGCGTGGTCTGCGTGGAATTTTTTCTCACCCGCTCCGGCCAACTCTTGGTCAATGAGATCGCGCCCAGGCCGCACAACTCCGGCCACCTGACACTGGACGCCTGCGTGACCAGCCAGTTCGAGCAGCAACTGCGCGCGGTGTGCGGCCTGCCCCTCGGGTCCACCGAACAATTCCGACCCGCCGCCATGGCGAACCTTCTAGGCGATGTGTGGAACAACGGTGAGCCGGATTGGTCCGCCGCGGTAGCCGAGCCATCCGTGAAGCTGCATCTCTACGGCAAACTCTCGCCCCGGCCGGGCCGCAAGATGGGGCACATCACGGCGCTGGGGAGTTCGGCGGAAGAGGCAAAACAGTCCGCCGTACGTGCGCGGAATCTATTGTCCCGCTAGACGCTCACGCGTGTCCGCCCGGCCTTCGCGCGGACCGCCGCGGGCCGTTTCCACCCGATCAGGCCAAACAACGAACCCACCTGATTGGCACGTTCGATTGGATGGCGAAGAGGCAAATCGGGTTGGACGCGGTAAAGATTCCGGCGTCCGACTTTGGCGTGCTCCAGGTAGCCCCCCGCGGTCAATTCCGCCACAATCCTTTGTGCCGAACGCTCAGTGATGCCGACTCTTTCGGCGATGTCGCGCAGCCTGATTTCAGGGTCGGCGGCGACGCACAGCAGAACGTGCGCGTGGTTGGTTAGGAAAGTCCAGTTCTCCATGATTCCCTGTCAATCATACGCCCTACATTCCCGGTCTTGCATTACACGTTATATGTATCGTCTATTAGCCGGTAGAAAAGGAGATCACCTCTTGACACGAACACCGGTCATCACGGTCGCCCACGGCGACGGCATCGGCCCTGAAATTATGGCCGCAACGCTTCGCATTCTTAGGGCAGCGGGCGCGCAGTTCGAAACCGAGACGATTGAGATTGGGGAAGGCATCTACAACAAGGGCTTCACTTCCGGCATCGAACCCGCCTCCTGGGATTCTCTGCGCCGCACGAAGGTATTCCTTAAGTCCCCCATCTCCACCCCGCAAGGGGGAGGATTCAAGAGCCTGAACGTCACCATCCGGAAAACGCTCGGCATGTACGCCAATGTCCGCCCGTGCGTCTCCTACCATCCATTCGTCGCCACCAAACATCCCCGGATGGACGTGGTCATCGTCCGGGAAAACGAAGAAGATCTCTATGCGGGGATCGAGCACCGGGAAACCGACCAAGTGATCCAATGCCTGAAGCTGATCACCCGGCCAGGGTGCGAACGCATCGTCCGCTACGCCTTCGAGTATGCCCGCGCGAACAGCCGCCGCAAGGTGACCTGCTTCACCAAGGACAACATCATGAAGCTCACGGACGGCTTGTTTCACAAGGTGTTCGACGAGATCGGCGCGGAGTACCCGGACCTGGAGAGAGAGCACTGGATCGTCGACATCGGCGCTGCCATGTTAGCCGACACGCCGGAGATTTTCGACGTGATCGTGATGCCGAATCTCTACGGCGACATCCTTTCGGACATCGCAGCTCAGATAACGGGATCGGTGGGGCTTGCTGGATCGGCAAACATTGGCGAACACGTGGCGATGTTTGAGGCGATCCATGGCTCCGCACCGCGCATCGCGGGTCAGGACGCCGCCAACCCGTCGGGGTTGCTGTTGGCCTCCGTCATGATGCTGGTACACCTGGGCCAATCTGACGTGGCTGAGCGGGTACACAATGCCCTGCTGCGGACAATCGAGGATGGCGTCCATACCCCGGATATCTACAAAGAGGCTGTCAGCCGCCGGAAGGTCGGCACTGTCGAGTTTACCGAAGCGGTGATGCAGCGACTGGGGCAACAACCCGAACAGCTGCCCGTGGCGCGCTACAGCGCGGACGCGAAGCCCTTCAAAACGGTCCCCTATTCCCGCCCTCCGGCGGAGAAGAAAATGGTGGGAGTCGACGTCTTCCTGGATTGGCGCAAGGGAACCCCCGATCAGTTGGCGGCGGTGCTCAAAACGGTGGACGCCCCGAATCTCACTCTATCGATGGTGACCAACCGCGGCGTCAAGGTCTGGCCGGGCGGGGTGCCGGAGACCTTCTGCACAGACCACTGGCGCTGCCGCTTTATGGCCGCAAACGGCTCCACCACGGATGGCCAAGGAGTGATTCGTCTGCTGAGTGAGGTACACGCTTCCGGACTCGACTGCATCAAGACTGAGAATCTCTATACGTTCAACGGGGAGCCGGGCTTTTCGCTCGGGCAAGGGCAATCAGAAGTACGGCTCCGCAGTTCACACATTTGCAGATGCTGGAGGCGGAAGCGATCCATGCGATCCGCGAAGCCGCTGCCGAGGCCGAGGCCGAGCGCCCGGTACTCTTGTTTTCCGGGGGGAAGGATTCCATCGTGACCAGTCATCTGGCGCGCAAGGCGTTCTACCCCGGACGCATTCCTTTCCCCTTGCTGCACATCGATACGGGCCACAATTTCCCGGAGACGCTTGAATACAGAGACGCATGGATCCAGAGTATCGGTGCCGATTTGATCGTCCGCAGCGTGGAAGACTCCATCCGCCAGGGCAGGGCGTTTGAGAAGGCGAGCGACGGGGGAAGCCGCAACCATCTGCAGTCGATCACGCTGCTGGATGCCCTCCGCGAGTTCCAGTTTGACGCCGCCATCGGCGGAGCGCGGCGGGATGAGGAGAAAGCCCGCGCCAAGGAACGGTTCTTCTCCTTCCGGGACGAGCTAGGGCAGTGGGACCCGAAGAACCAGCGGCCCGAGCTGTGGGGTCAATACAATGCCCGCAAGCATCCGGGCGAACACTTTCGTGTGTTTCCCATCAGCAACTGGACTGAGCTTGACGTCTGGCTCTATCTCCGCCAGGAGAAGATCGCGCTTCCCAATCTGTACTTCACACATGAGCGCTCCTGCCTGGAGCGCGACGGTGTCTTGCTAGCGGAATGCGCGTTCACCGTGCCCAAGCCGGGCGAGGAGTTTACGGTCCGGCGGGTGCGCTTCCGTACCATTGGCGACATGACTTGCACGGGAGCTTCCGTATCCGAAGCCGCGGACATCGAGGAAATCATCCAGGACATCGCCGTCACTCGAACCAGCGAACGTGGTGGCCGTGCGGATGACCGCAGGTCCGCGGCCGCTATGGAAGATCGAAAGAAGGAGGGCTACTTCTGAAAGCCTTCCGTGTTTTCCACTAAGGTGTCTTGAGCGCCTTGGCCAGTAGCTTATCTTCAAAGCTGTAATCCGGCGCTGGGAAATCCTGATGCCGCAGATACCACTTGTAGGTCTCTTTGAGTCCCGTGGCGTAATCAGTCATCTTGACCTTCAAAATCCGCTGCGCCTTCACCGTGACTTGCGTAATCGGAGGCATGTCGAAATGCGTGCCGAAGTACAACTTTGGACCCAGCGGATGCCCGCCCACGCGATGGATGAATTCGCGCGGAATCCGCACCATCTGCACCTTCTTGCGGCACACGGCGGCGAACGCCTCCACGGCTTCGGTCTGCGTAATCGGCCGGGCATTGGCGATGTTGAAAGCATGACCCACAGCGGTGGGCGTTTCCATCGCCTTCAGCGCCGCTCGAACCAAATCCTTCACATGCACGAACTGCATCAGGCGGCGGCCATCGCCCGGAACAATGATCTGGCGGCCCGCGCGCAGCCGGTCCCAGAAAAACGCCTCGCGGTAGAACGTGTTGCCGTGCCCCGGACCGTAGACGAACGGCGGACGCAACGTCACCACCGGCAATCCGATGCGCTGGTGCAGGCGGAACAGCGCCCGTTCACTCATTGCTTTATTGCGCACGTAAAGATCCGGTGCGTCATCTGGTGCCAACGCGTCGCTCTCCGGATGATTCAAACCATCCCCATACGCGGCAACGCTGGACATGAAAATGTAGCGCTTCAGATGATCGCCGGCCACCGCCCGAGCCGTCGATTCCACGTGGCCCGCGGTGGTGCCGCGCTCCCAATCGTAGACGTTGTCGAAGACGACATCGAACTTCTTGCCGGAAAGTGCCGCGCGCGTGGACCCGCCATCGTTGCGGTCCGCTTGAATGTTCTTTACCTTGCGCCCCAAATCGTGCGTGGGATGCCGATGCATCAGCGTCACGCTATGACCGGCGCGCACAAGTTCAGCAACAAGGGTCCGGCCAATAAATCCGGTCCCGCCTATGACAAGACACTCCACTGTTAGTCGTAGTACTCCAAACCAAGGTGCGTGATCAGATCTTCGCCACGCATCCAGCGCAGGGTGTTCTTCAGCTTCATCAGCTGAATGAAGATGTCGTGCTCAGGATAGAGACCCGGGGCGTGCATGGGAGCCTTGAAGTAGAATGACAGCCATTCCTGGATGCCCCGCATACCGGTGCGCTGCGCCAAATCCATCAACAGGGCTAAGTCCAGCACAATGGGCGCGGCCAGGATGGAATCGCGGCACAGGAAGTTCACCTTAATCTGCATCGGATAGCCGAGCCAACCGAAGATGTCGATGTTGTCCCAGCCTTCCTTCTGATCGCCGCGCGGCTTGTAGTAATTGATGCGGACCACGTGGTGCAGGTCCTTGTAGAGATCGGGATAAAGCGTTGGCTGCAGGATCTGATCCAGCACGCTGAGCTTGGTCTCTTCCTTGGATTTGAACGAACCCGGATCTTCCAGCACTTCGCCGTCGCGATTGCCCAGGATGTTGGTCGAATACCAACCGGCAATACCCAACATGCGAGCCTTGAGACCAGGAGCGATCAGCGTCTTCATGAACGTCTGGCCGGTCTTGAAGTCTTTGCCGCAGACAGGCATGTGGCGGTCGCGCGCCAGGTCGAGCAGCGCCGGGGTGTCGGTGGTGAGGTTCGGCGCGCCGTTGGCGTAAGGAACACCGCACATCAGCGCAGCGTAGGCGTAGATCTGGCTGGGAGCGATCTCAGGGTCGTTGTTCAGCAAGCCTGCTTCAAACGCCGCCAGATTCTGGTGGCACGGGGCGGGTCGATGGAACACTTCGGTGGAACCGCACCACACCATCACCAGGCGGGCACAGTTGTTTTCCTTGCGGAAGCGCTCGATGTCTTCGATCAACATCTGCGCCTTCTCCATGTTGTTCGCGGCCTTCTTGACGTTCGGGCCGTTGATGCGCTTGACGTATTCCTGGTCGAACACCGCCTTCATCGGCCGGATGGCCGTGAGCGGTTCCTTTAGCTCCGCCAGCTGCGTCTTTTCGAGTACACCGGCGTTCAAAGCCGACTCATACGCGGTGTCTTCGAAAATGTCCCAACCGCCGAACACCAAGTCTTCAAGCTTCGCCAGCGGCACGAAGTCCTTGATCATCGGCGAACGGTTGTCCGTGCGCTTCCCAAGCCGGATGGTGGAAAGCTGCGTGAGCGAGCCAACCGGCAGCGCCAATCCGCGCTTCACGGCTTCCACTCCCGCGATGAACGTGGTGCTTACCGCACCAAGTCCGGGAATCAACACGCCTAGCTTACCTGAAGCGGGCGCAATCTGGACGTTATCTTTCTGAACAGAATTCTGGGCCAAACGGAACTCCTGTTACCGGGGACTTCGCGCGGTCGGCGCGATGGGTTTCAAACGGTATTACGTTATACTAACATTTCATGCAGAATCGCGCGACTGCTCCCGCGGCGGCGGCCACGATTTCGGCGATATTGGTGGACGACGAAAAGCTCGCCTGCGACGAACTCGCCTTCCAGTTGCAGCGTTTTCCCGACGTGGAAGTGGTCGCAATAGCCTCAAATGGCCTCGAAGCGGTCAAACTCATCGAAGACCTGGAACCGGATTTGGTGTTCCTGGACGTCCAAATGCCCGGTCTGGACGGCATGGGCGTCATTCGTACCCTGCGCGAAAAGGACATCCCCCTGCCCCACATCGTGATGGCGACGGCTTTCGATCAATACGCCGTGGAGGCGTTCCGCCTGGAGGCCCTCGACTACCTGCTCAAACCCATCGAAGCCGAGCGCCTGGAAGCCACCATCGAACGGGCCCGCCGCATCCTCGCCGACCGCGTGGAATCCGTTCCCGTAGTCAAGACCGCCTTGCAGCGGACCAAACTCCTGGTGCGCAGCGCACAGCGGAACTTCGTCGTGGACGCGCAGGACATCGTCTACGCCACCATCGATGACGGCTTGATCACCGTGGTCGCCTCTCAGCTCGAAGGCCACTCCAATTACCGCACCATCGAAGAGCTGCAATCGAACCTGGACCCGGAAGTTTTCTGGCGCGTACACCGCTCCTATCTGGTGAACCTGAACCGCATCAAAGAAGTCATCCCGTGGTTCAAGTCCAGCTTCCAACTTCGTATGGACGACAAGAAGCAAACCGAGATCCCCGTAAGCCGCGCCCAGGCCAAGCGCCTGCGAGCCCTGCTCAAACTCTAACTATGGACCGCTTCCTGGAAGACCTGTCCGTCGGCGATAAGTTCGAGACGCCGGCCGTCGACGTAACCGAAGAAGAAGTTCTGGAATTCGCGCGCCGCTACGACCCCCAGCCGATGCACGTTGACGCCGAAGCCGCGGCCCGTGGAGCCTTCAAGGGCCTCATCGCCAGTGGCTGGCACACCGCCGCGCTGGTCATGAAGCTGAACGCCGAAGCGCGCATGCTGGGGAACACTCCGATGCTCGGCATGGGAGTCGATGGCCTACAGTGGCCCCTGCCGGTCCGCCCCGGCGACACCTTGCGCGTCATCACCGAAGTCACCAAAATCACGCCCTCAGAATCCAAGCCGCAGTTCGGCATCGTAAGCCTCACCTGCACCGCCTACAACCAGCAGGGCCAAGCGGTGTTCATCTGTAAACCGAATTGTTGGGTGCCGCGCAGACCTGCCGCGCCAAAGTGAGTTATTCTGAGGGAGCGAAGGGAGTCACCATGGCAAGACGTTACGCGCGCGAAGGCGACCTGATAGTGGAAGATGACAACAAGCTGGGGTACTTTTTCCTGGGACTTGGGCTAGGCGCGGCCTTGGGGGTTTTGTTCGCTCCGCAATCCGGCGAAGAGACCCGCCGCCTATTGAAGGACAAAGCCGAAGAAGGCGTGGACATCCTGAAGCGCCGCACCGCGGACCTGCAAGAGACCGCCGCCGAAGCGCTGGAGCGCGGCAAGCAGACCCTGCAACGCCGCAAGGAAACGCTCGCCGCTGCCGTGCAAGCCGGACGCGAAGCCTACCGCGAAGCCGCCGCCTCGGAGAACGACTAGTTTCATGGATCAAACGACTCTGCTGTACATCATGGCCGGGTTCACCTGCGTCGCGGCCATCGCGCTGGTGATCCAGGCGTGTCTCATGTTCGGCCTGTATAAAGCCACCGTGGCGTTGACCGAACGCGTCACGCTGATGCTTCCCAAGGTGGAAGCGCTGATGGACACCTCGCGCGTAGCCATTGAAGAGAGCCGCGCCACCATCGCGGAAATCCGGCAGAAGTCGAACCTCATTCTGGACTCCGGTCACAAGCAGATCAAGCAGCTGGAATTCATCCTGAATGACGCCGCGGAACGCACCGCCAAACAGCTCGCCTACGCCGAAGCCGTCGTGCAGGATGCTCTCGGTCGCGTGGAAGATACTGTGGCGCTGGTCCACAAGGGCGTGCTGAAGCCCATCCGCAGCATCACCGGCATCGCCGCCGGTGTGGGTGCGGCCGTTCAGTATTTGATGCGCCGCCGCCCGAATCCGGAGCGCGCCACGCTCGACGAAGAAATGTTTATCTGACCTTGTTCCGCTAAACTATGTTCCGCTAAACCATGAGGCTGCCCGTGAAGCTCTGCGTCCTACTTCTCGCACCGCTTCTGAGCTGGGGCCAATCCGCCACGGCGGGTGCCGATTTGGCCCGCGCCATCCGCGAAACCGGCCTCGATCCTGACCAAGCCTACGCCGTCCGCGACCTCGCTTTTTCCCGCGACGCCATCAAGCTGTTCTTCAATGACGGCTACCTGATCTTCTCCAAACCCGTCGCTGGCGAACGCATCTCCGCGGTCTTCGCGACCGGCAATGAGGATACCGCCGACGGTGAGCTGCTGCTGCTCCCCCCGCGCCCCGATGAACGCCGGTCGCTCTCTAAATTCACCCGCACTCCCAATTTGGACGAGCACTTTGAAACCGCGCTCTTGACCTTTACAGACAGCACTGCGAAGCTGCTGCTGGCCGAGCTTGCCGCCGGCCGGGGCCGCCCCACTCCCGAAGCAGGCCGAGCCTTGGCCGCCCGCTGGGACCCCGTCATCGCCGCCTTGAACGAAAGCTTAGCGCAGCGCATTACCGGCGACCTGCTCTCCCCCGTTCGCCCGGGCGGCGGATTCCTGTTCGTCGCGCTCCAGGGCAAGACCCTGGGAAAGTTCGACGTCATCTTCGATCCGCTAGCTGACGATCAGATCCTGACTGGTCAACTCTCCGAACGCACCGCGGCCTACTCCTACGACGTGTGGACCAGCTTCCCCGCCCGCAACGCGGGCAAGCGCGAGGAGCCCGGCTACAAAGTCTCCGCCTACCAGATCCAGGCAGCGCTCGACGAATCCCTCAGCCTCACCGCAACCACCCGCATGACCCTCACCGTCGGCGAACACCCGGGCCGCGTCTTCGCCTTCGGCATCTCGCGTGCCGAGCATGTCACCACCGCGCGGCTCGACGGCGTCCCCGTCGAGGTCGTATTTCAAGAGTCCAACCGCACCCGCGCCTTGCGGGCCGATGAGAACGATCTATTCCTTGTGGTCGCCCCAGCCACCCTGGAACCTGGCAGCACGCATGAGTTAGTGCTGGAACACTCCGGCGACGTGATCGTGGATCAGGGCAGCGGCGTTTACTCCGTCGGCGCGCGCTCCAATTGGTATCCCCGGCTCGCTTTGGAATTCGCCCAGTATGACTTGGCATTCCGCTATCCCAAAGGCCTCACCCTGGTCACCGCGGGCGAAATCGTGGAAGACCGCATCGAAGGCGACGTCCACATTATCCGCCGCCGCACCCCAACTCCGGTGCGCGTGGCAGGATTCAACTTGGGCAACTACGCGCGCATTTCACATGAGGCGGGCGGCATCACTGTAGATGTGTACGGCAACCGTGGACTCGACCCCGCGCTGGCACCCAAGCCAAAGACCACCATCGTTACGCAGAACATCCGCCCTTTGTTTCGCGGCGGCCCAACCCAACAAACGCAGACCACCACGATCACGCAGACTCCCCCGGCTCCCGATCCGCTGGGCCGCCTGGAAGCTGTCGCCGCCGACGTCTCCGGCTCGCTGCAATTCTTCTCCAGCGCCTTTGGACCACCACCCTTGAAGACGCTCACTGTGTCTCCCGTCCCCGGCACGCAGGGCCAAGGTTTCCCAGGCCTGATCTACCTTTCCACCCTCTCTTACCTAGAAGAAACCCAGCGCCCGCAAAACGTGCAGGAAAACCGCCAACGGTTATTCTTCACGGACCTGATGGCCGCCCACGAAGTCGCTCATCAATGGTGGGGCAACATCGTCGGGCCTGAGGGCTACCAGGACGAATGGATCATGGAGGGCCTGGCGCATTACTCCGCGCTGATGTGGCTGGAGAAGAAACGCGGGTCCGCGGCAATGCTGGCGGAACTGAATAGCTTCCGCCTGAATCTGCTCGCCTCCAGCCCCGACGGCGTCACCGTCGATTCCTACGGACCGCTCACCTGGGGTTACCGGCTGGAGTCGGCGCGCAATTCCGAAACATGGCGGACTATCACCTACGAAAAAGGCGCATGGATCTTCCACATGCTGCGGCAACGCCTGGGAGAGCAACGCTTCGTCGCCATGCTGGGCCAGCTCCGGGCGCGCTTTGAGTACAAGTCCATCACCACACAGGCACTCCAGAGCCTGGTGAAGGAGTACGGAGTTGCGGCGGAGGCCGTGGACACGTTCTTTGATAGCTGGGTCCGCTCCTCCGGCATCCCCGCAGCTCGCGTGCGCTTTACCACCACCGGCAGAGCGCCGTCAGTCCGAGTGTCCGGAACGGTGACCTATGAGCAGTCCGCCCAGCGCGGCGTCTCCGGAGACTTCGGCACCGAGCTTCCGCTCGAAATCACCTTGCCCAACGGCACCCGCCGCATCGAGTGGGTGCGCACCGCCGACCGCGCGGAACCTTTTTCATTCACCCTGCCGCAAGCGCCTGCCAAGATCGGCCTCGCTTCAACCGCCACCCTCGCCACGGAGCGTTAGTTCTCGTGGTCGTGCCGCAGGCTGCGAGCGCGAACCTTCTTGCCGTGCGGGTCCAGAATGTCGCGATAGTCGGCCCAGTTGACAGCAACCACGTACACGGCGAACAGAAGCACGCCCAGCCCCAACAGAATCACCGACGTTACGGCCGATAGGTGGATCAGCGGCCAATCGCCCATGGGCTCAAAGAGTGTCTCCGCGAACGCGCGCCCGAAGTTCATCCCGAAGAATCCAGTGACCATGGCACCGATGCCCAGAATCAAGCTCAACATGGCCACCCGGTTAATGGCTTCCGTGTTGCGGAACTGGGAATGCTCTTGAATCGACGCCCCCAGAGACTCCACCTCTTCCTGGATCTCCGCCTTCATCGCGGAGATGCGGTAAAAGCGGCATTGCAACTCGAAGTGCTCCAGCTCTTCCTCTTTATTCGCGAGTTCGTCGAAGTGCCAGTAGTTGGAGAAATGCAAGAACTCTGAACGCAGATGGTTCGCCGCCAGGATGCTGTCCGGCGCCAAGTGCCGGTCGGACTCGTACAGCCGCCGCGACACCAGCGCGGTGCGTTCGCCGAAGTCGAGCAACGTCGCACTATAGAACAACCCCACTAGCGCCATCAGGTAGTAACGCGTGTCGAACATGCGGTGGATCAGGAACCCCTCCGACAACTGATGCCCGCCGCAATCGAACTGGCCGATCGCCGCCGTGACATTGCTGTAGCTAGTGAACCCGTAATAGGTCCCCTGGTGCGCCCAACGGCGATACAGGTGCTCCTGCATGCGGTCGCGCAGGAAGTTCACTTCGTAGCGGTACGAATCGCCCGCGTTCTCCACGTACAACAAGCGGCTCAGCAGGACCTGATATTCCTCGGAATCCTTGTAGCCCGCCGGAACGCTGGCAGGATCGATTTCCAGATACGTGTAGACGATCATCCGCTCATCCAGCACCGGTTCGAATTCCTGCTTGCTGTACTCAGCGAAGTAAATAAGTGACTTGATGGTGCGTGCCAGCGGAGGTTGAAAGCCCTTCATCACGCCGGTCTCCGCGGTTTCCTCCGCCAGCCGCGTGCGCGTACCCTTCATGTCCAACACCAGCGCGGACCGGCTGGGCGATCTCCCCTCTCGAATCTGCCGAGCGCTGGAAGGATACACCTTGCGCATGGACTCATTAATCCACAGCGCCTGCTTCATCGGCAGGTTCCACGCCTCCACGCCCAGCGAAAGAACGCCGATGCCGTTGGCGAACAGAAAGAGCCGAAGATCCGTGATTTCCACCGACGCCTTGCCGCCCTTGTTGTCCTCGATTTCGTAGTACAATTTGCCGCCAATGGGAGGAGACATCGTGTAACAGCGCAGCAGCGCCTCCCGGCTCCCCTCCTGCCCCGTGGTATCGAAAAACACCCGCCGCACAATGGGGTGGAAGAAAATCATGTCTTGATAGGCGCGAGAGTTGAGATCGAACTGCGTGTACGGAGTGCGCTTCCACACCATGTCCAGGTAGGGAGGCTTGTGCGATTCGATCCACTCGTCCAGCCCGTCGATCCACCGGCTGTCATCCTTCCAGATGTGCCCGTGAGTCTCACGGACGCCTTCCTTGTCGATGGAAAACGGGAAGAGGAAGTAAGTATGCAGGTGTTGCGCGTTCGCTGATATGATTCAAACGATTATAAGCCCCCGCGCGCGGCGAATGCCGGATTCAACAAAGCTCACGCCGAATGCGACAATAGGGAGGAATGGTGTCTTACGGCTACTCCTACGCCACCGGTCTATTGATCGGCGGGGCTGCGGTGACTTACTTGGTGGGATGGCCCTGGGCCGTGCCGTTCTACATCCTGGCAGTCTTCTGCCTGAACTTCTTCCGCGATCCGGAACGGACCATGCCATCCGGCCCCGTTGCAGTTTCCCCCGCCGACGGCAAAGTGATGGGCGTACGCCAGGACGACGCGGGCGGACACACCATCAGCATCTTTCTGAACGTGTTTGACGTGCATGTGAACCGCACCCCCATCCCCGGCACCATCACCGCGATTTCCTACAAGACCGGCGAATTCCTGAACGCCGCCAATCCGAAAGCCAGCGCCGCCAATGAGCAGAACGTCTTTACCGTGGAAGGCCCGGTTGGCGGGCGCAACACCAAAGTCGTCTTCAGCCAAATCGCCGGACTGATCGCGCGCCGCATCATTTGCTACAAGAAAGTCGGCGACGTGCTGCAACCCGGCGAACGCGTGGGCTTGATGAAATTCGGCTCGCGCATGGACGTGGTTCTGGGACCCGAATGGCAAGTCACCACCACCGCAGGCAGCCGCGTCCGCGCAGTGGAGTCCGTGATCGCACGGATGAAGGAGACCGCGTGAAGAATCTTCGTGAGCACTTGATCGACCCCCAATCACCGGACCGCAAGCCCCGGCGAGCGGCCTACGCGTTGCCAACGTTCTTCACTGCTGGAAACGTATTCCTGGGCTTCTTCGCCATCATGGAATCATTCCGAGGCGCGATGGATCATGCTGCAGGGGGAGCCTCGGCGAGTGAGCATTTCGCCGCAGCCGCGCAGGCCGTGGGTTGGGCCGTCGGCCTGGACGGACTCGATGGCCGCATCGCGCGCATGACCAACACCGTCAGCGACTTCGGCCGCGAGATGGATTCCATGGCCGACGTTGTGACCTTCGGCATCGCTCCAGCGGTCATGGCCTTTGCCTGGGGGATGCAGTTCACCAGCGCCCCGCCCGCTCCGTTCACCATCGAGCAGTTAAAAGGGGCAGGCTACTTGCTGTCTTTCCTCTACCTCCTGTGCGGCGCAATGCGTCTGGCGCGCTTCAACATCTCCATCAACCCCGTGCCGAAGAACCCCGGCCGCCCAGGGCGAAAATATTTCATCGGGCTCGCCATCCCCGCCGCGGCCGCCGTCGTTGCTTCCATCATCTTCGCCGCCGGCAGCACGCCGCTGACATCCTGGCAGTTTTCCGTGGCTTGGCTGGCACTGCTGGCACTTCTCTCATTCCTCATGGTGAGCACTTGGCGCTACCCCAGTTTTAAGGACATCAGCCTGCTGCGCCCCCAATCCCGATTCACACTGGTGATCGCCGCCGTGCTGATCTACCTAATCTGGGCAATGCCCCGCCCCGTTCTGCTCGCAATCGCGCTTGCCTATGTTTTGAGCGGCATCCTCATCCGCGTAGGCGGACTCCTAAAACGGCGCTGGCGCGGCCAGAGCACACCCACCGATCAACCCCGCCCGGAGGCGCAACTTGGCTAAGGCTCCCCTGCCGTTCCCGAAAAAACAAACCGTCGCCATCATCGGAGGCGATTCCCTACTGGCCCGCGAACTGCGCGAGTTGCTGGAAGCTGAAAAACACACCCGCGTGCAACTGATCTCCGCCGCCGCTGAAGACGCCACCGTGCTCACGGCGGACGACGAAGAAGCCGTCGTCATGTTGCCCCTTTCGGGCGAGAGCCTCGAAGGCACCACCATCGCCTATCTCGCCGGCACCCCAGCCTCCAGCCGCCGCACCCTGAAGCTGGGAGCCAAAGGCAAACGGTTCCTGATCGACCTCACCGGCGCGCTCGCCGAACAGCCGGGCGCGCAGCTCAGAGCCCCTTCCGCCGAGCCGCAAGCCAAGGCCAAAGCGACATCCGGCGTCCACGTCATCGCGCACCCGGCCGCCATCGCGCTCACCATGATCCTCACCCGTCTGGCCGCGGTGGCGAAAATTCGCTCCTCGCTGGTCCACGTGTTCGAACCCGCCAGCGAACGCGGCCGCCGTGGCATTGAGGAATTGCGCAAGCAGACCGTGGGCGTGCTGGGCTTCAAGAAACTCGACATCACGGTGTTCGATACGCAGCTCGCCTTCAACTTGCTCGCCCGCTATGGCGAAGAGGCGCCGGAACCGCTCGAAGGCATCGAAGAGCGCATCGAACGCGACACCGCAGCCCTGCTCGCCGCCTGGACCGCGATGCCCATGCCGTCCATCCGCCTGGTGCAAGCGCCCGTATTCCACGGCCACAGCATGTCCGTATGGGTGGAGTTCGACACCAACGTGGACACCAAACAACTCAGCCGCGTTCTAACCGCCGCCGGCATCGACGTGCGCCCGGATGAGCCACCATCGAACGCCAACATCGCCGGCCAGAGCGGCCTCAGTGTGGGAGCCGTCAACGCCGACCGTAACAATCCCCGCGCCTGCTGGATCTGGATGGTCGCCGACAACCTGCGTCTCTCCGCAGAAAACGCCGTGGCCGTAGGGAAGGAGCAGCTATGAAGACAGCACTCGTAATCCTACTGGCCGCCCTCTCCTCCTGCGGCTACCGCGTCGCAGGCAAGGCCGACCTGCTGCCGCCGTCGCTCAAGACCGTCGCCATCCCTGCCTTCACCAACGCCACCATCCGCTACAAGCTGACCGACGTTCTACCCCAAGCCTTCGCCCGCGAATTCATCGCCCACACCCGCTACAAAGTAGTCACCGACCCCGCGCGCGCCGACATGGTGCTCTCCGGCGCCGTGATCACCTACACCAACAACCCCACCATCTTCGACCCCAACGTCCAACGGAACAACGTCGCGGACCTGCACGTCACCATGGAAGTCACGCTGACCGAGCGCACCACCGGCCGAATCCTCTATAAGAAGCCGGCGTTTGAGATCAAGGAAAGCTTCCAAATCAGCTCTGACCCCAGCGAGTTCTTTGAGGAAAGCGAACCGGCCATCCGCCGGGCCAGCGAACTCGTCGCGCAGACCGTCGTCACCTCCATCCTGGAGAATTTCTAGTGACGCCGGAGCAATTCCTCGCCAAGCTCAAGAAGGACGGCCCGGAGCCTGTCTATCTGTTCCTGGGTCCCGAGGCCTTCGAGCGTGAGCGCTGCCGCAAGGCGATCTTCGCTGCCGCCCTGCCCGAAGAAGCCCGCGAGGACGGCTTCACCCGCCATGGCTTGGATCAATTGCCGCTGGCCGCCGCCATTGACGACGCGCGCTCCATGTCGCTCTTCGCCTCGCAACGCCTCATTTGGCTCAGCAGCGCCGAAGCCGCCGTGCCCCGCACACGCGCCGCGGCGAGTGACGATGAAGAATCAGCAGGTGCCGGTGATGCGGACGCGCTCACCTCCTATGTCCGCCAACCCACACCCGGCACGGTCATGGTGATCGACTGCTCGCGTTACGACTTCGACGGCGAAGACAAAGCCAAGCTCGAACGCGTCCAGAAATTCTTCGCCGTAGTGCCCGCCGTCGTCGAGTTCCGCCCCTACTCCCCCGAAGCCGCCCGCGCCCTGGCGCAGCGCCGCGCCAAGGAACTGAAACTACAGCTCGGCTTGGCGGAACTCGCCTTGCTGATCGACATCACCAGCGGCGACGCAGCCCGCCTGATGACCGAAATCGAAAAGCTGAGCCTGTACGCCGGCACGGAGCGCAAGGTCACAGCGGAAGACATCGGAGCTTTGGTAGCGGAAGCGCACTCCTCAACCATCTTCGCGCTGGTCGCCGCGCTGGGCCGTAGTGATCGCACCAGGGCGCTCGAAATCCTGGACTCGCTTTCCCGTGAAGGCGAATACATGCCGCTGGCGCTGACGTTCCTATCCACGCAATTCCGCATGGCACTCGCCGCGCGTGCCGCCGGACTGCGCGGCTCCGGACAGATTCAAGCCCACTTCACCAAGCTCGGCGCGCGCATCTGGCCCGCCCGGGCCCAGGAAATCGAACGCACCGTGGAAGCCTTCCCCAAAGCGCGCCTGGAAAAAGCAATCGGGCGGGTCTTCGCGGCAGATCGAGATCTGCGCGATGCCCGCCCGGATGACCGCATCGTGATGGAGGAGATGATCCTCGCGCTCACCGCTAAGTGATCGTTACTTGGTGATTTTCTTGAGACGGATCGTCAACCGGCTCTTGTAGCGCGCAGCCGTGTTCTTCTTGATGATGCCCCACTTGGCGGCGCGATCAATCAAGGAGTACGTCTGCGGCACGGCGCTGGTGGCACCGGCAACATCGCTCGCGTCGAGAAGACGCCGCATCTTGCGGATCTGGTGGCGCAAACGCGTCTTACGGGTCTGGTTCACCGCATTGCGGCGTTCTGTGGTGCGGACGCGCTTCAGCGCGGAAATTGTGTTTGCCATGGGAAAGACTTAGGATAACCCAACCGGTTCCGCCTTGACAACTGCGGTACGCGGCTCTTATCTAGTATCGCTCATTTCTGGTATTCTGGCTTGCAACATGAGGACGCTACTTTTCCTGACCACCTGCGCCGCGGCTGCCCTGCTGGCCCAGGCCACCAAACAATGGACGCTGCAGGAGCTGTTCCAGCGCAACATCGGCACCAAGCAGCAGCAGGATACCGCGTTCCCGCCGCACAAGATCATCGGCAACATGCATTACGTCGGCTCGCAGAGCTTCGGCACGTTTCTGGTCACCACCCCAGCCGGACACATCCTCATCAACACCGACTACGAACGCACCGTCCCCGTCATCAAGGACTCCGTCGAAAAACTCGGCTTCAAGTTCAGCGACATCAAGATCGTCCTCGGCAGCCACGCCCACGCCGACCACATGGAAGGCGACGCCATGGTGAAGGAACTCACCGGAGCACAAGTAATGGCCATGGAGCAGGACGTCCCCGCCCTGAAAGCCATGAAGCCCGGCGGCAAGGAGCATCCGATTGACCGCGTGCTGCACGACGGCGACACCGTGACCCTGGGCGGCACCACGCTAACCGCGCACCTCACCCCCGGCCACACCAAGGGCTGCACGACCTGGACCGCGAAGATCGCCGAGGACGGCAAGACCTACGACGTCGTCATCATCGGCAGCGTCGGCGTGAACCCCGGCTTCCAACTGGTGAACAACCGGCAGAACCCCGGCATCGCAGACGAGTATTTGCAGGCCTTCAAAGTCCTACGCGGCCTGCACGCCGACGTGCCGCTAGGCTCGCACCCGGCCATGTACCGGCTGGACGAAAAGTATCCGTTGATCGGCAAAGGGCCGAATCCCTTCATCGACCCCGCGGGTTACAAGGCAGAGCTGGACATCGTCGAGGAAGTCTTTATGCGAACGCTCAACGAGCAGCGGACTACTGCGCAAAAGTGAGCCGGATGCCGGTGCTGTAGAGCATGTCATTGCTCTTACGCCCCGGAACCGGATTGCTCAAGTAGCGGTCACTGAACGTGAACTGTAGTGAGAACCATTTGGCCAGCGCGGTGACGAACGTCGTATCAAAGTTCATACGATACTGGCCGCCGTTGCTCACGTTCGGAAAGTAGCGCAGCCGCTGCTGGATCGAAGTGACGTTGGAAAACTTGTGCTGGTAGTCTTCTCCGAACAGCACTTCCGCCGAGTTACGCCGGATGTCGCCGAAGAAGAATTCCCGGTTGCCCGCCGCGCCGATGCGCAGATTCAGTTTCGTGTTGTCAGTGTTGATTGTGTGGTGGCCCACGCCGCCCGCCGGAACAAAACGCAGATCCAGCCGCTGGAATTCGTCGGATTCTAGGTCAACCGCGCCCCAGACAAAGGTCCGTTTGCTCAAGTTCGCGTCGTAAACCACCCCGCCGCGCTTGGCGTTGGCAGTAGTCGCCGAAGCCCCACTGGTCTTGTTCGACGCAAAGATGGACGTGTAGTAGACGCCGATCTTGTCGCGATTCGTAGCCCGGTCGGCGCGCGTGGAAAGCGTGAACGTCTGCGTCTCGGCGTTGCCCTTGGTGGCCGCGAATCCCAGATCCAGGAAGCCGGTCCACAGGTCGATCATGCGCGGATTGCGCAACCGTTCCACCTGCGTCTCAAACGCCGTCTGCTCCGCCTGATTGCGGAACGTAGTCACCGCGGCCAGGGTCGTGTTCACCGTCCCCGCCGTCTGCGTGCGAACTTGCAACTGCGCCCCATTGGTCTGCAACGCCCCCGCAACCGTCTGCCCGTCGGAGAGGCCGACATACACCGGCCCATCCGCCGAAATCGCCGTGATCGAGGTCCGGGCGATGATGACGTTACCCGCCGATGGCGTCGCGACAACCAAATCCTTCGCGTCGCCCTTGACGATGGAACCAGTGATCCGGTCCCCGTTGCTGAGTGTAATCTGGTCGGCCCAAAGCGCCTGCGTGCTCACGAGAAAAAGTGCGAGGAAAAACATCTTCATACTCGCCAGTCAGTAGTGTCCGGCTAACGCGCGACACGCCGACGGCAACTAACTGAAGAGTAGGCGGTTGAGGCCTCTTTTGAGTTGCCGCGATTTGAAATACCAGAAGACGAAACACGAGGCTGACACCATGAGGGATGAACCTTGGCCGCACC
>CANFEY010000043.1 GCA_947446025.1 Bryobacterales bacterium
CGCTCTTAGCCGCCCCATCCCCACTCCCTGCGCCGATTTACGAGGGTGGCTTCCGCTCCGGCCTAAACGCGCCCCGCAAGGCGGTTCGCAGGCCTACGCTCCCGCCACCCTCGCAAATCCTTCAAACTAAGGCCCATCCACCCTGTGGAGTGGTCTGCTTCCTCTCCGCCCCACTGGTCTAGTCTTACTCCGCCCTTGACACATGGCGGCGAAGCGGGAGGCCGTGGAATCCCTGTCTGTGAGGCCGAAGGCGGCAAAACCGGAAGTCGTCTCTACAGTTTCCACTACAGTGGAGCCTTCGGGACAGATTCAGTGATTCGCAAGCCACTGATTTTATTGGTAGGCGCGGTAGGACTCGAACCTACGACCCTCAGCTTAGAAGGCTGATGCTCTATCCACCTGAGCTACGCGCCCGCACTTTCGATGGTAGCATCCGGCGTCTCGGCGGGCTCAAAGAAGCTCAGACAATTGTCACCTTGGCGCAGCGTGCGGATCTTTGTCAGCGATCCGTAGCGGTCCGCCAGATCCAGCCGGACGTCGTGTTGTGCAATGACGAGAGGCGCGTTGAGAAGGTGCAGCACTACGCTGTATTCGCGCTCGGCGTGGTAGGGGGGGTCGAGGAAGACGATGTCGGCCTGCACGGATTTCGCAATGGCGGACGCCCTGGCTTGGCGCACGTCGGCGCGGGCGGCCAGACCCAGCGATTTCAGATTGTCGCGGATGACTTGGATCGCGGTGCGGTTGGATTCGACGAAGAGCGCGTAGCGCGCGCCGCGGCTGAGGGCTTCGATGCCGACGGCTCCGGTGCCGGCGCACAGGTCGGCGAAGATGGCTCCTTCGATGTGCGGAGCCAGGATGCTGAACAGCGCCTCGCGCATACGGTCGGGCGTGGGACGTGTATCCAGTCCGGGCACGCTCTTCAGGGTCCTGCTACGGAATTCGCCGCCGATAACTCGCATATCAGCCGACCTGCACCAGGCCGTAGCGGCGCTGCCAGTGGCCGCGGATGTGGAGCACGGCTTTGCGGAACTCAGGCTCGGAGGGTGGATGCGCCACAAAGCTGGCGGCTTCATTGCGGGCGATCTCCAGGATGTCCGCGTCGCGGATGATGTTGCCGATCTGCAGCGCGGGGAGGCCGGATTGTTTGGTACCGAAAAATTCGCCCGGGCCGCGCAGCTTCATATCGACCTCCGCGATGTGGAAGCCGTCGCTCGATTCCACCATGGTGCGAATGCGTTCCCCGGCGATCTGGTTCAGCTTTTCAGTGACTAGAATGCAGTAGCTCTGCTCACCGCCCCGGCCCACGCGGCCGCGCAACTGGTGGAGTTGTGAGAGCCCGAAGCGCTCTGCCTGCTCGATCACCATGACGGTGGCATTGGGAACGTCCACGCCCACCTCGATCACCGTCGTCGCTACCAGGATCTGCGTTTCGCCGCGCGCGAATTTATCCATCGCCGCTTCCTTCTCAGCGGCAGGGAGCTTCCCATGCAACAGGCCAACGCGCAAGTCCGGGTAGACGATCTTCGAAAGCTGCTCGTGCATCTGCTGCGCGGCCTTCATTGCCTTGGTCTCCGACTCTTCGATCACCGGGTACACCACGTAGGCCTGCCGCCCCGCGTCAATCTGCTGCCGCAGGAAGCTGTAGACCTGCTCCACGCGGACCTGATCCACGCGCTTGGTGATGATCGGCTTGCGGCCGGGGGGCATTTCGTCGATGACGCTGACGTCCAAGTCGCCGTAGATGGTCAGGGCGAGCGTCCGCGGGATGGGAGTGGCGGTCATCACCAGCACGTCGGGATGCTTGCCCGCGCCTTTTTCCAGCAGCTTCTGGCGCTGTTCCACGCCGAAGCGATGCTGCTCATCCACCACCGCCAGCCCGAGCTTCGAGAACTGCACGTCTTCTTCCAGCAGCGCATGCGTGCCGACGATGAGCTTCGCAAGACCCGCGCCCACCAGCTTCTTGAGACCGATTTTCTCCTTGGCCGTATTCGAACCCGTGAGCAGTATCGGCGTGTAATCCAGCTTCTGGAACAAACGCTTGAAGTAGAAAAAATGCTGCGTCGCGAGGATTTCCGTGGGAGCCAGGATCGCCACCTGGTAGCCGTTTTCAATGGCAATGATGGCGGCCTGCGCGGCCACCAGCGTCTTGCCGCTGCCCACGTCGCCCTGCAGCAGGCGGTACATGGGGTGCGGAGCTTCCATGTCCCGCGCGATCTCGCCCAGCACCCGCTTCTGCGCACCGGTCGGCTTGAACGGAAGCATCTGCTTGATACGCTCGCGCACCCGGTCCGTGAGTTCGAAGCCGACACCGGGGTCCAGGCGCGCCCGCGCGCGCTTCAACTCCAGCCCGCACTCCAGCCAGAAAAATTCCTCGAAGATCAGCCGATACTGCGCGGGGCTGCGAAACGCGTTCAGCAGCCGCAAGTCGGAATCCTGCGGCGGAAAGTGCAGCCCTCGGATCGCGTCCCAGCGCTTCGGCAGACCCATCTGCCGCGCGATGTGCGGGGGCATAGGATCGTCCACCGGCGCGAGGCCTTCAAGGATGCGGTGCAGCAGCGCGCGCAGCACGCGGGTGGTCACCTTGCCCGCGGCTTCGTAGATCGGGACCACGCGTCCGGTGTGCAGCGCGGCGTCGCCGTCCTCGTCTCCCGTTAGGATCTCGAACTCCGGGTGCATCATGGACAGCCCGCGCGAATAGGAATCGAATTCCACCTTGCCGAACAGCGCAATCTTCTGCCCGGGAGCCAGCACGTCATTGAGGTACGCCCCGTGGAACCACTTGCCGTTCAGGATGGCGCCGGAAGCATCGGTAAACGTCGCCTCAAACAACCCTAATTTCTGCCGCTGGAAGCCCGCCACTTTGGTGGAACGGACGGCACAAAGCACCGTCGCCATCTCGCCCGGGGCCAGCGCGCGGATGGGCTTGACGTTGCTCCGGTCTTCGTAGCGGAAGGGCGCGTAGTACAAAAGGTCCTCAACGGTTTTGAGGCCTTTTGCTTCCAAAAAGGCCGCCCGCGCGGGTCCGACGCCTTTAACGTAAGTGAGTGGGGTGGAGAGGTCCAAACTTCAGTACTCCCAGTGTACGGCATCAGAGTCCAACGCCGGTTCCGGGACGTGAGAACTACCCCTTGGTACCAAATACCGGGATTGCACATACCCGACCGAGGGGCATACTGGGTTCAGAAGCGAGGCGGAAACGAAAATGATTCGTAAGTTCTGGCAAGATCAACGTGGACAAGATACCGTGGAATACGCCATGATTGTGGCGTTTATTGCATCGGCGGCGACCGCTCTCTCGCCTGCGATCGCGGCCGTTGCGCTGCACCTGGGCCGGTCCATCGGAGTGTTGAACGCCGCCTTGGCGGTCACGGCGCGCTAAAATAGCGGTTCATGCCGCAATTACTTGAGGGCCAACTGTTAAGAGGAAAGACCGCGCTGATCCTGGGCGTGGCAAATCGATGGAGTCTAGCTTACGCAATCGCACAGGCATTCCGGCGCGAAGGTGCCAAACTGCTGCTGACCTATCAAGGTGAGCGGCAGAAGGAAACCGTGGACGTGCTCGGTGGAGAATTGGGCGCCGCCGCGATTTTCGATTGTGACGTCACCAAGGACGCGGACTTGCTCCGGCTCACGGAAACACTGGCACCGCACGGGAAGTTGGACGCCGTAGTTCATAGCATCGCGTTCGCGAACCGTGAAGATTTGTCCAGGCCGTTTCTAGAAACGTCGCGCGACGGATTCAGCATCGCCCATGACGTCAGTGCCTATTCGCTGGTAGCCGTGGCGCGTGCAACGGCTCCGCTGATGACCGAAGGCGGCTCGTTGACTACGCTGTCGTACTTGGGATCAACACGCGTAGCCACCAACTACAACGTCATGGGCGTAGCCAAGGCCGCGCTCGAAGCCTCCACCCGCTACCTGGCCAGCGAACTCGGCGCGCGCAACATCCGCGTCAACGCAATCTCCGCCGGACCCGTGAAAACCACCTCCGCCCGAGGCGTCAAAGACTTCGGCAAGATGCTGGAAGCCGTGGCCGCCAAGTCCCCGCTGAAGCGCAACTGTGAACCCGCCGAAGTCGGCGACACCGCGGTATTCCTCGCCAGCGACCTGGGCCGAGGCGTCACCGGCAACATCCTCTTCGTCGACGCCGGCTACCAGATCATGGCGCTGTAAGCGAGGCGCTACTGCGCGAGTTCCCTTAGATAGTAGATGAAGTCCGTCGCCGGAGGCTGCACGTCCAACTGGCGGATCATGCCAACCACCTGCCCGCGATGCAGCGTGGCATGGTTCACCACGTGGGTCACGATTTCGCCCGCCGTGTTCTCCCCCTGATTTCCGGCGATCGATTTGTACTGGATGGGCCGCTCCAGGTCTCCGTCCGTGAGCGCGTCGGCCCACGCTTCCCAGGCTTTTTGAATCTCCGGCCACGCCGCCTCGGCATCTGCGAGCGATGCATCCCACACCAGCGGCTTGTTCGAGAATGTGATGCGCTCCTGCCATACGCGGTCGGCGAGGTAGATGTGGGCGAGCGTGCCCGCGATGCTCCCATGGCTGATGCCGTTGGGTGTCTCCAGTTGTTCCATGGTCAGCTGCAACGCGGCGGTGAGGACCTTGCGGGAGGCCCAGCCGGAGTAACGGATCAGTCTACATGCTTCGTTTGCGGTCATACGTAGTATTCTCTGATAAACGATGCCTGAGTTGCCGGACATCACGGTTTACATCGAAGCGCTGGACGCCCGGATCACCGGGCGCACGTTGCAGCAGGCCGACATCGCCAGCCCATTCCTGCTCCGCACGGAGCGCACCGCGGAAGATTGCGTGGGTCGCAAAGTACGCGAATTACGCCGCATCGGCAAGCGCATAGCCATCGGCTTCCAGGATGCTCCCTGGCTTGTGCTCCACCTGATGATCGCCGGCCGGCTCCACTGGAGCACAAAAGCCAAAAAGCCCGACGGACGCCGCACGCTCGCCGCCTTCACTTTCGATTCCGGCTGCCTCACGCTTACCGAGGCCGGTTCGCGCAAGCGCGCCTCGCTGCACGTAGTGGAAGATCCCGCCCAACTAGACCCGGGTGGCCTGGACGTGCTGACGTCGTCGGCCGAAGAATTCACCCGCGTCCTGCGCTCCGCCAATCACACGCTGAAGCGTTCGCTCACGGACCCGCACCTGTTTAGCGGCATCGGCAAAGCCTACTCCGACGAAATCCTGCACCTTGCCCGCCTATCGCCCGTGATGCTCACCTCGCGCCTCTCCGACGAAGAAGCCGCCCGCCTCCACCGCGCCGTTCAGGGCTGCTTGACGGAGTGGACCGCGAAGCTCCGCACCGAAGAGTTCCCCGAAAAAGTCACCGCCTTCCGCGAAGGCATGGCCGTCCACGGCCGCTACAAAGAGCCTTGCCCCGTCTGCGGCACCAAGGTCCAGCGCATCCGCTACGCATCCAACGAGACCAACTATTGCCCCACGTGCCAGACCGGCGGCAAACTGCTCGCCGACCGGGCGCTCAGCAGATTACTCCGCCAGGACTGGCCGAAGTCGCTGGAAGAGTTGGAAGAAATGCGCAAGCACGAACTGCTAATATAGGAAAGCACTGCCCCGTGGCCGAATGGCGGAACTGGCAGACGCACTGGACTCAAAATCCAGCGCCGTTCACTCGGCGTGTCGGTTCGACCCCGACTTCGGCCACCACTTCTTTGCGCTTTCTCTGAGGAGCGTAGATGCCCCGTCTTTGGATTCTACTGGCGGCCGCCGCGCTGCTTCGCGCACAATCCGGTGCCGACTTAGCGGCGTTTGACCAGGTCTGGACCACCATCCGCGACACGCACTGGCAAAAGGACGCGCCCGGGGGCCTCGATTGGAACGCGATGCGGGCTGAATACCGTCCGCGCGTCGAAGCCGCGAAATCCACCGCCGAAGCCCGCGCCGCGATGCAAGAAATGCTGCGGCGCCTGGGGCAAACCCACTTCGGGATCGTTGGCGGCTATTCACCCTCGGACGAGGGCGGCGGCTCCGGAACCACCGGCATCGACCTGCGCGTGCTCAACAACGAAGTCGTCGTGACCGCCGTAGACCCTGGTTCGCCCGCGGAACGCGCGGGTGTGCGAACGGGCTGGGCAGTCCGCGCGGTCAACGGCCGGGCACTCACCATCCCGACGCTTCCGGAACTGCAACTGACGCGCGCGATGCTCGCCCGGGTCAGCGGACCGGTGGGCGGCACTCTCCACATCGCATTCGACAAAGCGGAACTCGACATCGAACTCGCCGCCGCACGCGGCACGCTAGCCGAGTTCGGGAACCTGCCCCCCACACGCGTCTGGTACGAAGAGCGGCGTCTGGGCGGGACCGCGTATGTGCGATTCAACGTGTTCCTGGACATCCTCCGCCTGATCCCCAGCTTTGACCGGACGCTGAAGGCCTGCAAGCCCTGTGACGGCCTGATCATCGACCTGCGCGGCAACCCCGGCGGCATCGGCGGCATGGCGATGGGAATGGCCGGATTCCTGGTCAACAAACCCAACCAGCGCCTGGGGACTATGTACACTCGCGACGCGGCGCTGAACTTCGTCATCAACCCGAGGCCGCCGGTGTTTGAAGGGCCGGTCGCGGTGCTGCTGGACGGAACTTCGGCCTCGACCGCGGAAATCTTCGCAGGGGGACTCCAGGACCTGGGCCGCGCCCGCATCTTCGGAACCCGCAGCGCCGCCGCCGCGCTGCCCTCCATATTAACCACACTGCCCAACGGCGACGGGTTTCAGTACGCCGTGGCCGGATACGTCTCGCAAGGCGGCAAGGCACTGGAGGGGGAAGGCGTGGCTCCCGATGAAGAAGTCCTGCGGACGCGCCAAGGCCTGCTTGCCGGACAGGACGCCGTACTGGACGCGGCGTTGGATTGGATACGAAAACGATGAATCGACGTACTTTACTGACCGTGCTGTGCGCGGCTACCTGGGCATCCGCCGCCGACCTGCCTTCGGCGGAGAGCCTGCTGGACCGTTTTGTGGAGGCCACGGGTGGCAAACAAGCCTACGCCGGACACCAAACCGAAGTCGCGCGCGGCACCGTGGAGATGGCCGCCATGGGCATCAAAGGAACGCTGGTCCGTTACGCCGCCGAGCCGGACCACTATCTCGTGGTCATGGAAATTCCCGGCATCGGGCGGGTCTTGTCGGGCGTGAAGGACGGGGTCGCCTGGGAACTGACTGACCTGATGGGAGCGCGCGTCAAGTCCGGCGTGGAGCGCGCCGAGGCCCTGCGGGAGGCGCGTTTCAACTCCTATGCGGTGTGGCGCGACCTGTACCTCAAGGTGGAGACAACCGGTGAAGAGGCCGTGGACGGCGAGGACTGTTACAAAGTGGTCATGACCCCGGCGGAAGGCTCGGCGGAAACCGTGTACCTGTCCAAGGCGACCGGCCTGGGCGTCAAGCTGACCCTGACGGCGAGCACCCAGATGGGAGACCTGCCGGCGGAAATGCGGTTCGGCGACTACAAACGCTTCGGAGGGGTTCTGATGCCGACCCGCCTCACGGAGAGGAGCGCCGGCCAGGAGATCGTATTCGTCCTGGAGTCGGTGGAGGTGAACGCCGCCATCCCGGCCACCCAGTTCGATTTGCCTCCCGAAGTGACAGCGGCCCGAAATTAGTGATCCGCGGGCGGGGACGCATAGCGGTAGAACCGGCTGCGGCAGCTGCGGCAACGGAACGGCCAGCGCCCCATCAATGCCAAGAGCGACGCCCAGAATCCATCGCGCGAAGAGCGCCGGACATCGGCGGAGCCGCACTTCGGGCAGCCGCGATCGTCGGCTGGTCCAGCAGGGTGCTGCTCTTCTAGGAGATCGTCTTCGTCCATCACGGCCCTTGCGTAGAGAATAGCACGAAGAAATTTCTCATTGGTCTGGCGTTTTTTGGGAATTCGGGCTATAACGTTATAGGAGGGTCCTGCCGGAACTCCGTCTTCTCCCATGTCCACAGACCTATTTCAGATACTGAAGCGCCGCAAGGGCCTGCTGTTGGGCGCAGGGATGCTCCTGACGCTTGGCTGGGCGGCCATAAGCGGCTCCCAGGGCCTCGACGGGATGCTCGAAAAACGCGCCCAAATCAAACAACTCCAGGAAGAGAACGCCGCCATCGAGGCCGAAAACTCGGATCGCCAGGCCCGCATCGGGCGGCTTGAAAGCAGTCCCACAGAGCAGGATCTGGAAATCCGCCGCCTCAACATGGTGAAACAGGGCGAAACCACCTTCATGCTGCCGGAAGAAGAGAAGCAAAAGCGCCACGCAGCCCCAAAGCGCGGCACCAAAGGCAAGCGCTAGGCGGTTTTGCTCCGCCGCATCAAGTCCGCCAACATCACTCCGGCGACCTCCTTGCCGTGCAGCAACGCATCCTTGTAGACCCCCGCCCGTTCCTCCCGGCTGAAGCCATAACCTAGGCGGTAGAGCCGCTCCATCGAAAGCCCCAAAGCGAAAGTTCCCGCCCAAGCGATGGCCGCTTTCGGGATCAAACCGCCGCCCAGCGGAATTTTACCCACCAGCTCCCGCGCCAGCGCGCGCCAGCCGAACGAGCTCGCCACAATGGAGGCGATCTCCGATTTCTGTTCCCGATACCCCAGCGGACGGTCACTCGCGGCCGCCAGCAGGAACGACATGCGGATCTGATTGACCGTCAGGAAGATCGCGTCGGAACTGTACTCCCCCACCGCCCACGGCAGCGAAAACACGCTGGGCACCACGTCGGGAATGGCGGTAGCCAGGCAAAACAGCGCGTTCTCCTGCGCCACATCCCGCACGATCTTCTGGCTGGCGCGCTTGCGGAACGGGTAGAAGCGGCGCGCAAGGGGCAGCATGAGCTCTGGCCGGTCTTTCAACACACGCCGGATACAGGTTTCCGGCTCATCCAGGTCGAACGGGAACGCTCCCTTGGGCCCCAGGAGCGAAGCCTCACACAACACCACATCCGCATCTGCACCGTTGCGGAGGATGGATCGCAACGCCTCCGCTCGCCGCTCGGCCGACATGTGCGCGGGAGCAAGGAACGCCTCCATGCGCCCCAACACTTCCGGTGAACTGGCAATGATGCCGACGGTGACTGGCCGCGCAGCCTCTTCACGCACGTCCGCCGGATTCAGGTTCCCCAACGCGTGTCTGATCTGGCGGAAAAGCGCTAGCGACATTCTCTGTAGACCACCTTCAATTCCCGCCTCCATTCTATCCCGAGCCCGATGCGCTCCACGCATACATCGGATGAAAAATATCGGAGCACGGATTCATTGGAAGGATGGAATCCCAGCGCCGGCGCCACCAACAGCAGACGCGGCGGATCGGCGCGCACGGGAATGCCCGGGAAGTAGCCGGCCCGCTGAAAGTCGCCGCGCTCCAGGTGCCACTTCACGCGCATCCAGTAGTCGAGCGCTTGCAAAGGCAGGTGCAGGTCCTCACTGGCTTTGATTTCGATGACGGCGAGCCGCCCTTCGAAGTCGACGGCAAGCAGGTCGAGAATGCCGCGGTCGGCCGCAGCCATGTGCGGGGCCTGACTGTAAAGCGGCTCAGCCAGCAGCGTGCCGTCGATGGCCTGCACATTCGCGCGGAGCTGCGATTCCAGCCACGCTTCGGGATGCCGCAAATACAGCGGATTGCGCCGGTCCTGCGCGTCAGGATGCCGGATGCGGGCCAGGCCTTCGCCGAGAGCCTGGGCATCCGCGAAGGATCCAGGCTGCTTTTCGTCCACCCCCACCAGTAGGTCCGCGCCTGAGACCCGTGCGAACTCCAGGCCGCGCACAGCGAAGGTCCGTTTGTGCAGGTTCAAGGGTTCCACACGCGTAGTGAAGTTGCTGTAGTCCTCCGGGTGAACCAGCTCTTCGCCGTCCTTGCCGTGGACGAAAATCACGATCTGCGCGGTGAGGTGCCGCACCCGGTGGCAGGTGTTGACCTCGGAACCAATGGGCAGGAACACCAGCAGCCCGCCGACGGAAAGTTTCGGCTCGCGCCGCCGCAGGTAGTCGAGCCAGATCAGCCCAAAGCTCAGCGCGCCGTCCGGCTCCGGAGAGTCCACAGCCGCCCCTATAGCCGCCATCGCCGACTTGCCCTTGCGCAGCATCGCGCGCGCATAGGAGGGGGAGAGCGTGTGCTCCAAGTCCGGGTCCGTGGAGAGTTCCGCGATGCGCCAGTCGGGATACTGCCGGTTGAGCGCCAGCCGGAACTGCTCGCGGTACTTCAACCGGTCGCCCCGGCGCGTGGCGGTCGAGTTAGCGGGATGCGCCAGGTCCACTAGCAGCAGCCGCCCCGTGCGTCCGCCGAAATGCTCAGTGTCGAGCTCCAATTTCCCGCGCCGCTCCGCCCGCACGCCCGAGATGCGGCGCATCAGGTTCTTCGTGTTGCTCCAGCACTCGATGGCCGGCCGCGTAGGCGTCCCCGAGAGGACAAAATTGTCCGCGCCAATGGCGATAGGGTCTTCCCCCGGCTCAATCACCACAGGCTGCCGAGCGCTGGCGAGGAACGTTTCGATGGCGGGCCGGATAGCGGGCACGGAAGGTAGTGCGTTTTCGGCGGAGAAAATTTCACTTTTTGTGAGTCGCGGCAATGAGCCTGTCGACACAAGCACGAATCCGCGCTGTCACGCGCAACGAATTTGACTCGGTCCCCGTACGGCGCGGGTCGATCACGCGCACCACGAATCACCTCTCGAATTAACTCACGGAAGCCCCAAGCGTGAGCGTGGGACCTAAATGGGATAACTTCCTTCAGCCCCAAGCTAACGCACATGGGGCTATACATTCGGAACACCCACCCCAACGGGAGCAACATAGACCGCCATCGCCGGACCCTGCCCGCCACATACCCAGCCGCGGCATTCACCGCACGTGCATTCGCCAGCGACCTTGCATTTCCGCCCCGAGCCCACCGCCGACAAGGTTCTTGAGAATTCAACGCCCGGCTCGCATACGCCTTGAAGTCTCGTATCGCCCCACTAGGCTCGACAATCCCGTCCACGACCAGGTGAATGTGAGTGCGGCGGACATGCGCTGCAAGGAGAAACCAACTTCGGTACGTGCATGTCTCTCGGACGGCGTCCAACACCACCAACGCGTCGCCTAGGTCAAGCCGAGCCTCCTCCTGGTGTATAGCGGACGAGCCCTGGGGAAGGCGGCACCGCACCACGGCGTTCGCCTCGGGGGCGGTCTACCGAACCATCCTCGCTCCCTCGGAAATGCGTGCCGTAGCAGTTGAAGGTCAGTAGTCAGTAGATAGACCACGCAACAAAGTGCGCGGAGATGGACAATTCTCTCATAGAAATTCTACGGCCCACGCTCACGCAGGGGGCTAGTTGAACGGCTGACCCCAGGTCTTCTTGTCCGCCGGCCGCGACACGCTCACCATGCGCATACGATGGTCCGCGGCGAGGTTGCGCCCCGGCGCGCCCAGCACGATTACGTGGTCGCCCGGCTTGATGGTGTCATTCTGCACGCCCTGTCCGCCCAGTTGCGCCGCGCCGCCCCATTCCACCGAGTAGCGGACTACCTTGCCCGTCGAATCCTTGGCTTCCACGTGCAGGAACGAATGCGGATTGCGGAACAGGAACTGTACCACGTCGCCTTCAATGGTCATGCGTTCCGCTTCGAGGTACGTCGATGCGAACGAATGATGCGCGTACGCCTGCACGCCCAGCACTGTGGCGGTTGCAAATGCGAGAGAGAGAATTTTCTTTTTCATATGCCTCCTTGGATCCCTAATTGCCGCAGTTGATCTTACACTTCGCCGGCAGCTTGAACTTGTCCTTGATCTTGTCGCGGAACTCCGGGTACATCGTTTCCGCCCCACCCATCGACGCTTCCACCGGAATCCCGTAGAGCGCCGTCATTTCCTCGGTCATCGGATTCTGACCCGGCAGATAATGAGGGACCATACCCGACTCCACGCCCTCATCGCCCTGAATGCACGGCGGACCGCCGATGCTCACCGGGTTGGTGCTCAGGTTGTAGGACCGCGTCAGAATGTAAGGTTCCGTCAGATACACTGGGTCTTCCATGATCAGCGTCGCGGTCAGGATGTTCCCGTGCCGGTTGAAGTGCGTCGTGATCGTGGCCTTGTCACTGCTGGCCGCGCCATTGCGCCGGATGTAACCGGTCTTGATGTGCGTCGTGGTGGCAATCAGTTCATCGCCGTTCCACACGCCCGTCGTGAACCCTGTCTGATCGTGCGGCGCATTCGGACCCGGATGCGGACGCCGGTCCATGTAAATGATCATAGGAGCGCGCGTTTCCCACGCACCGATCATCCACGCCTGCACCTTGCCAGTAATGGGATCAGGCACCGCCCACATGCGCAAGCTGAAAGGTCCCGCGGCGATGTGCCACTGCGTCTGGAACCAGCAGATGCGCTCCGGCATCGAAATCACGGATTGCGAAAAGCTCAGCGCCTTCGCCCGGCCCGATTCGTTGAACGGCAGTCCCGCCCAGTCATCCGGGTTCGGCCCGCCGCCGCGCTCCAGCGAATCCTCGTGATTGGCCGACGCCCACGAGCCCGATAGATCGATCTCCGCCATCGCCGGCATCGCCGCCAGCAACGCTACCAAACCCAAGCTGATGTGTTTGCGGATCATAGTTTCATTATCCTCCTGCTACCAGGTCCCTCTACCAAGTGGATGAGCATTCCGACGGACGCCACTTCGCCTCGTTCGCTTCCTTGCGGAAATGCGTGGTGACAATCAGCGGCGCACGCAAATATTTCGGATCGGTTGTGATCACGGTAACCACTAGCAGCGGGTCCCCGTTCGGCAACTTGATCAGGTCGTAATGTTCCGTCAGCGTAGCGGCCTCGCTGTAAGGGACGCCGTTCTTGCGCAGCAGGCCGGCCTTCAAGTTGTTGGTGTTCGCGGTCATCCAGCCGTTGGTAGCGCCGCGTCCGCCGCCTCGCTCCCAGCTGGCGGTGGTATTGCCCTGCAACGTCGCCGGACCCGCCGGGGCCTGCCAATTGCCGAAGTGGAACAGCCGCGTTTGCTTGCCCGCGTCGCTGTCCATTTTCAACGTGGAGTCATCCTGCCAAGTAAGATGCAGCCGCCCAGGAATGCGCAGCAGCGCCGGAGCCCCGTACGCCGCGCACGCCTCGCCAGTCGGCTTGGCCGGATCAAACGCGTCGGCCAGCTTGCGCCCCTCCGGCGTCATCCCGATGCCTTGGAAGTCGCCCTTGGTAGGCATCACCATGCGGTAGCGCCAGTCTTCCGTGACCACGGACACCCAGTAGCCCGTAAGATCGATGGGTGCGGACCCCTTCGCCGTCTGTGCCTGCGGCGCAGCCCCGCCTTTGCCTTTCGCCTGACCCTGCGCGCGGCCGCCCTGCGATAGAAACAACACGCCCAGGAACGCGACCACGCTGCATGCGTTCAACGCTCGATTCACCATTTTGCCGGCCTCTTTTGTCCGCATATCGTTACTTGCCACCCACGCCTTTGTAGATCGCCTCGATGAACATGTTGGTCGTCCAAGTACCTGTCGTCGAGCCGTAGCGCGTCTCATACGCCAACGCCGGACGGGCCGCCTGCACCTGCGCCAGCGTCTTACCCTGCTTGACCAAATCAGCCACAGTGTCGCGGATGATCACCACCATATCGCGGTAATCCACCACTTCGTTCTGCTCACACAGCCGTCCGTGTCCGGGAATCACGTAGGTACCCGCACCCTTGTAAATGTAGGGGATGGGCGCGATGGTCAGCTCGATCAGCCGGTTCAACGCCGCGATCTCGCCCGTAATGCTGCCGCCGTTGGCGATGTCGATAACCGGGAAGCGATTGGTGTCCATCACGTCGCCCGCCACCACCACGTCAGAGCCGCGGAACAGCGCGAAGGCGTCGGCGTTGCTGTGTCCCCCGCCTTGATGGAAGATCTCGATGCCCTCATCATTCATGCGGATCGCCTTGCGCTCCGGGAAAAACGCTTCGGACGGCCACGCCGTGCCCGGATATTCGGTAGTGTTGCCCTTCTTGGCGCTCATCCTGCGTAGCACGCTCTCATGCGCCAGAATGGCCGCCGCGTCCGCGAAGGTCGCGTTGCCCAGCGCGTTGGTGAAGACGGTCATCCCCGCCTTCGACAAGGCGTCATTCCCGCCCACGAACTCCGCCCCCGCGTCGGTGTTGATGACGTAGCGGATCGGCAGCGGAGTCAGCTTCTTCAGCGCCGCCAGCACCGCCGGACTCGACTTGCCGTTACCGGTATTCGCCAGCACGATGCCGTCCGAGCCGATCTGCACGCCGATGTTCCCGCCCGCTCCCGCGATCATATAGAAGTTGGGTCGCACCTGCACCACTTCCAAGTCCTGCGCCTGCGCGGCAACGCCCAATGTCACAGCGCCCGCAAGCAACCGCCCGATAATCCTGTGTGTGAGTGACCGCTGCACTGTTCGCTCCTGTTCAAAAACCGACTCGGGGAAAATACTACCACGGGGGGGCATGCGGGGCAACCGGCGTTCGGCTACAATACACTCTAGCTTGGAGGCATGGAATCGCATGAGCTGGACACGTTTCCTCAAGACCGCGCTGCTGCTGGCATCCGCCCAAATGGCCTGGGCACAAGGGCCCAACATCATTGCCCTGGGTTCGCCCATCAAGTTCGGCGGCACCAACGCCCCGGATACTTACTCGGATCCATCCACCTTCGGACCCACACCCGTGCTGGTCAACAACGGTCGCGTCCGCATCTGGCAGGAACAGGTCCCCACCGGCACCAACGGCGAATGGGACATCTTCCACATGGAAACCGTGAACGGCGGCCCGCTGGCCAACAACCTCGGCGCACTCTGGAATATCCTGATCGACTATACGTTGCGCGTGCCCGCTTCCTTCGACATCAGCGTGAACCAGTGGAGGCTGAATGGCAGGCCCATCGGTTCGATTTCCAGCTTTCTCGGCCTCACTGCCGTGTTGACCAACCCGATCCTGCCCGGGCCTTCCTACACCAACAGCGGCTTCAACGGCCTCTTCCCCGCTGGACCCCAAACCAACTGGCAACAGATTTTCGTAACCCCCTACAGTGCCGCCAACACGGGCGGCATCCCTACCGCCACGGCCAACGGCTTTTCCTTCGCACTGCACTTTACTCTGCGCCCCGCAGCGGCTCCTACCGTCACCTCGGTCATTAGCGCCGGGGCGTTCGGCGCATACCCCACATTCGCACCAGGCTCCTGGATTGAAATCTACGGCACCAATTTCGCCGTCGGCACCCAGCAATGGACCGGAGGCGATTTCGACGGTGCCAACGCGCCGACCAAAACAGGGGGCGTGACCGTAACCGTTGGAGGCAGAGCGGCCTAGGTCAACTTCGTCAGCCCCACGCAAGTCAATGTCCAGGTGCCTTCGGGCGTCGGCCCCGGCGCGCAGTCGGTCGTCGTCACTACTCCCACGGGCAGCAGCGCGCCATTCCCGGTCACCGTGGAAAGCGTCAAGCCGGGCCTGCTCGCGCCGTCGAGCTTCCTCATTGGAGCAACACAGAACCTAGTCGCGCTCTTCCCCGACAACGTGACCTACGTGCTCCCGCCCGGTGCCATCGCCGGCGTCCCATCGCGCCGCGCCCGCGCCGGAGACACCATCGTCTTCTACGGCGTAGGCTTCGGCAACGTCACCCCCAACATCGTCCCAGGGACCATCGCCCAACAGTCAAATACGCTGTCGCTTCCCTTCGTTGTCCGCATTGGAGGCGTCCAGGCCACCGTCAGCTACAGCGGACTAGCCCCGAACTTTGTCGGACTCTACCAGTTCAACGTCGTGGTGCCGAGCGTGACCACAGGCGATACGGTGCCCGTGTCCTTTAGCCTGAACGGCGTGGCCAGCACGCAGAACCTCTCGCTCGCCGTGGGGAACTAGCCCCATGCGCGAGCGTGGGGCTGTAAAACCGGGCTAACTCGCGGGGCTACTTAGGCAGCCGCGACTTCCAATAATCCCAGCTCCGCTCATAGTCCTGCGCCGATTTGCTTGCCTCCCCAGCGTCCAGGAACGTGATCTTCCCGCCCAACTGCATCGCCTGATACTGCAAGCGCGCATTGAGATTCAGGTAGTACGACATCCCCACCACCAGATGCAGCGACGTCGCCGCGATCACCGCTCCATGCCCGCGCATCAGCGCCGCCGACTTCCCTCCCAAAGACGCCGCCAGGGCCTTTCCGAGCGCCGGGGTCCGCACCAGCATGTCCGTGCCGCCGCTCTTGCGGATCTCAAACACCGGCACGCCAGGACCGATGAAGAAGCCCATGTGATGCATCGGCCGCAGCGGCACGCTGGTATCTGCAAAGGGGATGACCTCCGAACAATGGCAGTGCACCACGGAATGGACGTCCGGCCGCGACCGGTAGATCTCGCCGTGAATGAAACGCTCGGTGTAGCCCGTGGCCGCAGTGTTCGAAATCGGGTTGCTGTCCAGGTCGTATTCGACAATATCAGCAGCCGTGATCAGCCCCGGCGCGCTGGCCCGGGCCAGGAAGTAGTGACCGGGATTCGCGGGACTACGCACGCTGACGTGACCGTAGCCGTCCAGCACGCCCTCATTGGCCAGGATGTGATTGGCGGTCACCAGCTCGGCCAGCACAGTGGCGGGAACACTCTGCGCGAAGACGGGGAGCACGGCAAGGAGAAGTACGGGAAAACGCATGTTCACCAAGGTATCGCAGTTCCGCTTGGGGTAGACTGGCTCCATGCCTCTCTCGAAGGGTAACCGGATCGGCCGACCAACGCCAGCAACCGCCCGATGGTTCGCAACTCCACCGCGCGCAGCGCAACCAGCTCCACCACTCGTGCTTCCAACCCAGCGGTTTCAGCGCCGCGGATACAAGAATGTTCGTATCGACGACAACTCGCGGGCGGCCCATCGAAACCGCTAAGCATTCGCCCGCTTCGCCCGCCGGTAAGCGCTGATCTCCGCCTCAATCTCCCGCCCCGTCAGCCGGTCCAACCCTGCCTTCCGCGCCTCCGCCTGCACAGCCCGAAGCGCCGCGAGCAGATCGGTATTGACCGCCCCCTCCTGCCGCTGCTGATACTGCCGCAACGCCTCGCGCACCAACTCACTCATCGTGCGGCTCTCCTTCCGCGCCAAACGTTCCGCCTGCTTCAACTGAAGTGGCGGAAGGGAGATAGAGATGTTTTGCTGGTCCTCATATCGTTCGTGCTTGTCACTGCTAGGTATGACGCAGAACGTGGAACGCGGGTGCGCGTATTCGTCTGAATAGTCCCTAGTCCGCGAACACCGCCGTAGCCCACACCACCTCCGTCAGTACATCGTTCACCCGGAGGTGTTAGCATCAAAACGTATGGAACTGGCGATCCAAATCCGCATCGAAGAACTCCCCGAAGGCCTGTTCCTAGCCACTTCGGACGAACTCCAAGGCCTGGTCGCCCAAGGCCGCACCGTCGCCGAAGCCCTCGAAATCGCCCGCGACGTCGCCCGCAAACTCATCGACTCCCGCCGCGAACGCGGCAGCCTAGCCCCCCTCCCCACCACAGCCGAGCGCCAAAATTACACCATCGTAGTCGCCGCATGAAATGGGCCGCCTAGCTGGATTCCGCTATCGTGAGGTAGTGCGCAAGCTGAAAGCCCACGGCTTCGAATTCGACCGCCAAGCGGCAGGCAGCCACGAAATCTGGTTCAACCCCAAAACAAATCGCTGCACCACAATTCCCAATCACCCCGGCGACCTGCCCGAGGGTACCCTTCGAGCGATCCTAAAGCAAGCCTCGATCGACACGGACGCTTTCCTCAAGTCCTAGCCCCCAGCTAACTGCTGGTCCTAACTACGCTCGGGCTTGTCACTAAGGTATGCCTCTATTCCAGTGGACCTGCGCCGTTCACTGCTATGGTTGCACCGGGATCTCCAGAATTCGCTAGTCTAGGCTATAACTAGGCCAATCTCCAAAGTCAGCCACCGATCCATGCCCCTTTCTGCCTCCCAAAGAGTCGCCCTCATCAAGGAAATTGCGCGTCGTCTTTGTAATGAAGATTGGTCGATGATCGACGTCGCGCTTGAGCAATTCGGTCTTCCAACTTCTGATCAGTGGGGGTCCTCAGGAGAACCCTACGTACTGGAGATGATCAAACGTGCGCAAGATCAGGCGCTCATCGATCTTGCGTTACACGTCGGGTATCACTTTGAGGCAAGCGTAGCCGGCATCGATCCACCTTTTTGGCGCAAGGGGATGTTGCGGCTATTCATTTCTCATTTAGCCGCTCATCGGGAATTCGCGAAACAGTTGCAGGAGGCCCTGCTCGATTACGGCATTTCAGCTTTTGTCGCTCACAGCGACATCGAGCCCACCAAAGAATGGCAAACTTAAATTGAGACAGCCCTGACAACATGCCACACGTTATTGGCGCTTCTACATCCGAAATTTCATGAGAGCAACTGGACGGACCAGGAAATCGGATTTGCGATGGGACGAGGGGTAGCAGTGTTTTCCGTCCCCTTGGGCAAGATCCCTACGGGTTCATTGGCCGATTCCAGGCCTTCAACGGAAATTCCAAAACTGCGGTGCTGCTGGCTGGAGAACTCTTTACCGTATACCGCAAGAACAAACAGACCCAACGGCGCATGGCGGAGGCCCTGATTTCGCTGTTCGAGGAGCGCGGACACTACCTTGCCAAGAAATGGGCAAATCAACAATAACGACCCACCTTCCGCAAAGAACTCCTTACCTTCCCCCCACATCCCCCCGCAGCCGCCCCCACTCCCCCCACCCGAGCAGTACCCTCACAAGTGGCCACCGAGCCTTCACATGCCGCCCACCGCCCCCCAAAAATCGCCACAACAAAACAAAGCCAAATTTTCGCCCCGCCCGCGCGCGCAACCTCAATCACTGCGCCACTTGCCGCTTGCATCCACATTTCGCCCCCCAACGCTGTACACTGCTTTTATGCCCCAGTTCGTCATCTCCCCGCACATGCGCCTGCAGGAATGGGTCGCCGAGGAAAAAGGCTACTTCACCGCCGAGGGCCTCGACTACGAATTCCGAGCCGCGCTCAAAGCCGACACCAAGTCCCACGACCTCGGCGCGAAGACCGGTGCCTACCAGACCTTCGAACAGGGCCGCCCCTGCGACGTGAGCTGCGCCTGCCACTGGACCGTCAACGTCGCCGCCTCCAACGGGCACGGCAAGCTCTACGGCGATGCCTACTCCGTCTCGCCCTCCGGCATCTTCGTCCCGCCCGATTCGCCCATCCGCACGCCCGAAGACCTGCGCGGCGTTCCCATCTCCGTCGGCTACCAGTCGGGCAGCCACTACTCCACCATCCAGGCGCTCGAGCCTTACCTCAAGCCCGAAGAAATCAACCTCTCCTTCGCCGACGGCCTGCTCTTCAAGCGCATGGAGAAGCTCTATGACCGCCAGACGCCAGCTTGCGCGCTCTTCAGCGGACCCTACTACTTCATGGAGCAGCTCGGCTTCCGCAAGATCCTCGACTCCACCTTCATGATCGCCGCCATGATCACCGGCGACCCCGCCCCCTCCGACGTCCGCAAATACTTCCAGGCCCTGCGCCGAGCCCAGCGCGACATCGACCTCCGCCCCGACCTCTACACCCACTACTACAAGAAGGAATTCCCCGCCCGCTTCCAAGCCGAGATGGACACCCGCCGCTGGGGCCCCGGCGAGCGCATCGTCTTTGAGCCGTACTCCAAGGAAGTCTTCGAGGAATCCTTCCAGTGGATCGCCCAACGCAACATTTTCCCCGAAGGAGGCATGGGAGCCGGAAAGTACGACGAGGCAGTACTCTCGCTAGCGCGATAGACTGTGGCTATGATGCGCTGGAGTCACACGCACTCGTCACCCCATCAGCCTGGCGCGCGCCGTGATGGAGAAATCGCCGCATGTCATGTTGACCGGGGCGGGCGCCGATACCTTCGCTGCGAGCGTAGGTCTGGAGCAGGTAGCTCCCAGTTTCTTCTTCACCGAACGTCGTTGGCAGGCGGACCGTGGGCGTGGTGGCAGTGGACCGGCAAGGCAACCTCGCCGCCGGAACATCAACCGGGGGAACCCAGGCGAAGCGATGGGGACGCGTCGGCGACTCTCCGATCATCGGCGCGGGATTCAAGAAAGCTTGACCGCATTGAAAGGCAGCGGCGGAGTCATCGCCATACAACTGGACGGACAGATCGCGTGGAGCTTCAACACGTCGGGCATGTACCGGGCTCGCATGTCGGAAGGCGGCACGCCGCAAGTCGCCATTTTCAAGGACGAACCATGACGCGGGCGGGTCAAGTTGCCACAAGGCCGTGAAATATTTGCAGGGCCGGAAGCCTGTGGAACCTGAACTTTTTCACTAACCCCTTGAATCCGTGATCCTTCCGCCCGCCTGTCGACTTGGCTATCCACTTGCTCCAGTGTAAGAGCTGAGGATGGTTCACGTGACACCACGAGGCACCACACGAATTCTGAAATCCGAAAGTGGAGATGTGGCCGAACGCCTGCGGGTCTTTGTGGCCGAAGGCAGCGCGGCGGATCTGTTCTGGCTGGAGATGGTCTTCAAGGGCTCCCGTCTTCCTTACAGCATCGAAGCCGTTACGGACCGGCACCTAGCCGCGCTGTCTCTCCAACAAACCTCTGCGGACCTCATCCTGGTGGACGGTGCCGCGTTGCTCGAACAACTCCCCGCGGCACCCCGGCTGTTCGTGCTGGCCAACGCCGGCGAACGGGAACGCTGCGCGGACCCGAGCCACTTCATCGAGAAGCCGTTCACGCATCAGAAGCTATTCGATTGCCTGGAGGCCGCCCACCTAAACACGTGGGCCGCGCGTGTGGTATCCGTCTAGTATGCGAATTGTCGTAGTCTTTATCGCGGCGGCCGCCGCGCTCGTCTCGCTCCACGCCGCCGATCCCACCGCGCCCATCCACTGGAACGCCACCAAGACAAAGGAACTCGACCTGTCCGCGAAGGGCAAGTTGAATCCCGCCGGCGGGCTCGGCACCTCGCGCCTGATGGACTCCGCCTTCATCCTTTACCGCGAAGGCAACTCGCAGGCTGAGATCCACACCGAACAAGCCGACTTCATCTTCTTCCGCGAAGGCGAGGGAGCCATGCTCATCGGCGGCAAGGTGATCAACGGCAAGTCCAGTGGCCCCGGCGAAATCCGCGGCGACTCCATCGAGGGCGGCACCACGTATCCCGTCAAAGCCGGCGACTCCATCTACGTCCCCAAGGGTTCCCCCCACCAGTTCCGCCTGGGACCCGGCCAGCACTTCACGGCCACCATCGTGAAGATCACGCCCAAGGAGTAACTACTGCTTCCGCCGCGCCATCAGTAGATTTGATCCGACCCTGCCGTATCCGTACCCCAGCTGTAGCGCCAACGGCTTCGCGCCCCCGGCTGCGTAGGCCGCTTTCAGGTCAGCCTGCACACGCCACTTGAAGCTCCCGTAGGGCTGCGTATATTGTCCATAGAGCTGCACGTCCCAAACCTCTGGTGGGAACGAAGCATACGGAATTCCCGAGTCGTCTTGCAGAACATTCACGCTGCTCTGGAGCAAGGCGTTGCGGATGGTGGAGAAGTCCTTGTTGTGAGTCATGTAGGACGTCGCCTTGAGAAACGTGGTCACGCCCTTCAACTCCGCCAGGTAACGCAGGAACGGTTCGTTCTTTGCCAACTGTGTATCGGAGAGATTCACGGAGAAGTAGCGGAGCGTGTGCCTTGAGCCGTCGGCGCTCGCGAACTCCACCTGGATGCTGTTGTTCTCGCGCACGGATCCCAGGATGCGTTGCTGCGTGCGCACCAGCAGCTCCAGGATGGGCAATAGCAGGCCGTCGGTGATCTGCCCGCGAAACTGCTTGTCCATCTCGCGCGTGACAAAGAAGCTCTTGCCGAGTGCGGACGCCATGGTTGCGCGCGTTTCCGCCAGGTAGGTGGGTAGATCCAGCATCTCAAACTGGGTCACGGTGGGCAGCGTACCGGCCGGCTCCAAGCCAACGATGGTGTAGGCCGGACTGCGCGGGAAAAGGAGCGTGACGGTGAGCGAATCCGGCCCGCCGAACGGATAGAAGACGGGTGCGTCCCACCCGGGTCCGCTGAGTTCCTGCTTCTCAAAGGCCCGCAGCTTCGCCAGCAGACCGCCTTCGGCCTTCTTCCAAGCGGCGTCCATGCTGGCACGATGGGACTGCCAGGCCGGACTCGTTTCCATCTCTAAGAACGGGCTTCCCGATTCGCCCGGAAGTCCGGCGAGAAAGCGCGCGGCATCGTCCGCGTCCCTGGCACGCGGAATCGCCGGTTCGGCTGGTTCGGTCTGGCGGACCGCCTCGGGACTCTTCTCCGCGGCTCCGCACCCGGTCAGCACCAGTGCAAGGAAGAATCCGCTCGCCGCCCAGCAGAGTTGCTTCACTTAGCCGGAGCGAGCCCCTCGGTCAACTCGATGTAGGTCCCCCACGGGTCGGTTAGGAACGCCACCTTCAAGGCACTGTTCGGCAGCTGGCGCACAGGAGCTTCGAGCTTCGCGCCCAAGCCCTCCAGCTTCTTCACGTAGGCGTCGAGGTTCTTCACCTCGAATCCGATGTGGTCCAGCGCGCGGCCCTTGGTGCCTACAATGGTGGCCGCGCCGCGGCCGTAGGAAAGGCTAACGCCCGCCATGTCTCCTGCCTGGATCGGGACCTTATTCGGAAGACACGCAATGCAGTCGCGCGTGCCAGCCGTTGCGCTGAACATCTTCGCGTACCAAGCCTGGATGCCCGGAATATCCGGAGTGAAGTAGTGGATGTGGTTCATCTGCACGGGAGAGGGCTGCTCCGGGATACCGTACACTTCCACCTTTACGCCATCCGGGCCCCACACGTAGACCTCGTTCGGATTCTGCGTCGGGTCGATTTTCAGACCCATTGCCTTCCATTTGGTAAGCGAGCCGGGCATGTCCTTGACGGTGAAGCCGAAGTGATCCACGATGGAGCCACCGGCCGGCTCGGGGTTGTCGGCTTGGCGGATGAGGATGTACACGCCGGGGAACGCGACCATCTCGATGGTGCCGTTCTTCACCACCGTGCCGCCCATGGCGTCCGTGTAGAACGCCTTCACGGCGTTCACATCGCGGGCGTTCAAGTGAACGTGGCCCATGGTGATGCCTTCGGCGTTGGCGGGGAACAGTTGCGCCACGGCGGAGGCGGCGCACAAAACAACCAGACTCAGAATTCTCATAACATCTCCTTTGGTGACGGGTTCGCATGACCCAAAATCGGGTGCGGGGTGTAGGCAGCTTCCAGCTTCGCAACTTCCTCCGCACTCAATACCAACTCCACCGAGCCTATCAGATCTTTGAGTTGCGCGGCCTTGGTGGTCCCGATGATGGGCGCAGTCACGCCCGGAGCCTGCAGTACCCAGGCGCAGGCGACTTGCGCAGCCGATACGCCGCGGGCTTTGGCCACCTCGGCGACGGCATCGGCCACGGCGAAGTCGGCGTCCTTGAAGTACATCTGCTTGGCGAAGCCGTCGACCTTCGCGCGCGCAGTGGAGCCGCCGGATTTGTCGCGCGTGCCGCTCAGGAAGCCGCGTGCCAGCGGGCTCCACGGGATCACCGCCAAGCCCTGATCCATGCACAGCGGAATCATCTCGCGCTCTTCTTCGCGATAGACCAGGTTGTAATGGTTCTGCATCGAGATGAAGCGGTGCCAGCCATGCTCCTTAGCGGTGTAGAGCGCCTTCGAAAGCTGCCATGCCGCAGTCGAACTGGTTCCCAGGTAGCGCACCTTGCCCGCGCGCACCAGCGAATCCAGGGCTTCGAGCGTTTCTTCGATGGGCGTGCCCGGGTCCCAGCGGTGGATCTGATAGAGGTCCACGTAGTCCATGCCCAGGCGCTTCAGGGAAGCCTCGCACCCTTCGATGATGTGCTTGCGGCTCAGGCCGCGCTTGTTCGGGCCAGGCCCCATCACGCCCTGGACCTTCGTGGCCACCACGACGTCATCCCGCGATGCCATCTCGCGCAGGTGCACGCCGGTGATCTCTTCGCTAAGGCCGATGGAGTACACGTCGGCGGTGTCAAAGAAGTTGATGCCGGAATCCAGGGCGAGCTTGAAGTGCTCGCGGGAATCTTCCTTGTTCACGTGCCAGCCGGTGGTGCCCGTGGCCCACGCGGGAACCGGTCCGCCGCCGTAGGTCATGCAGCCCAGGCACAGCCGTGAAACGGTGATCCCGGTCTTGCCTAGTGTTGTGTATTTCATCGCGTCTCCAATTGGTCACCATACCAGGATCGGGGCGTTCCCTGCCCGCCGGGGAAACTTGTATACTTGTTTCCGATCCTGGAGGCACATGAGCGCGCTGATCGACGGACTGCAACCCCTGGAAATCCTGATGGCCGCCCTCGGCACCCTGCTGTTCATCGTGCTGCTGCCGTTGTTCGTACGGCAGGTATGGGCGAACAGGCCGTACAACAGCTTGCTCGCTTTCTTCATGCTGCCGGTGGTGATGGTTGGGTGGCCATCGATCCAAAAGATCAAGTTTGACAAAGACTCCATTGAGCTTGAAAAAGCCACGGCGGCGTTGAAGGCGAATCCGCGGGACACGGCGTTGCGCACGCAGGTGGAGACGCAGGTCAAGCAACTGGAGACGCGGCCTGCTTCGAGTCCAAGGGTCCTTGCCGACATCGGCGAAGCGTGGCTTGAATTGGGACAGCAGGCGGCGTCCGAGGCGGCAGTGGACAAGGGCCTGCAAACCAACCCGGACGCGACCGGCCTCAAGGATCTGAAGGGGCGCATCGAGACCTACAAGCGAGTGAAGGAACTGACCAGCGCGGTGGAACGCAACCCCACAGACACGGCTACAAAGGTGCAATTGCAGGACGTGGCGAAGCGCGCGGCGGCGATCCCCACGGCGGATCCGCAAGTGGTCAACGACCTGGCGACCGCGCAGTTGGTTACCGGCAATGCGGTGGACGCTGCGAAGCTGAACAACCGCGCGCTGGAGATTGCGCCCTCCAGCCCGGGCGCGATTCAGTTGCGGGAACGGATCTTACGCGCGCCTGCCAGTTCCAAGCAGTAAATCATCCCATCAAGGAGACCCCCATGCCCACTCGAATGGCGTTCAACAGGAAGTTCGATGTTCGGCCGGACAGGCTGGATTTGCGTGACTTGCCGTACCGTCCGCCGCTGATCTCCCTGCCGCACCAGTTCCCCGATGACGACCTGGTGAAGGAGTTCCTGCCCTGCTACACGAAGTTCGGGTTGATCCTGGATCAAGGGACGGACGGCGCCTGCACCGGGTACGGATTGGCGGCAGTGGTCAACTATCTCCGTTTCGTGAGGTCTTTGGACCTGGAGGATGAGCCGAAGCTGCTGCCGAGCGTTAGTCCGAAGCTATTCTACGAGCTAGCCCGGCTCTATGATGAGTGGCCGGGAGAGGACTACGAAGGGTCCAGTTGCCGCGGCGCGCTGAAGGGTTGGCACAAACATGGGGTGTGCGAGGATTCGCTGTGGCCGAAACCCAAGAACAAGAAGGTGAAATTCAAAGACTGGCGCGAGGCGTGGCAGAAGAGCGCACGGCAGACCACGCTGGGCGTGTACTACCGCATCAACCATCGTTCGGTGGTGGACATGCAGGCGGCCATCCATGAGATAGGCGCGATCTACGTTTCCGCGACGGTACATAAGGGCTGGGAGCATCCGACGCCGGGCGAGGTTTCGCATGCGGGGCTGAGCGAGATTAGATATGAGCCGGGGTCAAAGGATGGCGGCGGGCACGCGTTCGCGCTGGTGGGGTACAACGAGCGGGGTTTTGTGATGCAGAATTCGTGGGGTCCGGGGTGGGGGTCCGGCGGATTCGCCATGCTGACATACGCCGATTGGGTGCAGTTCGGGGACGATGCGTGGGCGGTTGCATTGGGCGTTCCTGCGCAGGTGGACAGTCCGGCAACGGTAACGCGGCGCGCAGGCGTGGGATTGGCGATGGCGGGGAGCGGGGCGGCGTTCGGCCGTGCTGCGAAGCCCTCGGGCGGGGTGACGGCCTGGGATACTGGTAAAGCTCTGGAGCATACGATCGTGACCGGGAACGATGGATTCGTGATCCGGCGGAAAGTGGACTTGGGCGATGCGGCGGAAACTGTGGACCACCTGGCACGGGTGCTTCCGCAGGACAGCACCCACAAGAAGCTGGTGATCTATGCGCATGGGGGGCTGAATTCCGAGGGTGACTCGTTGAAACGCATCTCGGCGATGGGTCCGTATTTCCTGGAGAACGGCATCTACCCTCTGTTCCTCACCTGGAAGTCGGGGCCGGTGGAAACGCTGACGAACATTCTGAAGGACGCGGTGAAACCGTTGGGCACGCCGTCGGGCGGCGGTTTGATGGACCGGATCACCGATGCTTGGGATCGCACCGTTGAAGTCACCGCAGCCAATGCGGGCGTAAAGTCGATGTGGCGGGAGATGAAGGAGAACGCCGAACTCGGCGCAGAAGCAGGGCGGGGCCTGCGGCTGCTGGCGAATGCCCGCTACCGGCCGGCGCTGGCCTCGGGAACGGTAAAGCGCCTGGTGATTGAGAACATGTCGGACCGGCGGGAACGCGACGACACGGTAGGCGGCGTGTACCGAAAGTCGCTGCTCTATCTGGTGAGCCGCGCGCTGGAAGATACGCACAAGACACCGCTGATGGGACTGGCGGCCACCTACGACGGCAAGCTGGCATCAGATATCTACGGCGGATTCACGACGGAGTTGAACACTTGGAGCGGAGCGTGGAAACAGAAGAACGTGGAGATTGTCGCTCGCGATGAGCCGACGATTTTCACCGGCGCGCAGAAGATTCCGATCGCGCATGGCTCCTTCGACAATGACCTCAAGAGCGCGAATGCGGTGATCGAACGGATCTTGGGCGCGCCTCCCAAGGTCCGCGTGACGAAGTTGGAGTACTGATATGGGCAAGCTGCTGTCGACCTCGCCGGACTTTACGTTGCTGATCGCGCGCTTCGTGCTGGCCGCGATTTTCTTCGGGCACGGCGCGCAGAAAGCGTTCGGGTGGTTTGGGGGACCAGGGTTCGACAGGGCGCTGGAGATCTTTGAGACCACCATGGGAATTCCTCCGGCTTTGACGGTGTTCGTGATGTTCACCGAACTCGCGGGCGCGTTGGGGCTGGCGCTGGGGTTGCTATCGCGGGTGGCTGCGTTCGGGGTGATGGCGCTGATGGTGGTCGCTCCGTTCGCCAATGGACTGTATCCGCAGTTCTTCATGAATTGGACGGGGCAGTTCATGCACGAGGGGTACGAGTACCACTTGCTGGCGATTGCGCTCAGTCTCGGCGTGATGGTGCGCGGGGGTGGGTGCTATTCGGTGGACGCGGTCTTGAGCCGGAACCGGACGAAGATGCTGGCTCCAAAGGGATGATCCCCATAGGGAGCCTTGAGGCCGTCTGGGATTTGGTGCACGGTGACGTTGAAGCCGACCGCTGAGTGCAGCGCGCGCAGGTGTCCGATTTGGCGTGTGTAGCCGGCGGTGTAGGAGGCGATGTTGAAGGTGCGGTGATGCACGATTTCGTCCCGTTGGGTCCACTCAAAGCGGCCAGTGATGAAACTCCTGCCTGTCACCGGCAGCAACGTCTCCGCGAGCATCGCGTGCGTGGCGTGCTGTTCCACTGTTTTGTAATTACGCGCCCAAGCGATCATGCTGGACCAGCCGGTTCCATTTTCCCGGGGCCGGGTGTATTGCACGGATGCGGTCACGCGCTCTACGTCATCGGGGTGGGCGGGTTCGGGGCGGTCGATCTTTGAATAGGACGCCTGGGCGAGCCAGCGGAAGGCGGGCTGGTAGACCACGCGTGTGGACCAGGAGTTCATGCCGCCCATGTCGATGTTCCAGCGGTTTTCATCCGGCTCGCGGCCGCGGAAGCCGCTGGCCTCAAGGCGCAGCTTGCTCCAGTTGATGCCGACGGTGGCGAGATTGTTGACGATGTGCGTGGAATCAAGCCAATGGTGGCCCAGCGTGGCTTGCGGCAGTTCCATGGCGGAGGCGCGGTGGGGGAAGGCGACGGGTCCCATGGCGGCGTCGCCCACAGGGGCGTAGTAAAAAGTCATCAGGCCGCGCGATCCTACGGGGCGGGCGTATTGGACGCCCAGTTCCATGATGGCGTCGTGAGGATGCTGTCCGTCAATCAAGGGGCGGCCCTTGGCGGTTTCGCCGGTTTGAAACAGCAACGGGTAGGATTGGTTGCGGACGGTGAGGGCTTCGAGCGAAACCATCGCGCGCAACATGACGGCTCCTTTGCCGGCGGTGCGCGTGCCGCCCAGCATTCCCCAGTTGGCGGAGTAGGACCCGTCGGTTCCACGCGGGCCACTTTGCCGCGTGTCGACCACAAAGGCTTGGCCCATCCACATCAGGTTCCAATCGGCGGCACGGGTCATCACCATCGGCATGGCCCAGGAGGCTGGGTTGCGGGCGGTGCCGGAGGTTTGGCCCAGCAGGTAGACCGATGCCTTGTTCTGCGCGAACAGGCTCGCGGCGGACAAGAGTAGCAAGATCAGGCGCATTTACTTATTCTCCCCCAGTGCATCCAACACCGCGAGTCCGGCTGCGCAGGCGGCTTCGCTGCCGCCGGTGTTTGCGGGAAATGGCGCGGCGAGTTCGGGTCTGGTGACGACGGCGGCCATGGGGAAGCCGTTGCCCAGCGAATCGCCGATGACGACGATGTCGGGTTCCACGCGGTGACGTGCGAACTCCCAAGCGGTGGGGCCGAGTTCTTCGATGGCGACGTTGAGTCCACCGACGGCGCTGACTGCGGCGTAGGCATCGCGCAGGTAGCCGTCCGGAAAGACGCCCGCGGCGAAGAAGCCGCATAGGCCGCGTCCACTGGCTTCGATGAAGCGGGCTTTCTCAGCGACGGTTGCGGAGTCGGCGCGAGTGGCCGCGTGGACCCAGAATTTCCGGCGGCCGGGACTCATGTTGGCTAGCGATGTGGTCATACCGTAGTCAACATCCTCAAGCACGATGACATCCTTTCCCGGACGGTGCGCCCGGGCGAGGCGCAGCGCGAGCTCGGTGGCCTCGTTCAGGGAACGCAACAGGTAGCAGACGGAGAGCGGCGCCGGGAATCTGCTGAGCAGGCGCTCGATGTAGAGTTCGCGGATGTCCACTAAGGACTATTGTACGGGACCGAGGAGTTTGTCCGCCTCGGCGGAAAGCTGGACAACCTTGGCGCGGCGGCGGGCGATGGCTTGGCGCAGATAGGCGGCTTGGCTTTCGAGTTGGGCCATGTCTTCCTGGATCTGGTCAGGACTGCGGAATTCCGCCGTCGCTCCAACAAACGGCACAGGGGGAGAAAAGCGCGGGGAGGTCCAGTGAACGCGGCCGGCGCGGGTCTCCGTGGAGAGCAGGATTTCGACGTCGCCGCTGCGCGCGGAATAGGTCGCGCTGCTGCTGCCGGGGGCTACGGGGAGCACGGTGCGGCCTTCGGCCTCGGTGACTTCGAGGAAGCTGCCTGGGGCCGCGGTTTCGCGCGGGTCCCATTGGATGACAAGTTGGCCGTTGGTTTCGCGCAGCGCCAGCTCGATGGGCTTGGGTGGCAGCATGGGCTGCAGGAAGGCGAGTGCGGCAAGGGGTCCACCCAGCAGGCCGGTCGCTACGAGGGCCCATTTCCAAAGGTTGGGCGGGGGCGCAAGCGGGCGGGCGACCAGGGCCTCGGCTTGCGTGGCGGCGGTGGCCACCAGGAATTCTTCGTGGCTGCGGACGGCTTGCATGGTGCCGTCCGTTTCCCGCGCGAAGAAGCCGGCACGGCCTCCGGCGATGACCAGCGCGACGCCGCCGGAAACGCGGTCGACTTGTTCCAGATCTGCGTCCGTGAGGAATACTTCGCCGCGGGCGCGGATGATGTAGACGCCTACGGGTTCCACGCCGAGCGTGCGCGGGTCGCCGGATTGCGGCGTGCGGATGGCGGTGGAGATGCGGACGTCCTGCCCTTGACGGCAGCCAAAGAGGTAGCCTCGGTCATGCTGGCGGACGCTCTGGGCGCGGATGTCGTGGATGATGTCCGGGGGGAACTCGATCTTGACGGCGCTTTTCGCGGGGGCCCAACGGCGATAGAGAATGGTTCGCATGGCTACCCTGGCATAGTGGGCCGAGGGGGCGAAAATTCTCAGGGCAAGTAGGCCCCCACCTTATGTGCCGGTGGCTTCGATGACTCTTCGCCGGGAAAGTCTGACTTGCCCCGCGAGAACCAGCGCGATGGCTTCGCTATAGATGCGATGCTCTTCCTTCAAGATGCGGGTGGAAAGCGTCTCTTCGGTGTCGCCTTCCAGAATGGAGACCGCGGACTGGCGGACGATGGGTCCGGTGTCGAGGCCTTCGTCCACGAAGTGGACCGTGCATCCCGTGATCTTCACGCCGTGGGCTAGCGCCTGACGCTGCGCATCCAGGCCGGGGAACGACGGGAGCAGGCTCGGGTGGATGTTCAGGATGCGGTCCCGGAACGTCGTGATGAAGATGGGGCTGAGGATGCGCATGTAGCCGGCGAGGCACACCAGGTCTACTTTGTGGGCGCGGAGGTGCTCAATGAAGGCCTGGTCCCGGCGGGTGCCGGAGATAGCGAACGTAGGGATGCCGCGTTCCTTGGCTAGCTTCAGGCCGTGCGCGGTCGGGTTGTTGGAGAGCGCCACCGCGATCTTGGCGTCCAGGCGGCCCGCGTCAATCGCGTCGGCGATGGCGACGAAGTTGGAACCGCGCCCGGAGAGGAGGATTCCGAGCTTATTCATAGACGACACCCGTGCCCTTGGCGATGGTGCCGATTTGATACCACGGTTCCTTGAGCTTCTTGAGGATCTTGGCGGCGTCCTTGAGGTCGCGCTCGGCGATGACGAAAATCATGCCGATGCCGAGGTTGAAGGTCCTGCGCCAGTCGGCGTCGGGGACGTTACCGATTTCTTTCATGTGCTCGAAGATGGGCAGCACGGGCCAGGAGCCCACCTTGACATGCGCGGCGAGTCCCTTGGGCAGCACGCGCGGCGTGTTGTCGGTGATACCTCCGCCAGTGATGTGGGCCGCGGCTTTGAGCAGCTTGGCGTCGTCCAGGGCGCGCAGGGGTTTCAGGTAGCTGCGGTGGACGGCGAGCAGCGCGTCGGCGACTGTGGAGCCGATCTGCGGGACGTGGGTGTCGGGCTTGTAGCCCGCGACATCAAAAAGCAGCTTGCGGGCCAGCGAGTAGCCATTGGTGTGCAGGCCCGTGGACGGCAGTCCGATGAGCACGTCGCCTTTCTTCACGCGGGCTCCGGTGAGCATGCGCTTCTTTTCCACGGCTCCCACGATGAAGCCTGCCAGGTCGTAGTCGCCGGGGGCGTAAAGTCCCGGCATCTCAGCGGTCTCGCCACCGATCAGCGCCGCTCCGTTCGCCTTGCAGCCGCGCGCGATACCGCTGACCACTTGCGCTGCCACCTTCGCATCCAGCGCGCCGACGGAGAAGTAGTCGAGGAAGAAGAGCGGGACGGCACCCTGCACCGCGATGTCGTTGACGCAGTGGTTGACCAGGCACTCGCCGATAGTGTCGTGCCGGTTGGTCATAAAAGCCACCTTGAGCTTGGTGCCTACTCCGTCGGCGGAGGAGACCAGGACGGGGTCCTTGTAGCCTCGCAGGCGATACCCGCCGCCGAAGCTGCCGATGTCGGTGAGCACGGCGGGCGTAAAGGTGCGCCGCGCCATGGTGCGGATGGAGGCGACGGCGCGGTCAGCCTCGTCGATGTTGACGCCGGCTTGTTTGTAGCTGATGGATTTCTTGGCCATAAGGGGAACTTCTATGATAAGCGGTTCAAGGTGGTCGGCTGCTTGGGACCGCGGCTCCGGTCCCGCCACACTAGGAGCGTGGAAGCCGCGAAAAGGGGTCCGGCGGGAAGAAAGACGAATGCGGGGTCGGCACCGCTCGTTGCGCCGAGGGAGATGGCAGCGGCAGCCGAGAAAAACGCGGCGACTACGAGTTGACCGCGTCTCATACGAAACCTGATGAGAAACCATGATGTCGCGAGTAGCGGCGGGAGACCTAACGCGTACACACCTAGAACTCCGGCCAGGTCACGCTGGTGGGTGATCGGCGGAGTATCGGATGTCAGAAAGCCGGTCTGCAGGATGAGGCAGGCCCACAAAGTCGAGGGAATAACTAGGAGCGGGAAGACCAAGGTGGCCAAAGCGGCAGAGAAATCCAGCAAATCGGGATACAGCTTGAAGCCAGTTTCTTCTGAGTTCATGCTGCCCGGTTCGTGACGATGCGTTGGCGGTTTGCGGCGATCGATCCCTTCCATAAATCTCCCCGTGTGGTTGGCACAAATTTGGTTTCTACGTCGATTCGGCTCACCACTCATCCTGAATGGCACTGCGGAACTTCGCCTTGATCTTGGAGACCATGGGGTCAGGTTGGCCATCGTAGGCTTGGTTCAGTTGATCGAGCAGCGCGAGCTGCCGTCGTTCTCGAAGGTAGCCTTCGAGGGCCAAGGAAAAAAGGCGGCCTTCATGGTATGCAGCCGTATCCTAGCACGGGTACTGCTCACGGTGGGGCGCTAGTGTGGTGCGCTTTCTATGGGGCAAAAGGGTACAGGCACGAACTTTCGCAAAGGCGGCGAAGTTCGAGCCAGTCCCCTTTTGCGCAGCTAGCTCTTGCCGAACTTGCGCAGCAGGGAACCCAGGCGGCCCTCCGGCGGTGCCTGCATGCTGCACAGCCTGCGGGCCAGTTCGCTGCAGGCGCGGCCGAAGGCGCTCTCCTTCGACACCAGGCGCGATTCCATGGCCGCGTTCTTCACGTTGAGGTAGTCGTTCGGCATGGCGGCGTACATAGGGACCTGGGCGGTTTTTTCCAGCGCTTCCTTGGTCAAGCGGCGGCCCTCCCAGCGGTTGCCGAGCACACAGATTTTTTCGGTGTCGATGCCGGCGGCTTCCACCTCGCCACGGCGGACGCTGACCAGTTTCAGGGACGCGAGCTCCGGTTCGCAGACGATAAACACATTGCGCGCGGCCAGCGCCAACTCCGTTGTGGCGGGGTTGATCAGATCCGGCAGGTCCACCAGGATGAAGTCGTAGTGCGCCTGGGCAAAATCCAGGATCTGAAAATACGTCGCCCAAGTGGGCTGCGGGCCGGGGTGCAGGGGATTCGCCAGCAGCATGTCGAGCTTGCCGATGGACACCAGATGCTGCCGCCAGCCCACGGGCGTGAGCTGGCCGGGTTGCTGCAAAATGGCGGGCAGTCCGCCTTTGTCCTCAACATTGAGCAGGATCGAAAGCACCCCGGAGCGGCGGTCGGCTTCGATCAGCAGGGTCCGCTGCGAAAGCTCGCTTGCCAGCGCGGCTGCGGTGTTTAGGACCACCGTGGAGCAGCCGCTTCCGGCCTTGGACGGCAGAAACGCGAGGATGTTGGGGTGCGCCACCGGGCGGCGCACGTGCAGCGCGTTGCGGGCGGCCAGTTCCAGATCAGCGGCGGAGAAAGGCCGCCGCAATACTTGCGACACGCCCGCGGCCATCATTTCGGCTTCCTGCTCCGGCGTCCACATGGTGCGGTAGCCGATGATCGCCGGCTGGCGCGTGGCTTTGAGAATGACCGCGAGCTGGGCACTGGCGCGTTCCCAGTCCTATACATCAAGCAGGATGGCCTCGGGGCCGGCTTTGGTCAATTCGGCGGGCAGGCCCTTGGAGGGGTCTTCCAGATAGAGAACGTCAAACGCCCCGCTGTCCTTAGCCAACAGCGGAATAGCGTCGGCGGAGGTGTGCGAAGACCGCAGGATTGCGAGGCGAATCATTTTCTCCATCCATTGTTTCAGGCTCGCGCCCCCCAGCGCCACCCCTCCCGCTTGCGTGCGGCTGCGAGTTGCGGAACACTTAGATGCATGTGGAACTGGCGATGGGCACTTGTGGCAACGTTGGGGATCGGCGGATGGGCCTCCGTTGCCGGATTGCGCGCGCAAGCACCTGCGCGGCCCGCTGTGTCCGCCGCCGCGCCCAATCCGCGGGCGTTCCTCAACACCTACTGCATCGGCTGCCATAGCGACAAGCTACGCACCTCGGGCCTGACGCTGGAAACAGTGGACGTGGCCAACCCTGCGGCGAACACGGAACTGTGGGAGAAGGTGATCGGCAAGCTGCGCGCGGGTTCCATGCCGCCAGCCGGGATGCCCCGCCCCACTCCGGAAACCTACCGTGCGATTTACACCAAGCTTGAAAACGACATCGACCGTGTGTGGGCGCTGAACCCCAACCCTGGGCGCATCGGCTCGGTACACAGGCTGAACCGCGCCGAATACGGCAACGCCATTCGCGACCTGTTCGGGCTAAGCGTAGACGTGGCGAGCCTGCTGCCCGGCGATGACACCGCCGACGGCAGCTTCGACAATTTCGCGGACACGCTGTCGATCTCCACGGTCCATCTGGAGCGATACATGTCGGTGGCGCGGCAAGTTTCGCGGCTGGCCGTTGGGCTCCCTCCCGCCAAACCCGGCATGGAACGGTTTGAAATTCCCAAGTTCGTGGTGCAGAAGGACCGCATGAGTGAAGATCTGCCGTTCGGTTCGCGCGGCGGCATGGCAATCCCCTACATCTTCCCCGTGGATGGCGAGTACATCGTCCGCGTGCGGCTGAAGCGGCAGTATCAGGACTACCTGCAGGGCATGGGCTGGAAGCAGCAGTTGGAAGTCCGGCTGGACGGCAAGCTGCTGAAGCGATTTTCGGTCGGCGGCGAAGGCCAGGGCCGAGCCGCAGCAGCCAGCTACGCCGGGGACGGAGAGGTGAACTTCGCCGGCGATCCCGAATGGGAAACCTACATGCAGTTGACCGGCGATGCGGGCTTGGAAGTCCGCGTTCCAGTGCAGGCCGGCCCCCGCACAGTGGGCGTTTCCTTCGTGCGCGACATGTTTGAGCCGGAGGGATTGCCGCAGGAAGTGCAACTGGGCCGCGTAGTCTCGAACGACCAAATCTACATGGAGTTCGCAAGCGTCGGAGCGGTGCAGATCGGCGGGCCCTATGATCCCAAGGGCGCGAAGGACACACCCAGCCGCCGTGCGATCTTTACCTGCTATCCCACGCAGCCCTCACAGGAACGCGACTGCGCCTCAACCATCTTGACCCGTCTGGCTCGTCTGGCCTACCGCCGTCCGGTAACCAAGGCCGACAGCAACACGCTGATGGAGTTCTTCACCAGCGGCCGCAAGGACACCAACTTCGACGAGGGCATCCAATTCGCCATCGAGCGCATGCTGGTGGACCCCGACTTCCTGCTGCGCGTTTATAAGACCCCAGTCGCGCGCACTCCGGGTGGTCCCGCATTGCAGGTGAAAGCGGCGGCCAAGAGCAAGGCCCCGGCTCCCTACAAGCTGAGCGACATCGACGTTGCCTCTCGGCTTTCGTTCTTTATTTGGAGCAGCATCCCCGATGACCGCCTGCTGACGCTGGCGGAGCGTGGCGAGTTGACCAAGCCCGCTGTGCTGGACAAAGAAATCAAGCGTATGCTGGCCGATCCGCGCGCTGTGGATTCGCTGGTGAACCAGTTCGCGGCGCAGTGGCTGAACCTGCGGCAGGTTGTGGACGTGGTGATCGACCCCGGCAAGTATCCGCTCTACGATGAGAGCCTGCTTCGGGCGTTCCAGACCGAGACGGAAATGTTCGTCGCGAACAACATTCAGGAAGACCTGCCGCTGCGGAATTTGCTCGACGCCGACTACACCTACGCGAATGAACGCCTGGCGGAACACTACAAGCTCCCCAACATTCACGGCAGCCGGTTCCGGCGCGTGCAGTTGCCGGATCACGGCCAGCGCGGCGGCTTGCTGGCGCACGGGTCCATCTTGGTGACAACGTCGTACCCAGATCGCACTTCGCCGGTTCTGCGCGGCAAGTGGCTCCTGAACAACATGCTCGGACTGACCATTCCGCCGCCCCCGCCGGGTGTGAATGCGACGCTGGAGGCTAAGGCTGGCACGGTCATTCCGGGCATCCGGGAACGGCTGGCCCTGCACCGCACGGCACCGACGTGTAATAGCTGCCACTCCGTGATCGACCCGCTGGGCTTCGCGCTGGAGAGTTTCGATGTGACTGGCGGCTGGCGCACCCAGGATGAAATCGGCAACGCCATCGACTCCACCGGCACCACGGTCAACGGCACCAAGATCGACGGCCTCAACGGGCTGCGCACGCTGCTGCTGAGCGATCCCGAGCAGTTCCCGCGTACGGTCACGGAGAAGCTCATGGCGTATGCCCTCGGCCGGCGGCTGGAGTCTTACGATCAGCCTGCGGTGCGTAAGATTGTCCGTGCCGCGGCGGCGCAGCAATACCGCTGGTCAGCGATTGTGCGCGGGATTGCAGAGAGTCCGGCGTTCCTGATGCGGGCGGCGAATTAGCGTTACTTCGCAAGCTCCGCCAAATCGAAGCGGATGGTCGAACTCACCACCTCGCGAAGCTGGGCGAGTTCCACGGACCCTGCCCCGTGAATCACGGTGACTTCCTTCGGCACAACGGCAATCAAGCCCGCGTCCAGCGCGAATCGACACTGCCTTCATTACCGGCAACTTGCCGAGGGCGCGCCAAATGCCCCCAGCGCGGCCTGCATCGCCGGGCCGTCCAAGTTGATTTCAGTTTTCGAGGCCGCCTTCTCCGCAATAGCCGCAGCGGGCGATTTGGGGCAACTCGGAATCGGCCGTGCTGGAACCAGGAACATGGGCCACTATAGCCGCCGGTCTGGCCGGACTTCTGGCCTACAGACAAAAGCGTGCCGTCCGTAACAGCTAAGGCTGGATATCGCTACCCTCAATCCCGATAGACAATAGGGGAATTCGGTGCTACCCTTATTGTGTGAGCACTTTAGCTTTCGATATTGAAGCCTTCCTCGCCCAGGAAGAGTCCAAAGATCTCCTCCGCCTGACCACCGCCGGCAGCGTGGACGACGGCAAGAGCACGTTGATCGGGCGGTTGCTGCATGACGCCAAGGGGGCTTACGAAGACCAGTTGAAGAGCGCCATCCGCGGCGGCGAGATCGACTTCGCGCTGCTCACTGACGGCCTCCGCGCCGAGCGCGAACAGGGCATCACCATCGACGTGGCCTACCGTTACTTCGCTACGCCGAAGCGCAAGTTCATTCTTGCCGATACGCCGGGGCACGAGCAATACACCCGCAACATGGCGACCGGGGCGTCTACCGCCGACCTAGTGATCATTCTGCTGGACGCGCATCGCGGCATGACGGTGCAGTCGCGGCGGCATGGTTACATCTCCGCGCTGCTGGGGATTCCGCACTTTGTGATCGCGGTGAACAAGATGGATCTGGTCGGCTACGATCAGGAAACCTTCCGCCGCATCCACGACGAATACAAGGCGTACCTGGAAAGTCTGGGCGTGAAGGACGCCTACTTCATCCCGATGAGCGCATTGAAGGGCGACAACGTCGTCGAACCCGGGGTCCACATGCCGTGGTTCAACGGGCCGTGCTTGCTGGAACATCTGGAATCCGTGGATACGGCGAACCGGAGTATTCAAGCTCCGTTCCGGATGGCGGTGCAGCGCGTGTCGCGCCCGGATCAGAATTTCCGTGGATTCCAGGGGCAGATCGGCTCGGGCCGCGTGAAGCCGGGGGATCGCGTGCGTGCCCTGCCTTCGGGCCGCTGGACCAAGGTGACCCGCGTCGTAACGTTCGACGGCGACCTGAAGGAAGCCCACGCTCCGCAATCGGTCACGCTGACCCTCGCCGACGAAATCGACATCAGCCGGGGCGACATGATCGCCTCCGGTGACGAACCGCAAGTTGCCAAGGCATTCGAAGCCACGCTGGTGTGGTTCGACGCGCATCCTCTCGATACAACGCACGACTACCTGGTGAAGCATACCTCGCACGTGGTCCCGGCGCGCATTGAGAAGGTCAAGCACCTGGTGAACGTCTCGAAGCTCGACACCGAACCGGCGTCCAGCCTGGCGATGAATGAGATCGGCGTGGTCCGTATTGCCACTTCCAAGCCGCTGTTCTTCGATCCCTACAAGGAAAACCGCGGGTCCGGTGCCTTCATCCTGATTGACCGCAAGACCAACGCCACTGCGGGTGCGGGCATGATTCTGGGTGCTGCGGAAGGTTCGGCTGAATCCGGCCAGGACCGGCTGATCCGCCTGATCCGCCACGCCGTCGCCGAGGATGCGCACCTGAGCCTGCCCGCTGACGATACGCAGGCCGTGGAAGTCCTCCGCACTCTGCTGAAGGGAATCCTCAAATGATCGACACCAAAATCGCAGCCGCAGAAGCCATCATCCGGGAACAATTGGGCAATGCCGGAACGCACTGCGTCACCTCCAGCTTTCAGTCTGAGTGCGTCGTGCTGGTGGATATGATCCGCCGCATGCGGCCTGACATGCCGGTGCTGTTTCTCGAAACCGGGTACCACTTTCCCGAAACACTTACCTACCGCGACCAGCTGACGGCGGAGTGGAAGCTGAACCTGACCAACCTGGAATCGAAGCAGAGCGTGGCCGAGCAGGAGTCGCAGTTCGGCATTCTTAACCAGACTAATCCCAAAGAATGCTGCCGGATGCGCAAGGTGGAGCCGCTGTTTGGCGGGCTCCAGAACTACGACACCTGGTTCACCGCCCTGCGCCGCGATCAATCGCCCACGCGCGCCAACTTGCAGTTCGTGGAAGACTTCAAGCTCCCCACCGGCAAGGCGCTACAGAAGGTGGCTCCGCTGGCCGATTGGACCACGCGCGACGTGTACGAATACATGCAGAAGTTCAGCATCCCGGAGCTGAGCTTGTACGAGCAAGGCTACACCAGCATCGGCTGCGCGCCGTGCACCGCCAAGCCGCTGGACCCGAACGATCCGCGCTCCGGCCGCTGGGCAGGCCAAGGCAAGATCGAATGCGGCATCCACATTGGTGCCGACGGTTCGGGCGTCAAAGAGCACTAGATGGAGTACGCACTCGGGTTCGTTATCTCAGTCTTCATCGGACTGACGGGGGTTGGCGCGGGTTCCATGACCACGCCGCTGCTGATTCTGCTGTTGGGCATGCCCACATCGCAAGCCGTGGGCACCGCGCTGATCTTCGGCGCGACGGTCAAGGTGATCACCACCCCGTTCTACTGGAAGCGTCGCCAGATCGACTTGAAGGCGCTGGCCTACCTGCTGGGCACGGGACTGCCGGGTGTCCTGGCGGGATCGTTCCTGCTGGGCGAATTCAAGAGTGACTGGGTCACGGCATTCGTGGGGCTGACCATCATGTCGATCTCCATGTTCAACTTGTTCCGCTTTGCGCCCAGCACCAGCGTGGATCGCAAATCATGGCTGGCGTTCGTCGGGCTGCCGATCGGCCTCGAAGTCGGCTTCTCCTCCGCCGGTGCGGGCGCGCTGGGATCGCTGGCGCTGATGAACCTGACCATGCTGTCCCCGGCGGCGATCGTCGGCACGGACCTCACCTTCGGCCTGGTGCTGAATATGGTGGGCGGCGGCATTCGCGCGGCAGCGGGCGATTTGGACTGGCCCGTCCTGGTAAAGCTGCTGACCGGCGGCGCGGCGGGTGCCATCGCAGGTTTGCTGTTGGCCAACAAGCTACCGTCGACGAAGCTGAAATTCGTGCTGTGCGTGGCGCTGGTCGGCTTGGGCGGCAACCTCGCGTGGAAGGGTCTCTCCACCGCGATGGGCTGGTAGGGCGGACCTCCGACCCCTACTCTTCCCCCGGCGGTTTCTTGTGCTTCGGCTTCTTGCGCTGGTCCTTGGGCAGAATCGGGCGCGAGGCTTTGACCGGACCCACCCGCTCACGGGCGATGGCTCGGACCTCTTTTTCCTGATCGAAGACTGGTTGCTTGCGTTTCACCTGGATCTCCAACCCCATTATGGCGCGAGGATCCGCTGAAAGCAGCTAGCCCAACGCATGAGACTCGGGCTTACGCAGACTATGGCCCCACGCTGACGCATGGGGCCAGGCACTTTCATGCTAGACTCTTAAGTGCAAGGAGGCCGTATAATATGTTGAAATCCATCGGCGTCCCTGAGTTGTTGATCATCCTGGTGATCGCTGTGCTGCTGTTTGGCGGCAAAAAGATCCCGGAGATGGCCAAGGGCTTGGGAGAAGGCATTCGGAACTTCAAGAACTCATTGAAGGGCGATGACACCCCCGACGACAAGAAGCCGGCGTAAGGCTTTCGGCGCGCCCGACGTGTGAGCGGCGCCTGAATCGGACACGAAATACAAAAACCCCCGCTAACCGTGAGACACGGTCGCGGGGGTTTTGCATTGCAACGGACTACTTCTTTACTTTGGGCGGAACGATGGCGTCTTTCACGGCCTTCGCGACGCGGAACTTGACGACCTTCTTGGCCGCGATCTTGATCGCTTCGCCAGTGGCCGGATTGCGTCCCATGCGGGCCTTGCGGTCCACGCGGACCAAACGGCCGACGCCGGGCAGAACGCACATACCGTTCTTCTTGGTTTCCTTCACCGCGAGGTCACCGTAAGCGGTCACCAACGCCTTCGCGGTCTTGGTGGGGACATCCACCGCCGCTGCCAGTTCCTTGATGAATTGCGATTGAGTCATCTTTGCTGCTGCCATGTTTCTCCTTTACGAATCTCTGATTTTCCCATGTACACACGTGAGTGCATGCGTTACGTACATTCGCATCATAAGGGATCGCGCGGCGGGTGTAAAGGGAAAAGTGCAAAAAACCTCAAGGTTTCGCAAGATTTCCACATCCTTGCACCGGATTCTTCCGGCAGGGCTGCGTTTTAAGCCTCGCGTGTTAAGCTACCTGCTAGCGGCAATGAGTAGCGAATGAACGACTTACAGGAGCAGTTGGAGGCTTTGCGCGAACGCGTGGCGCGCGTGAACCAGCGCTTTGTGGAGAAATACGAAGAGCCTGCTGCCAGTGCTCCGCAGCCGCATGAACAGGGGCTTTCCGGCACTCTCGTCGAAACCGAACACGGAGTGCACTGGGAAATCGAGACACTCTACCCGAGCCACCGCCGCCACGGCAGCGCCGATGTGGGCGCGCTAGCGGAGCTGCCGCATGACCTGCTGGAAGCTATCTCAGAAGGCGCGGCACCGTCTGCCCCGCCCGGCGAGTGGGCGTTTCTCGACACCGAAACTACCGGTCTTGCCGGAGGCACAGGCACGTGTGCGTTCCTGGTCGGCGTGGGCCGCATTACGCCGGAAGGCTTCCGCGTCCGCCAGTTTTTCATGCGCGACTATGTGGAGGAAGCCAGCCTTCTGGCCGCGCTCGCCGAACACCTGGCTCCGTTCCGCGTGCTGATCACCTATAACGGACGCACCTTCGATCAGCCGCTGCTAGAAACGCGCTACCGGCTGAACCGCAGCCGTCCGCCCTTCGCCAAGATGGACCACCACGTGGATCTGCTCTACGGCGCGCGCCGCTTGTGGAAGTTACGCTACGAAAGCTGCCGCCTGGTGGACCTGGAAACTCAGGTGCTGGGTTATGAGCGCGTGGGCGACGTGCCAGGGTCGCTGATTCCGTATTTGTACTTCGAGTATCTGCGCACGCGCCAGGGCGGGCGCTTGCAGCCTGTGTTCGAGCACAACGCTCTGGACATCCTCTCGCTCGCCTGCCTCACCGGAATCGTGCCGCCCGCGTTCAAGGATAGCGGCGGGCTGCGGCACGGCGCGGAGATGGCAGGCATGGCCCGCTGGGTGTTGAAAACCGGCGATCCGGCGGAGGCGCGCGCGCTGTTCGCACGGGCGGTGGATGCAGGCCTGCCCGACGAACTGCTCTTTCGGACGCTGTGGGAGATCGCTTCGCTGGACCGCAAGCTGGGCGCTGAGAATCAGGCCGTTGCGGGGTGGACCGAACTGGCGACGGCACGGAATCCGTACCGGGTGAAGGCGCTGGAGGAACTCGCCAAGCAAGCCGAGCATCGCGCGAAGGACCTGGGGCGTGCGCTGGAGTGGACATGCGCTGCGCTGGCGCTGGGGGACGCGCCGGAACTTCGGCACCGCGAACAGCGGCTGCGGCAGAAGTTGTTAGGGAAGAGCAGCTCCGTTTAAGCGCCAGGCTTACGCCGTGGGGCTAGTCGTGAATCCAGAAGCCGGAGGCCTGGAATTGCTGGCTTTCCCACCAGCGGCCGGGCACGCAGGAGAAACAGTAGTTGTTACGGCCGGTGGACTGACCCCCAAACTTGAGACATTGTAATTTGACACACTTTGCAGGGAAAGGGACTGCAAGTGGCAAAGAAGAAGCGAGCGGGGAGATATCCCCTGGCATTCCGGAAGATGGCGGTGGAACGGCTGAAGGGTTGCGACAACGTCATTGCTTTGGCCGAGGAGTTGGGCATCAACCGGCGGCAGTTGTACCGGTGGCACGATCAGTTGGAGCCGATTGATGACGGGCAGGCTCCGCCGGAGAATGGCCGGGAGCGTGAACTGCGGCTGCAGATCGCGAGCTTGAAGCGGTTGGTGGCTGATAAAGCGCTGGAAGCGGATTTTTTCAAAGGTGCCTTGCAAAAAGTCGAGGCTCGACGCCAGAGCAACAGCAAAGCTGGCGAGACGGCATCTACGACCGAGTGCGGGAGTTGATGTCGATGCAAGGCAACCTGAGTATCGAGCGAATGTGCCAGTTGGCGGGCGTAAGCCGAGCAGGCTTCTATCGGTCGCTGCAAGAGCAGGAGCCGGTGGAAGAGGACATGGAAGTGCGGTCGGCAATCCAGCTCATCTTCACCGAACACAAGCGGCGCTATGGATACCGGCGGGTCAGCAAAGAGATGCGACGCCGGGGCCTGCAGGTGAATCACAAGCGCGTGCAGCGGCTGATGCGCGAGGACAATCTACTCGCCATTCAACCCAAGGCGTTCGTGGTGACGACGAATTCCGATCACAACCTGGAGGTCTATCTCAACCTGGCCAGCCGGATGAAACTCACCGGCATCAACCAGCTTTGGGTGGCCGACATCACTTACATTCGGCTCCATCGCGAATGGGTGTTTCTGGCTGTGATCCTGGATGCGTTCTCACGCAAGGTGGTGGGTTGGGAACTGGATCGAACCTTGGCGGCGCGGTTGCCGATTGTCGCGCTGCAAAAAGCGATTGAACAACGCCAGCCGCCGCCGGGTGTTGTGCATCATTCAGATCGTGGAGTGCAGTACGCCTCCAGCGATTACGTTGGTGTGCTGCGGAAACACGACATGCTTCCGAGCATGAGCCGACCGGCGAATCCCTACGATAACGCCAGTTGCGAGAGCTTCATGAAGACGTTGAAGCGGGAGGAAATCTACGCCAACCAATACCGCGACCTCGATCATCTCCGCGCCAACATCGCCGAGTTCATCGACGTCTACTACAACCGCGTGCGGCTCCATTCAGCACTCGGCTACACGCCACCCGACGAGTTCGAGCAGGCCGCCAATCCTGCGACTGCTTCGCAAGGGGCGACCATGAGTTTTTTCAGGCATGAGGAGAGCTATCGATCCGATGTAGCATCAATGGTAGAAGGGGAACCGGCCGAAACCGGCGCCCCCGACCATCGTCTCGATGAGTCTCCGGCTGGCTATTCCTTGGCGGGTTGCTCTCCAGCAGAGCCCGCCTCCGCTTCGCCAGCCGAGGACCAGTGTGGCGGAGAAGAAGGGGTTTGAGTAGCAGAAATCATTAAACGGCAAGTGTGACAATGCAGTTTGTCTCAATAGAGGGGGTCACCCCA